>JAWAFK010000005.1:0-114121 GCA_038890395.1 Candidatus Nitrosotenuis sp. | reverse complement strand
GCTCATGTGAGACTACTTCGGCTATGTGTTGTTTGGTTTGAGTCGACGATGTCTTTTGATCATATAAAAGAATGGTCTCTCTGAATGTGATTGCACCCCAATTTTCCATTGCGCCAGATGCAAAGTCAGGCACCGCAATGAGATCAAGCTTTGGGAGAGGGTACTTGATTCCAAAATAATTTTCGTATGCCTTGAGGAGTTTTTTACAGATATCAAGTGAGAATTTGCCTTTTGAGCTGTTTCCCTTTGTAGTTGCGATGCGAATTACGGTTTTTCCTATTTTGCTTGTGAGGAATTCAAATTCGCCTACTCCGAGATACAAAAGATATGTAGACATTATTGGAGTCCTTGCAAATTTGTAGAGTGTTTTGTTTCCAAGTTTTTTCTTTGATATGATATTTGTGTTTGAGATAGCGGTATGATTTTTTTCTACGATTAGTGAGACATCAAAGGTAGCCTTGGCTGCAGGCTCATCCCAACACGGAAACGCCCTGCGTGCATCCGCTGCCTCAAACTGAGTCGTTGCCAGATATTTGGTCTTGCCTTGCTTGTCTTTGTACTGGCTGCGATAAAATCCAACGAGTCTGTCGTTTAAAATTCCAGTAAAATCTACAAACATCTTTGCTTTGCCTTTGATCTTTTTTGGCAATGTTATGATCAGAATTTCTTTTTTTACATCTAACCTTGTTTTGGCTGGTATTTTTTGGCCGACCCACTGCACATAACAGTTTTTTATTTTTAGTTCGGCTGCGTGAAGTGTAATGGTATTTGTGGATTTTAAGACCAGTACGTCGATTACTTCCTTGCCAGAAAATGTAAAGTCATCAAAATGTGGCTCAAATGTAAGATCGTAGTGGAGTGGCCGTGCCTGCATACACTGTCGATGATTTGATTGGGTTTATGTATATTTAGAAGATTTTGCCTTGAAGCTCAGATTTAGCTTGTACTCAGCTAAAAAAACACCAGATCGGTTTTATCATTTTGTCTGTCGATGTACAGCATGGAGGATTCTGGGCTAGATATATGGATAAATGACGATAGGAAGCAAGGCAAGACGTTTTCAAGCTCATTATTTCCACATGAACGCATTACGATATTTTCCCTCAAAGAAAGGATTTTGGAGCTAGAGAGGATGCGTGATCAGATTCTGTACGAGCTTGACAGACTCAAGTCGCTCTCAGAAGACAGGCTGCGTCAAGGCTAAGTTTTAAAATATGCATTTTAGATACAGGAACTAAATGAAACAAAAACTTGCGTCTCGAAGAGTCAAGATTCTAGTAGCCAAGTTAGGCCTTGACGGCCACGACAGAGGAGCCCTTGTTTTGTGCAGGGCCTTCCGAGATGCAGGAATGGAAGTGATTTATTCTGGGCTCTTTGCCACGCCTGAGCGCATAGCACAAATTGCAGAAGATGAAGATGTAGACGTAGTGGCACTAAGTTTGCTTAACGGTGCCCACAACACACTGTTTCCCCGCGTAGTCAAGGAATTGCAAAAGAAAGGCCTCAATGATGTCCTGGTAGTTGGGGGTGGCGTAATACCAGAAGAGGACAAAAAAGGGCTGGAAAAAGCCGGAATCTCCAAAGTGTTTGGGCCTGGTTCGCCACTGTCTGCAATTATTGAGCACATTAATTCCGGGGTTACAAAATTAAGAAAGATCTGAATTATTCTGTAGAATCAGGCCACATCATTTTTCGCATTTGCTTGCCAACCTGCTCTATTTGGTGTGCATCTAATTGTTTCATGTATCTGTCAAATGCGTTTTTTCCGTTCTTTTGGTACTCTGAGATCCATTCCTCGTTGAACGTGCCGTCCTGAATCATCTTGAGGACTTTTTTCATCTTTTCTTTTACGTCTTTGTCCATGACCATTGGTCCCCTCGTGAGTCCACCATACCTTGCAGTCTCACTGACTCGTCGCCACATCCCATTGATTCCATACCTTTGAATCATGTCTACTATGAGCTTGAGCTCATGCAAC
This sequence comes from Candidatus Nitrosotenuis sp., assembly GCA_038890395.1. GTDB lineage: Archaea > Thermoproteota > Nitrososphaeria > Nitrososphaerales > Nitrosopumilaceae > Nitrosotenuis. The sequence goes on along the minus strand of JAWAFK010000005.1, from coordinate 112,143 downwards.
ACTTCAAAATATGCAATCTCTGGTTGGTAGCCTGCTTCCACTAGTGTCTCAAACGCATTTACCACCATAGATGCACAACCTCCACAAAGATCTGCCTGCTCGCCAAACCAGTCTGTTTCTACTTCTTCTTTGAATGTTGTCTGGATTAGGCCTGCTCTTGCAGAACCAATTCCTTTACCTAAAGCTAAAATTCTGTCCCATGCAGTTCCTGTCTTGTCGTGGTATACTGCAACGATTGCCGGTGTGCCAAATCCTTCCAAGTATGTCTCTCGCACTTTGGAGCCTGGTCCCTTTGGTGCCACCATGATTACGTCGACATCATCTGGGGCCTTTATCCACTCCCAGTGGATTGCAGCTGCGTGTGAGAATGATAGTGCTTTGCCTTTTGAGAGGTTTGGGCCAATCTCTTCTCGATACACTTTGGCCTGAATCATATCCGGAATCAAAACGTGAATAATGTCGCCCCTTTTTGTGGCTTCAGCAACAGACATTACTGCGTGCCCGTCATTTTTTGCCTTGTTCCAAGTCGGGCTGCCTTCTTTGAGGCCTACTATGACTTTAAGTCCCGAATCTCGGAGGTTGTTTGCCTGCGCATCACCTTGGATTCCATACCCGATGACTGCAATGGTTTGGTTTTTTATTGGCTCTAGGCTGATATCAGAGTCTTTCCACATTTTTGCCATGCCTAGGCTTCAAAGCATTGCAAATAAAAACCATCAAAATCAAATGGCGAGGATTTTTCCACATTTTTGACATTTAACTTGGACATCGTTTGTCTGCAGCCTTTCGAATTTTTTTGAGCCGCATTTTGGGCAAATAGGGCATGCTCTTAATGGTTCCACATCATAACCAATACCATTACATAGTTATTTCTTTGATCATGCAGATTATTTTATCATCCCGCTACCTAAAAGCCTAGTACTTTGTGACTCGGGTTTAAGAATGACGCAGATATCGCCTTTATTGTACACAAGTGGTTTATCAAGCGTTAATTTCATTGGGTTCACTGATGTGAATTTGGCAGGTTTAATTTGTAAACCAACACTCACAAGACACATTTGATTTTGACTTATTTCACCTTTGTAAAATTGACTCTTTTTAAAATCAATCTCAATTTCCGATGATACGTGTTCTGAGTGAGGAATGCATAAAATATCACCTCTGTTTATTTGATCTGGAGTTACGCCTTTTACGGCAAGGCCGACTCTTGCAGGCGATGTTGCTTCTTCTGTAGGATCATCATGCATTTGAATTGATTTTATTAAAACATCTGTTCCTAGAGGTAAAAGTTTTAGTGTATCGTATTGTTTTATTCTTCCTTGTTCTACTTTACCTAGAATCACTGCGCCAACACCTTTTACATCAAAACAATGATCAATCACCACACGTGTATTTCCTTCACGTGATATTTGATCAAGCCTATCGGTTTCTTCTTTTATTTTGTCTTGATCAACTCTGAGATAGTTTGAAAGAATTGTATTTTTTATCATTAGATTCAAAGTGTTCTCATCCACATCATAACCATGAGAAAGAACTCCTTGTGATTTTTTTAACATGTCAAGGGCGATTATCTGCTCTCCTGTAAATCTGTCAAGTGTATTCACATGAAAAATCACGTATTCAGCTAAGTTGATAGTTTGTAAAAGCGGTTGGATCTTATCAGGAAAACCGCTTGGAGTAGTATATGTTCGAATCACTCCAGCTTCTTTTTTGTCATAGATGGTTATGTCCGTAGTGGTTCCCTTCTTGCCAAGCTTTGCTGCAGTGGTTTGATCGCCTAAGACTACAAAATTTACTGACTTCAATGCATGGCCAAGTCATGGCCATAATTAGAAGATACCGAAGTCAGTATTAGTCAGATCGAGTACAAAATGTTACGTAGAATATTTTAGTACAATTGTCCCACTAAATACATTTGCACACCTTCAATGAAAAAGGAAGTTTCCATACTTTTTGTCTCGTCCATCTCATGTACATTCCACGCAATAATTGTAAATCAGATTCGTAATATATGATGGTCCCAAATTGGATGGAATGCTAGATTGAAGTGAGTTTTGCTACATAACTAGCGAATTTGTGATCCATTGTGATTACCTTTTTTTCACTAAGTTTGAAATGTGATATGTTTCCTAATCCAAAGTAGCCTATTGGTCTTTTAATTATTCCACTTTCATGTGCAGTTTTTAAAATCAAATCGGTTGGATTGTAATAATTAATTATTTTTTTGATAAGGGTTTTTTGAATAATTTTATTAAATTCATGACTAAGAAACTCCACAGGCAACGAACTACCAAAAAAGTACACTTGATCTATTTTTTGTTTATTATAAAGATGTGGTAATACGTGCGCAATCACTTCAGTGCCCAACGAATGCCCCATCACTTGAATTCTCATTGTTGGATTTTTTCTTTTGATGTTTAAGATAAACTTTGCAAGATTCAATCCATTCTTTTTTGCAATTAATCTTGCGACTTTTGCTGCCTTGTACTCATATGATTTGTATTGTATGCCTTTTACATTAGAATCATAACTAAAACCAACCACGGGGTGTTTGTAGCCAAGTTGACGCAATCGTTTTTGAACTATTTTGAATTTTTCAAGTGCACCTTGCTTGTTGTTTCGCATGCCGTGAATTACAATTGTAAATTCTGGGTAATTACCCAAGTTTTTAAAAAAACTTTTTGGATACAAATCATATGGTTTATTCTTTAGCCTCCTTCCAGTAGCAAGATCATAATAACCACGTGTAGAAATTCTTGGGATCTTAGTTGGCAAACTTTTCTTTACGTTTGTTGATATCTTCATCTTCTACTTTGGCAAACAATGGCGATATTTCGCCTATTTTATGTGAAGGCTTTAGCATTAATTCTGAAACAGAGCCCCATGATTTTTCTGTTATATTGCCAGACAGTCCAAGCTGCTTCCAGATCTTTTTTGCAGACGATGGTAAAAATGGATATAATGCGACAGATATTGATGCTACTGCATTTGTAGATAAATACACACATGTATTCATGCCCAGATTCTTTTTCCAAGGCTCTTTGTGTTGAAAATACTGGTTAAAATACATTGAAAATTCCATTATCTTTTTTAGTGCTTTGTCTAGGTGATTTTGCTCAATTAGTGTGCCAAGTTCAGACGCAAAGTATTTGATCTTTTGCTCTGCTTCTTTGTCTTTGTCATCAAATATATCTGGTTGTGGTACCATACCATCAAATGTCTTCTTTGTAAATCCAAGTGCACGGTTTACTAAGTTCCCAAGATTCCCGATCAACTCTGAATTTATTCTGATCGCAAAATCATCCCAGTCAAAATTCAGATCGTCCTGTGAGTATGGGTTTATCGATATTAGGTAATACCGCAGATAGTCTGCAGGGTAATACTCAAGAAATTCCTTTAATCCAATATACCAATTCCTGCTTTTTGAAATCTTTTTTGATTGTAGTGTGAGGTGGCCACGTGTCGGGATGTAATCAGGTAACTTGTATTCTTCGTTTATTCCAAGGCGCATAGCGGGTAAAAACAGGTAGTGGTGATATACTATATCCTTTCCAATAAAGTGGTAAATGTCGGCTGAGTTCCAAAACTTCTTTCCGTCTATTCCCTTGTCATTTAGCATTTTTAGAGCAGTAGAAATGTATGCCAAGTGATTATCAAACCAGCCATAGAAAACCTTTGACTCATCACCCGGTATTGGAACCCCCCACGATATATCACGTGTTATATCCCAATCCACGAGTCCCGAGTCAATCCAGTTTTGAACATATTTTTTTACATCTTTTTGCAGATTTTGGTTCTCGTTGAGCCATTTTGTTAGCTTATCACCAAAGTTCTTTAGCCTGAAAAAATAATGCTTTGTTTTTTCTTTTGTTGGAGTCGCACCACATATTGCACATTTTGGATTATCTATTTCTTCTGGTACGCGCCCACATTTTTCACACAAATCAGAATACTGGTCTTGCGCTTTGCAGTATGGACAAGAACCCACAACATACCTGTCAGGAAGGAATTTTCTGTCATTTTTGCAGTAAAACTGAATTATTTCCGATTCATAGATGTGTCCGTTTTCCTTTAGTTTTTTGAAAACATACTGGACAAATTCGATGTTTTCTGGCGAGCTTGTACGGTAAAAGAAATCAAACCCGATATCAAATGCAGAAAAATCCTCATAATCACGCTTGTTCCAGTATGCCACATATTCTTGCGGTGTTTTTTTTTCTTTTTCTGCTTGAATTAGAATTGGTGTACCAAAATCGTCTGATGCACATACATAATACGCTTCTACGCCATTTAGCTTGAGAAACCGCGTTGTTACATCTGCAGGCAGATATGTAGATGCAACATGTCCCAGATGGATCTCGCCGTTTGCATACGGTAATGCGCTTGTGATGATTGCTTTTTTTCTCAATGAATAAAGTTGATTTATACAGCTTAAGAAGCTTCTTACCAGTTTTCTCTGTAAGATACCTGTTTTTTGGAAAGCTTGTCTATTTTGACGCCAAATGCATCAAGCGCATCTATTGCTATCTGCGTGTCAATTTCTGCAGGAACTGTAATTACACGCTTTCCTATCTTTTTGTGGTTTTTGAGCAGATATAGTATAGAAAGAATTTGGTTTGAGAAAGACTGAGCCATTACCTCTGGCGGGTGGCCCTCTGCTGCTACAAGATTTGCAAGCCTGCCTTTTCCGACAAGATATACACGCCTCCCATTTTGCAAGGTGCATTCATCAAGGCCGGGCCTTACCTCGCGCACCGATTTTGATTTGTTTAGGAGGAAATCACTGTCTATTTCCACATCAAAGTGGCCTACGTTTGCCAAAATTGCACCATCCTTCATTTTGAGAATGTGTTCTTTTCTGATGATATCGCGCATCCCAGTACACGTAATGAAAATATCACCTATTTCGGCCGCCTCTGCCATAGGCATTACCTCAAAGCCGTCCATGTGTGCCTCAAGTGCCTTTACAGGATCTGTCTCTGTGATTATGACCTTTGAGCCCATACCGTGCGACCTTGCCGCGACTCCTTTTCCAACCCAGCCATATCCAGCCACCACTACGCGTTTTGAAGCAAACAACAGGTTCATTGCCCTTAGTAATCCATCTATTGTGCTTTGGCCTGTGCCATACCGGTTGTCAAACATGTGTTTTGTGTACGCCTCATTTACCACAATTACCGGATATCGCAGCTTTCCTTTCTTTTCTATTGCCTTGATTCTTGTGACACCAGCAGTCGTCTCCTCAGTTGAGCCAAGAATTCGAAGGTTTTTGTATTTTTTATCAAAATGTAGTTTCACAGTCATGTCTGCACCATCGTCTGTTACAATGAGCGGTTTGTGATCTAAGACCTGTGCTATGCACCAGTCATATTCTTGCGGCGTCTCATTGTTCCATGCATAAATATGGATTCCCTCCGATGCCAAAAATGCTGCAATGTCATCTTGGGTGGTGAGTGGATTTCCAGCACACGCTGCCACGTTTGCGCCAAGCTCCTTTGCGCCCATCAAGAGCACCGAGGTTTCTTTTGTAATGTGGAGACAAAAACCAACTGTGATTCCTTTTAGTGGTTGTGATTTCTTTAATCGATTAATGGTGTTTGTAAGGATCTGCATGTGGCTTTTTGCCCACTCGTATGAGAGCTTGCCCTGCTCTGCCAAAGACGGATCCTTTACCCTGCTCAATATCGTATCCCAATTACGTACACTAAAAAATCTTCTCATAACAATCTAAATATCCAGCATTATTTCAGACAACTCGATGGCTTGGAAAAAAGTAGCCGAAAAAGGTGACATCGAAAAAGGCAAAGGAAAAGAATACAACATAGATGGAAAAAGAATTGCAATCTTCAACCAAGACGGCTATCATGGAATCGATGCACTGTGCGTACACCAAGATGGCTCCATTGCCCCAGGCAGGCTTGAAGGAGACATAGTAGAATGCCCGCTCCACTTTTGGCACTATAACATCAAGACAGGCGCCTTGCTTGACTATCTTAAGGATGTAAAGCTCCAGACATACAAAGTCGAAGCACGCGCAGATGGAATCTATGTAGACATCTAGATTCGGTACGGTTTTTAATTCAATGCTGTAAACCACAACCAGTGAATACCAAGATACTAGATGAGATAATCAAGCAGGATTACGCCAAAATCCAAGTCGACATTGACTCGTTTTTACGAAAGTACATTACGGACGCACAGGGTTTTGTCTTTGGCCTCAGCGGAGGTATTGATTCGGCAGTAATTGCATACATTTGTGCAAATTCATTCAAGGAAAAAACACTTGCACTAATCATGCCAGACAGCAAGGTTTCGCCAAAACAAGAGACCGAAGATGCTCTTCATCTTGTGGACAGCCTCGGCATAGATTACAAATTGATTGACATCAGCATGATCCATTCTCAGTTTGCAAACATTGTTGAGCCGCAAGAAACTGCACTTGGGAACTTGAGGGCGCGGATTCGCTCAGCGTTACTATACTATTACGCAAATCTGAAAAACTATCTTGTGGTTGGAACTAGCGACAAGTCCGAATATCTGATCGGGTACTTTGCCAAGTTTGGTGACGGCAGTGCAGACATTTTGCCGATTGTTTCTTTATACAAGTCTCAAATAAGGGAGTTTGCTAGATTTTTGAAAGTTAAAGACTCGATTATATCAAAGAAAAGCAGTCCGCACCTGTGGAAGGGCCACACCGCAGAAGAAGAAATAGGTGTTACTTATGACGAAATAGATTCCGTCCTGTATTGCCTAGTTGACAAAAATATGACAATAGATCAGACTGCTGACGTTACAGATATAGATAAAAGCAAAATCGAGAGAATCCATCAAATGTACAAAAAAAGCGAACACAAAAGGACAATGCCACCAAAGCTGTGAGAGTCATGAAGATCTTTGATACGCTAAGCAACCAAGAAAAAGAGATCTCATCAAACAAAGTTCGAATTTATCTGTGTGGAGTAACAGTGTATGACGAGTCACACATAGGCCATGCTCGCACGATAATCGTATTTGATACGCTAAGAAGATTCTTGGAATCAAAAGGATACTCGGTAAACTTTGTCCAAAATTTTACAGACGTAGACGACAAAATAATTAATCGCGCAAAAACAGAGAACACAAATGCCTCCGAAATTAGCACAAGATACATCACACATTATTTTGAGGATTTTGACAGACTGCACATCAAGCGTGCCACAGCCTACCCAAAGGCAACAGAACACATTGCAGACATGATTAATTTGATAAAAAACCTAATTGGTGTGGGCGTAGCCTACGTCTCAAAAAACGGTGTGTACTATTCTGTTTCAAAGTTTTCAGAATACGGAAAGCTTTCAAAAAAGAAGACGGAGGATTTGATTTCTGGCGCAAGAATTGAAATAGACGAAACAAAAAACAATCCACTTGACTTTGCACTATGGAAGTTTGAAAAAGACGAGCCGACTTGGCCAAGCCCATGGGGCAACGGTAGGCCTGGTTGGCACATAGAATGCTCTGCAATGAGTCTCAAATATCTAGGCGAAGAATTTGAAATACATGGTGGCGGTCGCGACCTCATCTTTCCGCATCATGAAAACGAGATTGCACAAACGGAGGCAGTTACCAAAAAGCCGCTTGCCAAGATCTGGATGCATGTTGGAATGGTTACAATCAATGGCGAAAAAATGTCAAAATCACTTGGCAACATTAAGTCAGTCCGGCACGTATTGGACAACTGGGGTCCAAATGTAATTAGGTTGTTCTGTCTTTCTGGCCATTACTCCAAGCCGATAGACTACTCTGAGGACCTCCTAAAAGAAAATCTCATCAGGTGGCGCCAGGTAGAAACAGCATATTATGAGATGATAATGTCGGAAGGCAAAAGCGACACCGCGGAGATATCTGGCCTAGTATCAGAATGCAAAGTAGAGTTTGATTCTGCGCTTGAAAACGACTTTAACACCGCACTTGCAATCAATTCCTTCTTTAGATTAGTTAAGGGTGTAAACAGGATGGCTGCATCTGAGGCAATGACTAAATCCATTGCTGATATTGCCTTACCTGAATTTGAGAGGATGTTAGATGTGCTGGGCCTCCAAGTACAACGCCTCACAGAATCAGAAAGGCAGGCAATTACTGATTTAATCAAAAAACGAGATGAATTGCGCGCACAAAAGCAATACAAGGAAGCAGACAAAATAAGAAGCCAGATTTCTCAGATGAACATAGTCTTACTTGATCACAAAGGCAAGACCATCTGGATGAAAAAAGAAAAGATCAAAGCTGATTCTTAGTGTTTTTTTGATGTAGTGACAAGACATATGACATCTCTGTCACGTAGTTGATACGTTGTAGGAAGTCTTAGGTTATATCGAATGTCTTTTGCATAGAGCAATCCCTTTGTGAGGTCGCTGTGAATCTCTTTTGCCAAGTCCATCACCGTTGCTCCGTCTTTGAGGAGGATCAGATCAGGCAACACATTTCCTTTTTTATCAGATAATCGTTCTTCGTCTGCTACTGGGTATACAGCATTCATTTTGAGCAGCTTGAAGACGATCACATTGATTGCAAACTGAACGCCAGTCCTCATATATTCTCCCATGATTTCTTTTTTGATGAACTCAAGTGCGTTTTTTTGTTTTTGGCTTAGCTCATCAGGTTTTAGTATATCAAACTGTTCAGAGCCTGGCGAGTACTTTATGAGGTTTTTTTGCTCTGCTCGTCGCAACGACAGCTCACTGTCCGCGCTTGCCGGCACCACTATCGTGTCATTGTAGCGTTCTCTTAATCGTGCAAAGTTTTTGTCTGCACCTTCTATGTCGATTTTGTTTGCAACAATTAGCGTAGGTTTTGAAATCTTGCGCAAAATGGTGGCAAACTTTTTGCTTTCCTGAAAATCTATTTCGTCAAATTCCTTATCTTCAATTTCTGCCACATGCAACGCCTCTTTTACGTGATAGTTGTTGACGCCTATTCCTCGATACAAATCCGCAATTGCAACTATCTTGTCTGTTCCAGAGTGGATTACCTTTGATACCTTGTCTCTATTTCCTTCAAGAATTTTCAGATACCACATTATCAACTCTTCTTCAATGTCCGCAAAATCAGATATCGGGTCTCCACTTCCCGCAGAGGCTATCTTTCCTGAGGAGTCAATACTTCCAGACACATCTACTACGTGCAACAATGCGTCTGCCTGTGCTGCAACTGAGAGAAACTGATTGCCAAGACCTTTTCCTTGCCAAGCATCTTTAATCAAACCGGGCAGATCAATCAGCTCAATTGGAATGTAACGCCAACCGTCCACGCATTTTGAGTTCTTTGGGTTGTCATGTATGTTGAATTCAGGGTGCACACAAAGCGTGATTGCGTACGCAGTTGACGATTCTGGTTTTTTTGTGGTAAATGGATAAGTGGAAATCTCAGATGATGAAAGCGTTGCTGAATTAAAAAATGTTGTTTTACCCGTGTTTGTCTTGCCAATAATTCCTATTTTGATTGCCACGACTAAACTTGCGTTTCAAAGTATTTATTCATGACTGCGAGGATTTTCTTTCAGCTTTGAAATTGTGTTTTTTATCTCATCTATTGACCAAAATATTTCATCGAGTTCTTCTTTTGTAAGATTCGAATCCCACTTGTCTAGCGTCAGCTTTGATATCTGACATGCGTGGAACAAGAGGTTCCAGTACGGGTGGTGTTCTGCCGTAGCATACGAGAGCTCAGACACCTCCTCAAGTCCGTTTTTTGCCCTCTCAAGCGAGCTTGTGTTTTCGCCGATAATTCTCACTATGTTTGCGACCGCATCCGGTACCAGCTTTATCATGACGCCTTTTTTTGAGTAAGTTGCGGCCAACTCCTCAAGTGAGTGGTAAAATTCTTCAAATGAGATATTCATGAGAACAACCGCTGGTGTTCGGCAAGCATACACCGATTAAAGACAACTTGGATTCCTGCCTTTTTTGCAAGCTCCTCTGCCTCCTCATTGTGGATTCCTTCTTGAAGCCATATTACCTTGGGTTTTAGTTTTATTGCCTCTTGTACTACTGGAAGCACTTGTTCTGACGGCCTAAATACATCTACGATGTCTACTTGCTGATCTATATCAGTCAGGTTGGCAAACGACTTGCGTTCAAGTATCTTGTCTGCGGTAGGATTTACCGGGATTACATTATAGCCTTGGTTTATGAGATACCTTGGCACATAATTTGCCGCCTTTTCCTCGTTTTTTGACATGCCTACAACTGCGATGTTCTTAAGTGAGAAGATCTTGCGGATTTGCTCGTCTGTGTGTGGATCTCGTTCCATGAATATGATTGACGTCAATGCGATTTTAACGTATTCGAAAAATTCTTTATACGTAAAAATGCCAACTAGATACATGGAAGAGGAGCCAAAGGACGTAATTGTTTTAGGGGCAATAAAAAAAGGTGCCAAAAAATTTGATAAGATCCGTGCCAAGACAGGAATAGAGCCAGAAGAACTAAACAAGATACTAGAAAAACTAGAAGAGCGCGGCTTCATTCGAGTTGAGAAAAAGAAAGGACTCTTTGGCGGCGAGAAAATTGAACTGCAGCTCACAGAAAAAGGCTCAAACGAGCTTCAGCAACGAATCCATGAAATGGAGCAAAAGTGGAATCATATGGTTCAGCTTTACAAAATGGGGGACAAAAAACAGCTCCAAGAGTTCATGGATCAAAACAAAATGGACTTTCCAATGATGATGTTCTTTGGCATGATGAACATGATGATGTTTTCCATGATGTTTTCCATGATTGGTGCATCGATGCACAATTACGTGCCACCAGAACAGGTGCCACCCGGCGCAGAAAACCAGCCGGCCGATACTGGCGAAGGTGCCGATAGTGGCGGCGACATGGGCGATGGTGGTTACGACATAGACATCGGCTTTTAGCTCAAAAAATCGAAATTATAAATCAGACATAAAATCAGACAGACTGTTGCTATACACGTCTTCTGATAATTCCGGACTAGTCAAGGTACTGCAGTTCCTCAAGGCACATCACTCAGAATACCTCTCAGGCGAAGACCTAAGCGAGGTTCTAAAAATCAGCCGCGTTGCAGTCTGGAAGCACATAAAAAAAATCCAAAACTTAGGCTACAAGATAGAGTCAAAACAAAACCTCGGCTACCGACTCACCGGCGTCACCGATTTGATGCTACCTTGGGAAATAACTGACGGCCTCAAGACAAAACGATTGGGGAAAAAAATCTATTATTTTGATTCAATAGACTCTACACAAAATTTTGCTGTCAGCATTTCAAAAAATCAAAATGAGGATGGAGTAGTAATCATATCTGAAACACAAAAGGCCGGAAAGGGCAGACAGGGTCGTACTTGGATCTCACCAAAAGGTGGAATCTGGTTGTCAATCATACTGAGACCCAGTTTCGATGTTGGCAAAGTTACACTAATACCGTTTGCTGCCGCAGTTGCCCTCTCAAATGCTATTCAAAAAACTCTTGGCATTGCAACTGAGTTAAAGTGGCCAAATGACCTCACACTCAAAGGAAAGAAAGTAGCCGGTATGATAATCGATGCTTCAATCGAGTCGACGCGAATCGAAAGTCTTGTCTTGGGAGTTGGTATCAACTTTAAAGTAGATCCAAGCCAAATAGAAAAAAAGATAAGGCGCAGCCCCAACTTTTATGGAGTCACCACCCTCTTGGATCAAAAAGACAAATCAAAACCTGCCAAACTCGTCCAGTCTTTTTTGGAAGAACTTGAAAAGATCCTAATGCTTTTTGAATCAGACAAAACTCAAATCATCATAAATCAGTGGATGAAAAAATCATCCACCATAGGAAGAACAATCAGCGTCATCACCAAAGATCAGAGCATATCTGGCAAAGCAGTAAAGCTAGACAAGGATGGTGCACTCATAATTAAACAAGATTCAAAATCAATCAGAGTTACTGCAGGCGACGTGATCTATTAGTCATCTTTTTCTTTTTGTTTTTTTGGCGTCTTTTTATACCAGATTTTGCTATGAGCGAGGCTTCTGCTTTTACTATGTCCTTGAGATCTGCCTGTATGGAAAGCAACGAGGCTACGATTTCTTCGAGTTTTTTTGCATAATCTTCGTAAGCTGAGATCAGTCTCGACTTGCCCTCGTTACTTTTTGCAAGGTATTCATTTATGCGTATAATGTTGGTAGTATCAATCATCTCAGGTAGAGGCGGTGACGGCGAACCCAGTTGCGCAAGATCTTCTTGTGCCTTTTGCACTCGCAGTTTCAGCTCGGCAAGATTACCTCCAAGACCCACCATGATAAATCACAACAAATCTTATGTTATAATCATTTTTGTGGTTTTAATTATTAATTATTCAGCTGTTATCAATTAGTTTTTCAGTGTACGAGACAAAGATTCTTCGTTTCTTAGTTCATCTATTATCGCTTTTGTTTTTGTTGTTGCACGCGAAATCATCTCAAAATATGCTTTTGTCTCGTCATCGACAAATCTGTTGAGGCGTTTTGATAGAATCTCGTTTGCATTTGAAATCACACAGATTGGATCAACCAATTCGTTGATCAAGTCTGTTCGTTTGTTCATTTGCTCACTTGTGTAAGTTACTTTTTTCTTTAGCTTCTCGCAATACACGGCGTTGTATCCCATCATCGTGTCTTCACTTTTTGTGGCGCAACCATGATTTCCACTTGTTTGGACTTAGTCCACAGCAATGAACACAAGCTGAACATGTTGCTGACCATTTCTGACGAGTTGGTGTGCATAACTGAATCGTTTTCATCGTTTAGGTCCATAGAGGCGTTTAGTGCCCCAGACATGATCAGTTGTTTGTTTTCCTCAACAATCATCCTGCTCTTAGATGGTAGCTTGCCTAGCCGGATCTCCGTTGGGTTGAGTCTGTCAACAAACGCCAATTCTTTTTGGTTGGAAATTTCAGTCAGTATACGTACTTCGGTGCCATTTTCTTTTAGTAACTGAATTCTCTCAGGAATTGCAGTGTGATACATTCTCATGAGGTCATCTGAGGGAGCAACAATGTAGACTGTACCTGATGCTTTTTGGAGCAGTTTGCTTATTCTGGAATAGATGTTTGAGCGTCCCTGAATAATCACAAACGATGACACTTCTTGTATCTCGCTTTGTTTTGTGATTATGTTTATGTCTTGGACTATTTTCTGTGACAGATTCTTCATAGTAGTTATTTCATCTTGTTTTCTTTCCATGATTATTTGTAGGGCTTCGGAAGGCAATACCGCAGCGCACAGAGTAGGGTTGGAAAAAGTAGTAGTCACCACACCCATGTTTCGCAGCCTGTTTAAGGCACGATATGTCTTGCCCCTGTCAATATCTAATTTTGATGAGAGTGCACCAACTGAGACTGGGCCCGTCTGGAGCAGTCCCATATACACTTTGGAGTCGATTTCTTCAAGGCCAAAAAAATCCAGCGCCTCAACCATTTCTTTTTGATTCATGGTATAATATCCCCACTCTCCATTTACTGAATAAAATATGAGATGTTGTCTGTTCAAATTAGACAGACAATGGCCTAATAGATCTACTTGTCGGGCCCCATCTTTTGAAAGTTATATAATCTTGAAAATTTTCATAATAAGCAAGTTGGAAATAGTCATTGAGCCATGGAAACGCCTAGTCATACATGAGGTAATAGAATACAATTTTGAAGAATGGATGAGACAGATTGCGTTTAGTAGCAAGACTGCAGGTGGAGCCATACCTGTTATCAACTGGGCAAACGGGATAGTATTTCAATCATTTAATTTTCCAGATACAAACTCGATAATAGATGAAAAGCTTAAAGGCATTTTGCATTGGTCCTCAGTTATGTTTGCAATAAAAGAAAAATATGAAAAACAGATCATAAAAGATAATGCAACGATCAATCTCATTGACGTGAGTGTCAACGAAGTCTTCAGAACGCTTGCAGAAAAACTAAAGGAATATTCTAGAAAAAAATAACACGTAGTCATTCTAAAACTCTAGAATGTCTGGATTAGCTCAACCTACACACAAATAATCAGTGAAATTGGATAAAAGCCCTAATAAGTGAAACGCGCATATACATATCTGATGACCTCATCACAAGCCAAATGTCCTTCATGTGCTAAAAACACACTCCAGACAGACATGACCACTGGTGAAATGTATTGCAGAAACTGCGGTTTTGTTGCAGCGGAAAAGCTCGAAGAGTCGGGTCCTGAATGGAGGGCCTTTTCAAATGACGAATCGGATAGAAGCCGAGTGGGAGCAGGTACATCACTTACAATGCACGACATGGGACTATCAACAATCATTGGCTCCACAGACAAGGATGCGACAGGTAAACCACTGTCAGCATCAATGAAGAGCTCAATTGACAGACTTCGAACATGGGACAGTAGAACTCAGGCACACACATCAGCGGATCGAAATCTGCGCCAAGCACTAAACGAGCTTGGAAAAATGAAAGACAAGATGGGTCTTGCAGACTCTGTCATTGAGAAAGCAGCATATATTTACAGAAAAGCAATGGAAAAAAAACTCGTCAGAGGCCGCTCAATTCACGGCCTGATTGCAGCCTGCCTTTACGCAGCATGTAGAAATACTGAGACTCCAAGGACGCTAGATGACGTAGCGGAAAGCATTAACATAAGGCGAAAAGACGTAGCAAGATGCTACAGACTCATATACAAAGAACTTGACCTCAAAATGCCTGTTGCGGATCCGACTAAAGGAATAGCAAGGATAGCAAGCATGGCAAACCTAAGTGAGCGAACCAAGAGAAAGGCAATTGAGATCTTAAACAAGGCAAAAAAGATCGGTATGGTTGCAGGAAAAGACCCCATGGGATTGGCAGCTGCTGCACTGTACCTTGCATGCGTATCAAACGGAGAGATCCGCTCCCAAAAAGACATCTCTGTTGCAGCCGGTGTAACCGAAGTCACAATCAGAAACAGATGCGTCGGACTAAAAAGTCTCCTAGATAATTAGAGATTTAAAACTCGTCAGAGTATCAAGACCATGGAAATAGTTTGGTCAGAGTGGTTTGATTTTAATTCAGAACAGACATCAAAGCTTCCTGAATCACCTGGCATATACATGACTCACGCTGCAATGAAGATCTTGTATATCGGTGGCACTCCAAATCTTAAAAAAAGTATCACAGACGCCCTAACAACTAGTTGTGTATGTGAATCCAAAAGATTTCGCTATTTTACAACAAACGAATACGATGCCTTAAGCAAGATTATCCTCAACGAGTATAAAGAAAAACATGATGGGAACCTGCCCAGGTGTATGTCATAGGTTATTCTTGTCCTTCGATTCCCATTAGTGTCAAAGTTGAACGGATTTGGTTTATTTTCCGTATCTTCCAAGTTATTGTCTCGCGTATATTTTCAGTTTTTTCTGATGAGAGTTTTGCCAAAACAGCGTAGGCGCCAAATGTACCGTGTACTTCTTTGACATCATCGAGTGATTTGAGTTGTGATATAACTGATCCTTCTGCACCCAAATCACAATTAATCAGAACGTATGCTGTTGCCATATCATCTTCCTGCATCAATAACTGGGTTGTACCGTGTCGCAATCAATTTGCAAATACGCATCATTGAGTGAGTTATGTTCAGCGTGTTTATCATAAATCACAAAAAAGATTAACAACTTGGCATTTTTGTAATTAAACATTAAACAATCAGGTTCTGTCGCATCAACGAGGGTGACTCCAAAAATTAAATAGTTTGATGTGTGAAATGGCTACATGTTTGCAATAAAATCAGTAAGGCAGCATTTTACTCCAAATCAGGATCTACAAAACATGATGGATACCTTCAAAGAGATGGTAAATCACTGCATAAGAATTGGATTGGAAAATAATGCTTCGACACTAAAGAAACTCTCCTCACTATCATACCAGCAACTATCCGGGTACGACATCCAGTCAAAATACAAACTGAATGCAATCTCTCAGGCAGCAGGCAGGCTGGCACAGATGAAAAGAGACACCAAAAAAGGCAGAAAAGTAAGGTTACCATTTGTAAGAGAACCGAACCAGTACCTGCACAAAATATCAAAACACATTGTTGAAGAGGCAAAAAAATCCAGATCCATGATAGTATTTGAGGATTTGAAGGGGATCAGAAAGTCATACAGAAAAGGAAACGGCCAAGGAAATAGTTATAGAAGAAAACTAAACTCTTGGTCATTTTACGAACTCCAGAGGCAGGTAGAGTACAAAGCAGCATGGGAAGGCATATCTGTCAAATTTGTAAATCCAAAACGCACAAGCATGCTCTGTCCAGTATGCGGAGGGAGACTCCAAGAGGACAGGCAGAACCGACGAAAATTGTTGTGCACTAATTGTGGCAAATCAATGGATCATGACGTTGTCGCATCCATGAATGTTGCTCACAAAGGGTGGGCTAGGGTTACCCATCCTAGAGGGCTTTCAGTTGAAGCAGTGAAGGGGAACGTGGTTCTTGATATTTATCAGGAACCGCTAATCCTCAGAGTTGATGGAAGCAAGTTGCTAGAGGTCAGCCCTCGTTGATGCAACAGAACCAACAATCATTTGTAGACAATGCACAATTAAGCTTGTAACTAAAAGAATGTTCAAACTAGGCGATTCCACACAGTATTCGTTGTTTGTATCAAGTAGACATACACAACAATACTAGTCATGCATGATGTGTAAAGATAGGTCTGATGGACCGAGTGCCATAATTTCCCTTGCCAGACCATGGTATCCCAACAGGTCCTTCAGTACCATTTTTTACGCTCTTTTCATGAACAAAAAACACAACTCAAGGTTGTTTATTTTTTTGACATAATATAAGATAAAATATGATATGCATATAGCAATACCACATGCCCGAAAAAAAGGTCACAGACATTGAGCAAAAATACGACCGATTGACTCACATCGGCGAGCTCACCTCAAGAATAACTCACGATATGAGAAATCCACTAACAGTCATTATCAATTATGCCATGATGGTTAGAAAAAATTCAAAAAACAAGCTTGACAAAAAATCACTTGATCAACTCTCATTAATTGAGGAGGAGGCAAGAAAGATGTATCACTTAATTGAAGATGTCCTAAATTATGTAAAGCTGCCCCCTCTCAAATTACAGAATTATTCATTACATGATATTCTGAAAAAAGTAATAGAGACCAACCAGATCTCAGACGACGTCGAATTCCACCTCCCAAAGAACAACCCACAAATAACATGCGATATTGACAAAATGAAAGTAGTCTTTGGCAACTTGATTACCAATGCAATTGAGGCAATGAACGGTATTGGCACGATAACTATTTCCGCAAAAGAAGACAAAGATGAAGTCATAATCGAAGTTGAAGATTCTGGTCCGGGGATAGCTTATGAACACCTAACGCAGATCTTTGAACCGTTGTTTACAACAAAGGAAGTAGGTACAGGACTTGGTCTTGCAAGTTGCAAAAACATCATAGAAAGGCACAGGGGAACAATCTCTGTAAAAAACAATCCCACTACTTTTGTCATAAAACTACCAAAGATGCAAAAAACATCTAGCTAACAGTGCTCTTTTTTCGCGAATAAAAATATGCACCAAGTCCTGCTGCAAATACAGCCGGCACAATGTAATACAATAAACTATAGTCTTGTGTTTGTGTATCGGTTTTTGACTCGGCCTGCCGTGTCGGGTTTTCAAATCCACTAATTAGAATTTTGGTTTGCGATGCTCCGTCTATGGCAAACGCAACGTGCCAGTTCCCATATTCGTCTATGCTCTGGATGAATTCGACTGGTTTTCCATTCACAAGGACGTCGAATTTCTCATCATCAGATACCTTTGGGAACTCGAAGTTGACAAAGGTAGGCACTTTAAACGAGTTTATGCCGTTTATGTAGAGTTTGGTTCCTGTCTCATCAAAACCAGCTACTGTAAATGAGGCAGTAGAATCATACCTAAAGTCAAAGCGCTCCCCATTTCTGAGAGCATACAGTGGCACTATTGTCTCATCACCTATTGCAAAGCAGCTATAGTAATTGATGTCGTCTGCAAACAACGGATCAGGATACATGCTGAATTCAATTATTTGGCCTGGCTCAATTTTGTCTATCTTTTCAATGTTTTTTCCAACGTCCAGAAAAACATGTTTGTTGCCGTGAATGGTGGCATACACTTTGATGTTATATTCTGTGACGTTGCCTTTGTTAACTATTCTTCCGGTGAGGTGACCGTCTCTGTGTTTTTTGAGAGTCTTGTCGTAGATTACTTCGACGTTTGAGCGTGTCGCGTCATCTTCTATTTTGAAGCTTACGAGTGGGGCTTCAAGCAATGCATTATGGTTTGTAACTTGCGGGATTTGGATCTTAAACGGGATGTCTTTGTTTGGGAACACTGTAGGAAGCTTTTGAACTACTTTAATTTTGTCCCCTGCATCGACAATGATGGTTATCGTTGGAGTGATTGCATAGTTTTCAGTATTTTTGACTGCGCCCACTACTGTGTAAATCCCTTGTGAATCAAAATACCCCACATACTCGTTTTCTGGCACCCATACATCTGCAAATGCCGGCACTGAAAAAAGCGCAAAAACCGCAAATACATAGATCAGCTTCCACATAAGATAAAATGAGGTTTTTCGTATCTTAAACTAATCTAATATTTTCAGTTCTGGTACTGCTCCAGTATTTTGAGTACACTAAATGGGAATTTTGCAAAGTCGATGTCTTTTTCCGCAGAGACCAAAAGTATCTCATTTTTCATTGGAAAGCTCATGACTAGAACCTTGTCCCTATAAGACATTGCGAATCTGACCGGCCCGAGTTCGGCATCAAACTCTTGTCGCATCCTGACTCGAAGTGCAAGCTCAAGGTACAGCATCTCGTCTTTTTTTTCATCCTCTAGTGGTTTTTTGCCCTCAACCATTCCGCCTGCTACGAGTTTGCCTTTGTTGTTAATTAGGCCAACAAAGCGGATCTTTGGATCCAGTTTCTTTACTGTGCTACAGACTTGTTCCTTATCCATTATTTATCACCGTGGTATTAATTTGAGCCATATTAGAAAGGCGATCTTTTTATTGTGAAAACTTGTATTTAATTAGCATGTCACAAGACGTCAATCTCCCGCTTGATTATTTCAAACATGTTTCACTGTTCTGGACCGACCTACTACACCTCATGTCAGGAAAACCAGTAGCACTCACCTCAGTTGGACCCATGAGGAACTGGACAAATGACATGAAAATGATCTCAACTGAGTTAATAGAGTCATACGAAAGTATGGTGGAATTTAACCAGAGGCTCATCGAGTACTACAAACAGCTTTCAGAGACATGGCTGGAAGCACAAAAAAAGGTAGATGCCAAGGCAACGAGCCTTCCAAGTGACTCCGAGCAGCTTGAGGCCTACAAGCGGATCTGGATTGACATTTTTGAAAACGATTTTACGCAGCTGTTTGACTCTGAGCGATTTGGCCAAAATTATGGCAAGCTTGTAACAGCAGAGCTAGAGCTTACAAAGCACTGGGAGAACATCCTAAATGTTGCACTCCACTCATTACGGTTGCCGACAAGAAAGGAGATTGATGAAGTCTATAAAGAGATACACCAGCTCAGAAAACGAGTGACCAAACTAGAAAAGGAGGCCTCAAATGCAAAATGACACGATTGACCCAAAGCTGGTTCAAGAATTCCTTACATTTACAAAAAATGTGGCCGATGCTCCAAAGCTTGTACCTGCACCAGACGAGATAACACTGGAATCAAGCCCGTACGATGTAGTGTACGAAGAAGACAAAGTAAGATTGCTTCACTTTAGGCCGCTTGTTGAAAAACAAGCCAAGGTTCCGCTCGTAATAAGTTACGCGATAATTAACAGGTATCACATTCTAGACATTCAGCCAAAGAAAAGCTGGGTTAGAAAACTTCTGGAGGGTGGAATAGACACATACATGATAGACTGGGGGAATCCATCCAACATCAACAAGTACCTTGATTTTGACGACTATGTAAACACCTACATGGACAACTGTATCGAGTATGTAAAAAACGAGACTGACAACAAAAGCGTCTCAGTACAAGGGTACTGCACAGGTGGCACGATTGCAACAATTTATGCCTCCTTGTACCCGCAAAAGGTACGAAACCTCATAGCTACGGCGCCAGTCATAGACGGATGGAAGGACATAACTGTAGTGAGCAACATGGCAAAACACATTGATGTGGACAAGCTTGTAGACACTATTGGTAATATGCCACCTGAGTTCATGTATTACTGTTTTTCAATACTCAAGCCATTTGAGCAGGGCCTAGAAAAATACTACAGATTTTTTAAAAACATTCATGACAAAGATTTTGTAGACAGCTTCCTAAGAGTTGAAAAATGGCTAAGTGACACCCCGCCTATCCCAGGTGAATTGTTCAGGCAATGGATCAAAGACATCTACCAAGAAAACCTGTTGATTCAAAACAAGATGATAGTTGGTAATAAACAGGTGGATCTCAGACAGATAACCATGCCCATCTTCATCCAGACTGCAGTAGGGGATCACCTAGTTTCACCAGAATGCAGCATGCCATTGTATTATGCCGTAGGCAGTGAAGACAAGACACTCCGTGTGTATCCAACTGGGCACGTTGGCATGATTGCAAGCTCATATTCACAAAAACAAATCCTGCCTGAGCTGATCCAGTGGATAAAAGAAAGATGAAATGGGCACTACTTGCTCTTTTTTCTATCAAGCGGCATAATTAACACCTGAACTAGGTCACCTTCGTTTATCTTCAAGGCTTCACGCTCTGCTTCAGGAATTGAGATTCTGCCGTTGCTTCCAACAGTAGTCTTGAATGCACCACAGCCCATAAAGCTCTGCATCATGCCGCTCATGTTGAAGAGCTGCTCCATTGCATTTTTTTGCAGTGCCGTCATGTTGCTGACAAAGCTTTGCTGAGCTTGTGCAGTCTTTGCCGTGAGGTCTTTAATTGTCTGCAATGGGTCAAACTTTTGGTTGCTTTCCATGTAGGAACACAGCGCCTTTACGAACT
Organism: Candidatus Nitrosotenuis sp.; assembly: GCA_038890395.1. Lineage (GTDB taxonomy): Archaea > Thermoproteota > Nitrososphaeria > Nitrososphaerales > Nitrosopumilaceae > Nitrosotenuis. The sequence continues at coordinate 91,142 of JAWAFK010000005.1, read as the reverse complement.
CGGTTTGTGCCTTGCCTCCTTTTTGTACCCATTGTTGAAACATCTCTGCATAATTTGTTTGGTCTTCATTGCCGACCATTGGTATTATTTACCACCATACTTATTTAAGCCTAGCTACGATTTTTGAGAAACTTGAGAACTATTTTTGAAAAACCACTTGGGTCTTCCACATAAGGAGTATGACCACAGTTTTCCATCTGGTAAAATCGACAGTCCTTTATTTTTTTGACAAAATATTCGGCGTATTTGACTGGAATCACTGGGTCAAGACTGCCCCAGACAATCAGTGTTGGCACATGCAGCAGCTCAAGCTTGACAGAGATCTCCGGTGCATTTTTGAGCCCAAGGAGTGTAGACATGAATGCAAACTTTGCGTTTGGCATCCTCATGCGTTCAACAAAACTTTGTACAATCTCATCGCTGACTGGTTTGTTGTTGCCAGTCATCATCGTAAATGCATTCTTTGCAGTGGTCGGATCCGGATACAGTGCTGCCATAATATATGCATCCAAGGCAGGGGTAGACTGCCGCATGGCCCCAGCTGGGGAGACAAGGACGAGTTTGTCAACGGTTTGTTGGTTTTGTGCGGCATACTCTACTGCAATCTGACCTCCAAGCGATGAACCCATCATTATTGATTCTTTGATCCCAAGTTTTTCCAAAAATTGTCCAATAAAGTTTGCAAAAAACTCGGTGGTGTAATCTATGTTTGGTTTGTCACTTTGTCCAAACCCGATCAGATCAGGTACAATCACAGTGAAATCTTTGCTAAAGTAAGGAATGACTCGCTCCCATCTCTCTGCTGATGCGCCAAGACCATGAATTAAAATCAGATTTCTTTTAGAAGAGCCTGCCTTAAGATAGCGAATTTTGGAGTTGTCAACGGTGACAAATTCTTGTTGCATCCGTTATCGTCCATCCAAGTATACTGCTAGATAAGTTTTAGCATGGCGTTTGAACACAGTCAACAAATACCTCAACTTCATTTACACATACTAAAAATAGCACCGAATTTAGGGTTTTATGATACCATTTTTGACTAGAAACGCAATGCTGTTTATGAATTCAGCATCAGAAATGCTATCATCTGCCCACCAACACGCACTATTTTTGACCCATGTAGGAACGGTCTTCTCAGAGACAGATTGGTAAGTGACCTGTATTCCGATGATGTCTTGCGAGATAAGGTATTCGATGCTTTTGAGGAATTCTCCACTCGTGATAGAGTTTTCACACCACCAACCGGCAGTATTTTTTATCCATGATGGAATTTGATTGTGGCTTTTGCTTATCAATACAGGGATCTCTGCTCTTGCAAGCTTGTTGCCCCCAAGGTTTTCAAAACGAAGGATCAGCTTGCCTGCGGCATCTTTTGGCACTGGGAAGATGATTTCATTCCATTTGTCTTTTTCATCGGTACTTTTGGTAGTTGTTTTGTAGAGTTGTTTTCCACCTGATTCTATTATCAACTCAAATGTAGTTGAAACCACTTTATCTGACAAAAATATGTCATAAATTTTAAACATAAAAGTGACATCGTCGCCTGCAAAAACATGACGGGGTTTTGTAGTCAACGCTATTTTATACTGAACATTATCAGTTGCTGCCACAACCAAGAAATCGTCTCTTTTAGGAAAGATCCTAAAGTCAATTTTATCTAGAGTTTTCTGTTGTGTTTCATATAACTTGAATATCTCATTCTGATATACCAGGAGGTGGATGATTCGATTTTCTCTTCCAAAGTCATCTACAGTAATTGATTGGTCAGGAAGCTCGATGCCGTTTACTGTCGCGCCATATTCTGAGACCTGTAATGAACCAAATGTTTTTGGAATAGACACTTCTTGATGTATAACGGCGGTCTGATTTATGTTGGATGCGGTCCACTCAAATGGCATCGTAAATTGTATTGATTTTGTTTTCGCATCATAGTTTAACGAGTCGAGCGTCTCATAGTAGGTTATTGCCTGAATTTTTTGTATGCCATAATTTCCGTCATTTATTTCCAAGATGCTGATTTCAGGAAACGAAATTCCAGATTCAAAGAGGACTGCCTTGTTTTTTGATTTGGAATAGTTTTCTGCCTCAAGTATGTCTATTTTGAATTTATAGAGTCCCCCATGTTTGAAGATATCACCTCTTGCTTCAATTGAGCCTTTATTACCTCCAAACAGAGACTCAAAGAAGGTATTGTTAGATTTTTTTGTGATGATGATTTCTTTGGAGCTGTCAGGAATCAAGTCGATGACAAGTATTCCGTTTGCGGCATCAAAGGTTCCTTCAAAGATGTTTGTCGATGTTTTAATTGTCTGAATATGGTACTTGACATTTCGCACAGTGATTCCGGTGTTTGTATCAAACATTGAAAATGTGATTTGTTTTTTGCCTGTTGCGTTATCCACATTCGAATTAACCTCCATTGCCACCTTTCTGTCTCCGAGCATTTGTGGTGGAAGTGTTTCGTATCCAACACCATGACCAAACGCGGTATTAACTGATATTACAAAAAACATCACAAATGCAACAAATATGAGTTGTGTTTTCATCACTAGGTCATTTTATTAAAAAGAAAATATGAAAGATTATCCCAACGCCCTTGAGTGTTTGTGTGTGTGGGGTCTTTCGCCTGGGAATTTTCTTCGCATGTGGGCAGAAGGTCTTCCATAGAGAAGCTCCAAGAACCACGCTTCGTGTTCTATTTCTTCCCGTAAGATGTCTTTTGCTACATCATATGTAGCGGGATCCTTTCCGTAGGTCATCTGGCAGATTTTGTTCCAGTTGACGATCGCGCCCTGTTCTGCTTTGAGGCATTTTTCCATTATTGCCCTGATATCTGTCTTGTTTGGCGGAAGTTGTAGAAATTCGCAGCCAGACATTTTTATGAACTCGGTTGCGTCGTTTGGTAAGCTTCCCCCAAGCTCATAGATTCTTGAGAGGCATGATTCAAAGTGGCTTAGGTCTTCCAGCCTAGCATCCTCGATTACGCCCTTTATTCCCTCACCTTCGATGCCAGTGCAATGCATTCTCAGGTTCGTAAAATAATAGTAGGCAGTAAACTCGACTGATGCGTTGTACACAAGGAGGCGGATTAATTCGTCTATGTCCACGCCGTTTTGTCTTAGTACATTGACGCCTACTACATTTGGTTCGGTTTGTTTACCCATATGACTGCCAAGATGCGTTGAAAATAAAAATTAACTGATTATTATCATTTCAGTAGTGGAATACGGTATCACCGATGGTCTTTTTCCAGTCAGCCCGTATTCCGGGCTTGCCCTTTAGCTTCTCAATGTAGTTGAATGCGGACAGCCCTGCTGCTGCACCGTCACCACAAGCAGCAACAATTTGTTTATATGGAATGTTTGTTGCATCGCCTGCTGCAAATATTGCTGGGTGCGATGTCTTGCCTCCATCTGAGACTTCGATTTCGCCTTTCTGGTTGATATGCACCAAATGTTTGACAAAATCCAAATTGATCTTTGAACCCATCTCTATGAAGAGACCATCAACATTAATTGTTTTTTCTACGCCAGAATTATCTACAAGTGTGAGCTGTTGCAGTGTGTTGTTGCCAGAAATCGATTTGATTGACGTATTTGGAATCAGCTCCACATTTTCTTTTTTCTTGATTGCCTCTATCATGTCTTTATCTCCTCCCAGTCCACCACCCTTGTAGATCAAATACACTTTTGATGCCATTCGTGAAAGCAGAATTCCCGATTCTAGGAGGTAACCACCTACACCGACTGTCGCAGTAGTGCGGCCCTGATAGAACGGTGCATCACATTTTGTGCAATAATGTACGCCTTTGTTTGCAAACTGACTTTCGTTTGCAATGCCAAGGTTATTTGGCACCTTACCTGGAGCAAGAACTACTGCTTTTGCAACATATTCCGAACGTGATGTTTTTACTCTAAGTCCACCGTCTGTTTCGTCGATTTTTTCTACAGTATCATATGTCATTTCGCCTCCGAGCACAAGATATTGATTTTCAAGTGTTTTTGCCAAAAGTGGGCCGCTCGACATCATCATCCCAGGATAGTTTTCAAGTTTTGGTATCAAGTTTAGCTGTCCGCCAAGATCTTTTGATATCACAAGACAGGATGCTTTCTGTCTTGCGACAAAAATTCCTGCAGATAGACCAGCAGGCCCTGCTCCAACTACAATTACTTCATACTCTTGAACCAATTATTTCACTGAAATGAGCGAAGTCAGGTTGTTGATTCCATCTATGTTGTGTATGTTGACATCTATTGCATTCTTTATTTTCTGCATGTTGTCAGATTCCAAGATTATCAAAATATCGTAAATTCCGTACACCGTCTTGACTTCTTTGACAGTTGGTACTTTTTTTGCTTGCTCGATTATGTTTTTTTGTTCTTTATAATCGACATTGAGTAAAACGTATGCTTCATTCACATCATACCCTCATATACTCAAGCTAAAAAAAGTTAGCTTTTTTCAAAATCAAATCTGCCAGTAGATGGCAGGTCTTTGAAGATGGTCACCACCTTACTTGCAAGGCTCTCGATATCTACTGTAGGTTCCGCCGATATCAATAGCACAAATTTGCTTACTGGAAACGGAAAGCTTATCAAGACCAGCTTGTCTCGTCTTGCCGCAATATAGTTTATAGGTCCAAGCGTTTTATCAAATTCCTTTCGGAGTGAGATTCTTGAGGCAAATTCCATAAACCCGCTCAGTTTTGCTTCATCGTCTTCAAGTGGTGTAAGGCCTTCCTTGAAGCCCCCTGCAATCAACTGACCACCTTCGTCAATTATTCCTGCGAATCGGATCTCTTTTTCCGAGGTGAGCTGCTTGCATTTTGAATCATAAAACTGGTGTTGTAAGGATTTGGCCATATGGTACAAAGTCATCTCCAGCATAAAAAAGTTGGTAAGATTGACTCTTGTTACGCGTTGCAAAAATCATCTAAGCTTTTCTTAATTATTGAATCTATTGTCTTTGCTGCGTATTTTGAATATGTTGGTATAATCATTAGTGCCAAACAAAAAGAAAATGTACGCCCAAAGATACGGTATGTCAATTACATGGCCGCTATAGTATTCTTGATCCAATGAGAGAAAAAGAAAGCCATAATCAGCTACAACGAAACAAAGCATCCCAATAAACAGACATGACCACAAAAAGCTAGTCTGTCCTCTGAGGAACAAAACAAGCCCAATTATTATTGGAGTAATTGATATTGCGTCTAGGACAGGATACGCCATGCCAAGCATTGTTTCAAAACTAAATGAGTTTTCTTCAAAAATCGAACTTGCTAAAAATCCAGCTGCCAATACGGTGACTGTGGATGCAGAAAACATCAATGTTTTTGAAATAGAGTTTCTAAATGGTTTTAGATAAAAAAAAGTAAACGCAAAATAAACTGGATATCCTGCCAACCAAAAATAATCTGCCTCTGATGGCCATGGATCGACGCCATCCGTCAGATCGTAAACCATCCAGATGCGTTCGGCAACAAACCACAATATGACAACTGCTGTAAAACATACCCATGCTTTACCGAGATCACCGCGCCCCTTATCTCTTATTGAGAGTGCAATTGATGTAAACAGTAAAGGAGTAGTGATCAACAGATTTGCAAAATCTGAAGTAAGTGCGGCATATATTTGGCCAAAATAATTTGCGATAATTACCGCAACTGTGACTATGGCCAATAGTGATATAGGAAGAACCCTGCTGAGTGGTGATATCTGAGTTTGCAAGTTATTTAGCGAGAACAAAAAGGAAATTAGATATGGGTTGCTGGTCTTCGAATTTTTCAAGTTTATCCCTAATCATCTTTATTATGGATGATGAGCCTTCTCCAAATATCTCATAGAGTATGTCTTTTAGATATTCTGGGTGTTCGAGACAGTCAGAAAAATAGCAATTGTATTTGGCGTAAAGACGGTCACCCACCTCATTTGAAGCCGATTGACTCAGCTCCAAAAGTGTTTCTGTTATAGTGAAGCTTACAAGTGCTCTTTTTGCATCTATCGCCATAAATTCCATACTCTTTGATTTTTTTATTTCCTCAAGCATTCTTTTTAGCTTATACATATCAAAAGGCTTGAAGATAATTTCAGTAGGATGTAAGCCTTCTAATCGGTCTTCGATGTCCTTGTTTATGTCTGCAGTTATTATGACTACATTAGCATATGGATTCATTGCCCTAATCTCTCTGAGGCCATAAATTCCGTCATATTTTGGCATCAGTATGTCTAAAAACAAAACATCTGGTGTGTATTTTTTGTAGATTTCGGCAGCCTGTTTACCATCATGACCGATTGCAACCACTTTGACATTCAATAGTTTGAGGTATTCTGCAAACACTCTTACTATAGCTTTGTCATCGTCAATGATTGCCGCGGTAACCAATTAACTGATTTTGAAAAATCACTATAAAAAGTATGGTTTAGTTTTCAGGAAATGTTATGAATTTCATAATTGAATCATTTGTTTAGACGAACAAAATCATAATGCAAAGTCGTGCGCCTAGTTCACACTAGGAGTAATTAAAATTAAGAATCATCGCGCATAGTCTCTATGTAATGTGGCTAACCAGTGCGTTGGTCTATTAGTAATGGCAGGCTCACCACTCGCCGAAGCTTGTGATCTATACCTCCATCCTATCAACGCAGTCTTCTACTGCCGACCTCCATCGTAAGAAGGGCTATCTTGTCTCGGGAAGGGTTTCGTGCTTAGATGCTTTCAGCACTTAGCCCAAATGGCTTAGCTGCCCGGCCTGCCTTGTCAGACAACCGGTAAACCAGTGGCCACGCTGCTCTGTTCCTCTCGTACTCGGAGCAACTTCCCCTCAGATAGCCACGCTTCCATCAGGCAGAGACCGACCTGTCTCACGACGGTCTAAACCCAGCTCATGTTCCCTTTTAATAGGCGAGCAGCCTCACCCTTGGCCCCTGCTGCAGGACCAGGATAGGAAAAGCCGACATCGAGGTACCAAACCGCGGGGTCGATAGGAGCTCTCGCCCGCGACGAGCCTGTTATCCCTGGGGTAATTTTTCTGTCACCTCCGGGCCCCAATAGTGGGCACACGAAGGATCGCTAAGCCCGACTTTCGTCTCTGGATCCCGTGCGTTTGGAGATCCAGTCAATCCAGCTTTTGGCTTTGCCCTCTTCAACGGATTTCTGACCCGTTTGAGCTGAACTTTGGGCCCCTTTGATATCTTTTCAAAGGGGTGCCGCCCCAGCCGAACTGCCCACCTGCACGTGTCTCAGGTCTTCACCTGATAAGCGATACTGCAAACAGAGTCTGGTGTTACATCGACGCTTCCTAACTTCCCGGAGGAAGTTAAGCATGGCTACCAGATACGCTATGCAATGTCTACTATACCGCAAGCACAAGCTGCAGTAAAACTCCACGGGGTCTTCTCTCCCCGATGGAAGATGATGGACTGTTCGTCCACCTTATGTAGCTTCACCGGGTTGTAGGCGGGGACAGTGGGGCTCTCGTTGTTCCATTCATGCACGTCGGAACTTACCCGACAAGGCATTTGGCTCACTTCTGTTACTTGATGACCTCAGGTTAGAACAATCGAGGCGAGTTTGCATTTGCAAACTTCCCTGTATCGCTACAGGGGTCGGACTATATCTTAATCGTTGAAAACGATTTCTGGCGTATAGTCTCTGAGGATTCTAGATTTTCAATCCAGTCTTTCCTGCTGATTATCTGCAGTCACAGCATTTTCAGATTTTCAAAATTTCGAAAATCTAGCTTGACATTCTCAGACTTTTCAGCATATGGCCAGATTTTACTAAGGCAATCCAATTGTTTACCTTAAGAGAGTCAGAGTTACTCCCGGCGTTAACTGGCCCTTAGCTCGGTTGAACCCAAGTTTTAGGTACCAGCACCGGCCAGGATTCAGTGACTATACACATCCTTTCGGACTAGCAGTCACCTGTGTTTTTATTAAACAGTCGGAACCCCCTTGTTATTGCAACCTGCTGTCCCAATTTCTCACTAGGACTGCAGGCATCCCTTATACCGAAGGTACAGGACTAATTTGTCGAGTTCCCTCGCCTACGGTATACCCGATACTTCTTGGACTTCTCATCCAGCGCACCTGTGTCGGTTCTCGGTACGGACATGGTAAATTGCTCCCTACACGATTTTTCACGGTCCCCAAGACTCGAACAAACTCAGCTAACGCCAAGCCATTCCTTCCTCGAATTGGTTCTCGTCATTACGACACTCCTCAATCCTTGAAAAGTTAGATACAACGACGGTTGTACTTGTCCTATCTTAAAGCGATCGTATAGGTAATAGCGCTCTTTACCCGGTACTGGAATATTAACCAGTTTCCCGTTCGAATAATTCTGTTGAGATTATTCTTAGGACCGACTAACTCCAGGCTGATGACGCATTGCCTGGAAACCCTTGCACTTGCGAAGGTAAGGATTCTCACCTTACTATGCTGTTACTACTACCAAGATCTGCAATAGTAATCGGTCCACAGGACCTCACGGCCCTGCTTCGACCCAATCACTACGCCAACCTACCATGACTTGTCCTAAGACAAGTATCCAAAGTATCGGTGCTGTGCTTTAGCCCCGTCCATTTTCGAGGCCACCACGCTCGGCAGGTAAGTTGTTACACACTTTTTAAAGGATAGCTGCTTCTGAGCTTACCTCCCTGCTGTCTTGGCGTAATGACGCTCTTTCGCTTGACACTTAGCACAAACTTAGGGACCTTAACTTTGGTCTGGGTTAAACCCCTCTCGGTTGCGAACCTTACGTCACGCAAACCCGTCTCCCTGCTTCTACGACGCACATCCATTCAGAGTTTGAAGAGGTGGTGAGGGATTTCTCCCCCGCTCCACCCTATCAGTGCTTTACAGGAAGTGCTGTCTCCACAAAGGACACCCTACGGGATGCTTCGGTTGGAACTAGCGAGCGCCGAGCTAGATTGGTTTTTGACCCCTATCCCCAAGTCAGACAAACAATTTGCACGTTAGAACTGCTTCAGCCCTCCAACGGGCTTTCGCCCGCCTTCAGCTTGCTCAGGGATAGATCGCTCGGCTTCTAGCCTTGCCGCCATGACTCTACGCACTTTCACACGCTTTCCCTCGCGGATGCTGCGGAAATTCGGTTTCCCTTCGCCTTCACCCTGTTAAGGTTTAGGCTCGCCATGACAGTAAGCTCCTTGGCCCGTGTTTCTAGACGGAACGGATGACACTGATGACTAGAAACCCAAACCTTTAGCCCTATTGCTAGGACCTCCAGTCTGGAAAAATCATCTTCCATGCCACCCACGTCTGTAACCAGTAGGTTTCATGCACTTTTCACCCCCCTTCCGGGGTACTTTTCAGCTTTCCCTCACGGTACTAGTCCACTATCGGTCTTGAGGAATGTTTAGCCTTAGATGCTACTTTCACCTAATTTCCTTGCCCACTGCCAAGGACAAGTACTCGGGACATGATAAGATCCAATACCGTTTCGCCTACGGGGGTATCACCCTCTATGCCGCAACGTTCCAGAAAACTTCGGCTGCGTTCTTGGATCGTAATATCATATCCAAACACCACATCTCTGTTATGTCACCACAACAGATTCAGTTTGGGCTATCTCCTTTTCGCTCGCCGCTACTTGGGAGATCTCAATTGATTTCTCTTCCACGTGGTACTAAGATGCTTCAATTCCCACGGTTCGACCACCGCACTTGCGTACGGTGTGTACGTAAAGTACAGGATTCCTATTCGGAGATCCCGGGATCATAGGACGCTTGCGCCTACCCCGGGCTTATCGCAGCTTGCCACGTCCTTCTTCTCTTCTCAAGCCTAGCAATCCTCCTACTGGCGTCTATGCACTGGTATGATTAGCCACAATATTACACGACTATGCACGATGATCATTGCGTGGTACTGGGGGTACCCCGCTACATCCTTCATACGTCACTTTCATGACGTATTGCATCCGATGGTTTTTGTGAAGATTGGTTGTGCATTCCTTCACACATTCGTCTATATGTCTAAGGAGGTGATCCGACCGCAGGTTCCCCTACGGTCACCTTGTTACGACTTTTCCCTCGTCACTGACCTCAAGCTCGATAATGCCAACAAGACACTACCTCACTAAAGGCCAACTCCGATGAAACGACGGGCGGTGTGTGCAAGGAGCAGGGACGTATTCACCGCGCGGTAGTGACGCGCAGTTACTAGGGATTCCATATTCGTGAGGGCGAGTTACAGCCCTCAGTCATAACTGAGGTATCGTTTGATGATTGCCTCCTCCTTTCGGATTCGGAACACATTGTCAATACCATTGCAGCCCGCGTGTGGCCCCAGGGTTTCGGGGCATACTGACCTGCCGTGGCCCCTTCCTTCCTCCACATTAACTGTGGCGGTCCGTCTAATTCGCTCCACTACTCCAGAGAGTAATGGTAGCAACTAGACGCAGGGGTCTCGCTCGTTACCTGACTTAACAGGACATCTCACGGCACGAGCTGGCGACGGCCATGCACCACCTCTCAGCTTGTCTGGTAAAGTCTTCAGCTTGACCTTCATTCTGCTGTCGCCCCGGGTAAGGTTTCTGGCGTTGACTCCAATTGAACCGCAGGCTTCACCCCTTGTGGTGCTCCCCCGCCAATTCCTTTAAGTTTCATACTTGCGTACGTACTTCCCAGGCGGCAGACTTAACGGCTTCCCTGCGGCACTGCATTGGCCACAAGCCAATGCATCACCGAGTCTGCATCGTTTACAGCTGGGACTACCCGGGTATCTAATCCGGTTTGCTCCCCCAGCTTTCATCCCTCACCGTCGAACGTGTTCTGGTACACCGCCTTCGCCACAGGTGGTCATCAATAGATCAAAGGATTTTACCCCTTCCTATTGAGTACCGTGTACCTCTCCCACTCCCTAGCTGTCCAGTATTTTCGGCGGCCTATACGTTAAGCGCATAGATTTAACCGAAAACTTAGACGGCCGGCTACGGATGCTTTAGGCCCAATAAACCTCCTGACCACTCGAGGTGCTGGTATTACCGCGGCGGCTGACACCAGAACTTGCCCACCCCTTATTCACCAGTGTTTCTAGGACTGGCAAAAGACTCCTTTAGCAGGAGACACTCGGATTAACCTTGTCGTGCTTTCGCACATTGCAAAGGTTTCTCGCCTGCTGCGCCCCATAGGGCCTGGGTCCGTGTCTCAGTACCCATCTCCGGGCCCCTCCTCTCAGAGCCCGTACCTGTTATAGCCTTGGTGGGCCATTACCTCACCAACTAGCTGATAGGCCGCAGTCTCATCCTACGGCGATAAATCATTTGAACCACAGGCCATTCCAGGCACTGTGATCTATCGGGGATTATTCTCAGTTTCCCGAGGTTATCCCCGTCCATAGGGTAGATTAACTACGTGTTACTGAGCAGTCTGCCTTGTATTGCTACAACGACTCGCATGGCTTAGTACCAATCCGATAGCAGTCAGGTCCCGCAGGATCAACGGGATTCTGAATTTGGTTTATTTTTTATTGGAATTGGACGGAATGCACAATCTTCACATATCAGATTAGATCATTTGATCAAATCCTCATCTTGTATGCGCAACTGGAGGCCCGTAAATCACAAACTGGTATGTTACCATACTTCATTACAAGCGCCGCCATAGCGTTGCGTATGCAAAAGAAAAAGAAAGAAAGAAGCAATATAAACCATTCAGAAGTTTTTGTAAAAACGACTTGAAAATTCGATCAAAAATATATTCGGCAATATAAAGTTGCAAGTGTCAATTGGAAGCTAGTAGACTATATCAAAAAAAGACGCCAAGATCGGCAAGGCTTTTTGCTGAATCAAAAAAACTGCATGTCAACGGCGTAAGCCACAATATCAGGTTTTTTGAACCGTATCCTTTTGTGACAAAATCTGCAAAAGGCAAGTACCTAATCGATGTAGATTCTAACAAGTATGTAGATTTTTGGATGGGCCACTGGAGTCTGATTTTAGGGCACGCACCGAATACGATTCTCACAAAAGTAAGAGAGCAGTTAAAACATGGTTGGATACACGGAACAGTCAACAAGAACACCATTGAACTTTCAGAGATAATTTCGAATGCAGTTCCAGTTGCGCAAAAGATTCGATACGCCACAAGCGGCACTGAAGCTACCATGTACGCAGTCAGGCTCGCTCGAGCAGTGACTGGAAGAAAAACCGTAGCAAAGATAGACGGTGGGTGGCATGGCTACACTAGTGATTTGTTAAAGGCCGTCAACTGGCCTTTCAAAGAATCCGAAAGTCAAGGCCTCACAGATGAGCGACACATAGTTTCTGTTCCGTACAATGACTTGGAAAAATCTTTGCGGATTTTAAAAAAAATCGGAAAGGATCTTGCGGCAGTGATAATCGAACCGCTGCTTGGTGGAGGAGGGTGCATACCTGCAACAAGAGACTACCTCAAAGGAGTACAAGAGTTTGCAAAAAAGAATGACACCATGTTCATTTTGGATGAGATAGTCACAGGCTTTAGGTTTAGGTTTGGCTGTCTGTATGAGACCATGAAACTTGATCCGGACATTGTGACTTTGGGTAAAATTGTTGGCGGGGGATTCCCAATTGGTGTGATTTGTGGAAAAAATGAGATAATGGATCATGCAAACACAGGAAAGTATACAAAAACAAAGAGGGCATACATTGGAGGCGGTACGTTTTCTGCAAACCCTGTTACTATGTGTGCTGGTTATGCAACACTAAGTGTGTTACAAAAAAATAATTCGATTTATACAAAGATTGGAAAACTCGGACAACAAACCAGAGAAAAACTCGACAAGGTGTTTGACGGCAGAGTGATCACCACAGGCCTTGGTTCGCTGTTTATGACACATTTTGCGACAAAAGGAGTAAGCCAGGTGCATAGTGCATTAGATGCTGCAAGATGTGACACTAAGTTGCTGCAACGATTTCACTTTGAGATGATTGCAAGAAACAGAATATTTTTCTTGCCTGGCAAGCTTGGCTCATACTCTAGCGCACATTCTGAATCAGATGTTAAGGCACTTGTTGAGGCCGCTGAAAAGTTCTCAGAATCATTTTAGATATAGAAAAATAGTTGTGTAAAAAATGAACATCATGTTATGCGTAGACGTAAACTTGATAAGCCCAATTGTGGGTGATGAAGGGACACAAATTAGGCAGATATTTCACCCCCACAATACGATGCTTGGGATCAGATTCAGCATGGTAAGATGTATCATGCAACAACACACAAAATCAAAAAAGCACATACTCAAATCAGCGGAGGTCTATTACGTCACAAGTGGTGCAGGCATATTGCATGTGGATGACCAAGCTTGCGAGCTGAAAACAGGGCAAGCTGTGTATGTACCACCTCACTCAGAGCAGTTTGTCGAAAATACTGGAGAAGTTCCCCTTGAGTTTTTGTGCATAGTGGATCCTGCTTGGAGGCAGGAAGACGAAACAATAACTGAATGATGTGTTTAATTTAAATTGGATTAGGGCATAGTGGTCATAGTGAACAGTTTAGACATACTTCTAAACAAAGCAATATTGCAATCCATGCAGAACGCCATAGACAAAGAAAAATTCAGGCGTATCGAGCTGCAGTTACATGAACATGGGTTTGAGATATCTGAAATGCTAAACAAGTTCGGTCAGCTAAGAAGCAAGCTCTTTGAGTTTGAGCAAGACTTTAAAAAAATCGAAGACATAATACTCAGGGATTTTTTTACCACAGAAGAGCATTCCTCTGAGACATGGCTTGTGATAAACAACAAGGTCTTAACTGAACTTATCTTGAAGACATTTGCAGACGAAGACAAAAAGCTGATTTTGGATTTTACAAGAAACAGTTCTGAGACAATACCAAGGATTTTGAGCTTGTGCAACTTGCCAAACACCTCTGGGTACAGAAAGGTCAAACAGCTTATTGATGACGGTTTTGTCATACCCACTGGCATGTCAGAAACCTTTGAGGGAAGACGCGCACTGCTCTACAGGTCAATGATTCAAAAGGTACAGGTCTATATCAACAAAAACGATGTAATTGCTAAGATTTTGGTTCCAAAGGAGATCCTCAACTCCAGCCTGATTGTAAAGACGATCAGCGACATAAATGAGAGAAGAGGCATAGTGGCAAACTAGCTATTTTTAAAACAGTTTGTACATAATGATGCATTGGACAAGACACAAGCTTACCAAGTTTTGCAATTAGAGCCAGGTTCATCATTTAATGAAATCAAGTATGCATACAGAAAGCTTGTATTGGAGCTTCATCCAGACAAAAACAATGCGGAAAGAGACGGCCTTCGATTCAAGCAGGTCACAGAAGCATACCATTTCTTAAAGAACAGCACAAAGGTTGCAAACTCAAAGGCAAGAGAGGGAAAATACACAAACACCAAAACAAAAAGAGACGAGACATTTTCTCGCACCAACTGGGGTGCACGGCCTAGTGATTCACCGCCACAGGAAGACTGGGAAAGATACACAAGACAAACAGAGCAAAATGATCCGTTCTTTTGGAAAAGCTATGTTGCAGAGTTTTGGCGAGAATATGAATCACGAGTTAACAGAAAGGATGATCCATATGACTTTGAGATAATTGAGGAGATAAAAAAGGAATCAAATGTTGTAGTCGATGTGGATCATAGCAAGTGTATTGGATGTTGCAGCTGCGAGGTAATAGCGCCCCAAGTATTTTGGGTTGACAAGCATTCAAAGATGAACCCCAAGTCACACGTCGTGAACCAAAAGGGCGCAAAGCAAGACAAGATAATGGATGCTGCACAGACATGCCCTACAAAAGCAATAAACGTGGATGAAGAAGATACTGGAAAGCGTCTATACCCTTACTAGATTTTCAGCTTGGAGAGAATCTGCTCAAACTCCGAATCGGAGAGTGTTGGCCTGTTTGTAAACATGTGATGAACTGCAGAAGCAGAGTCTTCTTGACTACGCGGTATTAGGTGAACGTGGACGTGAGGTATTTCTTGGCCTGCACCTCTACCGTTGTGTATCGCAAGGAGGGTGGCGCCTGTAAGTGAGTCTACCTTTGTAATTACTTTGTGCACCGTTTCAAAGAGGTCTTTATTATCGTCTGCTTCCATATCTTGAATTTTCTCATAGTGTTTTTTTGGAATCACAAGTGTGTGGCCTTTTGTTAGTGGAAATGCATCAAGGAATGCAAATGAGTTTGCCGTCTCCATGACGACTCTGGCCTTTATGTCGCCTCGGACTATTTTGCAAAATATGCAGTCCATATTACTTTGTGCACAATCTTGCATATATTTTGCAACCATAAACATTCCAAAAAAATCGGCACAAAATATAAAGGATAATTTAGTTGGCAGGATGTTGTCGATTAAAAACATTACAGTTCTTGGATCCGGCATCATGGGTCACGGAATAGCTCAGGTCAGTGCAATGTCGGGCTACAATGTGGTTTTGCGTGACATCGAACAACAATTTCTCGATAAAGCAATGGAGAAAATCAAGTGGAGCCTTGAAAAGCTTGTCGCAAAAGGAAAAATCACACAATCAGAATCCGATGTGATTCTCTCAAAAATCAAGACGAAGGTAGACCTTACAGAGGCGGTAAGTTCAGCGGATTTGGTAATTGAGGCAGTCCCAGAAATCATGGACCTTAAAAAAAAGGTCTATTCTGAGCTTGACAGAGTTGCAGACAAAAAAGTGATCTTTGCATCAAACACGAGTACACTCCCAATCACAGAGATTGCCAACACTACAAGTAGGCCTGACAAGTTTATTGGGATTCATTTCTTTAATCCGCCGCAACTCATGAAGCTGGTAGAAGTAATCCCAGGCCAAAAGACTGCAAAAGAGATAGTTGACCTTACGGTTAATTATGTCAGATCGGTAAAAAAAGAACCGGTCATCTGTAAAAAGGATGTTCCTGGCTTTATAGTGAACCGACTCTTTATCCCACTTGTCCACGAAGCTTGCTGGTTAAAGGAAAGACATGGTTACACACTTGAAGAAATCGACTCTGCAGTGAAATTCAAGATGGGATTTCCGATGGGAATTTTTGAGCTTGCTGACTTTACCGGCATGGATGTAATTCATAAGGCAACAGTTGAGCTACAAATCAGGGACAAAAAAGTGATCTATCCACACCCACAAGTAGAACAGCTCTACAACGAAAAAAAACTTGGACAGAAATCAGGTCAAGGGTTCTACAAATATTCAGATGATAAATATGAACGGATCCAACTAGATGAAAATTTAGCGAAAAAATGCAACCCAATCCAGCTTGTGGCAAACATCCTCAACAACGCTGCGTGGCTTGTCACTAATCAGGCAAGCGATATTGCTGAAATTGAAAAAGCCGCACAACTCGGACTAGGCTTAAAGAAGCCGATTTTTGAGACTGCAAAGGAATTTGGAATAAAAAACATAATAAATGAGCTAAACGAACTTGCGAAAAAACATGGCAGTTTTTATGAGCCGGATCCCTTACTACTGTCTATGCAGTAATCTGCCTTAGAAGATATTCCACTGCCTCCTGTGGTGTGTCGACTCCGACAATTTTGACGTTTTGTCTGTGATCAATGAACTGGTCTGCAAATTTGGCGGCCATTCCGCCAGAGTTCTTTAGTGCCACAATGGGCCTTTTGTGCATGTATGCTGCACACATCTCAGAGAGTGTTCCGGAACCTCCCCCTACCACTATTACTCCATCTGCGGAAAGTGCCGTAAGAAAGTCCCTTGCAAGACCAAGTCCGCTTGGGATGACAATGTCACAGTATTCGTTTGCAAAAGAAGGATTGTCTTGAGGAATTATTCCTACTGTGAGCCCGCGTGCGTCCTTAGCACCATGGCATGCTGCTTTCATCACGCCACCCAGGCCGCCAGAAATCAGTACGGAATTTGATTTTGCCACTTCTCGTCCTACCTCGTATGCGAGTTTTTCAAGCTCAGGTGTGCAACCGTTTTCATTATTGCCTATCACTAGGATCTGGTGTCGCTTTGGCATCAGTAATTCACCAATATTCCCTGAAATATTTTATTCATATGATCGTGTGAATCAGCGTAAAGGATATAACAGTAGACAGCCAAGTTCGCTCATGATGAAAAGAACGATGCCAATATGCATGACACCTGCACAGTATGAGAAGATTGCCCAGATTGCAAAGCTGAACGGCATGGTTAATGCAAGCCAAGCAATTGAGAAGATCCTAAAAGAGATCTAACTTTTTTAATTACATTTTTTAGATGATTCCATCAATTAGGTTTGTGGGCCTATTTAATAAAAAACCTGTAGCGTGCACCGTGTGCAGCAAAGAAACAATACACAAGCACAAGCCAAAAAAGGAGTGGAACTTGCAGTATCCGCTTTGCACGGACTGCTATATGAAAACACTTGAGCAGTATTATTCTGGAACATACAAGCAAAAATGTGTTAGCTGCGGCACGGAACAAAAGCTCACAGATCTTTGGGAGCCAAGATGGCAATGGGAGATGGAAGGCCTACTCTGCAAGTCTTGCTTTGATAAAAAGGAAGTCGAATTTAATCAGAAAAAAGAGTTTTGCGGGGTGTGTGGCACAAGGCTTAGTTTCTTCAGATATAATCCAAAGGCTAGTTGGAAGATAGAAGGCCAGCTTTGCAGAAAATGCTGGGATGAGCAAAAGGCGGCTCACAAATGAGACTCTTCAAGAAGATCAGGTGTGAGGAATGCGGAAACATCTTTTCATCAGATGAGGAACTCATGCAGCACAAACAGATAATTCATGGAAAAGATCTGCCGTACGACTGCAAGCTATGTAATCAGAACTTTTCAAATATGCAAGACATGAGGACACATCTGCAAAGATACCACAGCTACAAAGTTTAGACTGCTTGCAGTGTCTTGACTATTGGAGGCCTTACTTTGGTAAAGACCCTAAAACCACATATGCATTTTATTTCAGGCAGCCTGCTTAGCTCAGAATTTGTTACGCTTGTTCCACATCGTAGGCATTTGTAAATTACGTCGAATTTTTCGGTTACAGGTGCGGACTCGGTTGGTTGCTCTGACATGTAGGTTTTGTCTTTACTCTGTAATTTAAGGCTACTTTAGTGATAATTCGATGTAAACGTCGTCTGGGATCTTAAGACGCATCAATTGTCTGATTGCTTTGTCGTCTGCACTAAGGTCGATTATTCTTCTATGCATTCTCATCTCCCATTTTTCATATGTCTCGGTTCCGTTGCCGCAAGGTGATTTCCGCGTTACAACATTCAGTCTTTTTACTGGAAGCGGAGTCGGTCCCTTTACTTTGACTCCGGTTTTTTTGCCGATGCCCATGATCTCAGTGCACACACCGTCCAATTTAGGGAGGCTGGTGCTTGTAAGTTTGATGCGGGCGGATTGAGTCAAGATGAAGACCAGATTTAGGGTTTGTATTCTTCAGTGATTTCTTTTACAATTCCTGCTGCAATTGTAGCACCCATGTCTCTGAGCGCAAATCTTCCAAGCTCTGGGAAGTCTTTGAATGTCTCAATGCAGGTTGGTCTGACTGGTCTGATTTTTACAATTGCAGAGTCACCAACTTTGAGGAATTTCGGATTTTGTTCGTCAACTGCACCGGTTGCTGGATTTATTTTTGCTTCAAATTCGGTGATTGTTGCGGCAACCTGTGTAGTGTGAGCATGCATGACTGGTGTGTAGCCAGGTGCAATGGCTGTCGGGTGATGAATAATTATAATTTGTGCTCTGAATTCTTTTGCTGCCTTTGGTGGGTTGTCTGGGTGTCCTACCACATCACCTCTTTTGATATCTTTTTTTTCAACGCCCCTTAAGTTAAAGCCGATGTTATCTCCTGCTTCTGCAGATTCCATTTGAGTGTGATGAGTTTCAATTGATTTTACTTCACCTGTTGCGCCAGACGGCATAATGATGATTTTGTCGCCTGCTTTGAATTTGCCTGTCTCGACTCTACCCACTGGCACTGTTCCGACGCCGGTAATAGAGTAGACATCTTGGATTGGCAGTCGGAGTGGTTTGCCAACTGGTTTTTCTGGCACTTGAAAATCGTCAAATGCTTGAAGCAATGTCTTGCCGTTCCACCACGGCATGTTCTCTGATTTCTTTACTAGATTGTCTCCCTTCCACCCCGAAACTGGGATGATTGGTACGTTTTCTAGTTTGTATCCGACTGACTTGATCAGCTTTTCTGCCTTTTCCTTTGCAGCTTTGAATGCTGCTTCAGAGTAGTTGCTGTCATCCATCTTGTTAATTGCAACAATTAGTTGGTTTACGCCCAGTGTCTTAAGTAGGAATGCGTGTTCTCTGGCCTGCCCGCCCGGCGCAACTGCTGTATCAGTTTCGCCTTCTTTTGCTGAAAGAACCAAGACTGCACAGTCTGCCTCAGATGCGCCGGTGATCATGTTTTTGATAAAATCCCTGTGACCCGGAGCATCGATTAATGTGAAAAAGTATTTTGGTGTCTCAAATTTCTGAAAAGCTAAGTCGATTGTGATGCCTCTTTCTCTTTCATCTTTAATGTTATCCATGACCCACGCATACTTGAAAGTGTCACCTTTTCCGGTCTTTTCGGACTCTGCTGCATGTGCTGCGATCGTCCTTTCGTCTACAAGCCCCATGTCCATGAGGAAGTGACCCATGGTGGTTGACTTGCCGTTGTCAATGTGACCGGTTACGATCAAATTCAAGTGTGGTTTAGTTGCCATAGGCTTTTCGTGCTGTGAGGGGTTTATTAGAGTTACGATTTTTTCAAGACTTTTTCTCATTTTTTAGATTTTTTTGATCATAACAGAGTCTGTGGATTTGTAGGATTTGGGATACGAATTTACTCAAGTTGACAACAAAATCAGATCATCTGTCAAAGACATAAATCAAAGTAGACAGCCAAAAAAACCATGAAGATCACAATTTCTGCAATCAAAGCTGATGTTGGTGGAATTGGTGGTCATACAAGGCCGAGCGATGGGCTGCTTGATGCAGTTAGAAGAACTGTAAAGAACGCGTCGAATCTTTTGCTTGACTACTATGTAGGTTATGCCGGTGACGACGTACACATTGTAATGTCTCACACAAAGGGAACAGATAACTCAGAGATACATGGCCTTGCATGGAAGGCTTTCGAAGAAGGCACTAAAGTCGCCAAGTCGGAGGGACTCTATGGGGCAGGCCAAGACCTGTTAAAGGATTCTTTTTCAGGAAACGTCAAAGGGATGGGCCCAGGTGTTGCCGAGATGGAGTTTGAGGAAAGGCCTAATGAAGCATTTACAGTACTGGCAGCAGACAAGACAGAGCCTGGCGCATTTAATTATCCGTTTTACAGACTGTTTGTCGATGCACTAAGTAACACAGGCCTCATTGTCAACAAGTCACTTGCGGCAGGAGTAAAATTCAACGTAATGGATGTTGAAGAAGGAAAAATAGCAGAGTTAGAATTATGGCAAGACAAACCGATCTTAGAAGCAGCTCTGATGTATCCTGGCAGGTACGTAGTATCTGCGGTGCACACAAAGAGCGGAGAACCAATCGTTGCTTCATCGACAGATAGACTGCACAACATTGCAGGCACTTATGTAGGAAAGGACGATCCAATCGCCGTTGTTAGGACTCAGAAGAATTTTCCAGCTACAGAAGAGCTTGGCAGTGTCTTTAACAACCCACACTATGTTGCAGGTAACACGCGTGGTTCACACCACATGCCGCTCATGCCGGTCAAGATAAACACTGCTGCTTCGATTGATTTTTGCATTCCAATTGTGGAAGCACTCGTGTTTTCAATGCACAATGGCAAATTCACAGGGCCGTTTGATGGATTTTCAACTCCCGACTGGGATTATGTAAGACAGGTAGCTACGCAAAAAGCACTAGCTATGCGCAGTCAAGGATTCATACACCCTGCCACCCTCGTGCCAGCAGAGCTTGAATATGCTGAAGGATACAAGGCAGTGATCGATGGATTACACAAAAAGATGAGGCCGTTTGAAACAAAACAGGTGGGCGGTAATAAGAAATACGAAGATCCCGACTAGAGATTCGAATTAAACAACAATAGAGTTAAGAGTAAGGATTGAGAATTTTCGTTAATGAAAATAAATTCTGAGTGGATTTTTGCTCAGCTGTCTTTGATTGGGATCGGCAGTGCGTCACTCTCACAGATAATTGTCACGATATTCAGCCAGACAATACCGCAGGCAGTGACTGGATTCTTCAAGGAGATTGGTGGAGTTCTGATGCTTGTGTTAGTCTTCATATTTGCTTTTACTTGGTTTCTGAGGGCAAGGCCGCACAGCAGGCCAAAGAGCTATTCTGTAATCATATTTGATGTGTTTGGAAACCAGATACCAATGGAAGGCCTTCGTACCGAGTTCAAAAACCACGATGTTGCTTGGAGTTTCATGAAACAGTACAAAAAACACTATCCACTCTACAACTTTGCCATGGTCTCAGATTCCCCCCGATCGAACAAGATGACTATTTTCAGATACATCTAGTCCAACACAAATTCTAAATAATAAACAAGAGCAATGGACAAAGTGCCACTAGACATAGTTCAAGAAAAAAATCTAAACGAGATTATCAATTACGCACTAGAATACCCAAGCATGGTTCTTTCTGCAACAAAAAGCAACCTACAGCATCAGGCTACAGATTTTGCATATGGACTGTATGTTGGATACATCTCTGGGCTGTTTTTTGACAAATTTCTTTTGGAAAACAAAAGATTCCTCACTGACGAAGAGTTGTCCGATTTTCATTCCAAGTTAGCTGCAAGAAACGACGAGATCATGCTAAAGATCAAAACCCATCTAAAGTTAACATAACTATGGACGGCTTACTTTTATTTTAGAGCGACTTGGAATTCAAGTGTGCAGTTTTCTTTAGTCTCCGACACATTTGAGAAGATGGAGTCCACCACAAAGAGGTCGGAACTTACTCAGCATTTAGTGGATTTGTTCAAGGCGACTCCAAAAGACAGCATCTCAAAGATAGTTTACTTGATTCAGGGAAAACTTAGGCCAGATTTTGAAGGGGTGGAACTCGGACTGGCAGAAAAACTTGCAATACATGCAATTGCAAAATCATCTGGAATTCCAATCAAGAAGATAAACGAGGCGTATTCTGAGGACGGAGATTTGGGGAGAGCCGCTGCAAAGATTTTGGAACAAAAAAAACAGACTACGTTCTTAGCACAAGACATCACTGTTGAACGTGTCTACGAGACACTCTACAAGATTGCAAAGTTGGAGGGAGCAAGATCACAGGACCTAAAGATGAAGTATGTTTCAAGTCTTCTTAACGACGCAACACCACAAGAAGCAAAATTCATTCTCAAGATATTGATGGGTACATTGCGCCTTGGTATTGCGGACAATACAGTTATGGATGCACTTGCGATTGCATTTACTGATTCAAAAGAAAACAGGGCCAAGCTTGAAGAAGCATACAATGTATCTTCAGATCTTGGCAAAGTATCGGAGCTTCTCGCAAAAAACGGCCTTGATGGACTAAGAGAGTTTCGCGTAAACGTCTTCAACCCGATACGCCCCATGCTTGCGGAGCGAGTAAAAAGCGAAGAAGAAGCAATTGAGAAACTTGGAAGAGAATTTGCTGCAGAATACAAGCTCGATGGCGAACGTGTACAGATTCACCTCAAAGATGGTCAAGTGATGTTGTTCTCAAGGCGACTCGAAAACATCACAAGTTACTATCCAGACATTGTAGAAAAAGTTCCAAAGGCACTAAGAACGACTGAGGCCATCTTGGAGGCAGAGGCTGTTGCAATTAATGAGAACACTGGAGAGTTTTTGCCCTTTCAGGAATTAATGCACAGACGAAGAAAATATGACATCGACAAGATGGTTGCAAAATACCCAATTACGGTAAATTTGTTTGACGTTTTGTATCTTAATGGAAAAGAGTTGCTAAATGAAGCTTACCAAGCGAGGAGGAAAAAATTGGAAGAAATCGTAATCGAAGACGACTTTGTAAAGGTAATTCAAAAGACACTGGTGCACTCTGAAAATGAGATCGAGGATTTTTTGGAAAATGCCATAAACGCAGGATGTGAGGGCCTCATGCTCAAGGTTTTGGATGCACCATACCGTGCTGGAGCACGTGGCAGCAACTGGCTCAAACTAAAAAGAGAGTACAGAAACGAGCTTGGAGACAGTTTAGACCTCGTAGTCATTGGTGCGTTTTTTGGCAAAGGCAAGAGGACTGGCAAGTACGGGACTTTACTTTTAGCGTCATACAACCAAGATCAAGATATGTTTGACAGTATTTGCAAGGTTGGGACTGGATTTACTGATGAGCATTTAGATCAGCTGTACCAGATTTTATCAAGCAAAGTAACCATTAAGAGAAATCCTAGGATAAATTCTGGAATGGAGGCCGATGTTTGGTTCGAACCTGAGATGGTTATCGAAATAGTAGCCTCAGAAATCACACTTAGTCCGGTTCACACAGCAGCAAAAGACATGATTCGGAAAGGAAGTGGCCTTGCTTTGAGGTTTCCAAAGTTCACAGGAAAGATAAGAACAGAAAAAGCCCCAGAGGACGCCACCACAAACGACGAAGTAGTAGCTTTGTATCGAAGTCAAAAAAAGGTAACTCAGACTATTTCGGAGATGTAACTTGGTAAGGCAATAGAACCTTAATTAATACCTCCTCAAGTTATACAGAAGGATGTATAGTGGAGAACTAGAGGTCCAAGCAAAGCGAAAAGCGATTGCAGTTTTACAAGACGAGATAAATCGAATCCTCAATGCGGCAAGAGAGCTTGCCACACTGCCCAACTTGGTCATGAAAAAAGACAAGGCAGGAATCAAGGCAGTAAACGAGCAGATCTCAAGTATTGAAGAAGAAGTAGAAAACCTAAGGAGAAAGATAACTCGCGAAGTTGCCGACGTTGGTGGACTTATTATGAATAGGGAAAACCTGCTCAACACTGCTTACACGATGGACGAGATTGCAGGATACATCACAGGAATCGCATTCAAGCTTTCAAACATCAAGCCATCCACATTAAAGGCCGCAAAACTCGATGAGGATATTTCTGCACTAATTGAGTTGCTGGTGGACGAAGTCTACAAGCTAAATGAGATAGTGCGTGGCTTAAACACAAACACCGCAAATGCAATCGAGCTTGCTCAAGAGACCCAAAAAATAGAGCGCGAAATAGACATAAAGTACCGCATGGCTGTAATCAAGGCATTAGACGAGATTAGCAACACAAAGGAACTCATGCTTGTAAAAGATGTGATACAAGGTATTGAGGAGATGGCAGACAAATGCCAGCAAGTGTCTGACTCGTTTATTCTTCTTGCATTAAGCCTCTAACTCAATTTTTCATTATTTTGAGTCGCAAATGCAAAATAATTTGTAGTGCCAATATAGAAACAGCATGATGTATGGCGAGATTGTAGAAAATAGAATTGTAATATGGAGTGCCGAGGACGCAAAGATTATCTTTGCAGAATCATATTATGGTAAGCCTATTGGGATATCCAAGCCAAAGCCAGAAGAGATAGATGTTCCACTCATCTTGGATTTGATTGAGGGTTTTTACTTGCAAGAAAGATCGCAGCTCACAATCTACAAGTCAAAAAAGAAGATCAGCAGGCAACAACTACTGGAAATTTGTAGAAAGGAATACCATAACTTTGACAAAAAATATCAGGTGTACAAAGACTTTAGAGACAAGAAATACATTGTGAATCCTGGAATAAAATTTGGGTGCGATTTTGCAGTGTACCAGAGAGGGCCAGGTATCGACCACGCACCATACTTGGTTCAGGTATACAACAAGACAGACGCCATCTCAGCTACAGGGGTTGTGCTTGCTGGAAGACTTGCTACCAGTGTCAAGAAGAATTTCATTCTGGCAATACCGCATGGCGATAAGGTAAACTATCTAGCGCTCGATTGGTGGAGGGCCTAGATTCTTTTTACATGTTCTGCAATCTTGTTGTAGATTGCGTATAGGTCTTTTGTTATCTTAAAGTCGTGAGCATTTTTCCATTTACTGTAAATTCTTATTTCCTTTATTGCAGGATCTACAAAAATTGTCGCATCATTGATTGATTGTTTTGCGATAAGATCGTTTAGTTCTGTGTCTTTGTTTAACTCGTCTGCAAGAATACCACCAATCCACCTCACTGATTTGATTTTTTTTGCGGCAAAGTGTCCTTCGCTTTCCAGTACCGTCCTTGCCACATATTTTGATGGGTGTACAGCATCAAGTTTGACTATATAATGTGCTTGGAATCTGTCTTGAGCCCCCCAATGAGATATTGTAGCATCTTGCATGTTTTCTTACCCTTTTTGAATTATCTGGATTACATCTATGTTTGAGTTTTGTAGTTCGACGCAACCTCTGTTCGTTACCATTCTTGGAGTTTGTGAAAAGTTTCTTCCATAGTAGTCCTTTGATTTCTCCACAGGATCCGTTCCAATCTCTTTTGGTATAGCATCCACTCCTATATCTTTGAGCATGTGTGAGATCTTTTGCGGCCATGTCTCATAAACAAAAGTGTCGGACTCGGAATCATGCATGTTTTTTGATGATTTGACACCCACAAATAAAGTTTTGACATACCAAGTGATCCGATTAAATAATGCAAATCAAATGGCAATTCTATGTTAAAATTTCAAAACAAAGTTGTTTTGGTTACAGGTAGCGGCACTGGCATAGGACAGACCGTTGCCAAGTTATTTGCAGAGAATGGTGCAAGCATAATCATTTTAGGAAGAAGAAAGGAACCACTTGAAGAAACAAAAAAAATCCTCGAAGAGATCATTGTAAAAGTAAAGAGTAATGCCAAGATTTGGTTGTTTGCAGGAGTGGATGTAAGCGACGAGGTAGGTGTCTCTGAGATGTTTGATGAGCTAAAAAAATCAAGTGTAAATGTAGATATCATAGTAAACAATGCAGGTGTCTCAGGACCTGTTACATGTTTTGCCAATGCACCTCTTGATGAATTCAAAAGCGCTGTTGGAATTCACTTGACAGGTACATTCTGGACCTCTGTTCAAGCACTCAAAGTTATGAAGGCCGGTGCAAAGATAATCACGATTTCTACATTTTTCACAGAAGAAAGACCGTATGAGCAGAGACCTTACAGATTCAGAACACCATACACTGCAGCACAGGGAGCAAAGAACAGACTTGCTGAGGCGATGTCTTGGGAGCTTACAGAAAGAGGAATTGTCTCCATTGCAACAAACCCAGGACCGGTTCACTCTGACAGAATTTACAAAACCGTATACCCAAAAGCTGCTGCAGAATTTTTGAGGGTGAGTGGTTTTGAAGACCTAAGTCCTGCCGAAGTAGAAGTAGCAAACAAAGACATAGTCGGCCTCCTTGGAGAAAATGAGCAGGCCGTAAATGATGGTATAACCAATGCTACTCAGAATATCGTAAAGATGAAAGGCGGTGATGCACAGAAAATTTCTGAGACACTAAGAAGATTGTTATCAAAAATACAAGAAATTGCAGAAAAGGTGCAAAAAAACACCTCATTTATGATTGCAGACAGACAATTTCTATCTCAACTCCAAGTAGCACAAACGGTACTCATGTTAGCAGATAACGACATTGCAAAGATCCTCAATGGGAAAGTGATTCCAGGCGATAGGGTGTTTTATCCAGTAAAACCACACATTGCCAGCACCACACCAACTAACGTGCATGCGAATTTTTCATCCGAAGTAGTTGTCTTTGCAGTAGATGTGACAGACGGTTCAGACGCGCAAAGAGCAGAGTTTCTTGCACAACACGTAGAGAAAAACGGTGGCAAAGCAGTGTGCCTTGTTTCACAAAGTACTCCAAAGCAATACCAAGACTCACTTGGCTCAAAATTCCACTCGCATGTAGTAGATTTGAAAAATCCACAAGAAGTTCAAAGATGGTTGACTGCGGCAAAGACGCAGGGTAAAATGTCCACTATAGTGTATATCACAGGCAAGACTCCTGCCAACTTCAAGATCACAGAACTCTCAAGAAAAGAATGGGATGACTTGGTTGACAAATTCATAAACACGCCTGCAACCGTACTTCAGACTGCATTTGAGATCTTTGTGCCAGGAGGCAAAAATGATCCTAGGTTGTACAAGAACGCCACAGGCACGGCAGTAATAATAGGACCTGATTTGCCAAATGGCTCCAAGGTCTCTGGAGCAGACAGGGCCCGTGTCGAAGTGTTTAGAGGAGCACTTAGGCCGTTTGCGACCACAGTGAACCAAGAGCTCAGCGACGTATTAAAATCAAAGATAAGATTATTTCTGGTACTTCCCGGAAGCATAGAGGGAAAGGAACCGGACAACAACAAAATTGCGAATGCGCTTAATTACTTTGTCACAGAAGCCGCGAGAAACTCCTCCGAAGTTACATTTTGCGTAGATGAGACAAGAGAATAGATGAAAAAGTTTGCAGACCTCAAAGTAGGGGAGGAATTTTTTTCCACATGTACATTCTCAAAAAAAGAGCTGGAGTCATACCTTGGATTTTCTAGGATAAAGAACACAATTTTTGATGATGATGAATACAGTAACATAGTGTCAGGCCGTGCCATAATTGCGAGGATGGAAGGCGAGTTTACAAGGCTAAGCCAGATTTACGGCAACATGATTCTTCTGTATGGGATGGATGGCGACCCCAATTGGGAGAATCGACACTCCAGGTTTCTCAAACCGCTGCACGTAGACGAAATTCTCAAAATAAAATTCACCATATCTGACAAAAAAGAACTCGATGACGAGTTCGGTATGATTTCGGTCGATTTTGAGGGAAAGAAAGAAAACGGAGACATAGTTGTGGTTGCAAAGCGCAACCTATACAGGATAAAAAAAGAGCCACCAAAATAATTATTCTGGTACTGAGATTGTCTCCAGTTTGCCGTCTTTGATTCTTATGTGCAAGTAGCGGTTATCTTGAAAGACCAAAGTTATTCCACCATCTTTGTCTGGGTCTTCAACTTTGATCAATTCCTGCATTCTAATTCCATCAAATTTTACCATGCCTGTAGTTGTCGTACCAGATTAATATTCCTTAATCAGTGTTTGATGGCCATATTCCATCCAAGAACAACTTGATTGCTGTTGCAACCATTGCCGCACTGATCATGATTCGTATACTATTTTCTTTTATCTCTACTGACAGTCTGGATCCCACTAGTCCTCCAAAGAACGCACCTGATGAAAGAAGAAGCGCATAGGTATAATCTGCATGCCCTAAAAATGTGTGAGTAAGTAAGCCAGCAGCTGAAGAGAATAACAATATCAGTTGCGATGTTGCCGTTGCGTTCTTTACTAATATCCCAAGACCGATTATCATCAGTGGCACAAAGATTATGCCGCCACCAATTCCAAAGAAGCTAGACAAAATTCCAGCAAAGAAGCTTATTGCAGCAGACAGTATGATTGTCTGTCTTGTTATGCTTGTTTCCTTTTGGGAGATGTTTCGTTTCAAGAAGAGATACAGGCATGATGCGACAAGTATTATTCCAAATAGGATCTTAAATGCGGATGGTGTAACTTCGGCTGTAAGAAACGCTCCAAGAACTGTTCCTGGAATTGACATCAAGCCAAGCCTGAAGCCTGTTTTGTAGTCTATCCGTTGTTGTTTTGCATAAGATGCAGTGGATGCAACAGAATTGCTAAATGCAGCAAAAAGGCTGCTGCTTGATGCAAGACTAGGTGGAATTCCTAGAAAAGTCAATGTTGGGACTACAATTATGCCTCCACCAAGGCCGATTATTGAGCCTACGATTCCAGCAACAAATCCAAGTGGGATGAGCCACAGGTTTTCGAACATCTTTAAGATACAAGACAAATAGGTATTGAATCTTGTCTTATTCTAGGTGGTCAAATTTTTTGGTAGCGATACAGAAAAGACTGTTGGATTGTTTCTCAGATTAATGGTGCCTTGATGTTGTTGTATTATGGTCTTAACTGCTGGCAGCCCAAGTCCTGTACCACGCGACTTTGTTGTGAACAATGGCTCGAATATTTTTTCCATAAGATTGGATGGAATCCCTGGGCCAGAATCTTGAACACTAAAAGTTATCACATCATTGGTTTCATCGAATCTTATGACGATATCGCCGCAATTTTCCATTGCCTGAATTGCATTCATTATTAGATTAGTAAAGACTGCCGCAATTTTTTCCATATCACAGAAAACGTAAATGTCTTGGGTAGGCTTGTGGATACGTATTTGATCAGGTATGATGATTTTGTTTATTGCCGATTCCATTATTTCATAAAGTGAGTATAGGTCACAATTCAATGGGGAGCTTCGCACAAAATTCAACACCTCATCTATCTGAAAGACGATCCTCGATGAGGCGTTATCAATCGCCGCAAATAGATTCATTAGTTCGGTAGAAGTATTTGTAGAGTGCTTTAACTTCACAATTTCAACTGTGTTTTTGATTATGGCAAGAGGGTTGCGTATATCATGGGCAAGTCGTGCTGCCATCTCGCCTATGGCAGAGAGTCTTTCTGCTTTGAAAAGTTCCGATTGAAAACGACTCAGCTCGCTTATCTTTTTTGTCATCTCATCGAGGAGCCAGTCTCTTTGTTCTTTTATCTCGTTAAATTTTGCTAGCTTCCGCTCAAGCATTATGAGCATTCTTTGTTTGTCAATATTTCGTTGTATGAGTTGTTGGTTTTGGCGTTCCAATGAGCATATTCTATCTAGAATCTCTTTTGGCATATTTTCTTCCAAATCTAATGACGCGTATGATTCCCCCAAGAGCCAACAAATATGATGTAATTTTGATAATAACAGACTGTTTGTTCAAAACAGACAGACTAGTCGTATATAAAGAGCTGCCACAAGTAGCCGTCTTTGTTTGTAGTAAGCTCCATTTGAACAGTCTTTGATTCCAGTACAAGCTTCTTTGATTTGCTGTGAGGTTGCGTGTCACCTTGGTGAAACTTGCGTAATCCTTCTACCCATTCTGACACGCTGCCCATACCATCAGGTTTTACATTCTCCCAGCAGTCGCACACCATATTTTGTATCACAGTCTCAAAGATTGTCCTGACTGATTCGATCTGGCTCATCTGAGGGTCAGTCTGGATGAGTGTAAGGATGATTTTTGGCTGATATGTCGAGCCGACCATGTGGATATTACCAAGAAAGATTCCAGAACGATCTGTTATCTCAGTTGACGTGCAATACTCTGTTAGTTTTTGTATTTCTTGGTTTGTAAAGAATGTGCAGTATTGTTTTATGTCTTCTTGTTTTTGCAATTTTATTGGAGAGGACATTGAAATTTGTTTGTCTGCTAGTTTTTCTTTAAGCAATGAGTTGTATTTAATGTATTGAACGTATGGTGTTTGTTCAGTGGTCAAAAAGAAAATAGAAGATATAACTACGGCAACTCCACCTGCTACACTATAAAGAATTTTTTTGTTGATCATTTTTGTTGATTTCTTGTCACTACAGATAAGCCTTTCTTGGGATCAAATCGAGATGATTTCGATTGTAGAATTCTCCGTGATGCTGAATTTATCCACGAAGCCAGACGTAACTTCGAGAACATATTTTGCTGGCTTGCTGTTGCCGTTTGTAAATGTGCACGTCATTGTCTCAAGTGCAGATTTACATGGTTGAGCATCTTTTTCAATATGAACTACCTTGCCTGATGCGTCAAGCCATATTACATCTAAGGCAAACTGCATGTTCAACATCCACATTGAACGAATACCTTCGTCTTCAAAAACAAACAGCATTCCCTGTTCATATGGCAGTTTTTCTTGGAACATCAGACCTCTTGTCTGAAGTGGTTTTGTGTCGGCAATCTGGACTTGAAGTGTTATGCCGTCAATTTTGATCACGCCCTTAGGAAATTCTGCTTGTTCGAGTTTGACGTCCTTTGGGATTGATAGCATTCCGACTACGCCAATTATTGTAGCCGCTATTGCAATTGGGATTAGAACTTGGGCTCTTGTTGCCACAGAAAATACAAGTTTTGTTGGCTGTTAAAAACCAACGCATCGTCACATTATTGTGTCTTTGAAATGTGAAAATATCTGCTGGTTATCCTTGGCGGCTTTTCCAATGTCTTGGATTGTGGCACCATTGTATTTTTTTTCAAGAAACCTACCTGCAAGTATCATTGGGGCCCCTATTGCGTTTGAGATGCCTGTTGGTTCCGGAACCCAGAATATGATAAAGCCTATCTTTTGGATTTTCCCACCAGGATCGGGGGCTTTCCTTAATGCCTTCATCGAGTCAGCTGTTTTTGTATCATCTAGTTTGGCAACATCAGAGTATACGGTGTAGCGTCTTTTTATTGAAGCAGAAATTTGTTTTATCTGTTCGATACGCCTAAACATCGCATCCATGTTCAAGACAACTTGAGACAAAATTAGTTAAGAAGGGCACACAATGATCTAATACTTTCAAGTCAAGATCAAATGACTTGAATCGCAGACTAGAATATAAAGCACGCATGCTTTAACAAATTAATTTGAAAAGAAAGGGAGAAATCAGACTAGAGTCCATAAAGGAAGCCCACAAATCTGCAAAGCCAAAGCTGGCACGAATTGAGGATTATCTTGAAGTGATTGCAGAGCTGGTAGAGCTAAAGGGATACGCGACAACACTTGATGTATCAAGATACATGAATGTCAGTGCCCCAAGCGTGACAAAGATGTTGCAGAGACTAGATGAGAATGGTTATCTCAAATATGAGAAATACCGAGGCATCAACTTGACATCCAAGGGGATAAACTTGGCAGATGCCATACGACAAAAACACAGCATACTGCTAGAGTTTTTTGAAATATTGGGAATTGAGCACGAAACAGCCAACCAAGATGTGGAAGGCATAGAACACCATCTCAACCCGCGTACAATAAAGCAGCTAAGAAAGTTCCTAACCTACTTGAGATCTAACCAAAAGTTTCTTGAGGGTTTTAAGAATCTTTAACAAATATCTCTATGTCGTTCTTGGAGAATGCTGAACGTATTAGTAATTTTCCTGCATCTGAGCGCTTTGAAATTTTGATCTTTCCGTGCCTGGCAACTCTAGCACTTGTAATGTATTGTCCTTTGACATGTATTTCTGCCAGTGCACCACTGTATCTTTTGTTGATTGTGAACAAGAGTGAGTTCTTTGATTCTGAAAAGTCAAACGAGATGCCTTGCGCATAATTAGAGGAATAATCGTCGTCTGTTTCTTTTGCCTCTACGTCAATGTGAACGTGCAAAATCTTTTCGAGGTCGCTTATTGTAGTACCGCCTTTGCCAATAAGTGATGGGATGGATTCTTTTTTGACTTTGATCTTGATGCTGTTTTCAGACAGGATTTCGATTTGTGGATTTGGATCAAATCTGCGAATGGTTTCTTTGATTTTTTCTGACGCGAGTTTCTGTATGCCTGATTTTGTCTGTTCCGATGTGGCTACAGGCATGATGACATTTTCTTCACCAAATGTATAGATTTCGTACTCTAGTTCTGCTGTTTCAAAGTCGCGGATCTCAATTACTGGGCGTGCCAAGTCTTGTTCTACCATGCCCGATGGCACCTTTACTTTAAGCTCAAGGTCGTAAATCTTTGAGATTGTGCCGTCCTTTACAAATACGACTGTATCTATTACACTTGGAATCATTCCGAGCTCTATTTTGCCAATGAATCGTTGGATTGCATCAAGCGGCATGTTTGCGTGTATTACTCCCACCATACCGACGCCAGCAAGTCGAAGATCCGCAAAAACCACAAAGTCTTCACGCTGGCGTACCTCATCAAATATTGTATAATCTGGTCTGACAAGCAACAAAATGTCTGCAGAGTTTTCGAAGCTACCATCAAGTTTTGTGTACTGTGTCACTTCGTTGTTTACTTGGAGATCCCTTGGGGATTCGAATGTTTTTACAATCTTTCCTTTTTCAGAGTAAAAATTTGCGATGCTTGACGCCAGTGTACTTTTACCAGAGCCTGGCGGTCCAGATATTATGATTCCTTCTGCTTGACCTGAAAGGCGACTCATCAGTTTTGCTGAAAGCCCATACTGCTCAAGAGTCATTTTTGTAATTGGATGTACAATGGTTATTTCGTGTGCCTCAGAAAACGGAGGCCTTGTGATGGCAATTCTGTAATCCTGATACTGTGCAACTAGCGCACCTGGTTTTGAGATCTCTATAGTTCCTGCATTTGAAATCTTGGATGCTTCGAGTATTTCAGTAGTTATCATTTCGAGGTATTTTTCAGTCAGCACCTTATCTTCCAGCTTGACTAATTGGAATGAACCAGGTTTGCCCTTTTTTGCAAATGGTGAGTTACCTTCCTTTAGGTGCACACTCATCGTGGTTTGATCAAAGAATCTCAAAAATTCCAAGGTTATAGAGGGTTTTTCTGATCTCTGATAGTTTACAGAGATGCCTTCTGCTTCTGCAGTGAGTCCTTGGACATAGTCTGCTGTATACAGAACGGCGTCATTTTGTTTTGCCACGTCTTTGATTATGGCATCGATTCTGCCACGTTTTGCAAGTCGTATATCTTCAAGGCTTGGTCTTTGTCCTACAAATTGCAATGTTATGTTGTTTTCATGGCAGATCTTGTTGATTTTTTTAATTTCTTCCAAGCCCACAAATCCTTGCTCTTTTCCTTGTGAGGCCTGTGATTGTAATTCGTCTAGCACTGCAACAGGTATGATAATCTCCATATTTTGGAGATTTTTTGATTCAATTTGTTTTGTCAAATACCCACTAATTATCACACTTGTGTCCACAACTATTTTTGACATGATTACAGACTTGTCGCC
Organism: Candidatus Nitrosotenuis sp.; assembly: GCA_038890395.1. Lineage (GTDB taxonomy): Archaea > Thermoproteota > Nitrososphaeria > Nitrososphaerales > Nitrosopumilaceae > Nitrosotenuis. The sequence goes on along the minus strand of JAWAFK010000005.1, from coordinate 57,411 downwards.
GGACTATTAATCATAACTAATGACAGACTAAACTTTTCATACTAGATTAAAAGTTAAAAGAATGTTGTCCAATATAGAGGAAAAAGATGTTTTGGTGATAGAAGACAGCCCGGCCGTAGGAATTATTTTAAAAGAGTTTCTTAACAAACTTGGCCTAAAAAAAATACACTACTGCCAAAATGGCAAGACTGGAATTGAGGTATTCAACACACTTACGACATCTGGCAAATTACCTTTAGTATTTTTGGATTATAATTTACCTGATATGACTGCATATTCGATCATGACACAGATGTTGAGTATACGTCCAGACGTAAAAGTGATTATTGAAACAGCTCGTGACAAAACTGAGGACTCTATAAAGGACGTAATTGCACAAGGTGCCTACCAATACTTGGGAAAGCCCATCAGGTTAGAAAATCTCAGAGAAATAATCGAGACACTAAAACTTGAAGAGTCGCAACTTGCAGACGAGGACACAAGTGAAAGTGTTGCGAAACTTGTATCAGGATCAACGCAGATTAGCCTTTTGAGGATTTCAGAATATCTAAACAAGGCAGAAACCGAGATATTGCCTTACATTAAGCGCCTTATATCAGACAAGAAAATTACACAGATAAATGACATAAAGGAGGTAGGATGCCCAAGGTGTAGTTCTGTGCGCGTCACACAGACATTTCATTGCCCAAAATGCCGCGGCACGAATTTCAAACAAGACAAAATAATTGAGCATTACAAGTGTGGCAATGTCTCATCAGCTTCATCATACCTTGATGACAAGTGTCCAAAATGCCATGTGACCATAAAGGTATTTGGTGTGGATTATAGAGTGCAGGAAAATTATTACTTGTGCAATGACTGTGGTGAGATTTTTGGTGAAATTCTGACAAACTATTTGTGTTTGAGGTGTAACAACAAATTTGCCCTAGAGCATGCAAGATTCTTTACAAGTTCTGGATACACATGGATGAAGTAATTATTTGGCCACAGTTTCACTAATCGTCTTTAAGACATGATCAAAGTCGAATGGTTTCGATATAAAAGATGAGGCGCCCATTTTGAGACATTCGTTTATGACGTTCTGGTTGTCGCTTGCAGTAATTAGGATCACTTTAGCACCAGGGTGTTTTGACATGATTTCTTTTAGAACCGTCAGTCCATCTTTTTTTGGCATTGCCAAGTCCAAAAGTAACACATCTGGAGTAGATTCAGAAAATTTTGTGATTGCCTCTTCTCCATTTACAGCTTCTGCAACGATTTCGTGATTTCCAATGGAAAGAATGTCTTGCAAGACCAACCGTATGGCATCAGAATCGTCCGCAATCATGACTCGAGCCATATTCACATCAAAACTTGATATCTTATCAAAATTTCTATCATCAAAGAAAGCTCGCATGATTTTTTTCGATTTCTGCTTTGATTTGCTCAAAATCAGTCTGCACCCCATTGATTTCAGAGCGCATGAACTCGCATGATTTTTTTGCTGTCTGGTAGAGGCCAGGCACTGTTTTTCCAGATATTACTGTTTTGAGCAGCTTGTCAAGCATTTCAGCGATGCGGCCAATTCGTTCTTGGTTCATCATTGGTGCCAACCCCTTTATTTTATGGATATGTTTTTCGATCTCTGATGCTTGCTTGTGTATGGAATTATCATCAGTACACTCACTCAGCAGATTTCCAATGGCCAAAATATCGTCAGTTACCTCTTGTTTTGCTACACGTAAGAATTCCTCTGACAATTACTAACATTATTTTGATCGAGCTTTTTATACTCTATTAGACGCATTGTAACTAAAATTGAAAATTATTAGCAAGACGTATTTTCTCATCGGAGTTCTGATATCAGTTGCTGTCTTTAACCTGTTTGTTTTGTATAACACGCAAGTTATGACTGTTGGTGAATCATATTCTATTTTGCGCGCAGGTGACCTTAAAGCAAAGGTGGAAACTATTGCAAGTCTTGCAACGTCGATTGCAAGCGGCAGTGAAAACGATCGCAGTGTATTAGAAAAAGAGATCAAAGAGTTTGATACCATCCTTGAGACATTAAAGAGCGGTGGTACTGTCAGAGGTCAGATGATCACTCCAATACCAGATGAGCTGTCTTCTGAGTTTGAGACAGTAAAGAAATTTTGGAGATCATACAAGACAGAAGCAACTCAGATCCAAGTCTCATCGATTTATGACAATGATGTGGTTACCGCACTAAATTACGTCTTAGAAAAGAATACAGAGATGACTTTGGCCACTGATTCGTTGGTAAGAGAGATAGAAGTACTAGATAGAAACTATAACCGACACAAAGAGATTGCTGCTGAGCTGCACGAAACTGCAAAAAGTGTAGGCCAAAACGCACTTTTGATTTCTATTGGCCAAGACACTGATATTACAAAGGAAAATCTAAGAAAAGCTCGTCTCACTTTTGACGCTGGTCTTAGAAAGCTATTAGGGGTGCCAATTGATGACCTAGATTTGACGGGGCTAAACATAAGACCCGAAACACTCACCCCAATCCCACGTGAAAACTCACATGCGTTAGACGAACTCGATTTGTTGTGGGAAGCTGTAGAGTTAAGGGTAAAGACGCTTGAAACCAAATCCCTCTACTCGGATGAGTTTACCAAATCTTTTGCCAACCTCAATGTGGAAAGACAATCATTAATGAATTCAATTGATTCGCTTTTAGATACGTGGAATGAAAATAGATTGGAAAGACGCAATGAAAGCCAGCTTGTAACTCAATTAATCATAGGTGCAGACATTGCGATTTTCGTAATTGTACTTTTGGTCATTAGAAAGTCGCTGAAGCCACTAGATAAAATTACAAAGGCATTATCACGCGTCAAGGAAGGTATCTATGGTGAAAAAATAGAATATACCGCACAGGACGAAATAGGAGAACTCGCGTCATCGTTTAACACCATGACTGAAACCATCATGATCAAAGAAGAAGAAGCAAAAAAGACAGATATTGCAAAGGATGAATTTTTAGCAATGATTACACATGAATTAAAGACACCACTTGTTCCGATTCAAGGATATGCGGACATATTACTCAGTGGTCACCTTGGCAACCTCACTGACAAACAGCGCGAAAGAATTACAATAATAAAATCTAGTGCTGCTTCTTTGCTCCAACTCATATCAGACTTGCTTGATGTGCAAAAACTTGAGCTTGGTCAGCTAAAAATGAAAAAACTTACTACAGATATACACGATACAGTAGCAAAATCAATTGAGACGCTTTTTCCGCAAATAGACGAAGACAAGATTACTGTAGAAAACAAAGTGGAAAAAGGATTGCATGTTCCACACGATGCAGAGCGAATCAGCCAAGTCCTCACCAATCTAATTAAAAACAGCTTAAAAGTAGTAAAACCTAACACCGGCAAGATCACAATCACCTCAGAAGAAGATGCAAACGAAGTTCGAATTCATGTAACTGACAACGGCGTTGGCATTCCATATGAAAAACAATCAAAGATTTTTACAAAGTTCTATCAAGTCGATGCCTCACTTACAAGAGAGAAAGGTGGAAGTGGCTTAGGACTCTCAATATGCAAGGGAATTATAGAAGCCCATGGGGGGAAGATAAGCCTCAAAAGCACGCCTAATGTTGGAACCACCATAACTTTCTCGCTACCAAAAACCGATCCGATCACATCAAGCTAAAGCAAATCATACAAAGAATGTCAAATTTTCTCACATCGACATAAATAACCAAAACTCTAAGACTCCTAACCATGTCAAATACAAAGAATACCGAGTTTTATGCGACATGTACAGAGTATTTTGCAGCGTTGAGAAGAAATGGAAAAAACGATGACGCCTTCGAAGACGAGTTTTATTATACGATGCCTGTAATCTCAGGACTTGGCAAGTAATCAATTGAAAAAACCAACTAGACATTAAAACTAATAATGTGAGTTTTAATGTCTAGTGTGTTGCAAGACACCGCTGAAAAAGCACTCAGGCTTGCGCAAGAACTAGGCTGCACCTATTGCGACGCAAGATCTGAAGCTATTGAAAGATACAATGTGGTAGTAGAGAATGGCCAAATTGAGCACACTACAAATAAATATGAATCTGGTATTGGCATCAGGGTTCTCTACGATGGAGCATGGGGGTTTTTCTCTACAACAGATCACACCAAGATCAATCAAGGAATAATCGAAGCAATAAAAGCTGCAAAACATTATGCGTCAACAAAGAAGGCCAAGATAAAATTGGCAGACATTCCAATCAATCAAAAAGTGATCGCATACAAGATAAAAAAACAAATAGACATAGAAGAGTTGAACAAAATCTCACTAGAGTGTGACAAGATAATAAGAAGCAATAATGAGATTTCGAAAAGTACAGTAAATGCAACGAGTGTCAGCAACTCAAAATATTTTGTAAGTAGTGAGGGAATGAAGATTCAACAGACTTACTCCGATGTCACCATGGAACTTATTGCTACTGCACACCGCGAAGGTCTGACTCAGTCAGTAAACACGACTGAAGGAGGCAGAGGTGGTGTAGAAAAGATACTTGATGACACAGATGTGTTTGCCATCTCAAAAGAAATATCTGGTAAGGCAGTAAAGCTGCTTGATGCAAAGCCTGCAAGAGAAGACAAGGCAACACTAATCATGAACCCAGATTTTGTTGCGTTGCTGACACATGAGATTTTAGGACATCCATCTGAGGCAGACAGAGTTCTTGGGAAAGAGATGGCATGGGCCGGTGGTGCATGGTGGGCTGGCAAACTTGGGCAAAAGATCGGGGCACAAGCACTCAATGTGATAGATGATCCAACCATGGAAGGAAGCCTTGGTTGGTATGAATATGACGATGAGGGTACAAGATCACAAAGAAAGCAGCTCGTAAAGGATGGAATTTTGGTAAACCACATGCACAGTAGGGAGACTGCAAGCATTTTTGATGTAGAGCCAAATTCCAGCATGAGAGCAACTTCATATTCGTTCATGCCGCTAATTAGGATGGCCTGTACTTGCATAGAAAGAGGAGACTGGGATCCACAAGAAATGATAAAAGACGTAAAACACGGTTATCTTGTTTCAAACATGAAGGTACCATCAATAGACATGAAGCGGTACAATTGGAGCATATCTTGTCAGTATGCAAACAAAATAGAAAATGGTGAAATTGGAGAATTATTACGCGATGTTATTGTAGTTGGTACGGCCCCTGAATTTTTCAGCTCGATTGACGCGTGTGGGAATGATTTTACGATAAGACCAATTACAAACTGTGGGAAAGGTGATCCTATGCAAATAATGCGGATGGGAAACGGAGGCCCCTCCATACGTGGGGTTGCCACAATAAAAAGCACGTAAAATGAATAATTTGCATGATATTAGAAAGCGTGTAACTGTCTGCACCGATTGCAAGTTGTGTAAGACTAGAACGAATGCAGTTCCAGGCGTAGGCAATCCCAATGCACAGATAATGTTTATTGGCGAGGCGCCAGGTCGAACCGAAGATAAAAGAGGCGAGCCATTTGTTGGTTCTGCTGGAAAAAAACTCGATACCATGCTGGAAAAAAACGGTATTTTGCGTAAATCTGTCTACATCACAAATGTAGTGAAATGCAGGCCGCCAAACAATCGTGTACCCACACAAGAAGAGCGCAACGCCTGTAACAAGTATCTTGAAGCTGAAATCAAGGCTATAAATCCTAAAATAATTTGCGTTTTAGGAAATACTGCATGCAACTCGATTTTAGGACAAAGCGACATCACGAAGAATCACGGAAAGACCATCAAAAAAGACGGTAGGTTATACTTTCTTACCTTTCATCCAGCTGCCACAATATACAACCAACAACTATACTCACTCATGGAGCACGACATACAAATACTCAAAAAATTAGCGGAGACGCAATGACTGTTGATTCAAGACTAGACAGAGAATTTTATGCGCGAGATACAGTCAAGGTTGCCCGTCAGCTGTTAGGAAAGATACTAGTTCGCAAGATCGGCAGGCATATTGTTTCTGGAATAATAACTGAGACAGAAGCATACAGGTACAAAGATGACCCAGCAAGTCATGCGTTCCGAGACATGACTAATAGAAACAAGGCTATGTTTGGTGACGTAGGTTTTGCATATGTGTATTTCACTTATGGAATGCATTATTGTATGAATGTGGTAGCAAAAAGTGAAGACTACAAAGCTGGTGCAGTTTTAATTCGTGCAATCAAACCACAAGAAGGCATAGATATCATGATAAAAAATAGAGGAATCTACGATATTTCAAATCTGACAAATGGACCTGCCAAGTTAACAATGGCATTGCAAATAACAAAAAAACAATATGGCGAGGATTTAATTAATTCGAATTCATTATATATTACAAAAGGCATCAAAATTGGAAAGATAATATCTGGTCCGCGTATTGGAATAAGAGAAGCTACAGACAGATTGTGGAATTTCAAAGCAAAGATCTAGTTTTGATCATCGTCTTTTTGCAGCGTCCAAGGCGCTACACGTCCTAAGATTTTCTCCCAATTTAACCTCAAAAGTAGAACTATGGCCACTATCATAATTACAACGAATACGCCAAATCCAACATATACTGCGGTTGGATCCTTTACCTCTTCTAAGAGAGGAGCTACATATGTCTCGCCAAAAAAATGGGACAGCAAGACAATCACGTAGCATAAAACTAGCTTCCCCAATAATGTAGATATGAAGAATCTGATGGGGTTATACTTTGCAAGTCCAAGTGGCACGTAAATTAGGTCGTCGGGGATTGGAGTCGCAGCAGCTACAAACGCTGCAGCTGCCCCGTATCTTTTTACTAGTTTTTCAAAGGGCTTCATACGAATTCTTGTTTTTTCTGTTATTATTTTGCGCCCTCCATAACTTATTAGAAATATTATCTGTTTTGCTACCGTCGACGTTACTGCGGCAATTAGTGCGAGATAGTGTATGTTGAATTTGTCACCAGCAGACATTGTAGCAAGCAATATGAACGACGGTACGGGAACAAATGGGACGAGTGAGCCAAAAAAGCTTACCAGTGCAAGACCAAGGTAACCTATCTCATCAGCAAATGGAAAGATTGCTGCAAAGTCCACAGAAAGTGAGCCCTGATTTAGATTATTAAATTGTCTTGCTTTCATGAATATTAAAATACGATGTTTGGAAGGGAAACTCAAATGATGAAGAAAGAACTGTACGACATTTGTGCAAAGATTACAGCAATAAGCCCATACATCAGATTTGTCGGAATAATTGGAAGCGACGGTGAACTTCTTGCATATCAAAGACGTATTGGATTGCGCCCACTTTTGGATGAAAAAAGCACTAAAAGTCAGTTCTCACATATTGCAATAAAGAAAAAGATGGAAAGTGAGTTTGATCGAAGGCTTGGTAGCGTCGAATTTGTCTGGGAAGAAAGGAAAAAAGTGCAAACAATCTCATTTACCATAAAAAGAAACCGAGTATGGGTCTCAATTGATAAAAAGGTAGTTCGTTCAGAAATCCTTCGCATTATAGATTCTTGCCTTCCTATTGTTCGAAGTTACTCGTAAAGCCAGCATAGCACATAGCCAGAATCTGTCTTTATTGGTGGGGGGTCTTTTTTGCATTTTTCCATTGCCATTGGGCATCTATCGATGAATCTGCATTCCGACTTTGGATTTAGAAGACTCGGGGGATTTCCTGGAATGTATTTTGGTTTTTCAATACCATGTAGCTTGGGTATCGATTGGATCAATGCTTGAGTGTAAGGGTGTTTTGGGTTATCAAAGATCTCCTTTGAGCTACCAAACTCTACCATTTTGCCTCCATACATGATTCCTATTTTTTCACAGAGCTCAGATATAATAGCAAGGTCATGTGAAATGAGCATGAATGTGATTCCTTGTTTTTTCAGATTTTTGAAGAGATTTAGGATTTGTGATTGCACAAGAACATCTAAGGCCGTAGTTGGTTCATCTGCAATCACAAGACTTGGCTGAAGTAGTAGTGCCATGGCTATTACGACTCGTTGTTTCATGCCACCACTTAGTTCATGTGGATATTTTTTTAGAACATCATCAGACAGATGGACTGACTGTAGTGCGGACAGGATTAATTCCGTGTCATCACCTCTGCAATTATGCTGTTTGAGAATATCTGAGAATTGTTGAGATATTGTGTAAACCGGATCCAGCGAATTCATCGCGCCTTGAAAAATTATTGAGATTTTCTTCCAGCGGTACGACTTGTCGAATTCGTCTTCTGAGAGATCGAGTAGCGAGGTTCCCTCAAGAACTACTTTTCCTGTAGTTATCTTACCGCCTACTACTGTCCGCATAAGTGAAAGCCCTAGCGTGCTTTTCCCGCAAGCGCTCTCTCCTGCAATTCCTATTGATTCACCTTTTTCTATTGAAAAGCTTACATCTTGGACTGCGTGAACTGGACCCGCATTTGCATCATACTGCGTACTTAGACCCTCCACTGTCAGAAAGTGAACCATACGATCAGATCCTCCTACCGCTCTAAAAGAGATACATTTAACTCTCTTTTATTTTGAATTCGATTTGATTGCAAGTTCCAATTTGTAACTTTGATGCAAAAAATGCTGTCTTGTGCCCAAAGTGTGAAGAAAAGTTGGAGGCCGGTCAGCTTTCAAATGCAGACGTAGAGGCTGCAATAAAGATAGCCAAGCTTGCAAGGACAAATCCAGACATTGACAAATTCTCACTTTTTTCATGCAAACAAGTAGCAGGAAACTATGTGATCTATTTGGCAAAATCAGACATCCAAATAATCCGGCAAAGCAGGACACTTTACAGGACACTACAAAACGAATTTTCAGGTAAAATATGGCTTGTCGAATCAGAAGCGAACGACAGAAAGTTTATAGAGGATTTATTTTTCCCAACTAAGATTTTGTCAATAAATGTAGTGTGGGTTCCAGGTGGCATTCAGAGAACAAAGGTGATCGTATCTGGTAAATGGACTTCTAAATTTCCAATAGATACCGACATGGTGGCAAACATTGTAAAAGAGCTACGTCATCTTGACATCATAATAGAGTTTGAGGATGGTAAAGGGAAATGAAGTTTAGAAGAACACATAACATAGATGAAATCTCAATACAGATGCAGGGCCAATCAGTTGTCATTGGCGGGTGGGTTGAGGATCTCAGGAAGCTTGGAAAGCTGTCGTTTCTTACAGTCCGAGACGTAACTGGACTTGCTCAAGTCATAGTCAAAGATGAAAAGACCATCCCAGAAGACCTTACAAGGCAGACGGTAGTTATGGTAAAAGGAACTATTCAAGAAACAAAGGCTCGCGATTTTAAGTTTGAAATCAAGGTAGACAGCATAGACATATTGACAAAAGCTGTCCACCCCTTGCCGATAGACCCAATAGGTAGGCTAGAAAGCAACATAGACAACAGACTCAACGCAAGAGCGCTCGATTTGAGAAATCAGCGAGTCGCAGCAATCTTTAAGATCAGGCATCATGTTTTGGCATCTTTAAGAAAGACGTTAACGCAAAAAAGATTCATCGAGATAACCACACCAAAGATAATAGGCAGTGCAAGTGAGGGCGGTGCTAATCTATTTTCTCTTGACTACTTTGGAAAAAAGGCATATTTAGCACAATCTCCGCAACTCTACAAAGAACAGCTCACAATTGGCCTTGAGCGAGTTTTTGAGATTGCTTCCTTTTACCGTGCCGAAAAATCCCACACGGGTCGCCATCTCACAGAGTTTACGAGTGTGGATATTGAAGCTGCGTTTATGGATTATACAGATGTCATGGACATTTTGGAGGAATTAGTTATTTCTGTGTTTAGCGATGTTGCTCGAAACTGCGCAAATGAGCTTGTAGTACTTGAAAGAAAATTAGAGATCCCAAAGAAGCCATTTTATAGAATGACATACGTGCAAGCACTGGAAGAGATTTCAAAGGCTGGAGTAAAGCTTGCAGTGGGTGATGACCTACTAGATTCTCATTTGAAAATATTAGGACAGAATCACCCTGGTTTTTTCTTTTTGATTGATTGGCCGATGAGCCTCAAGCCATTTTACATACATGAAAAGGACGATGAACCTAAAATCTCCAAGTCGTTTGACCTGCAGTATGGGTATCTGGAGCTCTCATCAGGTGGAAGAAGGTTGCACGACCCAGCAAAGCTAAAGTCGCGGCTCGCTGAACAAGGACTTGATCCTGCTAACTTTGAGGATCATATAAGGTCGTTTGATTGGGGAATGCCGCCACACTCAGGTTGGGGTATGGGTCTTGAAAGACTCTTGACTGTCATAATCGGAATAGACAACGTCCGTGAAGTTGTTTTGTATCCTCGTGATCCTGAAAGGCTCAGTCCATAAATTTCAAGTTCTATTATTGGAAATTCTAATTTGGTATGATTTATCTACGATGAACTCGCATTGATTTTAGTGGAGACGCAGATAGCAGAACAAATCACAAAGCCAATCTTGAGCAAGATCTATTCCACCCCATCAGAATCAGAGCTCATCATCCAAGATTTTGCTGTCATTATGATCATTGCGTCGATAATGGCTTTGATATCATACAAGCTAAAACAACCAATGATCATGGCCTACATCATTGCAGGAATTATCATAGGCCCATATACGCCACCATTTAGCCTCATTGCGCACGTAGATATCTTGCACGTCTTTGCCGAAATTGGAATAATTTTGTTATTATTTGTAATTGGAATGGAATTCCCTATCGAAAAACTCAGAAACATTGGCAAGAAAGCATCTGTGATAGCAATTGCTGAAGCCTCAGGCACATTTATGGCAGGTTATGCCGTAACACAAGCCTTAGGTTTTTCGTTTTTTGATAGTTTATTCATCGCATTAGCGATTTCTGTAACAAGCACTGTCATCATAATGAGGGTTCTTGAGGAATTAGGACTGGTAAAGGACGAAGCCACGTATTTAATCATCGGTATTGCGGTAATTGAAGACATTATCATCGTGTCGCTGCTTGCAGTTCTACAATCGGTGGCAGCAACTGGAGGGCTTTCTCTAAATGACGTTGCGATCTCAATAGGAATGGTAATTACATTCATAGTGGGAGCAATTGTGATTGGCTCCAAGATCATTCCAAAATGTGTAGACATAGTTGGGAAAACAAATCACAATGAATTGTTAATCATAGCAACGCTCGGAGTCGCATTTGGTCTTGCATTTATTGCGTTCAAGCTTGACATTTCCGTCGCAACTGGTGCATTTTTTGCGGGCGTCCTCGTTGCTGGCTCAAAAATGAGAATTGCAACAAAGGTCATAGCTACACCGATAAGAGATATGTTTGCAGCTTTGTTTTTCATTTCAGTAGGAGCACTCATGGACATAAGACAGATCCCGTTGTTTCTAATACCTGCAATAATTTTGGTAATTGTGTCGTTTGTTTCCAAGTTTGTTACCGTGTGGGCAGCGACAAGAGCTCAAAAATTTGGCAAAGTGACTGCCCTTAGAACTGGTGTTGGACTTTCGTCTTCTGGTGGCGAGCTGGCCTTAGTTGCGGCAAAAGGAGGATCCGATGTAGGTGTAACAAGCTCATTTGTTTTGCCAATGGTAGGAGTAATGACCATCATAACTACGTTCATTTCACCGTACGTCATAAAATATGGTTGGAAGCTAACAGACCGAATATCCAGTAAAGAGACAAACACATAATCAAAACACTAAAGATAAATCTAAAAAATGTGAAAAGTACATAATTGAGCATCTGTGCTTTTTGCAACTCCAAATTCGGCGACAGAAAGTGCTATTTCTGTCAGAAACAAGTGTGCACTTCGTGCATGACAGACGATAGGACGCGTTGCAAGCGTTGTTACATCAACAAGAAAAGGCTTGGTTTAAAGGCAATCATCAAAAAAAACAAGATAGTTTTGGGCTTTGTTGCCTTTGTATGGTTTTATGCAGTATTTCCAGGCCCACTGATCCCAGGATTGCACCAAGGATACTATGTAGTTTTTGTGATAGCGGCAGTTGTGTGTATGATACCACTTGGACTAATGTTGTTTTTTTGGTCTAGGCATCCACCTTCCTCAGATGTCTAGATCAGAGAAGCGAAACTATTTCTTTTGTAAATTCGGATGTAGTTTTTGTCCCACCTATGTCTTGTGTCTTGATTCCTTTTTTGACTACTCCATACACCGCGGCTTCGAGTTTTTTTGCAACATTGAAGCATTTTGCATCGTTGTGTTTTTTGCCAAGCCACTCTAGCATCATCTTTGCAGACAGGATAAATGAAGAGGGATTTGCAATTCCTTTTCCTGCAATATCAAATGCGGCACCATGTACCGGTTCAAATAATGCAAAATTATCACCGATGTTTGCTGCTGGTGCCATTCCAAGTCCACCAGCTACCTCAGATGATTCATCAGAAAGTATGTCGCCAAATAGATTTGTAGTAACTATGACATCAAAGCTTTCAGGTCGCCTAATCAGATTCATTGCGCATGCATCTACATACATTTGTTCAAATGATATGTCTGGATAGGATTTGGCCACTTTGGTGCACATTCTCGAAAACAAACCATCTGTCTTTCTCATCACGTTTGATTTGTGGACGCATGTAACACGTTTTTTGTTATTTCTTTGCCTTGCAATCTCAAACGCATACCTTGCGATTTTTTCTGACGCTTTTTCTGAAATTATTCTGAATGCTACTGCTGCTCCTTGAACATCAAATTCCTGTCCCGTGTAAAGATCTTCTGTGTTTTCGCGTACTATTACCATGTCGATTCCCTCCTTTAGGGCATTCATCCCAGGATATGATTTGGCAGGTCTTATATTGGCATACAAGTCAAGCATCCTTCTCAACACTATAATTACGTCCGCAGCAGATTCACCGACTGGGGCCTTCATGCATGCATCGGATCTTTTGATCGCATCCAGTGTTTGGTCAGGTAGTGCTTTACCGAATTTATTTAGCGCTATGTCTCCAGCAAGCACTTTTTCAATGTCAAACTTGACTCCAAGTCGGTCATGAATGACATCAAGTACAGATATTACTGATTCCGATAGTTCAGGTCCAATACCATCGCCAGTAATTAATGAGATCTTGTACATGGTTTATCGGAAACCTAGTTTCCAATCTTTTTTTGCTTCAACGTCTTTTTTAGCATAATTCTGTTTATGCCTTCGATTACTGCCTGTACGCTGGTAGTAACAATGTCTTCTCCGATTGATTTGGCAGACGAGATGTTTCCGTATGCGTCTTCCACTTTGATTGTCACTTCACATAATGCGTCTGAGCCACCAGAGATAGAATCTAGTTTGTACTCTTTGACACGCACCTTTGCTATCTCGCCTGTTATCTTTTGGATTGCATTTAATGCGGCATCTACGGGACCTACACCATAATCTGTTCCAATGTAATCGATACCATCTATGTTTAGTTTGACAAACGCATATGGCATAGTACCAATACCAGTTGAGACTGAAAATCCACTGAGCTGGACGATTCTTTTGATTGCGTGTTCGCCTAAAATCTCGTTTGCAATAGATAACAACTCCACATCTGTGACCTGTTTTCCTTGGTCGCCTATTCCCTTTACTTTTTCAAGTATCTGTTTTAGTTGCTCATCGCTTGGCTTTACTCCGTATTCCTCAAGCATTGCAGAGACTCCATGGATGCCTGCGTGTTTTCCCACCTGCAACCACCTAGTACGCCCTACAAGCTCTGGACTAATTGGTTCGTAAGTTAGTGGATTGTTGAGAATTCCATGTGTGTGGATTCCTGACTCGTGTCCGAATGCGTTTTCGCCAACTATTGCCTTGTTTGGCTGCACTGCGATTCCAACTAGATTTGATACAAAGCGTGATGTCTCATAGAGTAGCTTCGTCTTTATTCCGGTTTCCCATTTTTGACCAAACTGTAAACATTGTAGTGCCATAACAAATTCTTCAAGTGAGGCGTTTCCTGCACGCTCGCCTATTCCGTTTATTGTTACGTGTGCACACTGCGCACCTGCCTGAATTCCAGATATTGCGTTTGCTACTGCTAATCCAAAGTCGTTGTGGCAGTGCACACTGATTGGCAAATTAGTTGCAGCTATTGCATCTTTTGTTATCTCTGCAATGTAATGTGGTGTTGCATATCCTACTGTGTCTGGAATGTCGATTCTGTCTGCTTTTGCTTTTGCCACCTCAGAGAATACGTGTTTGAGAAACTCTCTGTCCGTCCTTGTGGCATCTTCTGCAGAAAACTCTACTTGAAGCCCGTGCGCCTTTCCGTATTCTACTGCCTCGATTGCTTTTGCAAGGGCTTGCTCCCTTGTCATTTTTAGCTTATACTGTAAGTGGATGTCAGATGTTGCGATGAAGGTGTGGATGTAGTTTAGGCCACAGTCGATTGCCGCGTCAATGTCTTTTTTGCTAGTTCTTGCGAGGCCGCATATTTCGGCAGATAGGTTTGCCTTCGTGATGAGCTTGATTGCTTGTTGCTCGCCTTCTGAGATCACTGGAAATCCTGCCTCTATTGCGTCGACTCCTAGCTCGTCGAGTCTCTTTGCTATTACGAGTTTTTTTTCAGGAGATAAGGCGACGCCTGGAGTCTGTTCGCCATCTCTTAACGTGGTGTCAAATATTCTGACTCTCAATCTCCACCCCTCTGCAAAGCAGCAACACCTGTTCTTGCCACATCTATTATCTCGTACGGCTTTAGTAATTCTTGCATGTTATGAATTTGATCTGGTGTTGCAGTCAACTCCAACATGATCGAGTCCTTGCGTGCGTCGTGAATTTTTGCTCCGAACGAGTTTGCGATGTTGTTTATTTCCATACTATCTGATGCTTTTGAGATTTTGACTCTAAATAATACCAATTCTCGATATACGGCTTTTTTATCGTCGAGTCGTTTTACCTCTATTGTGTCAATCATTTTGTCAAGTTGCTTTACAATTTGATCTATTTGGCGCTCATCACCTATTGTTGTTATAGTCATCTTGGAAAACTCGGGGTTTTGTGTGATGCCTACAGAAATGGAATCTATGTTAAAGTTTCTGGATCTGAAAAGGTGTGTCACCTTAAAGAGGATTCCAGGTTTGTTTTCCACAAGTAATGACAAGATAGCCCACACCATGTTGATCACGACGGTAATATCATGTCTTTTAGTGATGTTCCAGGTGCGACAAATGGGAGTACGTCTTCTTCTGGGTCAATTGGAATATCTATTACAGTGGCAACATCACTTTTGAGTCCAGCCTTTATTGCATTACCTAATTCCTCTAGGTTACCTACGCGTATACCTTGTGCTCCATATGATTCTGCAAGCTTGACATAGTCTGGGCATTGCTTTTGATCAACTCCGATCATCCTTCTGTCATAGAATGTTCTCTGCCACTGTGCTACCATGCCAAGCGAGTAGTTGTTTACCAAAAATACGATTACTGGCAGGTTGTCCAACACTGATGTGGCAAGCGAGTTCTCGGTCATGTTAAAGCTTCCGTCTCCTGCAATGTCCACTACAGGCACATCTGGCCGTGCTGCCTTTGCGCCAATTGCTGCTGGGAATCCCCAGCCCATTGTTCCAAGACCCGTAGAGCTAAAGAATGTGCCAGGATGAATCACATCAAAGAATAACGATGCCCACATCTGGTGCTGTCCTACTTCGGTTGTTACAATTGATTGATGTGGTAACACTTCTCGTAGCTTACGCAAGATTCTTGCTGCAGAGAGCTCGCCTGGGTGTAACTTGAGGTTTTGGCGCCAATACTCCTTTACTTCCTTTACATGTTGCAGCCAAACGTTGTGTTCCGATTTTTTCAGTGCTTGTTGCATCAATAATTTCAAAAATATTCTTAGCGACGCTTTGACGTCCCCTACTATCGCCACGCTCGTTGTTTGGTTTTTTCCTATCTCGGCTGGGTCTACGTCCAAGTGAATTATTTTGAGGTTTTTCTCAAATTCGTCGAATCTGCCTACTGAGCGGTCCGAGAACCTAGTTCCAATTGCCAACACGCAGTCTGCTTCAGTCATTATCTTGTTTGCTTCTGCGTGTCCATGCATACCTATTGGGCCCAAAGACAACGGATGATTTTCTGGAAACGCCCCTTTTCCTTTGAATGTGGTAACTACGGGGATCATAAGCAACTCTGCAAGAGATTGTAATTCGGCAAATGCTGCAGAGATGATTACTCCTCCTCCTGCCAAAATTATTGGCTTGCTTGACGATAGTAATAATTTGATTGCTCTTTCTATTGCGGCCATGTCTGGGTCGGTCCATGGATGATACCCTCGAATCTTTACTTCGTCAGGAAATACCATGTCTGCTTCGTTTTGCTGTACATCCTTTGGAATATCAATTAGCACTGCGCCTGGTCTTCCAGTCTCTGCGATATAGAACGCCTTTTTGACCACCTCAGGTATCTCCACAGATTTAGTTGGTTGAAATGAATATTTTACAATGGGATTTGCAATTCCTATGATGTCGCTTTCCTGAAATGCGTCGCGACCTATCATAGCAGTGGGTACCTGTCCGGTTATTGCCACCATCGGTGCAGAGTCAGCCTGCGCTGTTGCAAGACCTGTTACAATGTTTGTGGCGCCTGGTCCCGAGGTTGCAAAGCAGACGCCTGCCTTCCTACTTACCCTTCCAAAACCATCTGCCATATGTGCGGCAGATTGTTCGTGTCTTACCAAGATGTGGCGAATATTACTTTTGTATAACTCGTCATACATTGGAAGGTTCGCACCACCTGGTAGACCAAAGATCTCCTTGACCCCTTGTTTTTCTAATGCCTTGATTAAAGCCCTAGCACCCGAAATTCTTTCCATAAATTAATCACCAAAAAAGCGCGCTGTATTATAATTTTACAGCACCAGCTCGACTAGCAGCAGTCCTAAAAGTGACGTAGTCGAACCGTTTGACATATTCAATATCAGTGATCCAAAGTTGTCGATATAAAGATTCCCCATCAAAGTACACGTGCAATAAGACTTAAACCATAACCACCCCATAGCAAGCGTTGTCAGAAAGAGAGCAGATAATCAAGGTAATTGAGACCTTTTTTGAAGTCGGCAAGACAAAGGATTTGTCCCTCCTTAGAACCATACAACTCGATGAGCCAAGTTTCTCAAGTTTCAGTGATGTACCACCATACGACCTAAAAGACTTCAAAACGACTGTCACATTAGAGGAACTTAGATTTGTCAGTATTTCAGATTACGACTACCAGATAAAAAATCCGAAGATTAGCATCTTTGGTGATGTTGCAGTTGTCGCTTTTGAAATTACGCAAAAAGGAATGCTTGTTGACAACAAGGCATTCACAGGCGAACACATCACAATAAACGGAAGAGCTACTTTTGTCTTAGTCAAAAAACCGAGCTGGAAGATAGCTCACATACACTTATCGAAGATCGACTAAATTATTGGGTTTTTGCTTGCGGTGCGGCGGGTTGTGGTTGCTTTTGTACCTCTTGCTTTTTTTGTTGCTGCTTTTGTACTTGTGATTTTGACTGTTTTTGCGGCGACCTCTGCTGTTTTTGTTGCGGTGTTGGTTGTGATCTCTGCTGAGGTTTTTGCTGTTGATTGTTGCCTGCTGGTTTTTGGTTGTTGTTTCTTGGTTGGTAGTCCTTGCAGAGTTGCTTGAAGAGATTGTATGCTTGGTCCAAAGTATAGTTTGAGTGAATTATTGCCCTTACTGCCCTAATCATTGGAATCGGGAATTGTGATTGCCATATGTTTCGACCCATGTCGACGCCGGCAGCACCTGCTTTGATGGAGTTGTATGTAAGTGCGAGTGCGTCGCGCTCTGGAATCTTTGGTCCACCCGCTACGATTACTGGTACGGGGCAGCTGTTCACTACTTTTTCAAAGTGCTCACAATAGTAGGTCTTCACCATGTGTGCCCCAAATTCTGCTGCAATCCTGCACGAGAGTGAAAGGTATCTTGCGTCGCGTTTTTCAAGTTCCTTGCCTACTGCAGTCACAGCCAGTACTGGAAGGCTGTATTCTTCTGCCTCGTTCACTAGATTTCCTAGGCTCACAAGTGAGTTGTGCTCGTACTTTGCTCCAACGAAAATCGACATGGCAAGTGCTGTCGCGTTTATTCTAATGGCGTCCTTGACGCTTGTTGTAATTTTTTCGTTTGACAGGTCCTCGCCTATGATGCTGGAACCACCAGAAACCCTCAACACTATTGGGACTGGAAAGTTTGGATCTACTGATGTCCTCACCACACCTCTTGTGACCATCAAAGAGTCACAGTATTTTAGTAGTGGTGCAATGGTCTTTTTTGGATTTTCCAGCTTCTCTGTAGGGCCCAAAAAGTAACCGTGATCTACTGCAAGCATTACACCTCTACCATTATTTGGCTTGAGTATGCTTGAGATTCTGTTTTTTAATCCCCAGTCCATGTTGAATTTTGGGTTTTCGAGACCCTTCTTAATCCTTTCTAGCCATGTATGATGATCTTCATCG
Source organism: Candidatus Nitrosotenuis sp. (assembly GCA_038890395.1). Classification (GTDB taxonomy): domain Archaea; phylum Thermoproteota; class Nitrososphaeria; order Nitrososphaerales; family Nitrosopumilaceae; genus Nitrosotenuis. The sequence goes on along the minus strand of JAWAFK010000005.1, from coordinate 38,995 downwards.
CATTTTGGCCTGTGTGAGCATGCTCGAAGGCTTTTTGTGAATCCCCAAGTGCATATCTGTGTGTGATCAACCTTTTCACGTCTACTTTGCCAGTAGAGATAAGCTCAAGTGATCGCTTCGTATCTTGATCAGACGCCGCGTAACTTGGTACCAGTGTGAGCTCCTTTGCGTAGATTACACTCATGTCAATGTCCATTGTTGCACCTTTTGATGGAACTCCAAACAACATGATGATACCGCCCTTTCTTGTTATGGAAATTGCGTCGGCAACTGCTTTGAGGTTACCAGTAGCTATTATTGAGACATCAACTCCACGATCTTGTGTGTCTGCAAGGACTTTTTGTGTTAAATGTGGTTCTGATTTTAGCGGCATCGCGTCAAATTTTTTGGCAAAGTCAAGTCTAAAGTCGTTCACATCAATGCAAAAGACCTTGGAAAACTCGTTTGCTTTGGCAAGCATTGCATGCATCATTCCCGTAGGACCTGCACCAAGGATTGCTGCGGTGTCCCTTTTTTGATAGGAAAATTTTGACCATGCCCTCACACAACAAGCTAGTGGCTCTATCATTGCGGCTTCATCAAAGGAAAGATCATCTGGAATTTTGAGGACGCCGCCGTGCTCCACATTCCATTGCGGCACCACATATTCTTCTGAAAGTCCACACGGCAACAGATTTGTCTCATGATACTTCGGACACATTGTTTCATTTCCGTGCTTGCAGTAATGACATGAATAACATGGAACGTGGTGGTGTGTAAATACACGATCACCTGCTTTGAATCCTCTAACAGCTGGGCCGACTTTGACGATAACTCCAGCAGGCTCATGTCCTAATCTCATTGAAGGTTGTCCGTATTTTCCGAACACCTTTTCCACATCAGAGCCGCAGATACCACATGATTGCATTCTAACTAGGATGTCGCCTGAGCCGAGTACGGGCGTAGTTGTTTCTTGTACCTCTACAGATGCCGGACCTTTGACAAATGCTGTCTTCAATCACAAACAGTACCAGATCATGGGTATAAGTAGATTCATAAAATCAAGAAGTTTGTTAGAAATTTCCAAACATTCCGTTCGAATCGAACACAAAATCGATTATTATAAAAATCGTTTTAGGAACTGCATGTCACGATGGGATACTCCCAATCACGATAATTTCGACGACGAAGAAGAGTCTCGCTTATTGAAGAAATTCTACGATTATGCTGAAATCGAAAAAAAAGAATCAGAACGCAAAAGATTCCTTGAAGTTTCCGACAAGAAACGCCCAAGTGGGTGGGGTAACAGATTTGTCTTGTCTGCTATAATTCAAGGATCTGTGTTAACAGGCCTGACAGTGGCTCTAGTCATCATACAAGCTGCTTTTTCTGACGTTGGCATCATCGAGTTTTTGTCGCTGTCTTTGGATGGCGCTGCAAAATGGTTCTTCTTTGGATATTTCATGTACATAACACTTGTAGTTGCAATTGCGATATGTGCGATATTTTACAACCACCTAGAATCGAATCTCAATAAACCGATTCGTGGAAACAAAAAGTATCTTGTCTGGTGTCAGCTGGTTGGAATGAATGTGGGTGGAGCTGCGGCCATACTCTTAACAGTTGCAGGGTTTGCAGACACAGTCTTCATAAGTGTAGATTATGGCTCACAGTCACTATCACACAACATAACGGAGTTTGTCAAAATTCCAATCATGGCCCTTGTAGTACTCTTTGGTTGCGGTATCATTTGCGGCGGAATTGCATACATTACTACCTACATCAGCACAACAGGGCCTAAGCTTAGTAAGTTATCATTTGGTGACGACTCTAAAAAGTACGACCGACTTTAGACACCCAAAATAGTCTTGAGCATCTTTCTATAGTCAACTTCCTTTTTCTCACTGCCAGCGGCAGGAAGGGAAAATATCAATGGCTTCGATTTGGTTGCGCGAAGTTTTGTCAAATCAGTGTTGATAGGAGTCGAGATATCCTCGCTAACTAAGACAAGGCCTACATCGGGGTCGTCTGCAAGTTTTTTTATCTCAGAGAATGCGTTTTGAGGATTATCAACTACCACGCCTTGAACTCCAGCTAGTTGGAAGCTTGTGACAAAAATTCTGCTACCGACTGTGACAATCTTCACAGTTTGGCGTGCCTTTGGTACCAATTTAACCGTTTTTGCAGATCAAGAAACATTGATTTAGCAAGAATCTGTCTAAATTACATGTCAGAAATAGACACGCAAAAGACAGTCTATCTTTTTGTCCACGGTAGAATGGACTTGATGCAAAAATCAATTGACGTCCTAGTTGGGAAAGGATTTTCAAAAGATAAGATAGTCTTTGCAGTTCCAAACCAAGTAGGCCAAGTAGGCGATTACATGGCAATGCTTTGGATGCCTCCAAATCCAGATCACATCAAGATCCAAAAGATAACCAAGATTGATCCTGTTGAATCACAAGGAATGATTGGTTTGTGGCGTGGTGTTTCAAAAGACGATCTATTTACAATTCCGCTCTGACATCTCCAGATCCTGAAAGGTTTGGCCTTCTAGCTTACGATTTGTGATTTTCAGCCTTGAGAATTATGCGGGTGATTTAATTTGTTAAAACTAAAAGTTATAAACAATGCCAAAAAGTTTCAGCTTGATGACAATCAAGCTGGTATGCAGTGATTATGGGTTTGAATGTGGCTTTGTGCTCGAAGGAAAGAAGAGCCTCTCGCTCATTAAAAAACTGAGAGATCATTTTGAGAGCGAACATGGGATAGATTATTCTGTGGATGCCATAATCCAGATGTTAGTAAACAGAGGCCACAGCAAAGATTCTATAAGAAACGAGTAAGTTAGAGTTCCGAGATCAGCCCAAATAGAAAATCATAGTATTCGTCATCTGTGAATCTGATTATTTCTGCATCGTGTTGATTTTGGGCAATTTTGAGTGAATCAAGGTGATAGCACGATTTTTTGCCTTTCAGTCGGCCAAAGTAATATCCTTCACATGAACAATAATCAAACTCTGGTGCAAGCCAATATTCCTTTCCCATGCCAACTACTGTCCAAATCTGTCTCTGACTCGGCTCAAAGATATGAAGCTTGACTCTTTTCTCAGATAGAATGACTGATGATTTTTCTTTTGACACAAGAATTTAATTCAAAATGTATTGTATAACTTTGATGTTTGTTACAAAAATAATTCCAAAGGAACCTGCACTCCTGCTTGAAGGTGAAAAACGTCATCTCGTCGTAACGGATCTTCACATAGGTTTTGAAGACAGTCTAGTAGAAAACAAGATCTTCGTTGGCAAACACACTACATTAAATGAAACTATACAGAAAATATCCTCCCTCATCGAATCGCAGAATCCAGACGACATCATACTGCTTGGTGACATAAAATCGAGTATAAACAGGATATCAAAAAACGAATGGAATCAAGTGCCAGAATTTCTCCACAACATCTCACAAAAAACAAATGTTATTTTGATCCCTGGCAACCATGACGCAAATATATTTCGTCTTGTCCCGGACAACATCACGTTGGTAAGCTCTATTGGCATAGTCTTGGAAAATTCTTTGTTGACACATGGTCACACTATGCCTACTGAAAATTTTTCTCATGTAGACAGAATAGTGATGGGCCACTTACACCCCGTATTCTTTGATGAGGGCTCAATACTTAACGGTCAGAGAGTATGGGTATCAATTAAGACGAAAAAGGAAAACTTGTTTTCAACAGCGTCTGGCGGCCTTGAGATTACAATAGTTCCGTCGTTTAATCGGTATTTTTATGCCACAAAGAAAAAGATCTACAAAAGATCGATTTCCCCAATCATCGAAAAGATAAAGGGTAATGTATCTGCAAGAATTGTGACATTGGATGGAACCATTATAGGTGATGAGTCACTTTTGTCAAACGTGATCTAGATCGGGTCGTATGGTTCAAGTGGTTTTTTCGTAGTTTCATTGTGGTGTAGCCACTCGAGAGTCTTGATGAAGGATTCGGCAAGCTCAGTGGTTGTAAGAACAGGGATTCCAAGCTCGATTGCCTTTCTTCGGATTTGATATTCATCATATAGCATTCCAACGTATTTTTCAAGCGTAGCTGTGGATGGGATGTTTATGATGAAGTTGATTTTTCTCTCGTAAAGTAGGTCTGCAATGTTCGGTTTTCGCTGCGGTTCTGATATTTTGTGGACTATTTGTACGTCTGCGATGTGTTTTTTTGAGAGGAATTCTGCGGTGTGTTCTGTTGCCAATATTTTAAATCCTAGATTTTTGAGCATTGCCATTGTTTGTCTGAGCTTTTCTTTATTTTCTGCACCACCAATTGTCACAAGTGCCGTTCCCTGTTTTGGTAGATTGTATCCAACTGAGATAAGTCCCTTTGAGAGTGCATCATAGAAGCTGTCACCAAAGCAAGCTGCCTCTCCTGTAGACTGCATCTCGACTCCGAGTACAATGTCTGCACCGTCAAGCTGCATAAACGAAAACTGCGGTACTTTTATGCCGTACGTATGTGTCTTTTTCCATTTGTCTTGAGGTACTTTTGGCAGCTCTTGTCCTAGTACTGCGCGTGCGGCTAAGCTAATAAGGTTTGTTTTCACTAGTTTTGAGACAAAAGGCATGGAACGTGAAGCGCGTATGTTTAACTCTATTACGTAGACATGATCGTTGTGGATCAGAAACTGCAGATTGAATGGACCTTTGATGTTAAAGGCCTTGGCTATCTTGTTTGCATAGTCTGTAATCGTCTCTACATGTCTGTTTGAGAGGCGCCATGGAGGAATCACCATCATTGCATCTCCAGAGTGCACTCCTGCAGCGTCGATGTGTTCGACTATTGCACCAATTACGACATTTTTGCCATCACATACACCGTCGACGTCCACCTCAAGTGAGTTTAGCATGAATTTTGTTATTACTACTGGATGATCAGGTGAAAGAAGTGTTGCTTCATCTACGTATTTTGTGAGCTCTTCTTGTGACCAGACCACCTTCATTGCTGCACCGCTGAGCACGTAGGAGGGTCTCACAAGCACTGGGTATCCCACCTGTGCCGCGAACGCCTTTGCATCGACAAAGTTTGAAAATGCCTGCCATGGAGGCTGCATTATGTGGAGATTGTCAAGAACGCTACTGAATTTTGAGCGGTCTTCTGCCCTGTCTACATCCTCAGCTGAGGTGCCAATCAGTTTGATGCCTACTTTTGCAAGCTTTGGAGTGAGGTTGTTTGCAGTCTGACCACCCACAGAAGTCACAAGTCCTTTTGGATTTTCGATGTCGGTTATATCTAGAAGCCTTTCAAGTGTAAGCTCCTCAAAGTACAGCCTGCTACAGATATCGTAATCAGTTGAAACTGTTTCCGGATTGCAGTTGACAACTATGACATTGTTCTCTCCATTTTCTTGTAGTCCCCATACCATGTTTACGGTTCCCCAGTCGAACTCTACGCTGCTTCCAATCCTGTATGGCCCTGCACCAAGTACAATAACTCCTTGTTGTTCGATACTTACCTTGATGTCGCTTTCTATGCCACCATAAGTGAGGTACAGGTAGTTAGTCTTTGCAGGCCACTCAGCTGCAAGTGTGTCTATTTGTTTGATTACTGGAACTATGCCCATATCTTTCCGCATTTTGCGGATTTCAAGCTCGTCTTTTTGTTTTGCCCTAGCTATCTGCTTATCTGAGAATCCAAGATGTTTTGCTTTTCTCATCAGTTGTGAGTCAAGTTGTTTTTCCTTTAATTCGGCTTCAGTATCTACAATGTTTTTTATTTTTTCAATGAACCATGGGTCTATTGCAGATAGCTTGTAAATCTTTTCTACTGAAATTCCTTTTTTAAGTGCTGCTGCCACATGGTACAGAATATGATCATTTGGATTAAGAAGGTGGTTCTCTATGTCTTCCACATCGTACGTGGTTCCGTTGTAGCGATTCAGGACAAGGCCATCGTTGCCAATGTCTAGCATACGAATTGCTTTTTGTAGGGATTCCTCAAAGGTTCGGCCTATTGCCATTACTTCACCTACTGACTTCATTGTTGGTCCAAGCTTTCGGTTTGCAAGCTCAAACTTGCCAAAGTCCCAACGCGGATGTTTGCACACTATGTAATCCAACGATGGCTCAAAGCAAGCAGTGGTAGTTTTTGTAATAGAGTTTACAAGCTCTGGCAAGGTGTGGCCCAAGCCTATCTTTGCAGACATGTATGCAAGTGGGTATCCTGTTGCTTTACTTGCGAGGGCTGAAGATCTCGATAGCCGCGGATTTATTTCGATTGCCACATACCGGTCGGAGTTTGGCTCCAATGCAAACTGGATGTTGCATTCACCCACGATTCCGACGTGTTTTGTTGCTCTGAGTGCTGCGGAGCGAAGCATGTGGTACTCGCGGTTGTCTATTGTCTGGGATGGTGCAACTACGATGTTATCGCCTGTGTGGACCCGCATCGAAAGAACGTTTTCCATGTTGCATACTATGACGTTGTTTCCCTCGTAGTCCTGCATCACTTCGTATTCGATTTGTTTCCAGTGTCCTATGTATTCCTCAATTAGGACTTGGTGAACGAGGCTTGCGTTTAGACCCCGTTCGACGATTTCGTGTAGCTCGATTTCATTGTATGCCACGCCCCCTCCTTTTCCTCCAAGCGTGTATGCGACACGAATTATTACTGGGTAACCGAGCTCTTCTGCTACTTTTTTTGCTTCATCAAACGATGTCACCGTCTTGCTTTTGAGGATCGGCACACCGCATTCTGTCATTGAGTCCTTGAAAAGCTGTCTGTCTTCTGTTCTCTGGATTCCTGAAATTTGCGTACCGAGGACTTTGACACCATACTTTTCGAGTATGCTCATCTCTGCAAGTTTGACTCCACAGTTTAGCGCCGTCTGGCCTCCATAGCCAAGCATTATTCCGTCTGGCCTCTCAGATTCGATAATTGAGCTGACATACTCTGGAGTAACCGGTAGCAAATACACCTTGTCTGCAAATCGTGTGTCTGTCTGGATGGTTGCTATGTTTGGATTGATCAGAACGCTCTTGAGTCCGTCTTCTCTTATTGCTTTGAGGCATTGACTTCCGGAGTAGTCGAACTGGCGGTCGTTTTGCGACTTTCGCCTGCTTCTCCGATTTTCAGTGCCCCGCTACCAAGCAAGAGAATTTTTTTCAAACTCTCATTTCGAATTAGAATCTCCCCCCTTTATCAAACGGTCTAGCTCCTCGAAGACATATTTGCAATCATATGGCCCCGGCGAAGCTTCTGGATGGAACTGGACTGCAATGATCTTTTTGTTTTTGTGTTTGATGCCTTCCACTGTGTTGTCGTCTGTGTTTGTAAACCATAAATCAAAATCGGTGCTCTTAAGTGAATTTGGATCTATGCAGTAACCATGGTTTTGACTTGTTACGTATACTTGGTTGTTTTCCAAATTTCTGCAAGATTTGTTTTGGCCCCTGTGGCCATATTTGAGTTTGTAAGTTGTAGCACCGCCTGCAAGGCCGATTATTTGTGCACCAAGACATATTCCAAGTGTTGGGATGTTTTTGTCGATTAACTGTTTTGCAGTCTGAATTGTCTGCGGGCATTTTTCTGGATCACCTGGGCCATTGCTTAGTACTACCCCACGCGGTTTGTATGAGAGAACCTCATCAATTGATGCATTCCAAGGAAGTTTGACTACTTTGTATCCCAAGTCTCGTATGTTTCGAAGAATTGCATTTTTAGCGCCGGTGTCAATTACTACAACACAGTCTTTTTCTGAGCCATATGTCTGGGCCGATTTTGTTGAGACTTGATCCATGAATTCGTCTGCAATGTATGGTTTTGCCTCGGCTAGCTGCTTTTTAATTGTCTCCACATCGATTTCTGAATCGGAGACTGCGAGTGCTGCCATCATGACGCCGCTGGTTCTAAGTTTTTTTGTCAGACTCCTTGTGTCTATTTCCGAGATGCCAGGAATGCCTTCCTTGTACATCCACTCATCCAAAGTCATAGCAATGTTCCAATGGCTTGCTATTTCTGAGAGCTGGTGCACAACCAGTCCACGGATCTGGATTTTGTCTGATTCAAAGTATTTTGGTATTCCAGAGTCGTCTTTTACCTGTGGATCCGGAACGCCATAGTTGCCTATCAGTGGATAAGTAAGCGTGAGAATCTGCCCTGCATAGGACGGATCAGTCAACGTTTCAGTGTAGCCGACCATACCAGTATTGAAGACAAGCTCGCCAAAGACGGTCTTTGGGTAACCAAAGCCCTTTCCGTCTAGGACTGTGCCGTCAGCTAAAATCAGCTTTCCGTATTTGTTTGCATATTGGGCTTTTTTTATCGAAATTGTGACCCTCGAAAAGTGGATTTGGTTGGTGATTTAAGTTTTTGTGGTTCTGATCGCTAATTCGGCTTAGAGAGCCTTGAACTGTTCGCTCCACTTGTAATAAGCGCGAATCATATCCATTGTGACACTTGGTTTTCTTCTTGCCATTATCTCCCTAAAGTCCGTCATATTCAGAACGCGCGGTTGTGGTGGCGTCTCCCCTGCGACCGGCTCATGGTAATCAGGGCTACTGAATAGTTCATTTACGACCTTTAGTTGGGCGCCTTGACAAACATCCTTGATGTCGCTTGCGCTGTAACCATCAAAGATTTTTGCAAGTTCAGAAGGTTTGATCTTCTCGTCTTTTCTTAGCGGTCCTGTATAAAGCTCAAAGAGTTTTTCTCTTGCCTCAAGTGTTGGGAGTGGGACGTATACTCTTTTTTGGAATCTTCTCAGAAATGGCATGTCAAGACTCCATGGCTTGTTCGTAGCGCCAATCACATACAGTTTGATCGCCTTGCCCTTTCCGTTGATACCATCCATTTCGGTCAGGAACTGGTTTTTTGTCCTTACCTCACCGCCCACTTCGGAATTCCTATTTCCTAAAAGCGAGTCGATTTCGTCTATGAATAGTATTACAGGTTTGTCTTCTTTTTCTGCATATCCACGTGCCATCTTGAAGATCTTAGAGACGTTTTTTTCCGCCTCACCAAGCCACTTACTCATCATTGACGGTGCATCAACTACAATAAAGTAACCATCGATTTCGTTTGCAGTAGCCGCAGCAAGAATCGTTTTTCCACAACCAGGTGGACCGTATAATAATATTCCACGTGGCCATCCAAGAGGGAACAGGTCAGGCCTCTCTGTTGGAAACACGATTGATTCACGCAAAGCGTTCTTTGCGTCGTCGAGTCCTATCACTTCATTCCAGCTTACGTCAGGCTTTTCCTTCATTATGAGTTCATCAAAATCATCTTCGTCCTTTTTCTTTTCAAGCTGGGCCTTTTGCTCGGCCGGTGTAGCGTTTGGATCTACTGCAGGCTCCAAATCTACACCATGGGACATTTGCAATGCCTTGATTCTGTTTTCGTATGCTCGGCATCTTTCTGTGTAGATCTTGTTTAGCTTGTTATCAGGGTATAATTGGATTAATTTTACGAGTGAGTCGATTGCTTTTTGGTAATTTGCAATTGCCATGCCTCGGGCTCCTTGTGAATCAAGTCGTATTGCGTCAGAGGCATATTTGCTCGCATTATTTTCTAATTCTTGAGGTGCTAGGCTCATCTTACACTACCTGTTCGTATTGGACTTGAGAATTTTGTTGGTATCCCTGTGGGTAAACAGGTGTAGCAGATTTTGTTAAATTTATTGTACCTTCCTTTGAGCTTTCTTGGGTTTGACTTTTTGTTTCTGCAAATGAAAAACTTGATGAAACATCGCTTTGTGCAGTCTTTATTTCTGAAACCGATGATTGTGCCGAGATAATCATTTCTTGTATTTCGTCATTTATTTCGTGCAAAGAACACGTCCAGTTTCGGACAAGGTCTACAAACTCTTTTAGAATCACTTGGGCCTCTTTTTTGTGCTGGTATTTGAGTAAAATTTGCTCTGCCAAACCAAGCACATAATCAAGATCCTCGAGTTCTTGTTCTGTGAGATTTTGTATTCTGCGCTCGTATTTTGGATTTGATTCAAGTAGCTTCCTTTTTACTAGCGTTGAAAGCTGTCGTACCTTATCAAGGTCTCTTTCCAATCCGTGCGCCTCGAATGATTTCATGCAGGATGTCACCTTTCTAGAAATTTAGTTGAGGATACTGCTTGCGAATTTTAGATTCAACTATCAAATTTACTTCAGTAAGGATTTGTGCGGATTCGAGGTTTGTTTGCTTAAAGTCAAACTTGGCTTCGGCAAGGCACCCCGAATCCATCACAATGCTGCCCAAGGTAGTAGATAACTCAATTAAGTCATGGCTGTGAGGCATACTAGAATAGACACTAGAGTGGATTATGCGGATGAGTGAGATAAGAGGTGAGACGTTTTCGGCAATATTGCTCAGGCGAGTTATAGATTTGAGCCTCTTTTTGACTGTCCGCAGTATCTCTGATGCTCGTAGTAGGTCAAATTCTAACTCGACTTGTTTTTTGAATTGGAAGGATTTGGTTACGTCTTTTTGAGAATAAACATTGGCGTTTGACTCCTTTGTCTTCTCGTACCTTTGCTTGAGCTTATCTGAGATAACATCGACAAGATAGGAGCAGTACGCCAACCTTGGCTTTATTGAGAGTGCGTACGGATTTGGGAGAATGTGCATACTCTGGTTTACATATACTGAGCTTGCGACCATGTCTGATCACACACTTGATTTTAGTTTATTAGAACGGTGTCACAAGTTTTGGTTTCACCGTGGTAACACCACTCGACAGTGACAGTTTTTTTGAGGTTTTGTTCAATGAAATTGACAAGCGATCTTACCTAAGGATCTCAAAACTTATGCTATGGGAAAGGAGCACGAACTTACAGTTAGTTTGGAAGAGTTTGGCCTCTCCAAGTATGAAGCACGCGCCTATGTGACGCTAATTACTCACGGAAGTATCTCTGCAAGTGAGGTGGCTTACTATGCAGAGCTGCCAAGAACCAAAGTATATGCTGTGTTGTTGAAGCTGCAGCAAAAAAAACTGGCGATCCTTTCAAAGAGCAAGCCGGTGATGTGTACTGCGATTGCGCCGGAAGACGCCTTTGACGAATTGGTCCACGAGCAGATAAACAAAGTAGAAGCCATGAACACGTTGGTTTCAAAGCTCAAAAAGATAAGCGAAGAAAGTAAAAAGGCTCGCGGTGCAGAAGAGAAACGATATTTTCATCTACACCCCAATTATGTTGTAAACCAGCTCAGAGTGATGGTAGATGGTGCAAAATCGTCGATCCACATCATGGCTGATTCATGGGGGTTGAGTATTTTGGCCGAATGCAAAGAAGAGCTGCTTTCAGTACTTCGACGAAATCTCGAAGTCAGACTCATCGTTCCAACACAAGTTATAGGAAGCGAATCGTTTAAAGCCATTCCAGACGGAGTCAAAATTAGATCATCTGAAATAATTCAAAATTGCTTTATTTTCGACGACACGGAATTACTGTTAATTGACAGCACCAATGGAAAGGGTGCCATATTTACAGCCACAGACATCCTTGGTGGAAACCAGACTCGACTCTTCGCTCAATTATGGAAAAACGCACTCAAAATAGACAACCTCTCTGAGATGACAAAAAGTCAGGCACTTGAAGTCTGCAAGATAATTAACATAATCAACGAGAATGGTCTTGGCTTTGCTCTACATTCTATTGTGAGCTCAAAGGCCAAATTTGTAGACTTTGTAAGATTTTTGGAAAAAAACGGAATCTCATTAAAAGACAAGTCACTCGAAGAAATTTTAGATATAGTAAACTCTACGCTAGAAATGACCTGTGCTGGCAGATTGCAGTATGATCAAAAAACAAACAACATAATTTTAGAGTCAAAGATTAACAGTGGTCACTCGCTCCCATGGGCAATGTTGATTGAGAGTTATCTTGAACAAAAAGGCAACCACCCAAAGCTAATCTATCATTCGGACTCGCATAAAGGCGAGCTTATACATCTCAAGATCAACAGTTGAATAGAAAAAATAAAAACAGACTTGGTTTTTGATTCTCTGTGATCGAAGACAAACTAAGGAATCTAAGCATTACGCTCCCTGTTCCGCCAAAGCCAGCAGGGGCTTATATTCCAGTTGTGACATCAGGAAATCTGGCCTTTGTGTCAGGACAGATTCCAATGCAAGATGGCAAAGTCGTATTTACGGGCAAGGTGCCAACTGAGAGATCTGTCGAAGAAGCCCAAAGTGCTGCAAAGCTTTGCGCAATCAACATACTGGCACAGCTTAAAACAAATCTTGGTAGTCTTGACAAGATAAGCAGATTTGTTCGTGTATCAGGATTTGTAAATTCAACTCCAGATTTTTCTGAGCAGCCCAAAATCATTAACGCTGCATCCGATCTTTTCTTTGATGTGTTTGGAGAAAAGGCAAGACATTCAAGGATTGCGGTGGGCGTGGCAAGCCTTCCACTAAATTCCACTGTTGAGATAGATGCAATAGTCGAGTTTTCTTAGTTAAGTCTTGAATTAAATTCCTTGATGAACGCCATTATCTTGTCTTTTGGAATCACGGCACCACATGCTTTGTCATGTCCACCGCCTGAGCCGCCAAATTCAGGGGCAAGCGAGTTTACCAATCTTCCAAGATGTATCTTGCACGATTTAGAGCCTCTTATTGATACCGCATATATGCCGTGGTCGACTCTTTCTTTGTACGCCACACCGACATCTTTTCCTGAAAGTCCCAGTACGAAATTGACCGCACCGCTTGCACCTGCGTCAGTTATTTCCATGTAGCCAAGATTCTTCATAGTTTTTAGTGATTTTTTGACCTTTTCGATCATTCCTGCAAGTTTTTCAACTTGGATTTGTGCAAATTCAAATGAGTTCGGTATTTCGTGGGGGTATTTTGATTCGCTTAGTACTTCGACTAGATACAGCAGATAATCAGGATCTTTTTGATGACCTACTATGTTGTAGGTGAGCACCGTTGCGGAGATCAATGCAAATTGCCTGTCATAGATCTGTAAGAGTTTGGAGGCTTTTGGCTTGTCTTCCATGTAATCTGTTATCGCTGCACATGCTGCAATAAATGCTGAATGATCTGTCAGCTTTGATTTGTATGTGTCATACACCTGGACTGTTGTGCACTCATTTACATCATGAATTACTTTTACTTTGAGTTTTTCAAGTCTCTTGATTATTTCCGGATCGATGTCATGATGGTCTATGTAAGTAACTGAGATCTTTTTTTTTCTAAGCTCCGACAGAAACTCGACAAATCGATCTTGGTTGTTTTTGCTTAATCCAAGATCACAAATGAATAGTATTTTGAGTTTTTCGTCTTTTACAAGCGCTTCAATTTCATTCATCATTCCTGGATAATCAACAAGCACAGTATCACCACCGAATGCTTGACGAATTAGCGCTGCAGAGCTTATTCCATCTGCATCTTCCATGTGTGAGATGCAGATTGTCTTTTTGGGAGATTTTGCAGATTTTGATTTTTTTGTGGCTGCCACATTCGACCTCGCTTCGTACTATATTTAAACAAAAGTATTCTTTTTTTGTAAACTATCAAGATGCCAAAATCTGTTTTTTGTCTTCGTCCGTAAGTGAGGAATATACGTCATAAAATGTAACTCCACTCAGCTGCGCCTTTTTGTCTATTTGTGCAATTTTTTGTAGAGCCTGGGGTGAGGCGTTCAAGATTAGGTCATCTATTTGTTTGATAAAGTCTCGCTCTGCTTGACTCATAATTTGAAGTGAAAAACCAGCCTATAGTGTGAGGCTTTGTAAGATTAGACTGTTTGCTAAAGAAATGCAAAACTTATTAGCAAATTTTTGAGAGAAAATACCGACTTGGAAACAAAAAACATTGGTTTACGCGACATCGAAGTGGCCGATACTAAGATCTCCGACATAGACGGTGAACGCGGTAAGCTGATTTATCGAGGGTATGATATTTTGGATTTAACAAAGAATTCTACCTTTGAGGAGACGTCATATTTGCTCTTAAACGATGATCTGCCAACAAGGGCACAGCTTGAAGAGTTTAAGCAAAGGCTGATTGAGGCACGCGACATGCCACGCCAGATGCAGTCTAACATGCGAAACTGGCGCAAAAATGCCGACCCCATGGTCATGTTGCAGGCATTTGTCGTAGCTCTGGCAGGATACTATGACGACAAAGGTGCAAATGAAGAAGAGATCAACTATCAAAGTGCAATCAACCTGATTGCAAAGATGCCCACAATCGTAGCAAGTTGGGAACGGGTACGAACGCAAAAAGATATTGTAGACCCAGACCCAAGGCTAAGCCACGCAGCAAACTTTCTGCACATGCTTGTTGGCGAAAAACCTGATGCTGAAACAGAGAGAATCTTCGACATTTGTCTCATCTTGCATGCAGACCATACGTTTAACGCTTCAACTTTTGCAGCAAGAGAAGTTGCGTCGACAGGAGCGCACATGTATTCAGCTGTGAGTGCTGCAATCGGGGCACTTTCCGGGCCGCTACACGGAGGAGCAAACCATGAAGTCATGAAGATGTTGCTTGAGATAAAGACTGTAGATAATGCAGAATCTTGGGTAAAGGAAAGACTTTCAAGAGGTGAAAAAATAATGGGTATGGGTCATGCAGTTTACAAGACATATGATCCGAGGGCCCAAGTTCTAAAAGAATTATCAAAAAAGCTTGCAAAAAAAACAGGACAGCCTTGGTACGACATCACCGAGGTGGTAGAAGAGACTACGATCCGCGAGATGAAAAAACAAAAAGGAATCGACATCTACCCAAATGTTGACTTGTATAGTGCGTCGTTATATTACATGCTAAAGATACCGCCGGACCTAAACACGCCGATTTTTGCAATATCACGAATTGCGGGGTGGACTGCACATGTAATAGAAGAAAAGTTTGCACGTGCTGCTCCAAAACCGGTATTGTATAGGCCAAAAGCAACTTACGTAGGCAAGTATTGCGGCCCGCAGGGTTGTGAGTACAAGCCAATAGATCTGCGACAGTAATTAATTCTGCCATATTGTGAGACAATCTATGGTCTGGATCAAGTGGGATGATTACGGCAAAAAACCTAAACGTCGCAAACAAAAAAAGACAAAATCAAAGCCAAGGATCGAGCCACGAGTCAAAGTTATTCCAGGAAGACACAAAGTTGAATTCAGAAAAGCAAGTGAATTAATAGACTAGTTTCTAGAATTGAGCCAGTGTTTTGCCTTCATTGAGACATCGTGTTTGTACAATACTTGAAACACCATCTCATAAAACGAGATTCCTTTCTTTTGTGCCTGCATGTCTAACCATTTGATGCCTTCAGCAAGTTCTGGATCAGAATCGGAGAACTGTACTAGTTCATCGACCATCTTTGTAAAGAATACAAAGGATTTTTGCATCAGTGGTATGTTTTTTGTTTGGTTATTCAGACCTGAATTCAAATTATATAGACAAACGAAGCGCTTTTGATTGACAATGGAGCATGTTTTGTATTCTGACGGAAACCCAAAGAGGATCTGCTGGGCCATCAAAACAAACAATCAGATAAAAGAACAATTTCGAGATCACGTAGACATTTTTTTGAACAAAGTTACCAACGTACAATCAAAATACATTGCGTTGCACGTAGGACTCTTCTGGTCAATTGGAGTCTTTATTATAAAAAATGGAGATACGGTTAGGATCAAACTAGATTCAGATGAAATGATCAAACACTTAAGTGGAGATACCAAATCACAAGACCCATTAGCAGAACACAGAAAGAGATTCATCAACCAGTTTGTGACACAAAGAAATCTCAAATTCATTTATGAAAGAATAAATCCAGAAGACAACATAGCGACGAAGATGCTATAATCGAAGTATCAAACCAATATCCATGAGATTGGTGTGTGTTGGCCCTGTTTTTATGAGACCACCATGTTTTTTAAAAAATGAGTTAGAATCGTTGTTTCTAAGATATCTTTCTATTTCATTTTTTTGTATATTATGATAAAAAATCGCTCCTGCATACTTTGTGTTCCCATCTATTCCATCCGTGCCTATGGATGCGACTACAAATTCTGAACCGAGTTTTTTGATCAAATGTAAGACAAGTTCTTGATTTCTTCCACCTAGCCCATTACCGGCCACTTTGACTGTCGGCTCACCACCAAACAAAAGGCAGTATCCTTGTTTTGGAAGATTTCTTAGAATTTTGCTTGCGACAAATCGAATGTCTCCAGTCAATGCTTGTAATATTTTTGTTTTATATCCAAGCGCTTTTGCTTTTTTTGCCATTGCAGCAAGACAATCGTTGTTTGAAGCAACTACATAATTCGGTATTTTTGGTGTTTTTGGTGTCTCAGGTATTTTCCCTTGTGCCCCCATTCTAAAATGCCACAAAACGGCCTTTGGTATTTTGCTTGCCAATCCATACTTTTTGATTATTCTCAAGCAGTCCGTGTATGTTGTGGTATCGCAGTATGTGAGGCCTGAGGCAATTGATGATAGGTCGTCACATACAACATCAGACAACACGAAAGAGATTGCCTTGCAATTCAGATATTCTAGGATTTTGCCGCCTTTTACTGCCGAGAGGTGTTTTCTTACGGCGTTAATCTCCTTTATTGTAGCTCCACATGCAAGCAATTCTTGTGTTAATGCTTGTTTTTGCTTTAGCGTGACACCATATGGAAAACATAACAGCGAAGATGCGCCTCCAGAGACGAGAAAAATTACAAAGTCATCTCGATTCGTATTTTGTAGAAATCTTATGAGGGATTTTGCCGCGATCACGCTTTTTTTGTTTGGTATTGGATGTGAGGAGTAAATTATTTTGAATTTTTTGTTAAAGCGTCTAATTTTGTGTGTTTGTGGAATTATGATCAGGCCGCCATCCACTGGTATTTTACTGTAGACATAATTTGCCATCGAGTCTGCGGCTTTCCCTACTGCGATTAAATAGATTTTATGAAATCCAGAGAGACGAATATTTTTTGGTTGGATTATTTTGTTATGTTTTATATAATTTACAAGAAATTGTTCTGGTTTTGCAGCTTCAAGGCCTGCTTCAAGCAGCTGCAGTGCATCTTTTGTTTTGTTATCATAGAGCTGTGATTTGTTTTGAATCACTGCACATCAACTGCGCGGTTGTTTATTAATTTACAACCATACAAAAGACTGTATGAGAGTTATTCTTATTTAGCTTAAGAGTGACCACAGCTCAACTTGAAAAATAAAAAAACAAAATCCCCACAAAAAATTTGCTGGGCTAACACCGTAGATTTTGATTCTGCAAAAGTCGTCATAATTGGCATACCAAGCGAGGTGGGCTCACATGCAAGTCGCAGAGGCTCATCAAAAGCTCCAGATACAATACGAATGGTCTCAAACCAGATGGATGTCTACTTGCACAAAAAGACTGTCTCTGTAGCAAATCCTGTTGGCGGCACTCCAAGCGTGCGTGTTTTTGATTATGGCAATATCAAAAGAGACGAGATTTCTGCAGTATTTGAGAAGATAGGAGACTCAAAAATACCCATTACAATTGGTGGAGACCACTCCAATACAACCTCAATCATAAGATCACTGAGCAAAAAACTTGGGGCGATTTCACTTGTGTATTTTGATGCACATCCAGACATAATTAGTAGCAGAGGCAGTTATTATGGCTCAACTGTTTTTGATTCACTCTCACATATTGATGTAAAATCAAGTGTTCTAGTAGGAATTCGAAGTCCAGAACAGGAGGAAGTTGAAAACATACACAAATACCAAATACTTACGGTCTCTCCGTTCGATGTAGTCCAAAAAGGCATAGACCAAATATCTAAAACCCTACTTGATACAGTCAAAAATAATGTGTACATCTCGCTTGACATGGATTGCATTGATCCTGCTTATGCGCCAGGTGTATCGGTTCCAGTCCCGCTTGGACTTTCAAGTCTGGATGTGGCATACTTGGTAAAGAAGTTGGCACAAAAAGGGATCATTGGTTTTGATGTCATGGAGGTATGCCCACCGCACGATCTAAATCATATTACATCGCATCTCGCATCAAGACTTATTGGTGAAGTGCTTTGTTCCTTAAAGATATAATTAGGATGTGAAAATACCACAGATATGCATACAATAAAAATTCCAAAAGTCATTCATTTTGGTAAAGATGCACTATCAGAAGCAGAATATCCAAGAAATGCGCTAGTAGTGACAACTGCGCCTCCTCCAATTTCATCGAAATGGCTCGGAAAGATGGGCATAAAGGACTACATGTTGTATGACAAAGTAGAACCAGAACCATCAATCGAGACAGTAAATGCTGTCATAAATGAGTACAAGAAGAAAAATCCATCGTGTGTAATAGGCCTAGGTGGAGGAAGCTCACTCGATGTGGCAAAATACTCTGCGGCCGAAATGAAGCTGGAAAAGATACTGATTCCTACAACGTTTGGCACAGGTGCCGAGATGACGACTTACTGTGTTCTCAAATTCGATGGAAAGAAGAAGCTTTTGCGCGAAGACAGGTTCCTTGCGGACAGAGCAATAGTTGACGCTTACTTTATGGATGGTACACCAGAACAGATTGTGAAAAATTCTGTTTGTGACGCATGTGCACAAGCAACTGAAGGTTACGACAGCAAGCTTGGTAATGAATTCACACGAACTATGTGCAAGGAGGCCTTCGAAGTTCTCTACGACGCAATAATGAACGACAAACCAGAAAACTACCCATATGGTTCCATGCTTTCCGGGATTGGATTCGGTAACTGTTCAACTACACTTGGACACGCACTTTCGTACGTGTTTTCAAACGAGGGCGTCCCACATGGATACTCGCTTTCCTCATGCACCACAGTCGCACACAAGTTCAACAAGTCAATATTTTATGAACGATTCAAAGAAATAGTAGAGAAGCTCAAATTCGACAGGCTGACATTGAAGGCGCCACTTGACCAAGCAGCAGATCTAGTCATGACAGACAGAGGACATTTAGATCCAAATCCGCGCCCAGTCACTAAAGAAGATGTCATCAAGTGTCTAAAAGACATTGTAGAAGGAAGACTTTAAACCACCCACTCTATTTATTATCCGACACCTTAATTTACAGATTTAAATACTGCAAGATGTACGTCACAAAAAGATGCTGAAATTTGGAATTCAAAACGGCCTAAATGTGGCAAGGGCTGGATTTAGCGAAGATCAAATTCTGACTGCATGCCTTTTGGCCGACAGAACAGGTTACGATTCTATTTGGTACATGGATCACTCCAACGTACCGCAGTGGTCAAAGGCAACCGTCTTAGATCCATGGGTCATGCTATCTGCCATCGCAGCTACGACACAACGCGTAGAGCTCGGTACCTGTGTGACAGATGCAATACGAAGACATCCATCAAACATCGCATTAGCTTCAATCACACTAGACAGGGTGTCAAAAGGAAGGGGCACGCTTGGCATTGGTGCAGGTGAGGCGCAGAACCTAAAAGAATTCAACATTCCCTTTGACAACCCAGTAAGCAAGTGGGAAGAGCAACTCCAAGTAATCAAACTGTTGTACGAGTCTTCACCAGAACACCGAGTCAGCTTTAATGGTAAGTACTATCAGCTCACAGAAGCCTGCCTTCAAGCAAAACCAATCAGAAAACCACACCCGCCAATATACATGGCAGCAGGTGGACAGCGCACTCTGCAAATGACTGGCAAGTACGGCGACGGTTGGCTACCAATTGGATACACGCCCGAATTGTTTGAAGACCATGCAAAGACTATCAAAAAGTCAATGAAGGAATCAGGTCGAACTCAAGAAGAGCAAGACAATTTTCAATACGCATTGGACATCGACGTTTACTTTTCCGAAGACGCAGAAGAATCATGGGCAAAAATGAAAGAGGCGGTCAAGGTTTCGTTGTTCAAGCCAGAAGTACTTCGTGTCCACAACATAAAGCAGATCGAGGGTTTTGATTTTAAGAAATATTTCACAGAATACTCCATGTCAAACCAAGACTGGATAGTCAAAATGAGGGAAGCCGCAACGACGATTCCAGATGCTGTTGCTCGTTCTTCTGTAGCAGTGGGCACACCAGATGACGTGATTCCGGTCTTTGAGCGATTTATAAAGGCAGGCGTCAATCATTTTGTCATTAGGTTCTGGGGTTCAAACTATTTTGGTTCAATTGACAAGTTTGCCTCAAAGGTAATGCCATATCTAAAAGAGAAATACAAGTAAGCGCTGGCTAGAACTTGCATGGCCACAATTGAGGAAGCAGAAGCGTATGCAAGGGCAAAAAACGTGGACATACCTTTCTGCAGAGGGGTCGTATTCAGATTAAAGTCGATTGGAGTGACAGATGAATCTGTCTTGTCTTCGGTATTTTTGTGCCAAGCCGGCGCCAATTTTGACGAGATCCACGCACGTTTTGGAAGGGAGGTTGCAGTTTTGGTGGCGTCGCTGACAAGGGAACAAGTTTTGACAAGACAAAGACGAGAAGAGCAATACATAAAGCAGCTCAAAGATGCCTCGTGGGATTCGACCCTAATTAAGCTATGCGAAATATCTGCATATCTGAAATTGATCAAAGAAACAGAGATGTCAAAGTCAAAAAGAAACAAGATGCTCAAACAAAACATGCATTATTTGTTAGCACTCAAAAACAAAATTGCAGAAAACAGATTCAAGACTCCAGGCATTGATAAGTTACTTGATGGAATGAATGAGACCTTGGTTCATTTTGGACAAAGAGAGATCAAATTCTAAAAACCCACTCAACTGTCGGGTCTTGATTTGGTTATGTTTTGTGCATACTTTGAATTTAGTTTGTTGTTTAGATTAAGCAGCTCGTCTCGTGGAGTGGCTGCCTTGTCGTAGAATGCTTTTCTTGCTTCCTGCATGGTGCCTCCATTGTTGAGTACTGCCTGAAGTGCTGCTAGACCTTCCTTTGTTTTTGTTTCTGTGAAATTAAATTGAGCCCAATAAATCTCTTGTACTGCTGCATCCATTTGAGCCACAAAGGTTGCAAATGCATTTTTTGGATTGAACGGATCGAGTTGTTCAAACCACAATCCTAGATCTTTTAGCAGGTTTTGCTCTGCAAGCTGTCTTTGTTGTTCGATGAACTGTTGTTGTTCCTTAATTTCTTGGAGGCGCTTGAGTCGTTTTTCTTCTTGTTGTTTGTTTTGTTCTATGTTTTGTAGAATTTTGAATGCTATTGGATCTTCCTTTATTTTCTCTGCAGTCAGAATTTTATATGATGGGCCGAGTTTGCTTGAATCAATTTGGTCATTTATAAAGAACGCGGTATTTATGCGAGAGTCTTGGTAACCATCTTTTTGTACCTTGATGTTGGTGTTGAACTTTGCAGATTCTGGTTGATCTGGCAATACAAACACAAACATTCCGTCTTGGTTCGACTTTGTCTCCGCAGTGCCAAACTCTGTCGTAATGGAGATTGTGGCGTTTCCAACCGGCTTTCTGAGCTCGTCTGTGACGAGGCCGTTAATTGAAGGTGGTTTTCCTTGTTCAAATTTGGCCGTTATGATTAGTTTGTCTGCAGATTGCGCGTTTGCAAATCCAATGACACACGTAATGACAATAATCATTATGAGAATGGGTTTCACTTTTGACGATTTTGAACTTGTACCTTAAGTTGGAATATCGATTTTTTCCTATTTTGTTGTTTAAAAAATGGAGCTTGGTAAATTTTCTAGATTTTGCCAAAAACGACCCACATCTTAAATGATTTTGGATTCTAAGTCTGACATAACTAGATTTTGTGATTAATTATACATTTAATGTAAATTTTTTGGAAAAAAATGAAATTCAAAAAGACAAACTCGGGGCTCGAATATTATTTGCAGACTGGGCTTAAATTTTGATGTGTTGTAGCCAAGCTATGAAAGGAGATGTTCTGCTTCAGAATGTGCAGGTAAGAGGTTTTGTACCTGCTACTGCGGGCAAGTCTGCACTGGACGGCAAAAAAAGGATTCGTAACGAGGTTGAGACAAAACTTGGCAAAAACATTGCCAATGTTAGAAAGCGTTGTTTTGGAAAGCCACTTTCGGTAAATGTGACATTTTATCTGCAAAAAGATTCGACTCATGCGAAAAAAGACCTCGACAGCCTCTCAAATGTGCTGCTCGCAGTACTCTCAAAGGAGATGGGCGCCAAAAAAGAAGCTGGTCTAGACATCATAGGAGATGAAACTTCCATCTACAGATTCGTATTTGAGAAAAAAATTGTAGAATCAGCAGAAGAAGAAGGGATTGCCTTTTCAATATACGAATGGTCTGCCACTTAAAGTGGCAAAAAAATTGGCATCCAAGGCTTAAGGCCAAAAACGGCAGTATCTTAGCGACAGCCCCAAACGCCTAGTTGAAGTAAACTATTCTAATAATTATTTGGTATGGTGATAGATCGGTACATATTTTGTACAAAAAGTTAAACCTGATTTGGGATGAAAAAATGTAATGAAAACAGAATTTAGTTGGCTGTTACGGAGCCGGTCATCCATGGATGTACGATACAGTAATAGTTGTAGGTACCTGCAGATTTGAATGTGTGTGAGAAGGATTTTCCTGCCATGATAATGCCGCTGTCAAAGTTTCCATCAGGTATTGCATCTTTTCCGCTCGTTACAGTATGAGCTGCCGAATCCACATTCTTCCAAGTAACCTTTGTTCCAGTTTTTACAGTCACGGCATTCGGCAGATAGCATGACGAAGTTGTTTCACAACCTGGTGTGGCGGAGCCTTTTGCCATTTCAATTGTACTTGAAGATGTGATGGTGGCTTTGGTTTCTTCCTTCAATGCTTTTGTCTTGGCTTTGGTTTCTTCCTTTAATGTTTTGGCTTTTGTCTTTGTTTCTTCCTTCAATGCTTTTGTCTTGGCTTTGGTTTCTTCCTTTAATGCTTTGGCTTTTGTCTTTGTTTCTTCCTTCAATGCTTTTGTCTTGGCTTTGGTTTCTTCCTTTAATGCTTTGGCTTTTGTCTTTGTTTCTTCTGCGTAGGCAGATTGTGTGATTGAGACACTAACAACTGCCATAAGCAATACAGATACTGCGATGCTTGCAAGTAGTTTAATGTTCATTGTTGTTTATCATCTTCCCGCTGAATATATTAACATTAGTTAACTCAGTTAGCGATGAAAATTTGAAAAAATGATAAATACTCATTTTAAACACAAGTTTGATTGAAAATGTGGCCAAACTAGTTTTACAAAAATGCCCAGTTTGGAATGATGGCACACCTGCTGCGTTTCCGTTAAAAGATGTCGAAGTTTGTCGGATCTTTTGTACATAAAGTATTTTTTACCCTCGTCACTTATTGAGCCAGATATAGTCAATAGTTTTGCATCATGAAGGGTTTGGAGCCTTCTGTATACTGTAGAGATCGGAATATTGTGTTCGACGCTGATTTCAAGTGAGGTTTTTGGCATGTTCATCGTTTCCAGAATTATTCTGGAATAGTCAGAAATTGCTTCAAGTATGGCATTTTTTTTCTTGTTCTTGTATGGTTAACATTTGTATGACACAGTATTGTCATAATTTGATGTCTACATAACAGCGCAATGCAATGCACTGCAATCATTTTTCTACCTTGCAGAGACATATTTTACATGCTAGGCATAGTTCATTCTGGTTTTCTGCCACAAAAATGCAATTTTTGCAAATTTCACATGTGCATTTTTTTGCCAACATTGTTTGTCGTATCAATTTGTGATCATATAGCTGAAAACTCGTATTAAACAGTCATCACAAAAACCAGCCTTGAGATTAACGAAAAAATACTAAACAGTAGATGTAAAAAGTAACATGGAAGTGTTGCTATTCTGATGTTTTTTGTAATGCCTTCTTGCCATAGATGGCATGTCTGCATACTATTGCTGAGTGGAAAATGTTAGGTAGACGTTATTAGCAATAACAAATTATGTGCCATTACAGTTCATTAACAATCCAAGTCAGAAATGTTAAATTTTCATGGCATACAATGAGTGGCTCTTATGTCACATATGCAAGAGAGCAGGCCATAAAGACACCACGGTAACAATAGTGTCGTTAATATCATGCATCAAGAAAATACAGATAATTTGAAACCAAAAATGAAATCTACATATCTTGCCGTTGTCATAGGTGTGATCGTAATTGGCCTCGCAGTTTTCTTCACCTACTCTTCAGACCAAGCAAAGATTCGCGGCTTTAATTTTGGAAACAGTTTACAAGCAATCCAAGATGAGCTAAAACAAATTCAGACAGAATTTTACTCAAAAAAAGCAATGTTTGATGAAGGCACCATACCAAGAGAAGAGTTTTTGGAATTCTCAGAATTACATCTTCAGAGAATGCGAGACATTCTTGGACGATATGATGAGCTTACTCCCCCCGAATCGTTTGCAAACTCGGTTGAGCTTTTCAAAATATCCACCAAAAAACAAATTGAAAGTGACAGATACCTCATAGAATGGATAAGAACCAATGATACCTCAAACAAGATACGTTCTGACTTGTTGCTTCAAGAGTCTTTTGAAAACGAAATGGCGGCGCTGGCTTCATTCACTAAAGCGAAGAATAATGCAGGACAGGATTAGAGTAGCCCCTTTTCCGCTAGCAGATCCAGAGTTGGCGCCAATGTATCCAGTAACAGCTTTTTTTCCAATGGTACGTGTTCTGCGAATTTAATGGGAAATGTCAGACTTAGCATATCATGATCAGTATACGAGATGTTGATTGCGTGCTGCATCTGGTGTTCAAATAAAAACTCCTTCCAGGCATCTATTCTCAAAGTTGCGTCTGCAACACGATTTTGAAGATAAAGTATGTCCATGTCTTCTTTTGAGTCGAATATGCCAAATTTCACCATTGGAACGGTTAGGAATCCTCCTGGAACCTTGTCGTGGTTTTTGTGCATTTTTTCAATGATTTCAGCTGCTTTTTCCTCAGGAAAGATTTGACCATAATCAGGAACAAAATATCCTGCAATTTTGTGATCTTTGTCAAAAATCCTAAAGAAATCCTCATCTAGTTCGAGTTTCCACACGTGGTGAATCCAGCACCAACTATTATAAATCATAAAAGCAGAGCTAAACAAAATGGCAATCACAAAACACACACGTGATTTTATTGAAAATTTGATCGACTATTACATTAGCGAAGCGCCATCATACAAACAGATTGCAGAGTCGTACTCGCCAGAGGTGCATGCAGTAGACGACGCAGCATTTGGGATAATTGTAGGATGTGTTTACTCTGCGTTTTTACGCGCATATGAGAATGAAAATAAGACAGTCGAGCTTGACGACATGCAAGAATTCAACCAGATTATCAAGGATAAAACATCCATAATAAAAAAAGCTGTAATGGGCACAAGGTTGCCAGAATGAGTTAAATTCGTACAGGCTAAGGTTACTTTGTTGACAGAAATTACGCGTTATCGAATACAACAAATAGTCGACAACGGCCAAATCGTCCAACTTACACTAGCGGAAGATGTCCAAACAGAGCCGCTTTCGCAAAAACAGTTAATCATGGAGTCTGTTGCAAAAAAGCTCGACCCAGAGTTGAGGGAGCAAGTCCAACCCCTTTTGGAAGCAATATTGCAGGCACAACCCACAATCAAAATAAAAAGCTACGAGCAGACTACGATTTCAATTACTATGCCAAGAGCCAGATACGAACGAATGGGACGCCCTCAAGTGGGCCAGATTCTTGAAGTAAACATCTCAGCCAAGTAGTTGCTCTATTTCTTGTGTAGTTTTCAGTGGGAGTGAGCAGTTAAAGTTTTTGCAAATAAAGACAGTCGTCTCATCTGTAAACTCTTTTCCTGCAAAAAACGGATATTTTGACAACTTGGTTAATTTATCGGCAGTAGGCACTGTTACTACTATTGCCTCTGGAAGAAACTTTTTTGTGACAGAATCTACCATTTTTTTGTTAACTAGGTTTAGTAGTGTTATTTCGGTTGGTTTTTCCAAATATAGATAGATTGTATTGAGTAGATAGCCAAAGCCGAATGGATTTTCCGCTACAGCAAGCGCAAATGTCTCCATCGTTTTTACAGAGATTTCCAAGAATCTTTGTTGTTGTGTTAGATGATACAGCTTCAGCAGGACATTTGCAGCTACCGAGTTGCCAGAAGGCATAGACAAGTCGTAATTGCTCTTTGGCCTTATTATGAGAGATTCGTGGTTGTCTGCAGTAAAATAAAAGCTGTTGTTTTTTTCATCCCAAAAATGATCAATTGTATGATTTGCAAGATTCGTTGCGAGATCCAGATACTTGGGTTCTGCTGTTACTTCAAACACGTCAATTAACGCGTTGATCAAATAGGAATAGTCTTCAAGGTAGCCGTTAAGCTTTGCATGTCCGTTTTTGTAGGTGCGCATTACTTGTGTGCCAGATATGAGGTTTTTTTCAATAAACTCAAGGCAATTTTGTGCTGCCTTGAGATATTTTTTTTCATCTGTGACTTGGTAGCTCTTTGCAAACGCAGAAACCATAAGTGCATTCCAAGATGTAAGGATTTTATCGTCTAGTGCAGGTCTGGCCCTTTTTGAGCGGATTTCAAGTAGTTTTTTGGAGCCTTCTTCAACCAGCTGTCGTACTTTGTCTTCTGAGATCCCAAAATGGAATGCAATAGTAGATGCCGCCACATTATTGTTCAGAATGGTTTTTCCTTCATAGTTTCCTCCATCAGTGACATCATAATACAGGCAAAAGACATCTGAATCGCTCCCAAGAATCTCTTGGATCTCTTTTTTGCTCCATACATAGTACTTGCCTTCTTCTCCTTCAGAGTCGGCATCTAGTGCAGAGTAAAATCCTCCTCGTGGTGAAGTCATTTCACGCAATACAAAATCGAGTGTTTTTTTTATCACGTCAAGGTAAAACTGGTCATTTGTGATTTGATACGCTTCTGCATATACAATTGGAAGTAAGGCGTTGTCGTAGAGCATCTTTTCAAAGTGCGGTACAAGCCACCTCGCATCCGTAGAATATCTATGAAATCCGCCACCGATTTGGTCAAAGATTCCACCGCGTGCCATTTTGTTGAGTGTCTTTAACACAAACTCCGAGAACCGAGACATCTTTGAGATCTTTGAATATCTGAGTAGAAAGGATAGATTTGACGAGTTTGGAAATTTTGGCGCACTTCCAAATCCACCGTATGTGTTGTCTGCAATCTGAAAGAGGTTTACTGCTGCCTCATCGAGAATTGATTTTTCTAGCTTGGTGGGAGTGGGAACCAGATCTGCACCTTGCAGGTTTACCATAAAGTTCTCTGCAGCCTTTTTTACGTCTTGAGGTTTTTCCTTCCATGCTTGTGCAAGCTGAAGCAGAATGCTCCCAAAGCCGGGCCTTCCATAGCTGTCAAGTATTGGAAAGTAAGTTCCAACGTAGAAAGGTTTTTGATCCGGCGTCAAAAACACGCTTAGTGGCCATCCACCCTGCCCCGTTGCCATCTGGCAGGCCTTTTGGTAAATGTCGTCCAGATCTGGCCTCTCTTCTCTGTCAACTTTGATGTTTACAAAATTTTCATTCATGATTTTTGCAATCTCTTCGTTTTCAAATGATTCATGTTCCATTACGTGGCACCAGTGGCATGAGCTATACCCTATGCTCAAAAAGATCGGTTTGTTTTCTTGTTTTGCTTTTTGTAGTGCCTCCTCGCACCAAGGATACCAGTCTACCGGGTTGTGTGCATGTTGTAGAAGATATGGACTGGTTTCATGAATTAGATGATTTTGCGCCACAGCGTTTTTTCAGGTTTAGAGTATTTGTGTCTTGGTTTATTAGAATTTCTTTTCTTCAATATCATATATTCTAGCATTAATTTGTGCCAGAAGCCTCATCTTGGATTTTTGAGCTTTTTTGTTGTGAGAGTAATCTTTTTTCTCAATTAGCAGCATCAGTTCTTTGAGATCTTCAAGTCCCAGTCCCTTGAGGCCCTTCTTTGAGACCGTTTCTAATAGCTCAACGCGCCTTCGATCGTCTGAGGTTATTTCATCCACAAAATTAAATCATAGCTCACAGGTTTAATTTTTATGAAAGGTGAAGTTTTGTAGATGACAAAAATGCAAGCGATGGTTCTCGAAAAACTTGGTCCAATTGAGACAAAGCCGCTCAAACTGACTGAGGTGTCAAGACACCAGATCAAAAAGCCAAACGAAGTACTGCTGAAAATCGAGGCCTGTGGTGTCTGCCACTCGCAACTACATAGTATCGAAGGGGACTGGGTAAAATATGGCCTGCCTCCCACGTTACCCACCATTCCTGGGCACGAGATAGTTGGTACCGTAGTCGAGACTGGAAGTAAAGTAACCAAGCTCAAAGTAGGGCAAAGAGCTGGAATCTCGCCACTCCTTGAATCATGCATGAATTGCAGTTACTGCAAACAAGGAAAGGAACACTTGTGCGACCTAGCAGAGATCACGGGGGAATCATTGCGCGGAGGATATGCAGAATACATCACGGTATCAGAGGACTTTGCCACACCAATTCCAGATTCAATGAAATCAGAGTATGCCGCTCCTTTGTTTTGTGCCGGAATAACAGCATACAAAGCAGTAGTTGCTGCCGAACCCGCCAAAGAAAAGAAAGTTGGCATCTTTGGCGTAGGTGGAGTTGGACATCTGGCAGTAGAGTTTGCCAAACTGAACGGTTGCAGAGTCATCGGCATTGCAAGAAATCAAAACCACCTAGATGTCGCAAAAAAAGTTGGAGCCGACAACGTAGTCAAATATACTGAGAACCACTCAGAATTTCTTGCCTCACTTAAAAAAGAAGAAGGATTGCTTGATTGCGCAATTGTATTTGCACCATCGGATTCTGTCACAGAAGCTGCCCTCAGCTCCATCAAAAAAGGCGGCATGATGGTTCTTGGGGTCTTGGTGAACCTACCAAGCTTTGATGCGTTTTCAGAAAAGACAATTCGCGGCTCTGTGATTGGTTCAAGATCAGACATGAGTCAGGTGGTAAAAATTGCAGAACAAAACCAACTCAAAATTGTCTACAAGACGTTTCCTCTGCATAGTGCAAACGAAGTGTTAACAGACCTCAAATATTCAAAAATAGATGCAAGGGCTGTACTCACTCCGTGAAGAATTTCACATCACATGAAATTCATTTCATACAATGATGGAAAACGAAGACTTGGAAAAATGGTTGCTAAACTATAACACAGACGTTCGACATACCAATAAACACAACTCAGCTTAAATAAAAGA
Source organism: Candidatus Nitrosotenuis sp. (assembly GCA_038890395.1). Lineage (GTDB taxonomy): Archaea > Thermoproteota > Nitrososphaeria > Nitrososphaerales > Nitrosopumilaceae > Nitrosotenuis. The sequence goes on along the minus strand of JAWAFK010000005.1, from coordinate 9,861 downwards.
GATTTGTCAGCAAACCATTGAACTGCAAGCGCTGTCACCATGCACCATACGCACACAAACCATCCAAAGACAGCAGCTCGTTAGTCAGGCTTGGTAGATGTTCTATTCCTCACTGCACTTGCAAGCAATATGTAGAGTTTGAACAGCTCGACGAAGAACTCCTCTGATTTTTAGATTCATATATCAAGACGTGATGATTCATGTAAATGAAGGAGCACAGTTCATCAGATGAATTAAAAAAAGAGCTTGACATCATGGTATCAAAGCTCAACGCACTCGAAATAATAGCAAACGACGAATTCCAAAAAGGCACAATTAAGATGCTCCGAAGACTAGTTGATGGCCAAATTCACTCAATAAACGAATTTGAGCATCTCAAAAAGGCCCTAGATTTACTCACGTTGCAGATATTTGAGCTGAAAAACAAGACACTATGATTTTAAAACTGTGTCCGAAAGTCCGCAGCCTGTGCACTTTATCAGTATGCTTTGTCCCAAGTCCTCTTTCTTTTCCATCTCGGAGCCACAGCACGGGCATTTCATAATTTTTTTCACATTACATGCTATTTGTAGCTTCATCATTGCAATGTGGACGATACATTTGGATTATTTTGCCCAGTATTCTCTTTCTGTCTTCTTGTGATGAGTCCCACATTGGATAAATCGACAGGTATAGATTTTCCTCGGAGCCTGCGTTCTGAATCCAGCACTTGAATTTGTCGTTTTTTGTGAAAAAGTCATTTTCCTCCGTTTTTTCCGATTCACCCGCATAGATAATCTCGAAGGTATCTTTCGTTTTCCTCAAAACCAAGTACACTACTTTGGCCATTGGAGGCCCCCATTCTGAGAGACGAATTGGGCCCAAAAACTCGTATTGCAGAATCTGAATCGCCACATACATCGTATGATAGATTTTGATTTATGTGTGATCTTGACAATACACAATGAATTTAAAGGGATAAATTTCCCTCAAAAGCTGAGCATACCATGTCAGAGGTAAACCCGCACAATTATCGCACAGTTGGTTACTCTATGATCATAGTAGCAGCGTCGCTTGTAGTCATTGCTTTACTTTATCTTGCAATTGGCGATGACGTATTATACTCTGACCGAGTCGGAAAACAAAAACAACTAGAATACAAACAATCCCTAGAAGCAGAAAAAGAAAAGATGGAGCAAGCCGCCCAAGGCAAAAACATTTCACTAAACTTAGAAGAACGTGTCAACATGCAGAACCCCTGATTCTACCTGTAACCGTTGTTAAAGTCTTCCCAAAAGTTCAGATTCGATGTGAGCTTGTTCATTTTGTAGAGTGCGCCGCCAATTATTCCTGCATGGTAAAACGTATACAACAACACTTGTGAAGGGGACGGTTCTGTGTGTGAAAGGCTGAGTGCAATCATTGAAAAGAAGATGAATGTGCCAATAAAGGTGGCAATGCTGTTCATCATGCCTGTGAGGCCGATTATTCTCTTTGTTGCAACTGCCATTAGCGAGATGCTAGACACGATAAGGAAGGTGAGTCCGCCGTTTTGTGAGGTGAACTGTGTCATCCAGTCTGCAAGACCCACTTCAAGGAGGGACTTTTGTGGCAGGTGAATTCCACCATTTAATGCAAAGCTTACCGAGCTAAACAAACCTCCTATTATAAAAAAGTACAACATTATTTTGATCACACCACGCTTAATCGGACTGCGTGTCTCGGCAGGATTGATTGCACGTTCTGTGATTTTTAGCCCAAAGATGAACCCAACAAATACAGTAGGGAAGTACATCAGCTCAGTGAGATAGGGTGACTCTGCAGTGAGTCTGTGAATTTGAGGTGCAAAGACCAAAAACAAAAGCACTGCAAGTAGTGCGGCACTTCCAAAAAGTATCAGATTAAGATACGAAGAGCTGCGCGGCTCGTAGAGGTCTGCATTCCAGTTGTACACTTTGGAGAGTACGCAAAATCAGATTAAAGAAAATGACGGAAAATGATTTGCCAAGTTAATCAACTTTCGTTACCCAAGAAATGGTCTGCTGCTTAATAGTGTGTATTCCTTTACTTTTGATGCGTTGCCTCCTTGTCTGTTTTGTTGTAGTTATTTTCATTTCAGGTACTAACGCACTGGCCCAAAACTCTGATTTGCCAAGAAAAAAGGAATTACATTGGTATTTTGGTCAAGGCCTCACTCCAGGTGACGAATTTGTTTTTGAGGTATGCGATTATGCACTTCGTCTTCCACAAGCTCCTTCACCATGTTATGTGGCTACACTTAGCTTTGTCACATTGCTCCCAAGTAACCAAGAAGATGTCTGGATAGTCGCAGTACATGTAAACCACGGCACAGCAGACTACGACATGATCCTTCATCTTATAAAAACAACACACAAGATGAAAACCGATGTGGTAAACATTTCATACGCAGATTCACTGCAAAGAACGCTTGGTTGGATAAGTGGATTTGCAAGCGAGTACAGGCCACAGGTTTTAGATGTTGGCAAGTCATGGGGAACAATATCCTCAGGAACATGGCCAGTCCACCTTATGGTCAGCCGAGTTGAACAAACAGATGATGGAGAGCAAACACATGTGCTTGGTTATGAATTATTCAAGGATAGCTACTTGCAGATAAGGCCGGGATTTCCATTTCCACTCAAGGCCAAAGTGTACAAGCCTGTCTTCTTGCAGGAACAGCCTTTGTCGTTTGCATTCCAATTACTAAGCTACCGCTCGACACTTGAGATGTGTAATGTAAACCCTTCCAAAGCAGACGGTTTTTCATACCACACTGCTGAGCAAGAAAAACCCGAGATGGCCATAACAAACGGGACGCAGACGGAATTTTCCCATGACGTGCAGAAAATAGATGACGACATCGTGAAATTTCTAAAGGAAAGGCATGGTCAGGAATACATGCAAAAAATTGAGCAAGCTGCACACAATTTTACCAAATTTATTGACATGATCTCAGAAATCATGGATTCACCAGATCTCAACATGACTGAACCAAACTGAAATCAGAATTGATTTCTGAAATGAGCAATAGCTTGTCGACTCAGCTTGTATGCCAACCACCCGACTGCTGCAACAAACACAGTGGTTGCTAGCATGCCCCAATCGTAGCTTGCCGATTCAGTCGATGCTTCATGTTTTTTGATGAATGCTGTTGCGCGACCTCCCCACAGGTTCCATGCTTCGATTGTGAGGTCTTGATTTGCAGAAACTGTTGTGGTACACCCGTTAGTGCAGTCCTTATTGAGTGTGCGCCCATTCACCGTTACGTTAACTATTTCACCAAAGTTCTCCTTTGGAAGGATCTTTACGAATCCAAGATCCGACTCCACATTAAGCGAGTTGTCTTCATCAAGGTTTACTATGTGTGTGAAAGCGGATAGAAAGTTCAGTATTTTGTGGATCGTCCTTGTTTTTTGGCCAACCGTGATATCTATTTTGTATGGAGAGGGGGCACCATATCCGGTATTTAGTTCCAAGTCAAAGACATCTTCTGCAAGCAAGTTGTAAAACGGAGGAAACCATGTCGAGGTAAGATTGGATCCTAGATTGACAGAACCGATTCCACCTTGTTGGTTTTTCTTGTAGTACATGTCACCGACCACAATTGCTGCAAACTCTTTGCTTTTTGTATCGTGAAAGACTTTTTTGCACACATAATCATGTGTGTAGTTGGCACCTTTTGTCGTATCCGGAACCATACTTACCCATATTGGAAGCATGGTTCTTGATCCGTCTGAATGGTAGCTCAAGATTTTGACTGGGTTGCTAAATTTGAGATCAGGGTACTGGTACTTGTATGCAGTCAGGTTTTTTGTCTCAAATCCAGCAAAGCTTGACGATTGGAGTGTGTTTTCTAGTGTTGCATTAGAGTATCTTTTGGAAAGCATCGTATGTAGGATTGGATAACTGAATGCGATTTTGCCAAATCCTTTTTTGACAAACATTGCTGAATCTGTCTTGCCGCTCCAAAGTGAGTCAGACTCGACACCAAAGCAGCTAGATTCTGACACTTGGCCTGAGCTGCTCCATGAAAGTTTCTGTCCTAGGCTTGTTTTCACAATTGGATCAAAGGCGTAACCCACATACTTGTAGGCGTTTATCTTGCTCCTTCTTTTTTCATGAATGCCTGTTGTGTCGTCCTTTCCACCGCCTTCTGAGCCAAGGTAGTATAGTGCGATTGCTGGCCGATTGCCCCACCCAAATGCATGGCCGTCTTTGAGGACAAGATATGGATAACTTACATATGCAGGATCATATTTTACGATAAGGACTTTGGCCATCTCTTGTTGTTTATGTATGAGCCGTCCAAGATTGAACAACTCGATAGCATACAAGACATCGTGCCTACCGATCTCACTTTGTTTTGTAGCATTTAGCAGAGTCATCCCTCCGCCGTATTGATGTACCTTCTGCCATGGCTCAAATCCTTGATGCGTAAGAATTTGAGCACATCTTTTAGAATCACACTGAAACTCCTGTTCCATCTTTAGGTCGTATATTTTTGAGACCGCAACAGACAGAGTCCCAAAACGCTCCTCCTTCCAGAGATATTGTGTGTCGTGGACTAGATTCACTGCATCCCACAAGTAGTATGTACCATCAAGGTTGCCAGACTCAAAACCATCCTTATCTGTAATTGGTTCCTGCGTGATCACAAACTCCACATTTGGTTTTATGATGAATGGTGCATAGCTGCCGGTTGCAGTGATTTCAGTCCAGCCGCAGACGATTCGGGCTTTTTTTGGATAAAAGCAGGAATACCGCTCTGCTGCCACCGTAAGCTGGATATTTCCGCTATTGCCTGCACTGAGCTCAACCATACCACTTGATGAGCCTTGTTTGGTAGATTTGATTGATCTGATCTTTGAGAGGTCACACCTAGTCGACTCTCCTCCCAAGCTTGACTCGACTGGACAGACCTTGAAGTTCCTGCATCCTTTGTTGCCTGCCCACCCATATGAAAATGAATATGAGAATCCATCTCCCGCATAGTACGTGTTGTCTGGATTTATTCTCGGGAATCCGTTTGCAAACAATTTGAATATTGTTGTCTGAACCCAGATCTGGCAATAAGCAAAGTAAGAATCTTTTGTTCTCACTTCCCTTCCGCCCGTCTGTGTGTAATGATTGTAAACTGTGTTTTTGTCTTCAGTAGCTAGCGCATAATTGAAACGCTGTTCTGAACCATCAATCTCTGATTGTTTGCTGGAATGGTTTGCCTGTGCAAAATTTTGCAGATATAACAAAATAGAAAAAATTACAATCATAGCTATGAGACTTTTCACAACCTAAAATCCCGATAAATTAAAAAGCATCACAGGATTTTGATCTCGATGAGGTTTTGTGTGTCTGTGATTAGCTGCACTGACCCGCCAACACCATTTGCCTCCAGCATCATTATTTTTCTTTGAGGGATCGTGTTGTTTGGGAGTGCTTGTCCGTAGCTGTCACGTAGTGTGTATGTTGTTTTTTTACCATCCACCAGCACCGCTTCAATAACTATATCTTTTAGTCCGTAATTGAATACCTCAAGTTTGATTTTGTCTGGATGAATATTTTGCTGGATCACACTTAACAGTTCCTGAATTTGTGCCCCTTTGTGATACAGTGCATCCGCCACTGTTTTTTCGCTATCTAACATTTGTTTTGATGATGCACCAAGCGCCAAAATCGATGTTGTAGCAATCACTGCCATGAGAATGATTACTGCTACTACCTCACCCACTCCACGCCTTTTTTTCATGCCGATTTGCAGTTTGAATCACATCACCTGCCAGAAGATATTGATTGAACCCACTCGTAATTGGAGCCGTCTGCGCCAAGTGCCCTCGTATGTAAAGGATATTTGGCTCCTGCTTCCACGCTTGTGTTAACTATAATACTTGAACCAAAGCTCTGGCCAGGTACCAAGTTTGGAATTTCTACAGAGTGGAATGATCCATCATCGTCATAAAAGCCGACAACACCAGATGTGATTGTAACGGTTCCAGTATTTTTTAGATTTATTGCAAAAAATGTCTTGTTTGCAAAATTCATGTGGATCAAGTCTGCCTTTATTATTTCCAGCTTGGTTGACTTTGTAACGATCTCGTTTTGCTCATACATTGCGGTTCCGGCTGAGACGCCCCCAATCACTGCTACCCCTATCAAAAATAGAGTAGTAATTGCAGATGAGATACCACGGTGTGTCATACCAGCAATAACACAGAAGATTTTAAGGATCTCAGATGAACCACAGATCTTTACTAAAACAGCCCAAAAGGAATAATTAGCTCACTTTTGGCATCAAGCACAAATGAGTAATTGGGATCTCATGATGCCCGGTATGGGGCTTACTGCCATAGGTTTGGCGGGGGTAACCATCTCGTATGCAGGGATTGCGCACACTTTCATAGACGGCATGCATGCACTCACAGGACTTACAATGTTTATTGGGCTCATCTTTTTGGCAGCTGGCATCCTAGAAGGCGGAGTCTCAACTAGCAATAGGGCAAAAGCTACAACTTTGGTAGTTTTAGGAATTTCGTTTTCGTTTGGCCTTGCAGCGCTCAACTTTAACGCAATCAGTACGATTCCGACATTTGCTGGAGTCATGCTCATAGTTGTAGTTCCTGCAATAGTCATGGCCTATGTGGCAATGAAGATGCCGCAGTATGCAAAGCCAGTATCGATTATCTTCATAATAGCTGTTGGTGCAGCGATAGCAGCATATGTGGGATTTGGCCTTTTTGGGCCATCGCCGTATCTCGTGCCACCCCCAGTAGTAGAAGAGGAACCACAAGAACCGGCACCAACTGCGCCGATATTTGCCATTTCGATTTTGAAAGGTTCTGCAATACAGGGGAATCCAGATTATGATCCGGATGTGGCCCATGTACCACTAGGCAACATCATAGAGTGGACCAACAATGACGATGTAGCACACACAGTGACAAGTGCTGCAGATGGAGGGGCCACGTTTGATTCTAGCTTGATTGGAGCAGGTGCAACATACAGGCTAGACACATCTACGCTCCAAGTTGGAACGTATGATTACTTTTGCATAGTGCACCCATGGATGGAGGCATCATTTGAGGCAATAGAAGAATCTGCAGAAAGGGTGGCAGAAGAAGCTACTGTAACAGAGCCCAACTCGCTTCCGGAAACTCAAGAATCAGAAGGGATTGTTGCAGAAGAGATACCAGTTACTGAGGAACCTCCAGTAGAAGAATCAATTGTTGAGGAACCTGTCACTGAAGAATCTATGATAGAGCGATCATCGCAAGAGTCAACGCAACAATCAAACACGATATCCATTCCTCTTGGCTCATCAACACCTGGCTGCGAGACCACAGACGAGTGCTTTGTTCCAAGCTCACTCACGGTACCAGTAGGCACATCTGTGACTTGGACAAATGATGATACTGCAGCACACACAGTGACAAGCGGAAGTGATACAACGCCGGATGGTAACTTTGATAGCGGCCTTTTCATGGCAGGTAAGACCTTTTCGCACACATTTGATGTCGCCGGAGAATACCCGTACTACTGCCTTGTTCATCCATGGATGACAGGTAGGGTAACAGTAGAATAAGCTTGCAAAGATCAATTACAATAACAAATAGCCAAAGACAACTCCTTATCGAACACGCAATAAAATACGCTCCAAACGAATCTTGCGCCCTTTTGTTTGGTAAAGTTAACCAAGAATGCTACATGGTACAAGAGGTCTTTCTTACCAATAACATAGACAACTCTCCGATCAATTTTACCATTTCAAACGAGGAACTGCTAAGAGGATACATGTTGGCAGAACAAAAAGGACTCGAAGTGATTGGGATCTTTCACTCTCACCCACACTCAGAGGCTGTCCCTTCCGCTACAGATAAAAAATTCATGGAGGCAAATCCTGTAGTCTGGATAATATTTTCTAATTCTACCAATAGTCTTGCCGCATACATTTTAGAATCAAAAGTAGAGCCAGTACCAATCAGAATTATCTAGCCTCACGAAATGTAGCCTTGGTGCCGGCCACAATTTTTGAGAGAATTGTTTTGTCTGGGTTTTTTATCTTGCCAATCACATTAACGGCCGAATATGGTTTTATCTGATTTTTTGTGCTGATTGGAGTTGGGCCATAAAATAAGCAAATCGCGTTTCCAGGCGGCCAATATGCAACATCAAATAGATCCACTGTAGATTTTGCATTTTCCTCGTCTGCCTTTATTGGTGTTGGATCCGTGTAGATCTCTTCTCCCCATACATTAAGTTTAGTCTGGAACGGGAGGTTTTTGAGAAAAAGACTCACCGTTTTTGGCGCAATTTTTTCATCAAGTTCTAAAAGCATGTTATCTGTTTTTGAAATCTCGACTCTTATTAGTTTCACAACGAAGTTGTTTTCTTGAAATAAATATCCCTTTTCTAGTTGCTTAACGTAAATTAAAGAGTTTCCTTGTTTAGGCTACATCGAAATCACCAGAATTTTGACCATCTTGTAGATCATACCACACCAATAGATCAAGATCATGGGGCACCGTAATGCGCCACATGATTCACAACAAATTCAGGCGCATGATTCGTATTCTGCGCCAAATCTTGCGGAAAATGGGCGTACTTCTTTATTTGCACTTGAGATCCAAACACATTCTCCGTACATCAACATGTAATCATGTTAGTTCTTAGGCAATTAGTCAACAAGCTACTGGTAATCATCAATTTGTGTAAAGGCACTTTTCCAAAGTATTTCCCAGCTTGGCTCAATTTTTGTGCCTAACAAAGACCTGATTTTCATTTACCGCCGGATGACTTGACTAGCTCGTTTATCTTTGCATCGATTCTGTCAATTTCGTGTTTTTGATTGCGCCACCAGTTTCTGCTCCAGATTCTCTCAATTGTCCACCCTTTTCCTTCCAGGAATTTTTGGCGCATAACGTCCCGCTCTCTGACACTTTTTGCTGAATGAAACGTTGCCCCATCGCACTCTATTCCAAGAATGTATCTGTTTTCATCATGAGGGTGAATCACTGCCAGGTCAATTTTGTAGCCAGAAAATCCCACCTGCGTCTCAACTCTGTGTCCCCTTTCTTGCAGTTTTTTGTAGACTTGGTTCTCAAATTCCGAGTCAAATTCAGCATTTTTGGATTCTCCAATTCTTTTCATGTCAGAATTGATCTCAGACAGAACGGCCCTCTGCCCCTCCTCATTGAGCGAGTTTGTCATCTTGGCATATTCTAAGAACTGTCGCAGCCTTTTTGGCCCATCATACTTTGATGTGGGTTTGATATCGGCAGGCTCTATCGAGGATATGACTATCATCTTCTTTCTTGCCCTGGTAATAGCCACATTGAGTCTGTTTTCCCCACCCTTCATGCTAAGGGTACCAAAGAAGTTTGCAAATCTTCCTTCCGCATCTTTTGCATAACCTACAGAAAATATTATAATGTCCCGCTCATCTCCCTGAACGTTTTCAATGTTTTTTACAAATAGTGTATCATCTTTTTTTGCACCCTCATGAGCAGCTGTGTATAGTTCTAAAAATTCAGGATCTGTTTCTTTTCTTGTTTCGATAAAGTCCTTGATGAGATCCTGCTGTCTTTCATTAAATGTTATAACGCCAATTGACGGATATGCCCCTTCCTGCTCAAACTTGCTTTCCCAAATGCTTCGTATCTCATCTACCACTCTTTTGGCCTCTATAGCGTTGGTTTGATGATCCCACACTCCATTGCAACGTATCCATCGGATTGGTGGGTGTTGTGGGTCATTGATAGCATTTGGTGCAACGTTGAGCAGCCCTTCATAAAATGCATGATTTGAGAAATTGATCAAATCCTGATATTGAGACCTGTAATGCCAGCTTAGGTTGATTGTCCTGTATCTAGT
>JAWAFK010000004.1:0-117692 GCA_038890395.1 Candidatus Nitrosotenuis sp. | reverse complement strand
TAATAATATATAAAATTATTTTTTTCTAAATATTTTTATATAAATATTGATGAATAAATATTAATGAAAACAAAACAGTCTGCAAAAAGATCAGCCTCTAAAGTACTCGATGTAGTCTACTTGCATACGGAAAACAAACAACGTTTGGAACGCCTCCACGAAGAAGCACAACTCACAAACCCTACCATAAAATTTCATCCATTTGCCGAAAGCATAATTACCGATTATATTAACACAAAAGAATCGCAAAAGAAATTCAAATATCCGATAGAATTCAAGGCGGTAGTAGATCAGCATATCGTGTTGCTTGACAATACGACAGGTAAGCCAGTACTTGTTGCGATGGATGACTCCAACAAGTCTCTTCATTGCGATTCTTGTGGGCTAGATAATTGCCATCACGTTGGTTTTGTTTACGGAAATCCACTTACTTGCAGCTTCTTAGTAAGAAAGGGTTTTTTTCCTTCAAGATCGGCTAATAGTTAATTTGGCACATCAAAGCCGATAAAAAATTTTAGAAAATGCTACAAAAAAATATAAATTAGTTATTAAAAAACCTAAAAATTATATTTTTTACCAAATTTTTTTAATTTTAACAAAAAACATTAATGAGTTTGTGGGGGGTGATCGTAATGGTCACAGTATCACTCTTAGTGTATGCAGGAGTAAAATCATACAGCCTCAAAGGGAAACTTTTGACAAAAAAGGATCTTGAAATGCTCGCAGAATCACGTGACCTTGACGAACTTGTAACCAGGATCAAAAACACGGCTTACAACGACACTATCTCCAAAATCCAAAAACCGTACACCGCACAAAAAATCGAGCTTGCATTGAGAGACAGACAAGCAGACCTGCACCACATGATGATACAGGCAGTAGGTGGCTCTAACCTGTTGTTTGCGTACTACCTTAAGTTTGTCTTACGAAATCTAAAGACCATTCTCAAGGGGAAGATCCTTGGGAGGACTCAAGAAGAGATCGAGGTCATGCTCAGCCTGCATGCAGAGGAACTCATAAAAGAGCGCGACGTAGTCCTAAAAGCTCTGGTTGCAAAAGACTTTGAGGAGGCAGTCACCACACTAAAGGGAATAGGAATAGGCGAAGAAGTGGAAAAGGCGTACTCTTTGTACAATGAAAAAAAACAGATACAGCTTTTGGATTTGTATTTTGATAAATTCTTCTACGAAAACTTAAGCCACACGATTAGAAGCTCACCTGACTTTAGCTTGCACACGCTGTGTGGAATGGAAGTGGATTACTACAACATCTTGTGCATTCTACGAGGAAAGTTTTGGGGTCTTGACGAAAACCAAATCCAGAATCTAATAGTTCCACAAATTTCAACAGAATCGAAAGAACTACTAACTAGAATGATATCTGCAGACTCGATAAAAAGCGCACTAAATGAGCTTGTGGGTACATCATACAAAGAACTCGTTCCACAAGTCGAAGACGAAATAGACGCGATAAGTCATTTTGAGCGGGAATTTGACAAACTAATTTACAACTCAATGCGCAGCGAATTCGTACGGGTCTTTAGTTTTTCTACGGTGGTCGCAGTTACTAGGTTAGTTGAGTATGAGGTAAGGAATTTGGCCTCCATTGCGTTTGCGGTGGAACAAAAGATTCCAGCTGAAACTACTCTGTCAAAATTAATCATGAATGAAGCAGCATAAAAAAATTAGCTGGTGAGGTGGTATCGTAGCTTTTCCACAGTTTGCTTTATGTTGCTTGCAATCCTTTGGTATGTCTCAAGTGTCTCTTTGTCTATGAAGAGATCTTTTTCTGACTTCCATTCTGACGTTATGACCAATTTTGCGTGTGACTCTTTCTTTGGTTTGTACTTGAACCAGTAAGAATCATCCTTGGCAATATGTGCCTTTTCATAGTCTACTTTTGCCTTTGGGGTATATACAGAAACCGTGATGATCCGCTCTTTTAGGAGTGCATGCATCATGAGTTCCCTTAGACGTTTATCTGCGTCAAGAACGGCTATGACGTTGTCTTGTATCATTCCTGGCGGAAGCGTAGTTAGCTTGCCGTACCCGCTCCAGATATAGTCTTCTACTTTGGAGTGGAATCTGCCCTTTAGTATCTTGGTGAGGGTTCCAAAGCTGAGCGGTCCAAGTTTGTACTCTGATGGAAATGAGAGGAAAAATCTCAACTTCCACATTGTTCCTTCGGCTACACCCATCCCATAAAAGCCACCAGGCGCAAACTCACTTTTTGTGACCGTCTTTCGCTTTAGTATGTCGATGTAATCTATGCTGCCATTTACCTTCATGACGCCCCTGCTTGCAGTGCCTGGTGTAGGACCAATCAATGATGAGCGCGGATAGTCATATTCGAAATCCATCGTGCCGTCTGGGATCAGTCTGCACTCTAGGCCAAGTGAGCTTAGGTGTTTGTGTAGTTTCTTTGCCACCTTTTCTTCTACTGTTGTTGCGACAATTGTGTCAGGATAATGTAGCGTACATTAGCTACGCATTCAATATTTTTAAGATTATCTGTTATTGAAAAAAATAATTCTTGAATAACTAAATTTTTTTCTATATTTTCTATAAATTTATGAAAAAACTACATTTTTTAGTTAGGTAGTGGTGATGATACAATAACCACACAGATTTCTAAACTGTAAGCTGAGAGATCGGATTGAACAATGGAATTATTATAAACCAAAGTCAACTGCGAGCTAATCTCAGAAGTTATTTACCTGAAGCAAGCAGCTTTGATGGAGCTGGTGTTGTGATGCTTGGGGGGTTGCAATGATCATGTCGGAAAATCCTGTGAGAGAATTAATCAACGAGCTTGGAAGACAGCTCACGCAAAAAGAACACCTTGATGTTATACTAAATAGCAAAGGCAAACAATATGTCATAGAACCAAAAGAGTTTCGCGCAATAAATCCGGTCCAAAACCCCAAAAAAATTGCCTTCATTGACGGTGGAGACGGACCGCTCGAGGAAGCACCCAACTTTCTAATTACCATAAACCGTGTCTATTTCTCATTATTCCGCGGCAAGACAAGGGTAAAATCAAAAACAAAACAACGCATTCAGTTCTTTTCGTTCGTAGTCTCTACAGTTCACACCGACGAAGGCAAAAAGAAGGTGGTATATGACACAAGGCTGTTTCCATATGGCCCAGAAGACAGGGCATATCTTCCTTCAGAGTCTGACTTGATTTCTACAACTGAGGGAACAAGTGTACTTCAGGAACTAAGACTCAACTCGCTTGCAAGAAAATTCACTGAATGGAATCTGGCAATCAGAGTGGTTCAAGACGAGCTGGAAAAAGGGGACGTGATAGTGCTTGACGGTTCTTTACAGACAAGTTTTAGAAATGAAACCAAATATGCAAACAAACTGTATGATGTAGCACTACAAAAAGGCGTCATAGTATGCGGTCTTGCAAAGACAAGCAGGCTGATCACCGAGGCAGGTGACCCACTGCTTGCAAGAATCTCGGAGATCTCTGAAGACGTACCTTTCGGTAGCTGGTATGTGAGAGTGGCAGAAAAGATAACTTCGGACGACCGAGGATTTATGCTAGTTGCAAAATTCCACCCAAAATCAAAATTTGTGTTCAGATTTGAGATTCTGCGCGAACAATTCAACGACATGGGAGAAGATGAGATAAACTCAATTCTCTCAAGTCTTGCAGCTAATGCCAACGACGTATCGATGCTAGGATACCCATATGGCGCAATAGATGCCGACAGGTTTGCCCAAGTCAGATTGGACGAACTCAACATGTACCGTGGAATCATCATGTCTGAGATGATGCGACATCCTGAATGGAAACGGCTCAAAAAATACGGCGAGTCATTGTCTGCCCACGACTTTCTAAATGGAGTGAGCGGTTAATGAATGACATTGAAGTGATAGGCCAAGTGGTGGGTGGAAAATTTGGCAACATTCTTGTTAGACAAAAGGCTGGCACAAATTTGGAAATAGGAGACCTGCTAATCTCAGAAGAAAATGGGTCGTATCTTATCTTACAGGTGTTTGCCTTAGAATACGGCTCGCAAATTCAAGACCGAGTCCAACAGATGATGTCTGGAGTGAACTTGGAACAGGGTGCAGTCGATGCGCAGTTCTATGAGCCAGAGTTTGTAAACTATGTTCTTGCTAGAATAAAACCACTTGCTACAATATCCAAGTCTACTAATAATGTGACTCTGCCGAAAAATCTCCCATCATTTTTTAACAAACTGCGCTTGATCAGTAAAAGCGATCTCAAGTTTCTGCAAAAAGGAGCAGACCATATCTTTGTCGGCTATATCCGAAGTGGCACAAAAGTGATACCTGACGCAGAGGTGTGGCTTCCTGCCGAGGATATTTTCTCACATCACATCCTGATTCCCGCTACTACGGGAAGAGGTAAATCAAATCTAGTCAAGACCATTTTATGGCATGTTCTTGACTCAAACAAAGTTGGGGCGTTGGTTCTTGATGCACACGACGAGTATTACGGCCGAAAAGATCTTGGGCTAAAAGATCATCCAAAAGCAAAAGACAACCTAGTCTACTATACACCTGCAAATCCTCCACCTGGAGCAAACAGATTGACGATCAACCTGCAATCGATCAGGCCAGAACACTTTGAAGGAATTGTCGAGTTTTCTGATCCACAATTTCAGGCACTAAGAAGATATTTTCGAAGCGACGGCCCGATGTGGATATCTCAGCTTATGCTTACACCGCCAGATGCCGCCTCGGACGAAATTGCAGCAGTCACGATGAGTGTGATTCAAAGAAAGCTACGTCTGATTCTTGGACTTGAGCGGGATGAAGAAGGACACGTAATTTCAAAACACGAAGTATTTGACAGTACAACAAAGGGTCTCACCACAGTCGACGACATTGCAAAGGACATAGAACACGGCAAGGTAGTTATCCTTGATACTTCTAGGCTCGGAAACGAAGCAGAGCTCATCGTTGGAAACATCATCGCATCACGCCTCTTTGAGCGCTACAAGGACTACAAGGCAAAAGGCGAGCTTGCAAGAAAACCTGTTGCCACAGTCGTAATTGAAGAAGCACCACGTGTCATAGGTGAGGATGTTCTAGTCTCAAAAAATGATAACATTTACAGCACGATAGCAAAAGAAGGCCGCAAATTCAAAGTAGGCCTCACCGCAATCACTCAGCTATCTAGTGTGATCCCAAAGACAATTTTGGCAAATATGAATACAAAAATAATTCTCGGAAACGAGATGAAGCAAGAGCGCGAAGCTATAATCGCTAGTGCATCGCAGGATCTCTCAGAGGATGACAAAAACATTGCAAGCTTGGATAAGGGCGAGGCAATAATAACTAGCATTTTTGTGCCTTTTGCAATGCCGATCAAAATCCCGCTGTTTGAGGATCTGGCAAAAACAAAAACATCATCGGCCCCATCTGGTAAGACAAAGGTGTTCTAATTGCCAAAATTTGCCCATTTTTCCGATGTTCATCTCGGTTTTCAAAAAACACAAGCGCTCAAGAAAATAGAAAAAAGCGTCTTTGAGTCTGCAATTTCAGAATGCATAGGAAACCAAGTGGATTTCGTGATAATTTCTGGCGACCTTTTTCATGTAAACATTCCTGAAATGGAAGTAAACGTATTTGCATTCGAGCAATTCCGTCGCTTAAAGGAGGTCGGAATCCCAGCATACGTAGTTTATGGAAGTCATGATTTTTCACCTGTCTCAAAATCCATAATCGACCTGCTTGAAGCAGCAGGACTCATTACCAAAGTCACAAGACAACAAGAAAGCCAAAATGGTTCAATCAAGCTAGGGTTTTTATCGGATCCAAAAACCGGTGTAAAGATTGCAGGTCTTCCGGGTCTTAAGGCAGGAAAAGATTTGACATACTATGAACAGCTTGACCGTTCATCGCTTGAAGCCGAGCCTGGATTCAAGATATTTGTATTTCACGGAGGGCTTGATGAGACAAAGACGCACAAAACTTCGGCGACTGACTTTATGCCACTTTCCCTACTCCCAAAAAAATTTAACTATTATGCAGGAGGGCACATTCACACCTTTGTACACCAAAAATATTCTGACTATTCACATATCGTATACCCGGGAACGTTGTTTGCGGGATACCACAGCGATCTTGAGGAAAATGCCAAGGGCCAAAAACGAGGATTTGTTCTTGTAGATTTTTGTGAGAATGTAAACAAAATCGAATTCATTGAAGTAAAAAACACAGAATACGAAATTCTTGAAATTAATGCAGAAAACAGAGACGCAAAATCGGTAAACTCTGAACTATCGCAGAAAGTAAAGAGCATCAGCCCGCAAGGCAAAATAATAATCATCAAGCTAGAGGGACAACTGTCTACTGGCAAGACCACGGATATTGACACGTCGTTGCTAAGGGAAAATCTTGTCAATAATGGCGCAATTGAAGTAAAAATAAGCAAAAACAAACTCCTCTCAAGAGAGTACAGTATCACCGCCGCAAAAGGCCAAGGCAAAGACGAGATTGAAACAAACGTCTTCAAAGAAAACATAGGTCAGCTCAGATTAAAACGAGAGGCACTAGGCGGCGACAAAGGAGTACTGCTTGCAAAAAAACTCCTCAAAGAATTAGAGCAGCCGATACTTGCAAATGAGAAAAAATCAGAATATCTGGCTAGGATTAAGAAAAACACAATGGAGATCTTGGGGTTGCAGATGGATGATTCTCAACTCAATTAAGCTGGAAAACATTCGCAGCTATCGTCTCGAAGAGATCGAATTTCCACGAGGAATAACCCTCTTTGAAGGGGACATAGGTTCAGGCAAGTCCTCAGTTCTGATGGGGATCGAATTTGCTTTGTTTGGGCTTGGCTCACAAAAGCCTGACGCGCTACTCTCAAAAAAAGAAGAACAGGGTAGTGTAACATTGAGATTTTCCATTGACGACGACTCGTACGAGATAAAGAGAGTGCTGAGGCGTAAGGGTGATTCTGTATCACAGGATCCAAAAAACTGCTACCTAAAGGTAGGTGAGATAATCGAACCACTTGCCCCATCTGAGCTAAAACAACGTGTGTTGCAGATACTCAAATTCAATGAACCGGCAGACCCACGCTCAGAAAGCAGGATCTTTAGATACGCATTCTTTACGCCACAGGAAGAAATGAAGCAAATTCTTCTTGATGCCAACAAAAGACTTGAGACAATCCGCAAGGCATTTGGCGTCGAGGACTACAAAATCGTGGCAGAGAACGCAAAGGCAATAGCCTCGGACTTGAAATTGCAGATGGCAAGATTTGAGGAGCGGTTCAGGGACGTAAAGCAGCTAGAGGATTTACTTGAGATATCCAAGAAAAAAACAATGCATCTTGACTTGCAACTAAAAGAGCTTAGCTTGCATCAACACCAATACGAATCACAAAAACAAACTTGCGAAAAAGAACTCGAAAAGCTCAGATTAGCAGAAAGAGAAAAACTCCGTCTGGAATCACAAATAGAAACACTCAAAGAAAAAATCACTGATACCAAGGAAGAAATTAGCGAATTACAAAAAAGCATAGATAACACCATAAGTGATCTAGACGAGATAAATGAGAAAATTCACAAACTAAGTCAAACAAGTAGGCCTACAACCAAGACGATCTCACAGTTAGAGTCCGAGCTCAGGAAGTTTCAAGAGATGAGGGTGCAGATCACACGCGCGTCATCAAAGATAGATTCTATACAAGAACGCAAAGAAGAATTAATGCAAAGATTGGGCGATCACATCGGATCTGAGGCGCAAAAACTGCGGAAAAAACTTGAACAATTGAATCTAGAAATCAAAGAACTAAAACCAAATCTAGAGCAAGCAAAATATGAAGAAGAATCACTAAAAGAAAAAAAAATCGCTGCCGAAACACAAAAAAACAATCTTGAGAGCGATTTGGCAAAAATCTCAAAGATTGGCTCAAGATGCCCATACTGTGAGAATCAGATCACAAAAGATCATCTAGAAAAACTGGAAGGTGAACGAAGGGCAAAACTTGCAGATATACAAAAAGAGATAACATCACTTACAGCTAAGATGAATGAATCAAAACAGAAAGTAGCAGATCTTCAAGGAAAAATAGACAAGGCCACCACTGAAGTGTCATTGATTGAAAGAATAATTCCTGATCTAGAAGAATGGGCCAAAAAGAACCATGAACTAGAGTATCTCAGACAAGAGCTAAAGGCAATACAGGCACGATATATTGTAACACGCGAGGACTCCTTCAAATGTGATGTTACCGATCCAGTGGATTACATTACGTCGCTCAAAGATGCATTGGCAGAGTATCAAAGCACACAAACACAAATCAAAGAATTGGAATCAAATCTCAAAAAAGCAGAAAAACTTAAAGAAAAATATGAAACTAATCTTGCTTCTGCAAACCAAAAAATGTCTGAATTCACCAAAAAAGTAAACCAAACTCTAGAAAAACTTAGATTATTTTCTGAAATTGATAAACAGTCACAAGAGTTACAATTGCAAATAAATAAAATTGAAGAAAGGATAAGCCACTGTAAGATGTCTCTTGTTGCACTACACGAGAACTTGAAAAATGAAAAATCGAATGCAACAAAACTGGAAAGCGATATAGCTAATGCAAGAAGGTGGCAAGTAGAACATCAAAAGTACGGCGATTATCATGAATGGCTACAGGAGTTTTTCATTCCTACTTTGGCTCACATAGAAAAACAAGTCCTACTTTCAATTCAACAACAATTCAATGAGACATACAGGAGATGGTACTCCATACTAATTGAAGATCCAACAAAAGAATCAAGAATAGACGAAAACTTTACTCCGATAATTGAACAGGACGGATACGAGCAGGATGTAGATTTTTTGTCTGGTGGTGAAAAAACAAGTATTGCACTGGCTTATCGCCTCACGCTAAACTCGCTTATGAGAAGGGAGACTCAAAGCATGAAATCGAATCTTCTGATTCTGGATGAGCCAACAGACGGATTCTCAAAGACACAGCTGTCCAAAGTCAAAGACGTACTGCAGGAACTAAAGTCGGAACAGATAATTCTTGTGTCACACGAAAAGGAGCTAGAGACATACGTAGACAATATCTTTCAAATATCAAAAGAAGGCGGTATCTCGCGCATAACAAGATTGAGTAACTAGCTTAGCCGCCTGTGAGCTTGGCAAACTTTTCATTTCGGCTTAGCTTTTCCATAAACTTGAGATTTGAGAGTGCCACAATTGCCGATTCTTTTACTGGAACACTTGGGTCGTCGAGTGCACTTTCTAGCGTTTCGCGAGCCTCTTTTGCGCCAACTACACCCAACGCGATTGCAGCCTCATGTCTTACAAACATGCTTGGGTCATTTCTCGTTGCCTCTTCTAGAGGCTTGATGGCACTTCGGTATCCCATCTGGCCAAGTGAAAAGGCAGCTTCATGTCTTACAAGTTCATTTGGATCATTTTTGAGCACCTTTGCGATGTATGGCACTTTGTCCTCTCCTCCAAAATCGACTAGTATACATGTGGCCCTTGTGCGGACTACGTAATCGTCGTGGTCGAGCAGCTTGACAAAATAATCCACATCATGTTTTTCGTATCTGCTCTCCATTTCAGCAAAAAGAGCAAGTCTTGTATCCGGTACTACGTCCATTTATTTTTTGGAAAATTCTGTTCTATATTATCGTAATTCAGAAAATCAGTTAGGTTTTATAATGAAAGCAAAACGATCAGAATAGTGTTAGCACAAATAGGCCAAAAGGCGCCAAATCTTTCTGTGTCAAAGTGGGTACAAGGAATGCCTACAAACATAGACCAAGAAAAAGATCATATCGTTCTTGTCGAAGTATTTCAGGTAAACTGTCCAGGTTGTTTCCTGTATGGAATTCCGGAAGCAATCAACATCTACAACAAGTACAAAAAAGATGGCGTTAGAGTACTTGGCATAGCAACAGCATTTGAGGATTTTGATAAAAACACACTGGAAAACTTGGAGCTCTTGGTAAAGACAGGCGAAGTAATCGGCGAGACAAAAAAAGCACTCGCTCAATACGGGAGGATAGTGGATGGGAACAAGCTCCCGTATAAGATACCATTTCCTCTTGGAATGGACGTTTTGGTCAAAGAAACTGGGCAGCCAAGCACGCAAAAGATGCTTGACTTCATAAAAAGCCAGATCCCAAACTTTGACGAGCAGCCAGAAGACTATAGAAAAGAGATACTTGCCCGAGTCGAGTTCTATTTTAAATCAAAAGAGTATTCTGCAGAGACTTTTGAAAAATATGCACTACGTGGAACACCGTCATCAATACTGATTGACAGAAACGGCGTGTTGCGCGATGTCTCGTTTGGGCAGATGGGTCACCTAGAACCAATGATTCAAGAATTGCTAAAAGAATAGTCAGGCAGTTTTCTTCTTAAAATAAAATGCAAACGTGCTTACTGCACCAGCAATTATTATTATCGCCACAACAGAAATTATCGTCATGAATTGGTTTGTGTCTGCAGGACTTGTGCTGTCTACTAATTCTTCTTTTGGTTGGGCGACTGGAATATCTCCAACCACTTCTAATGTGTGCGCACCTGTTCCGTTAAATGATAAGGTGATAAATGAAATCCTTTCGTTTTGTAATATTTTTGCATCAATTTCATCACCATCAAGATAAACTCTGAGTTGGCCACTTGTCACATTTTTTGGAATTTGCAGCTCACCAAAGTTGTTCTCAATGCTACTCTGCAGCGGCAGGATGATTTTACCGTTTTCCAATCTAGCATCTCGGATGTCAAAGTTTGCAATTGTTTCTATGACAAAAATCTTACCATCTATTTCTACATCAAAGGTGGTACGGAGTCCTATCTTGTCTGATAGCTGTGCAAAAACAGGTGTTACTATAAACAATATTACTAGTGCGACTAAGATCTTCAATTTATGCTGGGATTACTCTTTTTCTGAGCTCTTTGTCTTTTGCGATTCTTGGGTGAGCAGGATCAGCCAGTATTACTTCAAACCAGTAATGGAATCCATCTTTGTACAAAAAGTAGGAACCGAGCAATTTCAAATTCTTGTATCTTTCCTGAGTTCTTTTCTCAGCAACCTGTTGCATGTTGATTTCTGCCTTCATTCTTGTTACGCCCAAGTGTTTTTGCCTTCGTCCTGCAACAGGTCTTTGTCTTCTCATGCCACCGGTACCGACACGTGTGCGAATCACGACCATTCCTTGCTTTGCCTTGTAGCCAAGCCTTCTTGCTTTCTGGATTCTACTTGGTTTTTGTATTCTTGTAAAGGCAGCCTCCTTTCTCCACTGGATGGCTCTATTTCTTATCTCCGGCGCGTTCTGTTGCCATAGCTTAAGCCAGGCAGTGTCTTGGTGACTTAGCATTACGGGCACTATCTTTATCCCCTTAATATCCGATACGGCGGCCTGAAAAAATCCTGTGGCTCTCATCTTTTATACAATGTCTGCGAGTGTCAGAATTCTCCTAGTTTTTTCACTCGCAGGAAACTCATTTTTGAGATTCAATTTGTTTTGGATCATGTGTGTGATAATCATATCGGTTCCCATAGTGTTCGTCTGTTTCAAACGACAGCCAAATCATATCGTGGGAAAGGAAAGCAGCATTGATGGTTGAAAAACACATTAACAGAAAAGAAGAGTCAGCAGAGGATGAATGGTCACATATTACAGGAATTGGACCTAAAATCGATTCAGTAGATCCAATGGCTGTTGTGGCAAGAACGATTGTATTTGGCAAGGAGCTTAGCAACGCACCAAAAGAGATTATTATCAAAGAAAAAGCAGAGCAATTTAAGGATCAAATAAACAACACAAACCAATACCTCAAATTCATCAACGCACATCTAGCTGAAAAAAAATCGAAGATAGCACAGCTCAGAGAAAACGAGCGCAGATTCAAAGAAGAGATAGAGTCTTTGCAAAATGATGGCGTAAAGCCAAGGGCTGAGCTGGACAAACTTCATTATAAGCACATAAAAGAAAGCGACGCAAGATCATTGCTTACGCATCTTGAGATTGAAAGACAAGCTCTGAAAGAAAAACTTCAACATCAACAAGAACAAATTGAAAAAACAAAACAAGAGTTAAACAAAAAGGACGAGCAAATCAAAAACGTTCAAACTGAGCTAGACATAATTGTGGACAAAAACACGGTTCCAACAGACGATCCAATATTGATACTAAAAGAAGAGCTTGCAAAACTTGGGATCAACAACGAGTCTGCAAGAATTCTAAGTGCAGTGAACTCTCTTGCAGAATTGCTTAATTCAAAAAAGTCGTACCACTAGTTCTGCAGACTTTAGGAACCTTTTTTTGTAGTTACATTTTGCCATACGATGTGAAAAAACAAATCATTGCAGTTGCAGCAATCGTGGTATTGGCAGGATTACAACTGGCTGGCGCACAAGAATTACAAATAAACACAAGCAAAAACACATATCATTATGGTGATTATCTTCAAATTACAATTTCTGTCGCATCTGTGACGGATGACAACGCAATAATGCACATCATTGATTCTACAGGAAAAAAGAGCAGCTCCATACCTGTAAGAATCCGAGAACTCACCACAACAATTACTTCACCAAATCCATTTGATGAGCTCGTCTTCAAAGAAGGAAAATACAAAATAGAAGTTCAGTATGGTGATTGGAGTGCATCAACAGAATTCGAGCTTGTCGATGTGGGCAACATCGTTATGCCATTTGGCAGTAACATCGTCGTGCCACAATGGGTGGACAACATGATCTCCGACTACGGATTTCTCAAATTCCTTGCAGACAAGGATGTCGTGAAACTACCGCAGGGTAAGTCATTGACACAAGGGGCCAAAATCCCTGCTTGGTTTAAGACAAACGCCAAGTGGTGGTCAGAACACAAGATAACGGACGGTGAGCTTGTAAATGGAATTAACTATCTTCTTAGCAGCAAAGTAATTACTTTGTAGTGTTCTTTTTTCTACTTGCTCTGCCTATTGCCCACAGAATTATCATTATGATAAATGCAATTATGAATGCGGCTACTGCAGGTACTACAATCTCAAAGGTTGTTCCACGAGATGTTGAAGGTTGTGGTGTTTCTTCAAGCACACATACCCCATCTTTGAAAACAGTTCCAGGCCCACATCGTTCATCTAGAACACATACCCCATCTTTGAAAACAGTTCCAGGCCCACACTTGGTCCCCAACTCTTCTACTTCTGGCTCTTGTACTGGTTGTGGTGTTTCTTCAAGCACACATACCCCATCCTTTAGCACAGTTCCAGGCCCACACTTGGTCCCCAACTCTTCTACTTCTGGCTCTTGTACTGGTTGTGGTGTTTCTTCTGGTGTTTCTTCTGGTATTTCTTCTGGAGTCTCTTCTGGCTCTTGTAAAGCTATCTCGGACGCAAAGCCAGTTGCACCTAATGCGATGATGTCAATAGAGTCTGATTCTGGTGGAACAGAGATGGTCAACACACGCGCAGTCTCACCTCGCTCTTCTTCAAACTCAGCTTCTTCAATGCCTGCGAGAACAAAAAAGTCGTCATCTATACCGTCTGTCTTTGAGTCAAAGAAACTTCGCTCAAGTGTTATCTCCAAGACTGGTGAGACATCGGTGGTGGTAATCAAAACAGTCAGAGTGGACGTTGAAGTGTCTGCCTCCATTCCGTCTACTGTCAGGCCTATCGCATCATAGTTTACTTCAAAGGTTGAACCGTTTACATCGACTGATGCTGACCCACGTTCACCAAAGGCGATATTTGGAAACATCAGGCTGCTTGCCAGCAGTACAAAAATCAGACCGAATTTCAATCTAATTACGCCTCGCAAAATCTGTATTATCTCTCTTATTTATCATATTAGTTGCGTGACAGGTAGTAGTTAGGCTCACTTCATTGTAAAAGCTGCAGAATTTTTGATAAATCTAAGGATAATTTTATTGTGATCTGTTTGTCAAAAGGGATGCCATACAGTATCCTTAAAAATAGACAATACTGCTGAAGAAGGGTTCGTCGAGAATGGATTTTTCATTTAATTTTGTGTCCACATTGGTCATTTTCATTGCAGTCTACGGTATGATCATTTTTAGAAACATTAAAGGTGTAAATATTCCGATCTGGGCAAGCATGTGTGCTGGAGCAATAGCGGTTCTAGCTCTGGGCATCGTCAAAATAGATGCCGCATTCTCGGCCATTAATTTTGATGTCATGTTTTTTCTCTTTGGCATGTTTGTCATGGTTTCTGGTTTAGAGTCATCCGGAATGTTGCATCGTGTGACCAATAGAATTCTGTCTTATGCAAAGACGCCAAAACAAATTCTGTTTTTGATTCTGGTTGTGATGGGTTTGCTGTCTGCATTTCTAATAAATGACACTATGGCGCTTGTTGCGACTCCTATTGTAATTGGCTTGGCAAAAACAATGAACATGCGTCCTACACCATTGTTGATTTCACTCGCATTCGGCATAACGATAGGCAGTATGATGACTCCAATGGGCAACCCACAAAACTTACTTATCGCACTACACAGCGAAATGAAATTCCCACTACTTAGTTTTCTAGGATATCTTTTCTTGCCCACAATTACATGCTTGATTGTCACGTATTATATCGTGACGCAATATTACAAAAAAGAGCTTTGTAGTGCTATCATGTTAAATACGATCCCCAATCAACAAGTCACATTTGATAATGATCTTGCAAAAAAATCCTCGGTTCTCTTAATTGTGACCGTAGCAGGATTTTTCGTTATAGGGTTTGTAAAGCTGTTTGATGTTTCCACCGAGCTAAATTTCAGTCACATAGCATTGTTTGGAGGAATTGCCTTGCTTGCAGTAAGCAAAAAGAAAAAAAAAGTCATTCGCGGGATCAACTGGCAAATTCTAGTGTTCTTTGTTGTCATGTTTGTATTTGTTCAAGGATTGCTGGATGGAGGGGTGATAGCCATGTTTCAAGCATTCATGCCGCTCAGTATGTCCACTGAATCACATATGTCATCAATTAGTATAATTGGTGTGAGTGTAATCATGAGCCAAGTGGTAAGCAATGTTCCATTTGTGGCGATTTATTTACCAATTCTCCAAAGCTATGGATTCACAAGCACTGATGTGATTGTCTGGATTGCTCTTGCAGCGGGAAGTACTCTTGCTGGTAATCTCACAATTCTTGGAGCCGCAAGTAATGTGATAATATTGGAAACAGCAGAAAGGCGAAAAGAGTCAAGCTTTACGTTCAAAGAATTCTTCAGAATAGGCAGTGTGGTGACTTCGGCAAACATTCTGATCCTGATATTCTTTGTCCTGATTTTTTCAACTATTTGAAATATAATTTAGTGGTTGGTAATGTGAAATGGTTTAATCAGATGACACCGCGAAGAATTTGGATTATTTTTTCAGCTATGACATTTGCAGCAAGCGATTGGGCCTCTTTTGTCTGGGCTCCAATGTGAGGTGTGCAGATGAAGTTCGGCAACGTAACGAGCTTGTTTCCTACCGCCGGTTCCTTCTCAAAGACATCAAGTGCTGCACCACCAAGATTGCCTGTCTTGAGTGCTTCATATAATGCATCTTCGTCTATTGTGCCGCCTCTGGATGTGTTGATTATCTTTGCAGTTTTTTTCATCTTTGAAATCCTTTCTGCGTTAATCAGGTTTTTCGTGCTGTCCAACAATGGCACATGAAGTGAGATGTAATCAGCACTCTGCAAAAGTGTGTCGAGGTCTGTTTTGATTAGTCCCACCTCTTTTGTAAATTCGGGATCAATCGGTATTACGTCGTATCCAATAATATTCATGTTGAGTGCTCTGGCAAGTCTTGCGAGCCTTTTTCCAATGTTGCCAAGGCCTATGATTCCAAGGTATTTGCCTGCAAGCTCGGTTCCCATCAGCTCTTTTTTGATCCAT
Organism: Candidatus Nitrosotenuis sp.; assembly: GCA_038890395.1. GTDB lineage: Archaea > Thermoproteota > Nitrososphaeria > Nitrososphaerales > Nitrosopumilaceae > Nitrosotenuis. The sequence continues at coordinate 101,839 of JAWAFK010000004.1, read as the reverse complement.
TTTCCAGCTCTAAGCTCTCTGTCTGCTCGTGGAATGTCTCGTGCGAGGGCAAGCATTAGGCCGATTACGAGCTCGGCCACTGCATTCATGGCACCTTCTACGGCGTTGATGACTCGTATGTTCTTTGTTTTTGCAAACTCTGCATCTATGTTGTCGAGGCCTACTCCGACCCGCGCAATGATCTTGCATCTTGTCGCCTTTTCGATCAATTCCTTTGTGATCGTGGTTCTACTCCTTACCACTATGATGTCATAATTACCAATTTTTTGTGCAAGTTCTTGCGGTGATATTTGTGGTTCGTATGTAACTTGGAGGCCATTCTTCTGCAAGATATTGTTAAGAACAGAATCCACTTGGTCGCAGATCAAAACTGATTGATTAAAACTCATTCAGCTTGGTTTTTGTTGGACAGAATATAATACTTGTGAGGAATAAATGATAAAAAGAAAATAGAGGAAATTTAAATTCCTAGTTCTGCCTTGATTTCTTCAGCACGTTCATCAGTGTACAAGCCGTGCAAGTTAAGCTTTGGATGCTCAAGTGAGTTCTTTCCTGCTGGAGGAACTGCATCGCTTGGATTGCCCAAAAGTTCTGCGTATGATTGTGCGTTTGTACCCAATTGCTCGTTCAGACCAAATGGATCACCAACAACCATTACTGTTGCTGCGCCTGTGAAGATTGCAGCGTAGTCGTGGTTTACTGCTACGTATACGCCTGGTTCATCAAAGACTACATCGGCAATCATGCCTTGCGAGCCTCCGACCAACCATGTTTCAGTTCCCTTTGCTTGCACTACATTTGCTTGTGTCACACGGTCGATGATCTCACCCACAATATGCCAGAACACTGGTTCGTTTCCTTGGTTCTCAACGAAGAATCTCACGTGTTGACCTGGCTCAATGAAGAGTAGTTGTGATTGGTATTGTTTTAGATCCTTTGAGTTCCATGGCTGAGCTACGAAGATGTTCTTCCTTGCGTCACCCATGATTAACTTGTTGTGATCCTCATTTGGTACGTAACCAAATGACATACCATTTACAACCGTCCATGTAGTTTCATGCTTGAACATTTTACCTTGATCATATCCGCCATCATCAGTTAAGTACAATTGGTTGTACTGTAGCTGGAATTCAAGGGCATCTGCAGAATACATCTGTCTGTCTCTGACGACTTGGCCGTTCTGAACCTTTGTCTTCTCAACCATCAATGGTTTGTAGCCCTTGAGTGGGTCGACAATGGTCATTCCGTACATGCCAGAGAGGACATGTTGATCCATAGCTGCTACGTCAACACCAGAGCAGTGGTACTTGAAAGTACCAGGCACTTGTGCAACATAACAATATGTCTTGGATTCACCTGGCAATACTTTGCCAAAGTTTCCTGCACTCATTTCAGATGCATGCATGTCGTTTCCGTGTGGTGTTGGTTCATCGTCTGGGATTGTAAGGGTCATCATGATTACATCGCCTTGTGTCACTCTAACGGTAGGTCCTGGGACTTGGCCGCTAAAAGTCATGGCTTTGTATGTGCCGCCGCCAATTAGTGGGAGCTCTGCACTTTGACCTGTGAGGTCAACTGTGACCACATTTCGTCCCTCTTCGATGTTGTCGCAGTCAACTGCGGCAAATGCTTGTGGCATGACCAGTCTCAAACCACCCATGTCGTGGATTTTTTGAGTCAAGTCATCGTTTCCTTTAGAAACTACCATCGTTGAACCAACGATTTGGGATTGTGTGTATGTGCTTCCGAATAAGGTCGCTGCTAGAACCGCTACTGCTGTAACGGAAAATAGCATACTATAACGCTTATTCATTGTGTTTGAGACTTCGACCAGCCTATATAATAATTCCCATTATTTTTGTCAGAAATTTAGGAATTTATGCTAATATTCTCAGAATTTCCCGCTGAGAATTTATTTTAGTGGTATGAAGTTGAATTTGATTTGAAATACAGAATAGACAGGGACTCACTTGGCAAGGTAAAGATACCTATCGATGCATACTATGGGGCTTTTACTGGCCGTGCAGTCAAGCAGTACCATGTGACTGGAAAAAAGTCACACAAACATCTAGTATCAGCTTATGTTATGATAAAGCGTTCGGCCGCAATTGCAAACATAAGAACAAAGGCAATCGATAAAAAACGCGGCGACGCAATAATCAAAGCCTGTGACAAAATTCTGTCTGGAAAATTTGTGGACCAGTTTGTAATTGAAGAGATTAACTCTGGGGCGGGAACTGCATTCAACATGAACTCAAACGAAGTCATTTGTAACGTTGCACTTGAGATTCTTGGTAAAAAGAAGGGCGACTATGAGTACCTGCACCCAAATGATCATGTCAACATGTCGCAATCAAGCAACGACACATTCCCTACTGCGATGCATGTTGCGATCCTGTTCAACGTTGATGAAATGCTCGCATCAGTAGATGTTTTAATAAAGTCACTTGCAAAGAAGGCAAAAGAATTTTCATCGTTTAAAAAAATTGGAAGGACACATCTTATGGATGCACTCCCAATCACACTTGGAAGCGAGTTTGCAGCATATGTTACGTCAATCACCAAGGCGCGCAACGCAATCATTTCAGCACGAGCTGAGCTGGAACACGTAGGACTTGGTGGAACTGCAGTGGGCAATGGCGCAAACACACCAAGAGGATACAGAAATATAGCTATTGCAGAGCTTGCAAGGATTTCAGGACTAAAACTAAAACCAGAAAAAGACATGCAGCATTCATTGCAATCAAAATTCGCAGTAGCAAACATGTCGACAGCTGTGAGGAATCTTGCACTCGAGCTAAGCAAGATTGCAAACGACATCAGGTTAATGGCGTCAGGCCCAATTGCAGGCCTCTCAGAAATTGGAATTCCTGCAGTGCACGCAGGTTCTTCAATCATGCCAGGTAAAGTAAACCCATCACTTGCAGAATGTCTTAATATGATTTGCTTTAGTGTGATTGGAAACGACACCGCTGTTGCGAATGCTGCGCAGGCAGGACAGTTTGAGCTCAACGTGATGCTTCCCGGAATGCTAAAGGCTGTGCTAGATTCTACGGATATGCTCAAGAACTTTTTGCCAATATTCTCAAAGAATCTAATCGACGGCCTTACAGCAAACAGCGAACGACTTGCGCAAAACATAGAAAAAAGTCCTGTCATAGTAACACTACTGTCGCCAAAGATTGGCTACCAGAAATCTGCTGATTTATTCAAAGAATCACTCAAGACTGGAAAGACAATACGTGAGCTTGTCATCTCACAAAAACTGATGACGCAAAAAGAAATAGACGCACTTTTCAAGTAATATGGCAAAAATCTGGGTCGAGTCATACGGATGTTCTGCAAGTTTTGCAGATGCAGAAATGATCTCAGGGCTGATCATAAACGGCGGACACACTCTTGCATCAAATGCTAGAGAATCCGACTTGAACCTAATTGTGACGTGTTCTGTCAAGGATGCAACAGCAAACAAGATGGTAAACAGAATAAAGAAACTCAAGTCCAAACCGCTTGTGGTCGCAGGCTGTCTTGCAAAGGCCGAGCCAAAGACGGTCCAAAAGTTCTCAAGTACGGCAAGCCTGATGGGACCTAACGCGCTTGGCAAGACACTCCAAGTCATCGAGTCGACCCTTCTGGGGAGAAAACAAGTTGAGCTTGAGGACTTGGATCAAACGAAGACCGGCCTGCCAAAGGTGAGGCTAAATCCGGTTGTTGGCATTGTGGAGATTGCAAGTGGCTGCATGAGTGAGTGCACTTTCTGTCAGACCAAGCTTGCAAAAGGCGATCTTACTTCATACAGAATTGGGGACATAGTCAGGCAAGTGCGCACCGAGGTAGATGATGGCTGCAAGGAGATCTGGCTTACTTCAACTGACAATGGGTGTTACGGACTCGATATCGGAACCACACTGCCTGAGCTTATAAGCAAAGTAGCGGAGATTCCAGCAGACTTTGCAATTAGAGTCGGCATGATGAACCCAATGTACATGCCCAGAATAAAAGCCGAGTTGGTAAAATCATTTGAAAGTAGCAAAGTCTACAAGTTCCTGCACATTCCAGTGCAGTCTGGAAGCGACAGGGTTCTAAACGAAATGAAGCGTGGCCACACCGCAGAAACATTTAGGGATGTGGTAAAGAGGTTCCGTTCCAAGTTCAGTAGGTTCACCATCTCAACAGATGTCATAGTGGGATTCCCAACCGAAAACCAAGAGGATTTTGAAAAAACCATGGATCTGTTACGGCAGACAAAGCCGGATGTAGTGAATCTCTCAAAATATAGCCAGAGGCCAGGAACAAAGGCAGCAGATATGGTGCAAATCGAAGTCTCGGAAGTAAAGAGGCGAAGCAAGACTGCATTTGAGCTGATAAACAAGATCGCATTACAAAACAACAAAGAATGGATCGGCTGGAAAGGCGAGGTCTTCTTCAACGAACAAACGGAAGGCAAGATACGAGGAAGAAACTATGCATACAAGTCTGTCTTTGTGGATGAACCAGTGAGTCTGGGCGACAAAAAATACGTTGAGATAACTGGAGCAACAAGTCACGGTCTGCAAGGCCAGATTGCAAGCTAAAACTTTTAGATCGGATCTTGGATCAAAATTAAGTAAGAAGGTTTTTTATTCTATTTTGCAAGGAGTCCTCATGGACTTTGTTCAGCCCGTCCTTTTGGTCGGAATCGGTGGCGCAGGCTCGAGGCTTGCAGCACACGCAAGCAAGTTGATTGGAGCTGACTGCGTTGCAATAAGCCATGACAGCAACGACTTGGGCTCACAAAACGACATAAAAATCCACACCGAGTCATACGTCAATCCTTCTGCATATCTGATAAGGGCACAGGCTCAAAAGTCGATGGACAAGATCCGAGGCACAATTTCAGACTATTCCACGGTTGTCATTTTTGCAAACCTTGCTGGAAAGGCTGGCGCTGCTATATCTCCTCTGATAGCAATGGCTGCAAAAGAGGAAGGAAAGAGGGTCTTGTCTTTTGCAATTATGCCGTTCAAGTTTGAAAAGGAGCGATTGTTCCTAGCTGGCGTGTCACTAAAGAGGTTGAGGATAAACTCGGACTCGACAATAGTAGTTGACAACGACGCCTTGCTTGAGAGCAACCCTGACCTGACACTTGCCAAATGTTACGAAATTACAAACCATGCTATGATGTATGTCATAAACTCACTTGATTCTTCTTCAATTTCAGATAACCTGAATATTCTGTCTACAAGCAAAGACGTCAAAGATGTAGAGACATCACTGCGTGACTCTATCAAAATGTTATATGATGAGGCACCACCAACGAGCATCAAAAAGACAATGTTGTATGTCTTTGGAACAGACAATGTATCTATTGGAAAAATAAACGCAATTACGCAGACAATTAGCGGCATGTTCAATGAACATAGCACAGCTGTAAGTTTGGCCACAACACAAGGCGACAAGTCGCAGGTAGTGGTGGTTGCATCAGTGGAAGGCGCACTCAAGTTTGACAGCTACGACCCACTTGGGATGATTCCACAAGAAAATGTCCTGGATTGGGATGAACCGGAATCAAGCATCAAGACAGGTCTTGAGCTGTACCAGCTAGAATGATTATTTCTTTTTAGATTTTTTAGAGTCAGACTTTTTTGTTGGTTTTGTTTCTTTCTTTTTTTCTGATTTCTTTGGTTTTTCCTCGCTGACTTTTTTTACTTCTGGTTTCTTTTCTGACTTTTTTTCTTTTGGTGTCTGCATGTCTTCTACTTTTTGTTCAATTTTCTCTTGAACTTCGACTTTGGGCTCCGGCTCTTTTGGTTTGACCTCTATTGGTGTCTCTACTTTTTCTTCTACTTTTTTTTCTTCCTCGTATGGTGATACCAAAACATAACCTTCTTCGGTCTTTGCCATCTTGACTCGGATCTTTCTTGGGGGACTTCGAATACCGTTTTTCCACACAGTCTGGCTTAGGTCTTGATCTATTTTGATCTGCTCTGTCTTCATATGGCGTGTCGCAAACTCACGGATCATGTTGATCGCACGCTTTGCTCTACGGTTGTTTGGAGAGAGCCACACTTTGCCAAGGTTGATTGTGTAGACACGCTCTGCTTCTTGCGACAATTTATCCTACCTCCACATCTGTCTGTCTCCACTGCCTTCGCTTTGGATTACTTCGGACTTGGCGTTTGGTCTTTAGGATGATCCATGCTGGGACTGCAGAGTTTTGCTTGCGCTTCTTTAGCAGTCTGATCTTTCGTCCGGAAGGCTTTCTTGCCGCCATAAAATCTGAGGCAATTTACCCTCTTTTTAAATGAATCTCGAATGATCATTAATTGTTTTTGCTTTACAAGAGATTGTTTTGTTTGAAAATGTCGTGTAGCTGTTTTAGAATTCTTGCCGAAGCACCCCAAACAATTTGATTCTCAAAGGTGGTGACGTATGACTCAAAGAGAGCTCTGTGGTTTGGGTCGTCATCGAGTTTAAGCCCTCTCAACAACGGAACAAGTGGTATGTGCAGAATCTCATCTACTTCGTTGTAGTTTGGACGAAGATCCGATACACTATCTATTACCGCTAAAAAAGGAATTATCGTAAATCCAGAGTTTCTAGTTGTTACTGGTTTGAGCTGGCCTATGACCTGATTGCGCAAAATATCTAACGAGATTTCTTCTTTTGTCTCTCTGATTGCCGTGTCTAATAAATCAGAGTCACCTTCTGCAAGTTTGCCCCCTGGAAATGATATCTCGCCAGCATGTAGTTGCATGGTCATCGGTTTTTTGATCATGATTGTCTTTAACTCTGAACCATAAATTACTACTAAAACCGCGGCATGTTTTGTATTGACGTCGTCAATATGTGGAGTTATCTCTGAAACAAGTAGCTTTCTTAGCGTTTCTGCACTCATCAAATAATCAAAGTATAATCGGATTATTGAATTATCCTCAATTGTTTCACCATAAATCCAGTTGATTTTGCACATTCATATTATAAACAAGTAGTAGGGAGAATTTACAAATGACAATAAGGTACGAAGTCAATCCGCCGCGGCTGCTCCAAAATAGGATTCTTTCTCACAAGGAGGTGAGAAACTCACTTGACAGAGTGGAAAAAAGGATAATTCGAGCAAGCAAACTCTGCGACGGAATCCACTTGACCGACTCTGTATTGGGGGTGCCAAGGATTTCACCAATTACAACTGGTGCAATAATTCGGAACGACGGCCTCAAACTGGACATTACAGCAAGTCTTCGAGTCAGAGATAGAAACATCACGGCACTCACACAGTCAGTGTATGACGCAGTACTTCTAGGGCTGGACGGCCTATTGATACTCAAAGGAGATGAACCACCCGACAGTCCAAATGACTCTAAGCTTGTGCCAAGTGATGTGGTAAAATATTTCAAGGAACTGGGGTTCGACAAAAATCTGGATTTCTTTTTGTCTATTCCTGCCAACCCGAACTTTGAGAAGATACAAAAAAAGATCGATGCACAACCAAAAGGATTTGTGACTCAGGTTGTACAATCACCAGATCAAGTCTTCCGCATTGTCGACGCGTTAAAGCCTCAGGGATTCAAAATAATTCCATGTATAATGATACCTTCACAAAATAATAACAAATCAGCAAAGATGCTGGGAATTGATTTTTCAAAATACGAAGAAAACACACTTGGATTCATCAAGGAGATTTACAAATCTACAAAAGACATTCTCGTTACGTCGCCAAACGACTTTAATGCTGCATTAAAGATTCTCTCTAAAATGAGGAAAAAATAAGGTGGCTTGTGTGCAAAAAAAGAATTTTCTTGATGCGCTAAAAGAGAGAATATTGCTCTTTGATGGTGCGATGGGAACAGAAATCCAAAAGTTTAACCCAAAGCCGCAAGATTTTCCAGATGGCAAGGACGGATTCAACGATGGCCTGATTCTTACGCACCCCGAATGGATAAAGAAGATACACAGAAGCTACTTGGAAGCTGGCGCTGATTGCATCGAGACGAACTCATTTGGCTCAAATAAACTCAAGCTTGATGAGTATGGCTACGGTGACAGGACAGTTGAGCTAAACAAAAAAATTGCAGAACTTGCAGTGCAGACCGCATCCGAATTTTCCGACAAGCCAAGGTACGTAGTTGGTAGCATGGGTCCAACCGGATTTTTGCCTAGCTCAAACGATCCAGACTTGGGACAAAAACCAATCTCTGAAATCAGGGAAGCATACGCCCTGCAGGCAGAAGGCCTCATACTTGGTGGTGTGGACGCATTGCTAATTGAGACAAGCCAGGACATACTTGAAGTAAAACTTGCAATAGAGGGTTCACATGAGGCAATGAAAAAGGTGGGAAAAAAGGTACCACTTATTGCAAACGTAACATTGGATCAGTACGGCAAGATGCTTCTGGGAACAAACATCCAGGCTGCGTACACCACAGTCTCAGATATGGGGATCGACATGTTCGGCCTAAACTGCTCAACTGGGCCGATCGAGATGACGCCAAGCGTTCGTTGGCTAAACGAGCAAGACGATCTAAATCTACTTGTGGTGCCAAATGCAGGAATGCCTGAAAACGAGGGTGGGCATGCAGTGTACAAGATGACCCCAGATAAGATGGCAGAAGCACTTAAGGACTTTATTTCAAAGTACCCAAAGGTTAGAATCATTGGTGGATGTTGCGGTACCAACCCTTCCCACATTGCTGCGCTACGAAAAGTAATAGACCAAAATGAGTCTGCAAAATAATCCTCTTCTTTTTCCTTCGGAGTAAACAAATATTTGGTTATTTTTGCAACAAAGGAAATTTTCTTCATAAATGTTTGAAGTGCATCTGGATATTCAAATGGATTTTCAGATTTTCAGCAAGTCATGCTATATACGTTAAATGAGTACACGATCTCATGAGTTATTGTACAAAATGCGGTATTGATTATCCGCAAAACACAGGAGGTGACTGATTTGTCAACTGCATATGTCTTGATCAACTGTGATCTTGGTTCCGAGGAACGCGTCATGACTGAGCTCAAGTCGATAAACAGAATCAAGGAGATTCGTGGTGTTTTTGGTGCATACGATATTTTGGCCAAAGTCGATGCGCCATCAGACGAGCTGATTAAGGACATTGTTACTTCAAAGATTCGTAGAATAGACAGAATACGATCAACGCTGACTTTGATTGGAATAGAGGGACAGGAATAATGCGTAGCCTCGTCCAGTATCCAGACTATGACAAAAAATGCAAAAAACTCTGCGAAGAAAAAGAGATTCGCTTTGCAGGAATAGTGGATGAAAACGGCAAACTGGTTGCCGGAGGATTCAAGGGGGGTCTTGTTCCACTTGAGAGAGATGAACAGAGACTAGAAGAGTTTATGCGGTTTATATCACATGTTTCACTTTTGAAATCGTTTGACGACACACTTGGACCAACGTGTTACATTGCAGCAAGGAGGGAAAAAGTGATTTTGATAAGCTTCCCGTTTCCACTCTCAAAAATTCTTCTGTTGATTTCTGCAGAGCCGACAATAGACATTGAGAAACTTGCGTCACATATAGTGAATATATTTGACAGCGACGAAGCAAGATTTGCTGAACGCTGAATCATGGTTTTGATGGAAAAATCAAACGAGTATTGGGTGTTTGAGCAAAAATGCCAAGCAATGCTCAAGATCGATGAAATAAGATTTGCTGGCCTGATAGACCAAAAAGGAAGGTTTGTCGCAGGAGGATTCAAAGAGGGAGTAACACCATTGGAAGATGCTGCAGAAAGACAAAAAATGTACATGGAGCTTGCACTACGCGTCTCAATGAGAAAAGAGTTCGACTACAGTCTTGGGCCTGTCAAGTATTCTGCATCGAGAAGAGAAAAGGTAGTCATGATGAGCTTTCCAATTGGTGCTAACGTGTTGCTTGTGTCTGCAAACCCTGATGTGGACATAGACAAAACCGCAAAAAAGATCATGAAAATAGTTGGTATAAGTTGAGTATGGAAAAATCTACTAAAACACTAACTATACGGTCAATATTAGAAAAACCAGTATATATTTAGAAAATCTAATTTCAAATTGATGAGGTTGAAGATCCCAAGAGTAAGCTCGGCACTCAAAGCAGTTGATCTAAAGCAGGTGCCACCACCGCTGTTAATTGGGGAGAGGCTTAACACACAAGGCTCAAAAAAGGCAAAACAACTAGTGCTGTCTGATGACTTTGACGGCCTAATCGATCTTGCAAGGGCCCAAGTAGAAGACGGAGCCCACTGTCTTGATGTCTGTGTCGCAACCACAGAAAGAGCAGACGAGCTGGAGTTTATGAAAAAACTCGTCAAGCGACTCTCACTCGAAATCGATGCACCACTTGTCATAGACTCGACTGACCCAAATGTAATAGAGGCGGCAATCCAGCAGATACCTGGCAGGCCAATAATTAACTCAATAAATCTTGAAGGCGACGGGAGCAGATTCCACAAACTTGCACCCTTGATGGCAAAGTACGGGGTTCCTGCAATTGCATTGTGTATTGGTCCCAAGGGTATGGCAAAGACACCACAAGAAAAGCTAGAGACTGCCGAATTGTTGTATGAGACTGGAAAAAAATACAGACTGCGTGAAGATCAATTCATCTTTGATGTACTTACGTTTACGCTTGCAACAGGTGAGGCCGAGTTTTTGGATGCCGGCAAGAATACGCTTGAGGGAATAAGACTCGTCAAACAGAGATTCCCAAATGCGTTTACCGTGCTTGGTCTTAGCAACATAAGCTTTGGTCTGGTTCCTGCCGCACGCAAGATCCTTAATTCTGTGTTTTTGTACCATGCAGTAAAGGCAGGCCTTGATGCAGCAATTGTGAATGCAAAGGAGATAATTCCATATTCTGAGATAGACGAAAAGGAGCGCAAACTAGTAGAGGATCTGATATTTAACAAGCATCCAAACGCACTTGCCGATGTGATCGCCTACTTTGAAAAAGTTAGCACCAAGGCAGCAGAAAAAAAGCTCGAAGTTGACCCAAAATGGCCTGCTGGAAAGAGAGCATACTTTAGAATAGTAAACAGACTCAAAGAAGGAATCGAAGCAGATGTAAAAGCTGCGATAGCAGAAAAAATCTCTGGCACAACAAACATTGCGGACTTGCCGCGCAACATGACGCATCCTGCTGCGATTGCTACACTAAATGACGATTTACTTCCTGCAATGAAAGAAGTCGGCGACAAGTTTGGCGCAGGCGAGCTCATACTGCCGTTTGTACTAAAATCTGCAGAATGCATGAAGGCAGCGGTCTCTGAGCTTGAAAAATATCTACTAAAGGAGGAGGGGGCAAGCAAGGGCAAATTTGTACTTGGCACAGTATATGGCGACGTCCATGACATTGGAAAGAATCTAGTCAAGACTATTTTTGAGAACAATGGCTACACAGTGTATGATCTCGGCAAACAGGTTCCGCTGCAAAAGTTTGTCGAAAAGATAAATGAAGTAAGGCCGGACGCAATAGGGCTATCTGCACTACTTGTGTCAACATCAAAGCAGATGCAGTATTTTGTAGAACATGCAAAGCAAAACAATCTCTCAATTCCGATTTTGTGCGGCGGCGCTGCGATAAACTCCAACTACATCAACAGAATTGCAAAAGAAGGAGGTATTTATCCACATGGCGTGTTTTATTGCAAGACCATGTTTGATGGATTAAAAACAATGGACAAGCTGGTCTCACCGACTCGTGATCAGTTCGTCAAAGAATGGAAAGAAAGAATCGAAAAATGGCAGGAGACCAAAGTAGAAAGGCCAGAAGTTGAACTACCGCACTCTGGAATCAAACCGGTTGAGGCGCCACGACCACCTATATTGAACAAGCCAATTAGACTGGAGCCAAAAGATATTGATTTGGAAGAAGTTTGGAAGCACCTAAGCAAAAAGTCACTCTTTGTCTTGTCTTGGGGTTTAAGAGGTAAAGTGGATGCAGAAGTAGAAGGGGAGCGGCTCCTTAAAGAATGGAAGAAAAAGGTTCTGGATGAAAAGCTCTTTGAACCTAGGGCAGTGTATGGATATTTTGTCTGTCACAGCGTAGGCAACAAACTCATAGTTGATTACACACGAGGTAAAGTCACATTCGATTTTCCGCGCTCGACTCAAAGCAAGCACCTCTGCCTTGCAGACTATTTTGGAGAAAACGATACTGTTGCGTTCCAGGCAGTCACAGTAGGAAACAAGACACAACAAATCATCGAAAAATGGAACAAAGAGGACAGGTACACAGATGCATACTACCTTCACGGCCTCGCAGTGGAAACGGCAGAAGCTCTAGCAGAGCTTGTAAATCTTAGGATCAAAATTGAATTAGGCCTTGACGGAAAAAGAGGGTTAAGGTACTCATGGGGGTATCCAAGCTGTCCAGATGTTTCACAGCACCATCTTGTGTGGGATCTCTTGGAACCTGAAAAATCTGGAATGACTCTAACTGAGGCAGGCCAGATAGTTCCAGAACAGTCTACTGCTGCAATAGTGGTACATCATCCGCAAGCAGAATATTTCGTGTTGTGAGCACTTTGAATTAAATTATTCATTGTTTGAACACGACTCAAGTAATAATTTCATGCAACAAAAGTTAGGAACAAACAATCTGATTCGTGGCGCTACATTTTTTCAACATGCTGGTGTTTCAATAGTCTATGTCTTTATGCCTATTTTGGCACAAAGTCTGACCACTAACATATTTGAAGTCGGTGTCACTATCGCATCATTTTTTCTTGCACAAATTCTGTCGAGTCTTTATTTTGGTAGGATCTCAGATGCAAGCGGTAAGAGACTACTCTTCATAAAAATCGGATTCATCGGCTGTGCACTTACATTCGGATTGCATTATCTTGCAGACAATTCGTTTTATTTGCTTTTGGCCCGTCTTGGCGCAGGGGTCACAAGTGGAATGATGGTACCTACAATGCTTGCGTATACCTACGAATCAGGAAAAGATAAATCCAAAGTAGCCTCATTGATATCTTTTCACGCACTTGGCTGGCTTGCAGGAATCGTTGCAGCAGGAATTGCAAACAATGAAAAGACGATATTTCTCATAAGTGCGGCATTATTTTTGGCAGGCCTTGCAGTATGTCTTAGGCTGCCAAGTAATGCAACAGCCAAGGAGACAGGAAGAGGACTCACAAAACAGGTAATCTCAAAAAACAGATACCTGTTTTTGTCGCTTTTGCTTAGGCACATTGGTGCAACATCTGTGTGGACAATACTACCACTAATTCTTACTCAAGCGTTGGGTGCAAAACTCTATCAAGTTTCAATGGTGTATGTTGCAAACACAGCTACCGCCTTCATCCTGATGAATCTGATGGACACAAAAATCACGACGAAAAACATTACCAAATTCAAGTTGGGGGTAGGCCTTACAGTCTTTGTGTTTATTGGCATGGCTTTGATGACTAGTTGGTGGATGGCAATACCATGCATGGCCCTTGTTGGAGTGACATGGGCATTTTTGTACATAGGTGGAAGCATTCACTTGATGGAAAACAACCCCAAGTCAACGTCGACTGGAATCTTTAATTCCACAATATCTATCGCAAATGTGATAGGGCCTGTAGTGGCAGGCACTATTGCATTTTATAGTCAAACAGCCGTGATGTATTTCGCTGTGGGAATTTGCATTGCGGCATTTTTGGTTTCTCTCAAAATAAAGCAAGGATCATAATAAAATTACAAGGTGCTGCAAGTGTGGCTGATGTTAGCGCAGTCCCCATCTTGACATTACTCTATCTTCTAGTCTTTTGAAGATGAGGCCGTCAATGAGTATTCCAATAAGCATTATTACCAGCATGATGGCAATCACTTGTGAGACATCGTTTAGGTGACGACCAACATTTAACAAAAAGCCAAGGCCAAGAAATGAAAACAACAACTCTGCACCAATGACTCCGCGCCACGCAAAAGCCCAGCCTTGCTTGAAACCAGAAATCATATACGGAAATGCTGCTGGAATCAACACCTTGGTGATGAGCTGGCTCCCACTCGCTCCCATGTTTTGTGCAGCAGCTATAAAATCCGGATTGATGTTTTTGACACCAGTGTAAGTATTGATTGTGACGGCAAAGATGGATCCTGCCACTGTAACAAATATGACTCCAGCATCAGTCAATCCAAACCACACTATTGCAAGAGGAGCCCACGCAACCGAGGGAATAGACTGTAGACCTAGTATGATCGAACCTATTGTCTGGTTCACAGTAGGTACGCGTGCCATGAATATGCCAAGTACAATTCCTCCAGCTATTGCGATGGCCAATCCTGCTACTAACCTCCACAGACTTGTTCCTATTCCAAACCACAGGCTTCCGTCTGTTGCTCCATACCAAAGATCCTCTGCAACCTCGTAGGGTGATGGAAATACGTTATCAGACCATATGTTTGTGGCATCAACTGCTTGCCAAACAAGCACCAAGCCTACATAGAACGCAATCCTCTTTAACGTGGCATTAACTTTCATATCATTACTCCTTTGCTTTTACCTCTGGTCGAAGCTCAGCAGAAATCAGTTTTTGATATTTCACAAGCTCATCATCTTCTGCAAGTCGTGGTCTTCTGCAATCAATCTCGACAATTTTCTTGATAGTCGATGGTCTATGTGTGAAAACGGCAACTTTGTTGCCCAAGATTGCAGCCTCTGAGATACTGTGAGTTACAAACACTATCGTCTTTTTGGTCTTCTGCCAAATCATCTGCATTTCTACTAGTAACAAATCTCTTGTCTGTGCGTCTAGTGCAGCAAATGGCTCATCCATCAGTAGGACTGCAGGATCCATCACTAGTGCCCTTGCAATTGCAACTCGTTGCTTCATTCCGGTTGAGAGTTGATAAGTGTACGAATTTGCAAATTTGGTCAGCTGCATCATGTCTAGATATCTGCTTGAAATTTCACGTCTTTCTGACTCTGGGATGCCTGCAATCTTTAGGCCAAATTCTACATTGTCACGAACTTTGAGCCAAGGAAACAGTGCACCCTCTTGGAATACCAGTATTCTGTCAGGGCCTGTGCGTACAATTGGTCTGTTATCCAAAAGTATCTCTCCCCCGTCAGGTTTTTGCAATCCTGCCGCAATTCTCAGAAAGGTTGACTTGCCGCATCCCGATGGTCCAACAAGACAGACAAAATCGCCATCCTCAACTGTCAAATTTATTCCGCCAAGCGCTTTTAGCTGTTGACCGTCATGCTCAAAATATTTGATGATGTTTTTTGCCTCTAGCTTTGCCATAGTACTTCTCCGTAAAATATGTCATCAAGGTTGTAGCCAGAACGGCCCAAGTAGCCAAGCGAGTAGGCTCGCTCTGCGAAAATACGAATCGAGTTAAGATCTGGATCTGATGTTACAACTATGTTTGAAAACGCTTCGTGAATAATCTTTGCATCAAGTGATTTTCCTGTGTGCTTTTTGTAAAATTCTATAAACGTAGCTTCAGTCTGAGACGGATTCTGGTTGATCCACCGTATGGTATTTTCGTGTGCAATGAGCCATCTTTCTATCCAGTCTGGATGTTTCTGCACAAAGTCAGAGCGAGCAACAAGCAAGACGGATGAAAATTTCTTTTCTGGCCAGATCTCTTCTTCTTTAAAAAGCCGTTTGCCACCAAGCTGTTCGACCAAAATGGTCGCGGTTGGTTCAGGTACCCAAGCTGCATCAATATCACCTTTAGCAAAAAGCGTAAAGATCTCGGCATTTTCTATGTTATAGATTATGACATTGCCTCCTTTTTCGGCAGGTCTTAGATTGTTTTCTGTCAAGTAGTTGCGAAGTGATACGTCTTGAGTGTTTCCAATGAATGGTGCTGCGATCTTTTTCCCAACAAGATCAGCTGCAGAAGATATGGTGGAATCTTTTTGAACTATAAAGCTAGCACCATTGTGTGCAGCACCACCGAGTATCTTGATGCCTTGTTCTCCAGATTTGATATAGCCGTTGACAAACGGAGCAGGTCCTACATAAGCAATGTCTATAGAATCTGCAAAGAGGGACTCAATTACCTGTGGGCCGCTATCTACAATCTTGGTTTCGATTTGAACATCGGGGAGCTCCTTTGAAAATTCGCCTCTCTCAGTGCCTATTATAGGCACGACATGATTGATATTTGCAAAAAAGGCAACTCGAATCTTGTCTTGGTTTGCTTCCGTATGTGTACTAAAAACAACGATGCTAATGGCGACAAGTGCTAAAGATACGACGCCTGCCAAAACAAGAATTTTCATAAAACAGCGTTATGAAACTTCGGTTAAATAGTGATCGGATTTTAGCTGAAGCTATTTGCAAATTTTTGCCGTGATTTTTTTTCTAAACTTTTGAAATGAGAATTACTTAGATCAGCACAAAAGATAAATGCAAAATATATTGATGCAAAAGCTCTAATGAAACAAAAGGCAGTACTTGCTTTTTCTGGCGGACTGGATACATCAGTAGTAGTAAAATATCTTCAAGAAGAACACGACATGGATGTAATTACTGTAACAGTAGATGTTGGAGAGGGAAGCGACCAGCGTACGATTGCATCCAAGGCAAAAAGACTGGGCGTTCTGCGACACTATTCAATTGATGCAAAAGAAGAGTTTGTCAAAAAATTCATCCACCCAGCAATTAAGGCAAACGCACTGTACCAAAAAAAGTACTGCCTTGCCACGTCGCTTGCTCGACCATTAATTGCACAAAAAGTCCTAGAGGTGGCAAAAAAAGAAAAAGTCGATGCGTTGGCACATGGCTGTACAGGAAAGGGCAACGACCAAGTGCGATTTGACGTTACGTTTGCATCAGGATCTAACCTTCCAATAATTGCGCCTATTCGGGATCTGAATCTTGACAGAGCAACGGAATTGGAATTCGCAAAGCAGCATGGCATCCCAATAGATATGGTATCAAAGAAATTCTCAATTGATCAGAATCTGTGGGGTCGCGCAATAGAAGGAGGGAACCTAGAAGATCCATACAGTGAGCCCCCCTCTGATGCGTTCATCTGGGTAAAGACAAAGAACCTGCCAGACAAGCCACGATACATGGAAATTGAATTTGCAAACGGAATCCCAGTTGCAGTGGACAAAAAGAGAATGTCTCCAGTAAAACTAATCGAGTACACAAACAAAGTAGCAGGATCTTATGGCGTCGGCATAGTGGACCACATTGAAGACCGTGTAGTCGGCATAAAATCACGCGAAGTGTATGAAACTCCCGCGGCTTTGTGCATAATTGAGGCGCATTCTGACTTGGAAAAAATGGTACACACAAAACACCAAAACAAGTTCAAAGCTGCTGTGGATCAAGAATGGGCTTGGCTTGCGTATTCTGGCTTGTGGCAGGATCCACTCAAGGCAGACTTGGACAAATTCATAGACCACTCACAAAAAGTAGTCACAGGCACTGTCAAGCTAAAACTATACAAGGGCAACGTGCGAGTAGTGGGACGCAAGTCCAAATACTCACTATACAGACACGATGTTGCTACTTATGGAAAAGGTTCGGCCTTTGATCAGAGAAAGGCAACTGGCTTTGTCGAGTTGTGGGGACTGCAAACGACAGAAGCTAATAAATTACTAGACAAGAGGTGAGAAGGATCGTAATGAACTGTTTAGAATGTGACGCAACAATCAACGTACCAGAAGACGCCACTGTAGGCGAGATAGTCTCGTGTCCAGAATGCGGCGCAGACTTTGAGATAGCAAAGAAAACTGGTGCAAACGTTGAGCTGAAAGCGGCAGAAAGCGTTGGCGAAGACTGGGGAGAATAGTTGGCCAAAGTCTGCGTAGTCTTTGACAGACTCAGACTTGAAGAAAAGATGCTCCAGAATGAGGCATACAAGCTGGGTCATGATGTGATTTCACTTGATGCAAAAATAACCCAGCTCAGCACTGAAAGCAAACGCCAAGATGTTGATTTCGGCGACGTCGTCATAGAGCGGTGCGTCAGCTACTTTAGGGGATTGCACTTTACAGCATGTTTGGAGTTCCTAGGAGTTCCTGTGATCAACAACTACGAGGTGGCAAACAGGTGCGGAAACAAGATGATCACGTCGCTTTTGCTAAAAAAAGCAGGGGTGCCGACACCGATAACATACTTTGCATTTTCATCAGAGGAGGCGATGAATCTTATCAACAAGGTAGGGTACCCAGTAGTGATAAAACCTGTCATTGGTAGCTGGGGCAGGGGGATACTGCCTTTACGAGACAAGGACACAACTGAAGCAATAATTGAGATGCGCGAAATAGAGGATGGCTCACACGACAGAATATACTATCTACAGGAGATGATCGACAGGCCTCCACGCGATATCAGGGCAATTACGGTTGGAGATGAGGTGGTCGCAGCAATGTACAGAAAGTCGCAAGGCGACTTTAAGACAAACATTGCACTTGGAGGAGACCCTGAGCTCTGCGAGATAACAAAAGAGGTAGAAGACATTTGCATCAAGGCATCAAAGGCAGTAGGTGGCGGAATACTTGGAATAGACCTCATGGAGGACAAAGTGCGCGGACTTGTCTGCCACGAAGTGAATAACACAGTCGAGTTCAAGGGGCTGGCAAGAGTTGCAAAGAAAAACATTCCACAAGAAATGGTCAAGTATGCAGTGACTCTGATTAGAAAATAATTTTTTTACTATGTGTTCTTTTCAATGTACTTTCTGCGGTACTTGAGATAACGGTAGTGTTCTTTTTGGTACAATAGATACTTGGCGTGATTTTTTTGGTGGTTTTTGATTACTCGCTCAATTACTGAATCTCTGTTTTTTGTATACCATTTTCTGTATGCTTCCTTTACTTTGTTTCTGAATTCTGGATCCTTGTTGTATCTTTGTCGGTTGTAATCTGCTTTTGCTTTTCTGCGGTTTTCAAGATCTGATTTTACCATCATGATATGACTATATGAAATTGAATAAATTTTTTTCCGACTCAGAATACAATAAATTATACCGCATGCAGTCTAGGAACATGTTGCGAGTAGGAGTAGTTGGCGCATCAGGCTATGTAGGTGGAGAGATGTTGCGTCTTTTGGTGACTCACCCTAAAGTGGAGATCACGATGGTGACATCAAGGCAATATGTTGGAGAATACTTACATCGCGTGCAGCCTGCACTAAAGGGATTCACAGAGCTTACATTCTCTGAGCTTGATTATGATAAGATGTCTGACAAATGTGATCTTGTATTTACCGCAGTTCCACATGGTACTGCAACCGAAATTGTAAAGGCGCTGTATGATAGGGGTCTCAAGGTAGTCGATCTTTCTGCAGATTACAGATTGCACAATCAGGAAGGATACACCAAGTGGTATGGCTGGGAGCACCCCCACCCTGACTATTTGGCAAAATCAGTATATGGTGTGCCAGAGCTTCACCGCGAAAAGATCAAAAATGCACAACTGGTGTCATGTCCTGGCTGCATGGCAGTAACTTCGATGCTTGCATTGGCCCCTCTTATCAAAAACGATTTGATTGATACTGAACACCTCGTAGTGGACTCCAAGATTGGCTCGTCTGGGGCAGGGGCAGGAAGTGTAGCAGGAACTCACCACGCAATGCGTTCAG
Organism: Candidatus Nitrosotenuis sp.; assembly: GCA_038890395.1. Taxonomy (GTDB): domain Archaea; phylum Thermoproteota; class Nitrososphaeria; order Nitrososphaerales; family Nitrosopumilaceae; genus Nitrosotenuis. The sequence continues at coordinate 82,319 of JAWAFK010000004.1, read as the reverse complement.
GTGTGATTAGGCCATACAAGCCTGCAAAGCACCGACACACAGGTGAGATAGAGCAAGAACTGTCTGAAATTGCAGGCAAACCGGTGCATGTTTCAATGAGCCCGCATGCAGTGGATATTGTTAGGGGCATATTGTGCACAAACCACACATTTCTCAAAAAAGAAATGACTGAACTTGAGCTGTGGAAGGTGTATCGTGAGATGTACAAAAACGAGCGCTTTATTCGACTGATTCGTGATAAAAAAGGACTCTACAAATTCCCTGATCCAAAATTCGTAGTCGGTTCAAACTTTTGCGATATTGGATTCGACATCGATGAAGACAATCACAGATTGGTTGCACTATCTGCTTCAGACAACCTCATGAAGGGAGCAGCAGGCTCTGCGGTTCAAAATATGAACATAATGGCCGGCTTTGATGAAATGGACGGCCTCAGATATTCGCCACTCACACCAGTTTAAGAAATGATCACCATCAAGATCGGTGGGAGTGTGGTAGAAAACCTCCACCCCTCAACAATTCCTGACATCAAAAACGTAGCGGAGCGGGAAGGAGTGATTTTGGTCCACGGTGGCGGAAAGGAAGTCACAAAAACATGTGAGTTGCTTGGGAAGGAACCCAAGTTCGTAGTCTCACCAGGCGGCATCAAGTCAAGGTACACAGACAAAGAGACTGCAGAAATTTTCACGATGGTGATGTCTGGAAAAATAAACAAGGCAATAGTTCAGATGTTGCAAAAAAATGGGATCAATGCAGTCGGCCTCAGCGGAGTCGACGGCCAGATTTTTCAGGCTGAAAGAAAAGAAAAACTTGTCATAATCAACGAAAAGGGAAGAAAGCAGGTAATTGACGGTGGATACACTGGCAAGGTAAGTAAGGTAAACGCCGAGCTGTTAAAGCTGTTGCTCTCACAAGGTTATACACCTGTAATATCTCCAATTGCGGTAAGCAAGGAATTTGACTTGCTAAACATCGATGGCGACAGGGCCGCTGCAAACGTAGCAGGTGCGACTCAAAGTGACAAGATACTGTTTCTGACTAATGTGGATGGACTGCTCATGAACGACAAACTGGTCGAAAAACTGACAAATGCAGAAGCAAAGGAGATCCGCCCAAAGGTGGGTTTTGGCATGGAAAAAAAAATTCTTGCCGCGACTGAGGCACTCGACATGGGGGTAAAAGAAGCACTAATTGCAAATGGCCAACGAGAAAATCCTATATCGTCTGCTATTTCTCACACAAGGTGCACGGTAATTACGAAATGACTGAAGATGAGTATCTAGGTTCTCATTTGCAAAGATTCCCAATCACAGTAGAAAAAGGACTTGGCGCCAAAGTCTGGGACATCAATAACAAAGAGTACATTGACTGCATGGGCGGATATGGAGTAGCGTTGGTTGGCCACAGAAATCAGAGGGTCATTGCGGCACTCAAAGCTCAACTCGACAAAATAATCACCGTACACTCGTCACTTTACAACAAGACACGAGAAGAATTCTTGGAGAATTTAATCAAGGTTGCACCAAAGGGCCTCACACAAGTGCACCTTGGTAACAGTGGCACTGAAGCAGTAGAGGCCGCAATCAAGTTTGCCAGAAAGTATACCGGAAAATCTGGAATGATTGCAATGAACGGATCATATCACGGCAAATCCCTTGGGTCTTTGTCTGTTACATTTAATCCAAAATACCGCAAAGCGTTCATGCCACTGGTAGAAAAAGTGGACTTTGCGCCATTTGGTGACATTGAAGCACTCAAGTCAAAGATCAACAAGGACACTGCGTTTGTGATCTTGGAGCCGATTCAGGGTGAAAGCGGCATCAACGTAGCCCCGCCTGGATTTTTGCAGGATGTACGCAAGCTCTGCGACGAGAACGGAATTCTGCTAATTTTTGACGAAATTCAGGCCGGATTGGGCAGAACAGGCAAGATGTGGGCATCTGAGCACTGGAATACGGCACCAGACATAATGTGTCTTGCCAAAGGGATTGCGGGCGGAGTACCAATGAGTGCCACACTTGTAAAGCCTGAGATTTTGGCTGCAATGAGCAAAGGTGAACACTCATCTACATTTGGTGGAAATCCACTTTCTTGCGCTGCAGGAACTGCGACAATCCAAGCTCTAACCCAAGACGGCTTAATTGAAAATGCGGCCAAAATGGGCAAGTATTTCATTGACGGTCTTGAGATGCTCAAACAAAAGCATAACATAATTCGTGAAGTGAGGGGAAAGGGACTAATGATTGGTGTAGAAATGAAATTTGAGGTAAAAGACATACTATTCGACGGAATAAAGGAAGGGGTACTACTTCTTTATTCTGGACGGAACATACTTAGGTTGCTACCGCCACTCGTAATTTCTGAAGCCGAAATTACAAAGGTATTAGAAGTACTAGACAGATTATTTGCTAGAGAGGCAGTGAGGAGAAAAAATGTACAAGGACAAAATTGACGATGAGATTCTCAAATTCCTAAAGGAAGATTCAAGGGAGTCATTTGTGGATATTGGAAAAAAGCTAAAGCTTTCCGAATCAGCAGTAAGGCGCAGAGTAAAGAACCTGCTTGACAACGGCATAATCAAAAAATTCACAATCGAAATAGGTGAACAGAACGCAACAAAAGCAATTGTTCTAATTTCTGTAGAATCATCAATGGATACATCAAAGGTTTCTGCAAGGCTCACCAAGCTTGAAGGGGTTAAGACCGTTTATGAAATCACAGGACAGTACGATATTGCAGTAATAATTTCGGCTCCAAACATAACTGAGATAAACACCTCAATTGACTCGCTCCGCAAAATTCAAGGCGTCTCGGATACAAACACGGTAATAATTCTGCGCGATGTCACATAACGAGATTCGGATCTGAATCTTTGTTTTAAGCCTAAAAATTACTGAATAACTCTGAAATTAGCCGTTTTCAGTACGAATATGTTTATAACTGGTAATTCAGACTAGAAACTCTGCAAATGAACGACCCCAATTACTATGCACATTTGTACAACGAGTACGATAAAAAGCCAAGAAAGATTCGTGTACTGGACAGTACGCTCAGGGAGGGGGAGCAGCATCCAGGTGTCACATTCACAAACAAACAAAGGATCCAGATTGCATGGATGCTAGATTATTTCGGAGTCGATCAAATCGAGATATCGCCGGTAGTATCAGAGGATCACTTCGAAGCAACCAAGACTATCATAAAACAAGGTCTCAAAGCAGACATTGTAGCACATGTAAGGGCACTCAAGTCAGATGTTGACGTAGCACTCAAATGTGATCCAAAATGGACTGCAACATATCTCGGTATTTCAGATATTCACCTAAAAGACAAGCTCAGAATAACACGCGAAGAAGCACTCAGAAGGGCAGTGGAAACAGTAGAGTATGCCAAGTCCCACGGCCTCAAAATGAGATTCACAGTAGAGGATGGAAGCCGCGCAGATCCAGAGTTTCTGCTCAAAGTTTGCAAGGCGATCGAAGAAGCCGGAGTGGACAGGATCAGCCTTCCTGATACGGTTGGAATCATGCGACCAAAAGGAATGTACAATTTCGTCAAGATGGTAAGGGAAAAAATCAAAGTTCCACTTGATGTACATTGCCACAACGACATTGGATTTGCACTTGCGAATGCGTTTGCAGGAGTAGATGCAGGAGCAGAGCAAATCCACACCACCATAGACGGAATCGGAGAAAGAACTGGAATCCCATCACTTGCTGAAGTCGCAGTCGCACTAACTTACTTGTATAGGTCTCCAAACGATTTCCGGCTTGACATGCTTATGGATCTCTCAAGGTTAATTGAGGACTATACTGGAATACCACCATACGACTCAAAGCCAATAGTTGGTTCAACAGCTTACAAGCACAAGGCAGGAACTCACCTTGCTGCCATACTTAGGAACCCAGCGGCCTACGAACCTATTCCTCCACGTGTAGTGGGGAACAGGAGAAGAATCGTATTTGGTGAACTTGCAGGCAAGACTGGCTCTGCGTACCTGATGTCCCTTTTGGGACTTGAAAAAAATGACGAGCAAGCAAAGGCAGTCGCACTTGGACTTAAAAACCTCAGAATGGGTGACCTCCTTGAGATTCCACTTGAGGGCAAACTTGAAAGAAAGATAATTAATGACTCAAAGGGGACTAAAGAATAGACATGGCAAAATGCGCAGAATGTGATTCCAATATTTCCATCCCACAGGATGCCGTTGAGGGCGAGTTGGTGACTTGTCCAGATTGCGGTGCAAGTTTTGAGATAACAAAATCTTCAGGCGGATTTGGGTTAAAACCGGCCCAAAGCGTTGGAGAGGACTGGGGCCAGTGAGCCCACATATCACGGTTCTCTACGACACTATCAGACCCGAAGAAAAATCCCTTGTTGATGCTGCAAACAAAAAGGGCATCAATCTTCAGATGATAGATTGTAAGAACCTCGTCTTGGATCTTGATAAGAAAGCACCATATGATATCATATTGCAGAGATGTGTGAGCTATTACAGAAACCTACATTCGACTGCAGCACTTGAGGGGATGGGTGCACAGGTGATCAACTCTTTGTACTGCGGAATATATGCGGGTAACAAGCTATTCACCCACATGCTTTTGCAAAAGGCAGGAATAAGGACTCCGTTTGTTACAGTGGCATTCTCAAAAGAGTCTGCACTTAGGGCATTAGATACACTAGGATACCCGCGTGTGATCAAACCAACTGTTGGAAGCTGGGGCCGCATGGTGACAAAGCTGAACAACAAAGAGGCCGCAGAAGGAATCATTGAAGAAAGAGAAAAGATGTACCCAATTTATCAAGTACATTATTTAGAGGAATTTGTCAATAGGCCGCCACGGGATATCCGTGCAATCGTAATTGGCGATACAGTGGCAGGAGCAATATATAGAAACTCTACTCCAGAGAACTGGAAGACAAACACACATCTTGGAGGAACTGCTGAAGTGTGCAAGGTGACAAAGGAGCTCGAAGACATCTGCATAAAGGCAAAGGACGCAGTAAGAGGCCAAATTGTGGGAGTAGACCTAATGGAAAGCAAAGACAAAGGACTCGTCGTCCACGAAATTAACAACACCACAGAGTACAGGAACGTGGCGCGCGTGACCGGAGTGGATATTGCCGCAAAGATTTTAGAATACGCAGTAAATGCAGGAAAATAAATCAATGGACTCTTCATTTACAATAACTCCTAGATTCTCAATTAAGCTGTTAGAAAAAGCGCTTAGGCTATACACGCCATCCTTGGCGGAAAAGCCAATGGCCGAATTTTTAGCAGACAAATGCGACGACTTGGGGTTTGAAAACATACGCACAGATGAGGTGGGCAACTTGATTGCTACAATTGGCAGCGGCTCGCCGCGTGTGTTGCTGTGTGGACACATGGATACAGTACCTGGCAAAGTCAAGGTGCGAAAGGAGGGGGACTTTCTTTATGGACGCGGCGCGTCAGATGCAAAAGCTCCACTGATGGCACTCCTTCTTGCAGCTGCTACCATTCAGAAAAACAACGGCACAATAATTTTCGTCGGCGCAGTAGACGAAGAAGGAAACGCAACCGGCATTAAGAATCTAGCAAAACAAAAGCTGGACATAGATTACGCAATATTTGGTGAGCCGAGTGGTGTCACAAATGTCACAATAGCATACAAGGGAAGAATAGCAATAAATCTCAAAATAAATGTGGGTGACTCGGCACACGCATCTGCTCCTTGGCTTGCAAAAAATGCAATCGAAGAGGCCACCAAATTCACTGCAGAACTCAAAAAACACCTAGAAGAAAATCAGGAAGGAAAATCAAAAGGCATGCTGCTCACTGCAACGATTACTGAAATTAAAGGAGGGGACAGCCATAATGTCACACCAAAAGAATGTAACACTGTAATGGACATCAGGATTCCAGTAAACATGAACTGCAAGATGATTGGAGAAAAAATTGCATCAAAGGTAAATGAGATATCAAAAAAACAGGGTGTGGAGGCAATATACTCTGTGATTGATGAGACGGAACCGTTTGAGGCGCCGTTGGACTCCCCACTGATTAGGGCCTTCACACTTGGGGTAATGGATGTAGAACACACAAGGCCTGCACTTATTCGTAAGACAGGGACGGGCGACATGAATATCATCGGTTCATTATGGAACATTCCGGTGGTGACGTATGGTCCTGGCGATCCGCACGCATCACATACGATAGACGAACGCGTCTCGATGAGCGAGTATCTGAGAGGAATCGAAGTAATCAAAAATACATTGCACCATCTAAAGCGGCTCCACGACTCAAAGAAAAGATAGCAATGTTGTGGTTTGTTGGCCTAGGCATCGGCGGAATTGAGTCACTATCTGAAAAAACAAAAAATCTGATTGCATCGGCCGACATGGTGTACCTTGAACAGTTCACAAGTCCAATGTCTGAGGCGTACACAAAAACATTAAAGGAAACAACAAAAGGCGAATTCAAGATTGCTCCAAGGTGGCTAGTGGAGGATGGAAAAGAGATTCTCGAAAATGCAAAATCAAAGAACGTAGCGCTTCTCTCTCTTGGAGATCCATATATCGCAACTACACACATAGAGCTTAGAACCAGAGCAGTGTCTGAAAAAATCAAGACAGGAACAGTTCATGCATCGTCTGCAATAACTTCGCTGATTGGAGAGTGTGGGTTGCATTACTACAAGGTGGGTAGAACCGTAACTATTATGAGCGGAACGCCTGCAACCAGTGCATACTATACCATCTACGACAATCTCCGTGTGGGAAACCACACAGTCATCTTGCTGGAATACGACCAAGACAAGGGTTTCTTTTTGGATCCAAAGGATGCACTTCAGAGCTTACTCGCATCAGAAAGAGAGCAGGCAAGAAAAGTGATCTCAGAATCGACGTATGTGATTGTGGCATCAAGGATAGGCTTAGAAGACCAAAAGATTTTTGCAGCAAACATCAAGAATTTGCTTGGAGTGGATTTTGGCGCACCACCACATTCAATTGTGATCCCCGGCACCCTTCATTTTACCGAGTCTGATGCATTAAAGACACTTACAAATTGTCTGGACGAACCGGCCGACAACGCCTCAAAGCTAGAAAAAATCGCATCGCAGATGATGAAAAAATACATCCCGATGGTGAGACGCGCACTGGATCAGATTACGCCGTACTACAAGGACGCACCAGAGTTTACAAGTGTGCTTGAAAATGCTGAGCTCTACATTAAAGATGCAGAAAGATTCTTTGAGCAGGGAAAAGACGAGCTTGCAATACTTTCCATTGGGTATGCAGACGGACTAGTGGACGCATTAAGAATAGCCAAGGGAATAGAGCCAGAGCTAACTTCATAGAGTAGTTAAACGAAGAATTTGTAGTGATGCTTGTTTGGACATAATTGACAAAAGAATTCTTGGTATATTCTATGTCTGCTCGCTCACAAAAGAAAAACCATTGGATGTGTGCGTCAAACGAATGCAGCTCTCAGAAGAATACATCGATCAAAGACTCGAAGGCCTTGTCAAAAATGATCTGATAACAAATAACAAAGATGCACTCACTGAATTTGGAAGGACGACACTCCATGTGGTGCTTGCAGGAGGGGTCTTTGATATTATCCACCCAGGCCACATACACACACTAAATGCGGCAAAAGCACTAGGTGACGTACTAGTAGTAGTGGTTGCCACCGCAAATACTGCAGTCAAGCTCAAAAAAAGAAAGCCGCTGCACACAGAAGAGCAAAGGCAAGAATTGATTTCATCCCTTTCTGTGGTGGACTTGTGCATAGTCGGACACGAAGGTGACATATTTAAGACTGTGGAAAAGGTAAGGCCTGATATCATCGCCCTCGGCTATGACCAAGTACACCAAGAAAAATTCATAGTCGATGGCTGTAAGAACCTGAATTTGGAGGTGCGCGTAGCAAGGCTACAGTCTCCAGTACCGGAGTTTTCAAGCTATAAAATAGAAAAAGAATACGGTGAGGCGCTACACGGCCTCTAGATTATTTTAGCGGAATTCTGATTGTGATCTTTGAGCCGTTTTTTAGATTTGCCTTTCTTCTTATATCTGATTCTGAAATCAGTTCAATTATCGAGTTGTCGTGATGTGTGCGCTCAAGCAAGATGAGCTCACAGTCGATTTTATCATTTAGGGTGCAGTGGTAGCATTTGACCCACCCATAAGTCCTTTTACCATCGGAAAATCCGTCTATTTTGATTCCCTCTATGCTGTTTAGCTGGCGCAAGGCCTCGACATCTTCTTTTTTATCCAGCTTGACATTGAGCGTACCAGGAAAGGGAACATAGCCAATCTTTGAGCTGAATTGTTTTGTGTATCCTTTGAGCGACATGTAGTAGGCACCCTCGCCCATCCCTGAGATCAAAATTCCGTTGAGCTCAATTTCGGAGGGAACAGATTCAAGGTTTTTCTGCAGCATACTGTACAAGTCTGCTATCTGATCGTACCCTTTTTTTGTAAGCTTAACTGAGATCTTTCTTCCACTCATTATCCTTTCAATGTATCCTCCCTGTTCCAGCTCAAGCAAATGCTTAGATGCTGCTTGTTGCGAGCGGTGAATCCCGTGGCCAAGCTGGGAGGTTGTAATTGAAACAAAATTGTTTTTTGCTCCTTTTGAGAGAAGCTCAGTCAGAGTTACGAGGTGCTGAATCTTTAGCTCTATCATTGTAATAAAATAAAAAAGAAAAAAAGAGTATTTATGCTACTCCAAGCTCGGTGAACGTCTTGAGCGCAATACCATCTTTGTTTGTAAGGTTGGCAATCCTGTGTCCTATAATACACTCGATGCCTGCCTGCTTTGCGCCATCCACCAGCCTCTGGGTCACTATTCCGTCGAGTACTAGATACTTGATTCCAGATTGCACCGACAACTTTGAGACAAGCTCCGATATTGGTACCTTGAAGACCTCATTCCTGTTTGCATCCAAACCTACAGCCTCAAGAGTTTCATTGATCTTGGTATAGGTCTTTTCAGCAAGCTCAGCTAGTGGCTTGTCGGTTGGATCAGAGAGTGTGGGCTTGGGTTTTGGATTTTTCATTTCTTCGATTGTGTCTTTGAGTATGTCTATGATCTGCTGTGGGGTGAGCTCTTCTACTTCAACGCCTTCTGGGGCGCGGTGTACGACATCAATATCGACTACACTTTTGAGCTCTTTGAGGATGAATCCTCCGGCCCTGTCGCCATCAAGGAATGCAACCACCTTTTCTTTTGTATCGCACAAATCCTTGATTGACTCGTCGATTCGTGCTCCATCAATTGCAAGTGCGTTGTCGATTCCTGCACGAAGGAGGTTGATTACATCTGCTCGACCTTCCACTAGGATAATCCACGGTGAATCAAAGACTCCTGTGCCACACGGAAGCTTTGCTCGTCCATATGTAGTCAGTTTTCCTGACACCGAAGTCCCCTCATGGATGTCTTTTAGCATTGACTCCCCTTCGGAGATTGTTTTTGTTGCCCATTGCTGCTTGATTGCCTTGGCTCTCTTGATGATGTCATCCTTTTTCGTCGCTCTGACATCTTCGATTGCCGTCAGCTGAAATTTGCAGTCAAATGGGCCGACTTTGTCGATACTTTCGATTGCTGCTGCTATTAAGGAGGCCGTATCTATATCAGTACTCATAGGAATTAGTGCTTCACCTTTGGTGGTGTTTGTAGTAGCTGTTGTCGTTACTTCTATTCTTCCGACTTTGGAGACTCGTTGGAGCTCATTTAGGTTCATCTCTGGGCCTAGGAGTCCTTCCGTCTGCCCAAAAATTGCGCCTATTATGTCTGCTCTCTCAACCAGTCCGTCAACTTCAAAGGATAGCTTAACGTGATATTTGACAATTCCTGATTGTGGCAATTGAAAATATACCTCCTAAATATCAATGACTTATCTTTCTCAATGTGAGATATAAGTGCTTATGACGATTACACGCGCGGACTGTGATCTATAGTGATCCAAAAATGGGAAAAATTGATGGTCTACTGGGTGCTAAACGAGTGACCACATGAGCAGGTCTTTGTGACGTTTGGATTATTGATCTTAAATCCAGAACCCATAAGTGATTCTATGTAGTCGATGTTTGCTCCCTTGAGATGTTCTTGACTGTAGCTGTCTACTAGCAGTTTGACTCCCTGCTCTTCTATGACTGTGTCGTCTTCCTCGGGTTTGGCTTCAAATCCCATGCCATATGACAGGCCTGAACATCCGCCACCTTGAACGTAGACACGAAGGTACTCTGGTTTTTCCGCCTCTTCCTTCATGAACTCAATTATCTTTTCAGCTGCTTTTGGCGTGATAGTAATGAGTTTCTGTGATTGTTCTGTTGCCATAATTGAACAAGTCTTCCCAAATTATAATAAGGTTTTCACCCAAGACATACTAGTATAAAGAAAATTAGGGAGAGCTTACTTTTTTGACTTGTTTACAAAGGCAGTCATGCGTTGCTCTCTGTCTGGGTCTGTAAAGCAGTTCCTCCATGCCAAAAGCTCCACGCCAAGACCTGTGTCCAAGTCTGCGTTTCGGCCTTTGTTGATCGCAATTTTTGACATCTTTACGCCGGAGACCGAATTTGCAGCAATCTGCTGCGCCATTTTTAATGCCTCTTCAGCTAAAGACGCAAGTGGAACCACTTGGTTGACTAGGCCTATCTCTTTTGCCTCGTCTGCTTTGATCATTTTGCCTGTGTAAACAAGCTCCTTTGCCTTTGCGATTCCGACTATTCTCATAAGTCTTTGCGTTCCGCCCCATCCAGGAGGGATCCCGATCGTCACTTCTGGCTGTCCAAGTTTTGCAGTGTCTGCTGCAATTCTGATGTCACAAGACATTGCGAGCTCACATCCGCCACCCAAGGCAAATCCGTTTATTGCAGCAATAGTTGGCTTTGATACGTTTTCGACGGTAGCCGTCAATAACTGTCCAAGCTTTGCGTACTCGACTGATTCGTCTGGAGTTATTTTTGACATGTACTCGATGTCTGCTCCAGCAGAAAACGCCCGATCGCCTTCACCTGTGAGAATTATTACTTTGACTTCGGCGTCTCTGTCTAATTCCTCAAAGGTCTTGATGATTTCTTTTGCTACATCGGTGTTCATCGCATTTAGCTTGTCCGGCCTGTTGATCTTGACTGTGGCAATTCCATTTGATTTCGACGTAGTAACTAGAGCCATGACTGATCCGATTTTTATGGTTGAAATAAATGTTCTCTAAGAAGAGCCTTTGAGGTGTTTGCCCCATTGTGCAAGAGCAGCAGCTGCAGCGACCCAGTTTCGGATATCGTCGTACACTGGGACTCCTTCTTTTTCGATGAGTGCGGATATTTTTTGTGTGTATGGTCCACCATTTCCGCCAACAAGTAGTGGTTTCTTTTGTTGCTTTGAGAACTCTGCCAAGTACTGAATGATTGTCTCTTCCAGCGGGTCGTCTTGGAAGACAAACCAGGGCATCACGATGTCAACATTCGGATCGTCGTAGAACTTTTGGATTGTGAATTTGTAGTCATCTGCATTTGCGCCACCAGTTACGTCTACTGGGTTTCCATTTCCAATGACATATGTTGGCGGAAAGTGCTCTTTGAGTTCTTTTAGTGTCTGTGGTGTGACTTTGGCTAGCTCAAGTCCAAGTCTTTCAAAGTGGTCGATTCCACCAATCATTGGGCCTGCTCCGTTACTGCACATTGCAGCTCGGTTGCCCTTAGCTGCTGGCTGCCATGCAAGTGCCTTTGTCACCGCTGCCAGCTCTTGGTAGCTGTCAACTGAAATAATTCCTGCTTGCTTGAACGCGCCCATGATTATTGCGTTAGAACCACCAAGTGAACCAGTGTGCGATGCTGCTTGCTTTGCACCAGCTTCTGTCCTGCCGCTCTTCCAAATCACTACTGGTTTTTTCTTTTCCTTCATGACTCGTTTAGCAGTCTCAATGAACTTGCGTCCATCTCCAAAACCCTCCACATACAATGCAATTACTTTGGTCTGTGGGTCGTTTGCAAGGTACCAGATCATGTCTGCTTCATCTACATCAGATCTGTTACCATAGCTTACCATCTTTGAGAGACCAAATGTATCTGCAGTCTCTAAGAAGCTAATTCCCATTGTGCCACTCTGTGAGAGCAGAGCAACACTGCCTAGTCGAGCTCGGACCATTCTAGCTTGACCTTGGAAGGCACAGTCTAGTCTGTTTGCTGCATTGAACATTCCAATGCAGTTTGGACCAATAATTCTAATCTTGTGTTTTTCAGATAGTGCTTTTATCTGAGCCTCGTAGTCTGCTCTTTCACCTCCAAGCTCCTTTCCGCCTCCTGATACGATTACCACATTGTGAATTCCTTTCTTTGCACAGCTCTCGAGAATTGGTGGGGTGACTGAGAGATCCACGCAAACTACGACGAGATCCACTTTGTCGTTTATTGCTTCAAGCGATGGATAGCACTTGATTCCGAGGATCTCATCCGCCTTGGGGTTTATTGGAAATACTTTGCCTTTATAGTCATGCTTTGCAAGGCTGTCCAAAACGGAGTTACCTACCTTGCCTGGAGTGGCTGATGCGCCTACTAATGCGACGGATTCTGGCGTGAAGAACTTTTCCATAAAAGAATCGTCTGGCTGTGCCTTTGAGATTGCATTGGGGTTTACTTCCTTGCCTAGAATTATCTTGGCATCTACAACATAGTATGATTTTGGATAGACCACGACTGGATTAAAGTCAATACTGTTGATGTATTCGGCGTTTTCTGTGCCTATCTTGCCTATCTGAACTAATGCCTTTGCAAGCATGTCCAGGTCTACCGGCTTGCTTCCTCTAAAGCCCATGAAGATCTTTGATGACTTTAATTCATTAATCATGGATTTTGCGTCGTCGATTGTAATTGGAAGCATTCGCCATGCTACATCTTTGAAGACCTCAGTCATTACGCCGCCTAGGCCTGCCATGATGACTGGGCCAAACTGCGGGTCGACTTGGAGGCCAACTATCATCTCAATTCCTTTTGGAACCATTTTTTCCAAAAGAACACCCTTTACTTCGACGCCTTTTTTCTTTGAGAGGCGGCCATACATGTCATTGAAGGCCTGTTTTACTTCTTTGTCACTGTTAATTCCAACTTTGACTCCGCCCACATCCGTCTTGTGCAGAATTTGTGGCGAGACTATTTTCATTACTAGTGGGTATCCAATTTTCTTTGCTGCCTTGACTGCTTCCTTTGATGATTTTACCAAAGCGTACGGCGGTACTTTGACGCCGTACGCCTTGAGGATTGATTTTGAAGCTTCTTCGGTAATTACCTTATGTTCCGTCTTGATTGTTTCATCAAAAATTTTTCTAGTGGAATTCATAATGTGATCGGACACACTCTAGCTCAATATATTAACTTTAGTCAGAGGTTGAACACTGATTTGAAGTTCTTGTAAAAAATTTTCATGTTTGTTTGAACGTTCTCAATATTGGCATCTATCTGATCTCGGATTTTGTTCGGATCTATGTCATTGAGGTCTTCTTTAGTTGTGTCAAGCCATGCTGTGATGATCTCTTTGTTTACCTCAAAATGGAATTGGATTGCTACTGCAGAACCATATAGGAATGCTTGGTTGTACATCTTTGAATATGCAAGGCGTGTGGAATTTTTTGGAAGATCAAATGTATCGCCATGCCAGTGAAAGACGGTGAATGGATCTGATATGCCAGAAAACAGCCGTGAATTTGCAGCTGGATCTATTTTGACGTCGTGGTAGAACCCAATTTCTTTTTGTGGGCCTTTGTAGACTTGGGCGCCAAATGCTTTTGCGATGAGCTGCGAGCCAAGACAGATACCAAGTGTTGGAATGTTCTTTTGCGTGGCAGTTCTGATCAACTCCATTTCGTCTCTTAGATATTGCAGATCATCGTTTGCACTTTCTGGCGCGCCAAGGACTAGTACTGCTGAATGATCAAGTGGTGGCAGCTTTTCTTTTTTTGCAAATACTGTTTGTAGCGTAAAGCCGTCTGCTTCTAGCAGCTCGCCTATGGTACCTGGGCCCTCAAGCCTTGCATTTTTTATGACAAGCACTTTGGACATTAATTATCACAACTTGTCTTTTGGTTCATCATATCTAGGAACTCAGCTCCAGTGTACTGTCGTGTTATGGAAAACGGGATAACTCCAATTACCTTTGTTTCAAGTGTGGTGGTAACTTGCATTTTGCTTGGGTCTATTCTTGCTGCTGCGGCGTTGTTATTTAGCGCAGTATTTAGAGAAGAGAACAACATCTGTGATACGCGCTTGTCACCTGTCTCAAAGCTGCCAAGTATGATTGTGGTGCTGTGGGGCATGACTCCTGCTCCCTGTGTCGTAAATGTGCCTACGTCTTGCTCATCAAAGAAAATCTGAATGGAGTATTTTTGAAAGTTTGCGGGATAATTTGAGTCGTTGCATACCACCAGCTTGCCGTTGAACATTATTGATAGCAGATCAAATGATCCTTGTTGGTGCCACCTAAACTGTAGATCCTTTGCATAAACTAGATTTAGCGAGGAATACCCTAATGTGGCCACAATTACTGCAAGTGATGCGATTACGATTATTGTGTGCTTATTTGCCACGATTTAGGTACAAAATTAGGAGTAATTTTAGCTTTGAAAAATGAAAAGAGGGTTTTATGGCCAAAGGCCTTTTGCTCTGAATGCTTCGACAACTCGGCTTACTGCCAAGACCATTGCTGCGCGTCTCATGTCTATTTTGTGCTTTCTTGATAGGGCAAGAGTGTCCTTGAATCCGCGTACAATGTGGTCTTCCATCTTTGACGCCACTTCATCAAAGGACCAGTAGTATCCCATGTTGTTTTGAACCCACTCGAGGTACGAAATGCAAACGCCGCCCGAATTTGCCAAGATGTCTGGCAAAACCATTATCTTTTTGTTGTAGATGATCGGGTCTGCCTCTGGCATGGTAGGACCGTTTGCAGCTTCAGCAATTATCTTGCACTTTAGGTTCTTTGCGATTTTTGCATTGATCTGGTTTTCTAGTGCGGCCGGAACCAAGACATCGCATTTAGTTGTGAGCAGCTCTTCTGTGGAAATCTTTTTACTTCCTGGATATCCAACAACAGAGCCGGTCTTTTCTTTGAAGGCAAGTACTTTTTTGGAGTCAAGGCCTTTCGGATTAATTATGGAGCCCTTAGAGTCACTTACAGCAATTATCTTTGCTCCCATCTTTTCCAGATATTCTGCAGCAAAGGTTCCTGCGTTTCCGTATCCCTGAATGACAACCTTTGCGCCTTTTAGCTTGAGGCCGATTGTCTTTGCAGCTTCGCGGATACAGTAGGCACATCCAAGACCTGTAGCAACGTTTCTTGCAAGAGAGCCACCAAGTGATAGTGGCTTTCCTGTAATTACGCCAGGCTCGTTTTCCATCCCGGACATCTTGCTGTAGACGTCCATTATCTGCGCCATCTCAACACCAGTTGTGTATACGTCAGGCGCTGGGATGTCTTTTTTGGGACCGATAATCTCAGATATTGCAAAAGCAAATCGTCTTGTCAGTCTCTCAAGCTCGGTTTGGCTAAGCTTTTCTTTTTTGGGATTGACATAGATTCCTCCTTTGCCTCCTCCCAGTGGCACGTCGACTACTGCACATTTCCAAGTCATCCAAGCAGATAGTGCCTTGACTTCCTTTTCCATGTACTCGATCCCACCTTCTGGATCAAAATATCTGATTCCGCCCTTGTATGGGCCTCTGTCGTTGTTGTGCTGACTTCGAAAACCGATGAAGACGCGGATCTTTCCATTGTCCATCTTCACAGGAAGTTTTACTCGCAACACTTTGTTTGGTTCTGCAAGATAATCTCTTGTGCCCTTGTCGATCTTTAGTATTGCACAAGCATCATCGAGTTGCTTTAAAGCATTCTTCCATGGATCTCCCTGAACCAAATCGATCGTGATCTTGTGAATACGGTTTCTATTTAAGTTTGTTGAGAGTGTTGTACTAAAATAATCGAACAACCGAACTAATTATAATGAACTCAGACAAGCTCTCCAATCTTAAAGGCCACAAATACATCAACTTGGAGACTTACAAAAAAAGCGGCCAAGCTGTGAGGACACCTGTCTGGTTTGTCATATCTGAGAATCAGATCTTTGTCACAACCAGGCCTGACACAGGAAAAGTAAAACGAATCAGAAACAACCAGAAAGTCAAGATAATGCCTTGCGGCATGAAAGGCGAGCCAAAGGGGGATTGGATTGAGGGAACTGCGAGGTTTGCAAACGAGACCGAATCGCAAAACGCAGTAAATCTTCGAAACAAAAAATACGGATTCAAGGCAAAGCTTATCGGGGCGTTTGCATACCGTGGAATCAAGCCGGTAGTAATTGCCATTGCTGTCTAGTAATAAACTATCTTACGGCTCAGCTGACATTCAAGCTTTGTTATTACTTCGTCTAACGCAAGTATGTTTACCTCAAGATAATTTGAGAGATAAAATGTCACGCCGTATTTTTCGCCAACCTTTGTTACTAGGTTGTTTTTCTCCAAAGTTTCAAGGTGGTGCTGGATTGCCTTGTAGTCCAAACCCATCTCAAAGGCAATCTGGTTTGTGTTCATAGGTTTTTCTGAGAGTAAATTGATTATTTGGAGTCTTGTGTATCCTCCACGGGTTGCGGTAAACACGTAAAGTAGCAGTCTACGTGCGTCGCGATCTGGCTTACGTGCAGTAGTGGATCTGCTTTGAACCATGTGACGAATCTCTAAGAGCTTCTCCATATTCTAAAATTCAGGCATTAGCTTAAAACACTATTTCCAAATCTACTCCAAATCAGTTCCAAAACCCCAGATGGTTCGCCCAACTAACGCTTAAATTGACAACATAGATAGCTTTGATCATTATGATGCCAGCTCGTGGGTACGACATGACGCCCACAATGTATTCGCCTGATGGAAGAATCTACCAAGTAGAGTATGCAATCGAGACCGTAAAGCGTGGGACGTTGGCAATCGGAATAAAAAGCAAGGATGGAGTCGTCATGGCAGTAGAGGAGATTCCACGAAAACTCCAAGTGTCTGGTGTCACTCAAAAGATCTTCCAAGTTGACGATCATATCGGAGTAGCAGCTGCAGGCTACATTCCAGATGCACGAGTCCAAGTCGACGATGCGAGGACGTTTTCACAAAGCCACAAACTCATCTATGATGAGCAGGTTGAAGTCGAGACTGTTGCAAAACATCTGGCAGACAGATGCCATCAATATACACAATATTCAGGTGTTAGGCCGTTTGGTGTTGCACTAATTATTGCGGGGGTTGACCGGAGAGGAAATCTGATTTATGTTACTGATCCCTCAGGAACTTTTGTCTCGTATTCTGCAGTAGCAATTGGTGCAAATGCAGAAGAAGTAAATTCGTTTTTGGAGAAAAACTACAAAGACGACATGTCGCTTGATGACACAATTGCGCTTGCAATTGCGGCAATAGACCTAAAGACAGAACAAAGGGATGGCACAAAACACATCAAGGCAGCCAAGATAACAAGGGATAAAAAGATACTAGAAAAGCTAAGCGACGCAGAGCTCGAAAAATACACCAAGGCGGCAAAAGAGAAATTTTCCAAGCCGTCATAAGACTTAGTACAAATTACCTAGGGCCAGTTGGTATCCTAAATGGGTCTTGGAAGCTACTGGGGCGAGGTAATCGAAGTACTCCGCCAGATCATACCTGTATATGACAAGGTGAACTCATACATCTCCCTTGGAAAGGATGGTGAACATAGACGGCGTGGAATTTCCGGCCGCGTCAAGCCTGGTGACTATGTACTCGATGCAGGTTCGGGGTTTGGTAACATGTCAAAGACTGCTGAAAAGATCTGCAACGGAGACATCAGAATAACACTGTATGACCCACTTGTGCCGATGCTCAAAAACACCAGTACATTTTTTGAGAAAACTCCTGATATGTTGTGTGGTGTCTTTGAGCACATTCCGTTCAGAGACGGACAGTTCGATGCAGTATTGTGCGGATATTCTCTGCGTGACGCAATCAATCTACGAATTGCAATCTCTGAGGTTCACCGCATTCTAAAAAATGGGGGGAGGTTTGTTATCGTGGATTTGGGCAAACCAGATAATTCCGTGGTGAGAGCTGGCGTTTCATTTTATTTGAGAGTGATTCTCCCAATCATCGCATTTGCGACAGGAGGGAGACTTGGCCTCAAGTTTGCCACACTGTATGGAACTTACAAGAGGTGGCCGCAAAACAAAAAACTAAAGGCGATGCTGCTTGAAAAGTTCTCCAAAGTAGATCTTGAAGAGGATTTGATGGGTGGCGCAATAATGGTTGCTGCGTACAAATGAAAAAAATACTGGCACTAATTAACATCACAGGACTCATAATAGGAATCTCTTACGGAATACACAATCCAATAGTTCCAATATTTGCAAAAAACGAAATCGGGGCTTCGTATGCAGAGTTGGGCCTAATCGGCCTAGCGAATTTCATTCCTTACATGTTCATCCCAGTCATAGTTGGCGTTCTTTTGGGTAAGTTCAACAACGGCCGCCTGCTCTCAGTCGGAGTAACCATAAACGTCGCATCGGTGTATCTTCTTTCTGTTGCAAAAACCGTTCCAGAAATAATGATGTTGAGGGCATTGACTGGAGTGGCACATGCGTTTTTTTGGCCTCCTGCTGAATCCATAATTGCAAATTCAAGTGAAGATGGCTCACGCGTCAAAAACATAGGCCAGTTCACAGGGTTTTTTGTAAGTGGATTCATGATTGGGCCGCTCGTTGGAACGTTCCTCCTTGAAGGACTGGACGTAACATACAGAATGCTGTTTGTGATTGCCACGTTCATCATGGCTGCAGCAATAATCTCATCACTACAGCTTGCAAAGAAGGGCTCGCCTAGAATGGATGCAAAGTTTTCTTTTTCTGGTATAAAGGAAGTGACCAAGTTCCCAGTAATAGTTGTACTTCTCATTTATTGTGCGTCTTCATTTGGAATAATTCTGACCATCTATCCTGCATTTCTCAACGATCGCAGCATGTCTGCAACAGAAATTGAGATTTTGTATTTTGTGTTTGGCGCATCTCGTGTGATTACCTTGACTCTCACTGAAAAGCTTGCAAAAAGGAGCGCAGCTACTCTGATTGCATCAAGCGGTGCGATATCTGCAGGACTAGTCTTGTCGTTTTTCTCGCACTCGATATTTGAGTTTGCGGCCGCCATGTTGATGATGGGATTTGGATTCAGCATCATATTCCCACTCACACTTGAAGTTATTTTGCGAAGAATTCCAAAGGAGTCGTCGGGTGCGACAATTGGTGCATACGAAACAACATTTGGGATAGGGTGGGCAGCTGGGCCTATAACTGCCGGATTGATTTCAGAGTTTTCATCTAATTCAATGCCATATGTGGTGTTTTTTGTAATAGGAGTTGGTGTGTTTATGCTGAGCGTTGCAAAAAAGAAGGCCCTAGAACCAATTTCTCCTTAGGTGTTCTGCCACTTTGTTGATTATTACTGCTGGTGCCACAAAATACATTCCAACGTTTAGCAGCATGATGGCAAGGCCAAAGGCTACCAAGTCTGACTCTGAGTTAATATCTACGTAGTTCAGAAGGGATAGTGTAGAAAGCATCGGTGTGAGTGTGATTTTGACTGCTTCTCTGAATGTAGGACTTTGTCTTTCCCAATCTGCAACTGTTGGCGAGAATAAATAGTATATGTCGTTAAACACTGAAAGGAATATGGTTCCAGAATCTGTCTTTGTGACAATGGTGTCGCGCAGCTCTCTTAATTGTTGGACTTGGGGTGAAAGCTCTGTGCCATATGCAGCAGTTGCGATAAGGCATCCTCCTCCCAACAGTCCTTGTGTTTTGTCAAGAACACAAATCCCATCTTCAAGGTGAGTACCTGGCCCACAGGCATTTGGTGATGCAGGCTTTGATACTCCGACTATCTCGTAAATTGTCTGGCCTGGGAAGTTCCTATCAAACCAAGCTTTGTAATCTGGTTCATTGTTGTATCTGTCGATGTAGTGTTGTGGATCCTTAGTTGGATCTGGGAAGCCAGGTATGTGGGTCTTCTTTGGGCCTAGTACGCCAAGCACTTCGTATATCGAGTCTTCTGGGAAGTTCCTATCAAACCATTCTCTGTAAGCAGGTTCTGTGTTGTACCTGTTGATGTAATACTCTGGCTCTCTGTTTGGGTCAGGAAATCCCGGAATGTGTGTTTTTTTGTAGCCAGATTCATTTTCTGGCTCTGGTTCGTATTCTGGTTCTGCAACGACACAAACTCCATCTTTGAGTACTGTGCCGGTACCACACTGTGATTGTTGTTGGGTGGGCTGCTGAGTTGGCTGCTGTGTAGGCTGCTGAGTTGGCTGCTGTGTAGGCTGCTGAGTTGGCTGCTGTGTAGGCTGCTGAGTTGGCTGCTGTGTAGGCTGCTGAGTTGATTGTTGTGTCAGGCCTTTCTTTTGTGCCATGACTTCAGCAGCAGACGGTACCACAGGTGATCCATCAGAGGAGTAATCAAACAGTATGGATGTACCAAGATATGTTGGTTCTTGACTGTAAAACGCAGTAGCGTTATAGATTCCCTTTAGAGTGAACTTGGCTGCAGTTTTTTCTGCTGATGTGTCAATTGGGATGGTTTCAAAATTACCGCTTACATCAGAAAACGTCTCTCTAATCATGACAAACTCTCCGGTGGGGCCATAGATCTTTACCGCTACCATCTTGTTTGAGTGGGCAGCATCGGTTCTTCCACTAAAAATTATCTTGTCGCCTTTTTTGTATGATGTTTTATCGGACTGAAACTCGACAATCACTCCGTAGGCGGGAGCAATTACCATGGTTGCTACCAGTATGGCCAAAATGGTAACTAATGCTTTCAAACCCTATCTAGCGTACAAATAGGCAATAACATGTTTAATTAGATTGGGTATCATTTATTCTAGTAAATTATCAGTGGCGCTAGACCATTCCAATAAGCTTATTTTTGCAATAAACCAAACTCTAATCGTGCTGGAATACACTCTGAACATACTTGGGAGCGAGTGGATTGTCATCATATTTGTGGCACTACTTGCACTTCTTGGCACAAACAGGTTACCAGATGTGACAAAAAAGCTTGGGCGCGCAGTAGGTGAGTACAACAAGACAAAAAACGAGATTCAAAACCAGCTTGCAGGCGCAATGAACACAAACCTCAACATAACTACACCAGTGCAAAACGAACGGCAGAAGCTAGAATTTATTGCAAAATCACTTGACATTGATTTTGCAGGGAAAACCACAGATGAGCTCAAAAAAATAATCGCCTCGAAAATGTCAGAGACGGACTCAAAGGAAAGTTAGATTTTGAGCAAGATTTCATTTAATCAGATCTACAACATGGATTGCATTGACGGAATGAAGCTCATTCCTGCAAAGAAAATTGATCTGATTGTAACAGATCCGCCATTTGCGATCGACTTTAAGGCAACAAAACAAAACTACAACAGAACAGCGTCTCGCGTAATGCAAGGATACAACGAGATCAAAAGACAGGATTATTACGATTTTACCATAAACTGGATGAGCCAGGCCTACAGAATTCTAAAAGATTCTGGCAGTATGTATGTTTTTTCTGGCTGGAATAATCTAAAAGATATTCTAAACGCGTTAGATGATGTCGGATTTGTCACCGTCAACCACCTAATATGGAAATACCAATTCGGTGTGGTCACAAAGACAAAATATGTCACATCGCACTACCACTGTTTGTATGTCTGCAAGAATGAAAAAAAACGGAGATTCTATCCTTTCTCAAGATTCTCACAAAAACAAAAAACAACAGATGGTCGCAGCATGCACTACAAGGACAAAGAAGATGTCTGGAATATAAACCGCGAATATTGGACTGGAGACAAGAAAACACCTACCAAACTTCCGGCAGAATTGTTGCGAAAGATATTACTGTATTCAAGCAAAAAAGGCGACGTAGTCTTTGATCCTTTCCTAGGTTCGGGTCAAGTCGCAATGATAAGCAAGGAGATGGGTCGACACTACTTGGGATTTGAGATTGTCGCTAGATATTACGATTTTGCGAAAAAACGCCTAGCTAAGAACATGTATCGTATTAAGGCATAAAAAGAGCGGATTGGACTTGCGTCCCAATTCCGCAGTTGTTTCTATCTGTATTCCATTTTGCCCTTGATGCGCTTTACTTCGGCCATCTCATCTTTGAGGTGTTTGGCTAAGAGTCTTTCAGATTCTTTTTTGTGTTTCCAATATGCATTAAGAACTGCCTGCCTACTCTTTGCGCGTCTGAGGGCTGCTTGGTATTTTCTGTGAATTGCAGCTACGCCACGTACATAGCTTCCGGAGCTACTTCCCATGGTATGGTAGGGCTGGCTCTAATAGATAACATGATCGAGTTTATCATATTATCATAGTTGCTGAGTTAAGGTTGACTAGATACGGGGGTGCCCCTGGCAGTCTGCCGATCGTCCACTACATGGTTGCATGATGCTACACTCAAACAATAAATCTAGAGGGGGCCTATTGGGGGTACATTGAGGTATTCTTGTCCAAAGTGCAGCTCCCGTATATTGATTCAAAAAACCTTTAACAAAAAATTCATGCTATCATGCCAGGGTTGTGGCCTACAGGATCTGGTGGAATACACAAAAAACGTAGACGAAGTCTATCTGGAGTTTCTTGCACGCTATGACCAAGGCGATACACCTACAAAAAAGCAGCTTGGGGCTGCGCTGAATACTGCAGGGATTGTGCGGGACAAAAAAGAGATCGAGGATCTGATCGCAGCTAACTCACCAGATCCACTCACAAAGGAGGTTTTGTTTTCAAAAAAAGACTACATCTCGTTTTACAAGACGATAAAACAGCCAGAACCTGAACTTGGAGCCAAAGTGGACGAGATTGGCCTTTTGGAACCATTAGTGGCGTATCTACATCAAAAAAACATCGAAAGATTCTACAAATTCCAAGAAGAGGCAACACGGCAGATCCTATACGGCCAAAATCTGGTAATTGTTGCACCGACGGCGTCAGGAAAGACAGAAGCCTTTGCTATACCTGTGATGCAAAAAGCTGCAAAAGAGGCAGATGCCGGCAGGATTTTTGCCATATTTGTATATCCTACCAAGTCGCTTTCGCGCGACCAGCTACCAAAACTGCAACAAATGGCACAAGCAGTAGGCCTTAGGGCAGCAGTCTTTGATGGTGACACAAAGCAGGCGGAGCGAAGAAAGATACTTGATGAACCACCACAAATCATTGTAACAAACTTTGATGTCTTACACTATCACATGATGTATAGGACAAAGTTTGCTACACTGTGCAGTACAGTCAAGTTTGTCATAGTTGATGAGGTGCATGTCTACTCTGGAATATTTGGCTCAAATGTCCACTATATCATAAAGCGACTCAAAAGACTGACACGACGACTCCAGTTTGTTGCATCTTCTGCTACTTTGCAAAATGCACAAGAGTTTTGCGAGCAATTGTTTGATACAAAGATGCGCCTAATCGTGAGCACTGGCAGAAAAGGTCAAACAGATTTTGTGATGATCTTCCCATCGCTTAGGACACAAAGAGCACTTACAATAGATTTGCTTGAGAAACTTGTCGCAAAAAAACACAAAACAATGGTGTTTTCAAACTCGCATCTCAACTCTGAGCTTGTCGCACTGCAGGCAAGAAAGAAAAAAATTGACATCAAAGTACACAGGGCAGGCCTTATGGCAAACTATCGCAGTTATGTAGAAAAATTGTTCAAAGAAGACAAGATTGCGGCCATATCATGTACTCCAACACTTGAGCTTGGAATTGATGTGGGAAATGTCGATGCTGTTATTTCTTCCACAATCCCTGTCAACCGATTGATGCAGAGAATTGGGCGTGCTGCAAGAAAGGGCCAAAAAGGATTTGCATTTTTGGCACTTGGCAACGACCCAATCTCGCAATACTATAGGAATCATCCAGAGGATTATTTTGTAGATGAGGAAAAACTTTACTTGGATCCAAAGAATCCATTTGTCGAGGAATTCCACGTCCTTGCAATGGCATGTGACAAGCCAATTGCAGTACACGAGCTGACAGAGCACCAAGAGACAATCAAAAACCACGTTGAGGCTGGCAGGCTTGTATTGCAGAACGGCAGATACGTGCCTAATTTCGATGCTGTAAAGGCGATTTTAGACGAATACAGCATACGGGGGATTGGCAAATCGATTGACATATTTTACAATGGAAAAAAGGTAGGCGACCGGGTTCTACCCATGGCACTTGAAGAGCTACATGAATCAGCAGTCTATTTTCTTGCTGGAACAAGGTACAAGGTGAAAGAATTCAACTATCCTGAAAAACAATCTACAGTACTTGTCCTACTGCCACATGACTATCCATACTATACCAAGGCGTTAACAGAGGAATGGCCTACAATTGAGACCATATATGAAAAAAGACGAGCCTTTGGAATCGAAGTATTTTTTTGCAAACTGCACATACAAAAGCGGGTCTACGGTTACGTCAATATCGAGCTTGGCCACGAAGTAAATCAAGGTCAAAAGATCCTGCTGGAAAGGCCACTTGAATATGATTTTGTTACAAAGGGTCTGGTGATTCACGCACCAAGGCCGATACATGAAATCGAGAGCTCAGAAAACCCAGAGTATGTGGAAGCAAGTGGCTACCACGCAACAGAACACCTCATAATAGAGGGAAGTAACATGGTGACTGGTGGGGTCTCACAGGATCTTGGCGGAATATCACTTGGAACATCAGGCCTCATCTTTGTGTATGACGGTGCAATTGGCGGCAACGGCGCAAGTAAGGCATTATACGACAGACTAGAAAAGGCCTTTGAGCGAAGTCATCTTATTGTAAAGGAGTGTCCCTGCAACAACGAAGCTGGTTGTCCACGATGCACATTTTCATATCGATGTGGAATTAACAATGAGTTTTTACACAAAAAGGCCTCACTTGAAATTCTCCAAAGGATAATCAGCGGAGAAAAAACAGAAATCACAGAACCAACAGAGGGCGACAGGCCGCTAGTCTAGTGTTTGAGCGGCTCCAGATTTCCGTACCTGAGGCCTTCTTCCAAAACATGGTTGATTAATTTAGAAAAACTTACGTTTGCGTTTTCTTTCATCATCTCGTACTGTTTTTCCTTTAGCCGCTTGTTAAGCTCGATATTCATAGAAATTGTGACCCTGGTCCAGTCTCGAGGGGCCGACATTTCAACTACGACTCCTCAAAAAATTAAAAGGTAAAAGGCTCATGCGCTCACCGCCCATGTGTTTTTGGCTACGGGCCGCACAATAGTGTTGTTTAGACAGGCATGAACCGTATCCAAAATTGCATTTGCACAATTGACGCATATCTGCACTAGAGGTTTTTTGCATTCGGAACACTTGCGGATAAGCTCGAGTGTCCCTCCGCACCTCCTACAACTTTCGTCTGGCATCTTTGAACCACCTTATGCCTGACTGGAGTCTTGAGAGGATTTCTTGTTTAATATTGAGATTTTGCTGCATCATGTGGATCACGGACAATGTAATGTCCATTACAATATTTAATATTTTCTGTGTTTTCATGACAATAATTAGGTAAAATTACAAAAGTTTAATAATATTACATTCGAAATATTGGGACGGTGATCATATGACGACACCGCAGATTGTCCTTCTCAAAGAAGGCACTACACAAACAAAGGGTAATGATGCCCAGAAAAACAACATAAGCGCTGCAAAACTAATTGCCGAACTCGTCAGAACTAGCCTTGGTCCACGCGGTATGGACAAAATGCTAGTGGATACGCTAGGAGACGTGACTATTACAAACGATGGTGCAACCATCCTCAAAGAAATCGATGTGCAGCACCCAGCTGCAAAGATGATGGTTGAAATTAGCAAGGCAACAGACAGCGAAGTCGGAGATGGCACAACATCTACAGTAGTTCTTGCGGGCTCTCTTTTGGAAAAAGCAGAAGAGCTGATTGGCAAAAACGTACACCCAACTGTAGTAGTCGACGGCTTCAAAAAAGCAGCAGAAAAGGCAATTGCAGAGCTTCGACAAATCGGCATCAAAGTCGATCCGCTGGACAAGAAGTTCCTCAAAAAGGTCGCAGTTACTACACTGGCATCAAAGCTGGTTTCTTCAAATGCTGAAGAACTTGCAGACATTGTAGTAGACGCAGTCTTGTCCGTTGCAGAAAAAGTTGGTGACAAGTACAAAGTAGACATCGACAACATCAAAGTCGAAAAGAAGGGCAGCTCATCGATTAGAAACACCGAATTGATCCACGGCATAGTTCTGGACAAAGAGGTGGTTCACGGCGGGATGCCAAAGAGAGTAGAATACGCAAAGATCGCGCTACTTAACGCACCACTTGAAATTGAAAAGACCGAATTTGATGCAAAGATAAACATCAACTCGCCTGAGCAAATGCAGGTATACATCGATGAAGAAAACAAGATGCTCAAAAAGCTTGTAGACAAGATTGCACAGTCTGGTGCCAATGTTGTTCTTTGCCAAAAAGGCATCGACGACATGGCGCAGTACTATCTTGCCAAGGCAAACATACTTGCCGTCAGAAGAATCAAAGAAAGTGATCTGACCAAGCTGTCCAAGGCAACTGGTGCAAGGATTGTTACCAACATCAACGAGCTGACAGACAAGGACTTGGGTTCAGCAAGACTCGTAGAGGAAAGACAAGTCGAATCAGACAAATGGGTCTTTATCGAGGGATGCAAGAACCCAAAGGCAGTGTCTATTTTAGCTCGTGGCGGTTCGCAGCGAGTAGTCGACGAAGTCGAGCGTTCAATCCACGACGCTTTGATGTCTGTCAAAGACGTAGTGGAATACCCACATGTACTGGTGGGTGGCGGCGCACCAGAGACACGTGTTGCCGCGAGGTTACGCGAATGGGCAAACTCACTTGAGGGACGCCCGCAATTAGCAGCGCAAAAGTTCGCAGAAGGGCTTGAAACCATTCCTCTGGTTTTGGCAGAAAACGCAGGAATGGATCCGCTTGACACACAGGTGCAGCTCAGATCAAAAGGTACGACGGGAAAGGCTACCTATGGAATCGATGTCCTCAATGGCAAGGTAGCTGACCTAGAAAGCCAAAACGTCTATGAGCCGCTTGCTGTCAAAGAACAGGTCATTAATGCAGCAACAGAAGCTGCATGCATGATTCTGCGAATCGATGATGTTATCGCGGCATCAAAATCCAGTTCCAAACCTCCAAGCAGTCCACCCGGTATGGGCGGCGGCGACATGGGCGGAATGGACATGTAACTTTTCTTTTTTTCTTTTTTGTCTGAGAATTAATTAAGAAGCAGAAAGCACAGAAATTATGCAAAAAGTAGCTCTAGTTACTGGAAGCTCAAGCGGGATCGGATTTGAGACTGCCTTGGCTTTGGCAAGGGAAGGCTACTACACATATGCCTCAATGAGAAATACAAAAAAATCCGGCCCACTTTTGGAAATTGCAAAAAAAGAAAACCTTCCAATATCTATAATAGAATTAGATGTAGACAAGCCGGAATCGATCAAATCAGCAGTGTCTCAAATCGTCAAAGAAAAACAGAGAATAGATGTTCTGGTGAATAATGCTGGTTATGGTATCTTTGGGTGCTTAGAGGATCTAACTATTGAAGAATTAAAAGCTCAGTTTGAGACCAATTTTTTTGCAATTGCACGTATGATCCAAGAGATCGCACCAATCATGAGACAGCAAAAGGCAGGCTCTATAGTCAATGTGAGCTCTGTTGCAGGGCGGATTGGATTTCCTGGAACGCCTGCATACATCAGCTCCAAGTTTGCCCTGGAGGGATTGAGTGAATCTCTGAGATACGAGTTATCACCATTTGGCATAAATGTCATAATTATAGAGCCTGGTGTGATCAAGACCAATTTCTTTGATTCCATGAAGATGGCGACGCCCAAAACTGATTCACCATACAAGGACATGACGCACAAGGTTGTATCTGGCATAAAGATGATGGCAGAGATGGGCACGCATCCAAAAGAAGTGGCTTCTGTAATAGTCAAGGCATTAAAGGAAAAAAACCCACTCCCAAGATACCCAGTGGGAAACGACGCAGTCATGTTTTTGGAGGCAAAAAAGATGAAGACAGACATTGAGTTTGAAAACTATCTAAAGAAGGAACTTTTTTGACTGGTTAAATTATTATAGTCAGCAAAGTCAGATTTTGTCAAAGTCTGCAAATTAGACCACAAGATGATGCGTTATGAAATGGAAGACACTAGAACACAATGGAATAATATTTCCGCCCGATTTTGAGTCAAAGGGCATATCTATTAAGATAAGGGGCCAGCCAGTCAAACTGAATCTCTTGCAAGAAGAGATGGTGTATCAGTGGGCAAAGAAAAAGGACACGCCATACGTGCAAGATGCCGTATTTCAGAAGAATTTTGTCGCAGATTTTGCTGCCACGTTTGATGGTAAATACAAGGATCTGACAATATCTGATATTGATTTTTCTGACGCTTTCAGGATTGTAGACAAGGAAAAAGATGCCAAACTGCTCATGACAAAAGAGGAAAAAAAGGCGCTTGCACAAAAAAGAAAAGAATTGCGTGAAAAGATGAAGTCAATCTACGGCAAGGCAATCTTAGATGGACACGAAGTCGAGGTGGCAAATTACATGGCAGAGCCGCCAGGTATTTTCATAGGGCGTGGAGACCATCCAATGCGTGGCAAGTGGAAGCCAAAGATTACTCAAAAAGATGTCACACTAAATTTGGGTGAAAACGCAAAGATCCCACCTGGAAACTGGGGCAAGATAGTACACGACCATGACTCTATGTGGCTTGCATGCTGGACCGATGTTCTGTCTGGGAAGATAAAATACGTCTGGCTTGCCGACACTGCCGGGCTCAAACAAGAGCGAGATCAGGCAAAATACGACAAGGCTGCAAAGCTTGGCAAGGAGATCAAAAAAGTGGAAGAAAAGATAATTGCAGCAATGAAGGACAAGGATCCAAAGGTTGCCAAGATTGCCACTGCTTGTTATCTGATTTATAGGACCTCAATGAGGGTCGGAGACGAAAAAGACCCGGACGAGGCAGATACAGTGGGCGCCACTACGCTAAGAAAGGAACATGTCAAGCTTGATGATAAAGGAATACACTTTGACTTTTTGGGAAAAGATAGCGTGCGCTGGGAGGAGACCATACCTGCACAGGGAAATGATGTAATGCTTTATGAGAACATCAAAAAACTAATCTCAAACAAAAAACCAAGTGATGAAATATTTGATGGCATCACATCAAGACATGTCAATGCGTTTCTGAGTGGTATAGTAAAGGGGTTGACTGCCAAGGTGTTCAGAACTTATCTTGCAACAACTGAGGTCAAAAGGTACTTGTCTGGAAAACTTGATGTCAAGAACAAATCAGAAAACGAAAAGCTCTACATAGCAAAGATGGCAAACCTTCAGGCTGCAATTATGTGTAACCACAAACGCACCATCCCAAAGAACTTTGAGGCAACACTTGAGAAAAAGCGTGAGACTCTCAAAAAACTCAAAGACATAGTGCCAAAGACTGACAAGCAAAAGGCAAAGCTAAAAGAAAGAGAAGAGAAATTGAGACTTGCAATTGATCTTCAGGAAAAAACACGCGATTACAATCTTGGCACTTCACTTCGAAACTATATCGACCCGCGTGTCTTTAAGGCCTGGACAGATGAGGTAAAAGCAGACTGGGAGAAACTATACACTGCTTCGCTTCAGCGCAAGTTCCTGTGGGTCAAAAACGTAGATGCTAAGTGGAAGGATATTGTTGCACAGTAAGTTACAGCTTTGCGCCGCACCTTGGGCAGTAATTACCATTTGAGGCAAGGCCACACATCGGACACACCTTCTTTGAAATCCTAAAGAATCTGATAAAGGGCACAAAAATTAATGGCAAAAAAAAGAAAAAAAATCCGTACTGGAGTAGAAATAAGGAAATTATTATTGACGATATTGCAGCTATGATGCTAAGTGGCCAGCCAGACCATCTCATAATTTTATTTGATGACCTCAAAATAATATTGTAATCTTTATTCCCAGAATCATTTATTTGCGTCATGAAATTAGGCGTCATTGTGCCGGGGTAGCTCAGCCTGGTTAGAGTGCCAGTCTTTCTATCCTCCTATAAAGGGCAATACTCATAATCTGGAGGTCGTGGGTTCAAAACCCACCCCCGGCACATACAATTATTTTTAATACCAATTTAATATAGAAGATAATAAAATTAAATTAATAGTTAAATATATGTACGTGCTATCTTAATTATGCATGAAACATTAGCCAAAGCCAGAAAGCTTGGTGGCTCTCTGATAGTCAGAATACCAAAGGAGATAGCAGAAGATGAAGACATCCATGAAGGCGAGATGGTCAGATTGAGAGTAAGTAAGGTAAGGAAAAGCGGGTTTGGTTCACTTAAGGGGGTTGGATCTATGACCAGAGAGGACGAGTTGGATGAGCAAATACGTCATTGATTCTTGGGCATGGATGGAGTATTTGGATGGGAGCGAGCTTGGCAACAAAGCAAAACCACGCATTGAAGGTGGCAATGCACTCACCAGCATGGTAACCGTCGCAGAGGTAGTATCTAAGGTAAACAGGATGGGAAAAGATTCTTCCATCGCATTTGACTCTATTATCTCTCTATCGAAAGTAATAGTAGGCGATGAGAATTTTGCCAAAAATGTCGGTTTATTGCATTCGTCCATTAAGAAACGGAAACCGAATTTTAGCCTTGGAGATGCATTTGTTTTACAGACGGCGAGGTCATTGAATGCACGAGTACTTACAGGTGACCCTGATTTCGAAGGCATCAAAGAAGCTGACATACTCAAAAGAAAGAAGCATTAAGTGAATTAACATACTACATTTTGTAGAAATTGATTCATCGTGAAATTTCAATATGTTTGTATAAAAAAGAAAAAACTTATCCCTGTGTTAATGCATTAATGATTGTAATGTATGGTGTCAAAATATTGAAACTAGGACACCGCATCTGAACCATGAGAACCCACTCCCGGCATTACATGATTCGATACACTGCCCACCCAAAAAGAACCGAGGTAATATGGACAGGTCTACCTATCGGTAATACTTAATAATCAAGAACAACAATACACAATATGCAAGACAGCAATACCGCCGTCGTCTCAGTCAAAGTATCAAGGCGTATCAAGAAAAAGATGCGCTCCATGAACATAAAGTGGAGTGAAGTGCTAAGAAAGACAATAGAGAGCAAGATAAAGGAGTATGAAAGAAAACAAGGTATTGCAGACTTTCTTGAATTTAGAGCCAAAAGCAAAGTCCCAAAGAATAAAACACCATACACTTCCGAAGCACTAGTTAGACAAACTCGCGAAGAACGATGAGATATACTGTAGATGCCAGTGTGCTTGTCAAGCTGGTGGTGGAGGAAGAATACTCACATAATGCAGTAAATCTTATTTCAGACCCAAAGGCAATCCTCTATGCTCCGAGTATTATTTATCATGAGGTGGGAAGCGTGCTATACAAGATGACTCAAAAGCACATCATTGAAAAGGAATATGCGCGGCAAGCATATGAGAATCTCAGAAGCATTCCAATAGAGGTCTCAAGTGATGATTGGAATATTCTACCAGACATACTTGGTATGTCCTTGAGACTTGGATTGCATTTCTATGACTGTCTGTACATCTATACTGCAAAGAAGACCAATTCGTTGCTTGTTTCGTCGGACAGAAAGCTTTTGGTTGCAGCTGATAAAGAATGCAATTCAATCGATCTACGAACCATTTAACTCGAATTCTTGATTTGCAGTTTGCTCCGCAGATAGAAGGTGATAAAATAAGAAATTTATCTTTATGTTAGTGTAATAGGGTTAAAATGTCTGGTTTCAAAAGCAAGAAACTGAGGGCAGCGAATGCGAATAATGTCAGCTTGCTCCAGATACTACATACTAATTCAAGCGGGTACGGCCGCTAACAAGTCGTCACCTGGCAGATTGTTTATTGTCAACCTATCATCACTATGCGGCAGGGGGTTTGCACAAATACCACATTTGGGCAGTATTATCTCGGCATCATAGGCTACCTCGCCCACAGGCTTACCGCATTTTGAACAATAAATCTGTCTTGTATCGTATATGTTCACATACTCACCCCGATACCTTGTGCAAGGTCTCTTATCTTACGTTGTCTTATCCTAAGGCGCTTTGTTTGTAGAAATTAAACAAACATGGATTCAATGTGTGATTCAAGCGTGTCTACGCAATTTTTGGTTTGTGGTTTACCATCAAGTATCCTTTCAGCATCACTCTCTCCAGTCTTGATGAGCTCATTTATTGTTGCCTCTGAAAAATCGGTATCTTCAAAAAGAAAGTGCTTGTCCTCTTTTCTTTCTATTCTGACTATGTCCCTAATTATTGCACCGCGCTCACATGCAAGTTTATGATACTCTCGTTCAAGTCTCTCAAAGCGCTCCTTTTCCGTTTTGTCCAGAACCGACTCTTCCAAAATATCATGCATTTCCTTAATTATGGTAAGATATCGCGTGATTATCTTTGACATACGCACATTGTGATCAGTTTTGTCAATATGCATGATGTCGCGTGCCCTGTGCCAAGTCTCCATCATGTTTGTAGGCAGCTCATCGTGCCTTTTTGGGAACAAATTAACGATGTAGACTTTTTTGTCACGTTTTGGTGAAGCATCAATTACTTCACGTAATGGCGTGTTACTCAATAACGTGCCGTCCCACAGGTACTGCGGTCCTATCTTTGTCCAAGATATGCCATAGAAGGGATACCCAGCACTTGCAAGGATGTGATCCGGCATTATCTTTTCTTTTTTGCTGTCAAATACCGTAGCACTGCCATTTTGTATGTCAGTACACGTCACGATAAGTCTTGGCCTTTCATCATCATACAAGCTATCAAAATCAACATGTGCTGCAAGGCTTTCCTTTAATGGTTCCAAGTCATACAAAGCAGGACAAAACCAACCAAAACTAAAAAAGTTGGGGCAAAAACACAACGGTTTGAACATTCTTGAGTTACCCCAAAGTGCAGACGTAAAAAACGCCCAGTACTCTCGATAGGGAGTTGTCAAAAACTGAGGTGTAATCCTTTCTGCCAAAGAATGCCAAAAATCCTCAAGGCACTTTGCGGGATTGGAGTCCTTACTTGCAGAAATCACTGCTGCGTTTATTGCGCCAATCGAAGTGCCAGCTATTATGTCAAAATGGATATTGTGCCTCTGCAGTGTCTTGTACACACCACACTCGTACGCACCAAGTGAGCCTCCGCCTTGCAGTACCAAGACTGACTCGTAATCATGTGAATCCTGCAGGCTATCTTTTACCACCAATAATATGCAATCGTAAATCATTTAAGGACTTGATTACAGTTTTTGATCAAACATTGTTCTTGCAAACTATTTTCTGTAGAATCGTTTCAGAGTGTTTGTGATGTTTTTTTGTAGATTTTTGTTGCCAAGCTCGGGAATTATATGAGTCGTGTTTAGCTCTTTTTTTGGTATGGTGTTTGCTATTGCTACTGCGGTCAAGTAAAGCAATTCTGGTGTAATCTTGCGGATCCGCAGATCCAAAATTGCCCTCATCAGATATGGAAAGACAACTGCATTGTTTACCTTGTTTTTGTATGCGTAACTTCCAGTCGCAACTATTCTGGCACCTGCCTTTTTTGCAACGTCTGGATTTATCTCTGGCTCTGGATTCGTCAGGGCAAACACAATCGAGTCTTTATTCATCTGCTGAACGATTTTAGCAGAAATGAGGTTCCTTTGTCCAGATACTCCGATGAACACATCGGAGTCCTTCATCACCTCTGAGAGGTTACCTTTTTCTTTTTTCTTGTTTGTAAACGAGGCAATCTCGGCCTTGTATTTGTTCATATTCTCAACCCTTCCTTTGTAGATGGCACCAGAAGAGTCAACCACTACTATATTCTTGCAACCAGCGTAAGAAAGAAGCGAAGAAATCCCATATCCTGCAGAGCCAGCACCAGCTACTATCACCCTAACTGATGAAAGAGATCTTTTTGTTATCTTGAGTGAATTGAGAAGAGCGCCAAGTGCTACTACTGCGGTACCATGCCTGTCATCGTGGAATACAGGTATTGCCAGACTTTTTTCAAGCTCGTTTGATATCTCCAGCACCTTTGGAAACTCGATGTCTTCAAGGTTTACTGCACCAAAAAGTGGTTCGATTGCAGAAACAATCTTTACTATTTCCGATTTGTCCGTAGTGTCCAAGCAGATAGGATACGCACTTATCTTGCCATAGTGACGATAAATGACTGCCTTTCCCTCCATGACTGGAAGCGCCGCATCAGGCCCTATGTTACCAAGCCCAAGTATTCTTGTGCCGTCGGTTATGATTGCGATGTTGTTTGACTTGGATGTAAGCTCAAATCTTTGCGCAGGGTTTTGGTAGATCTGCTTGCAGACTG
Organism: Candidatus Nitrosotenuis sp.; assembly: GCA_038890395.1. Lineage (GTDB taxonomy): Archaea > Thermoproteota > Nitrososphaeria > Nitrososphaerales > Nitrosopumilaceae > Nitrosotenuis. The sequence goes on along the minus strand of JAWAFK010000004.1, from coordinate 47,865 downwards.
CAGCAACACCCGGCGTGTAAATCAATTTGATGTTGTTTTTGTCTAATGGGACTTTGCTTTGCACAAATATCTTGCCCTTTGCTTTTTTGTGCAACAGGATGGCCTTTTTTGCAATATTGCTAGTCAATACATCATACATTGTATGGCTGTCGACTTGACTCTATAGGTGAGCTCTGAGGTGTCTTGCCATCAATTTTTTTTAGCTATGGCCAAGTCTGCCTTGTAGTGCAGGCTTGCTCTCTCATGCAGCTTGAGGCGCCATGGCGCAAAGCTTGGCTTTTTGGTTTTTGGATGTATGGAAAAGCCGCACTTTCCTAACTCGTGGCGCAGAGAATCCGCATACAATGGTTCTTTGACTGATTTGTCACCCCGCTCAAAATCATATGGATCCGAAAGGAACAAGGTTCCGCCTTTTTTCAGCTGTCTTGCAAACAATTTGATTAGTGACTTTGGTTCTACAAGTTCGAACAAATTAAGTGCCAAGACAAATTCGAACTTTGTTCTTCCAAATGGCTGCTCAAGTGAATCTGCCACAAAAAAATCAAGGTTTTTCACGTCAAATTTTTTTGCTTCGGATATAGCATAGTATGATTTGTCTATTCCAAACGCATAGTCATAGTTCTTTGCAAGATGTCTTGTCATATGGCCAATTGAGCAACCATGTTCTAGCGCGACGCCGGAATTTGAACCGATTAGTTTTCGTACAGCAGAGTAGAATTGCGCCTTTTGGTTTGCCAAGTAGATGTTGCACCACCTTTTTTCTATGATGGAAAGATCACTTGGTGCTCTGTGAATCTTAGATAGGGCATTTTTGATAAAAGACCTAATCTCCACATTCTTTGCCAAAACAAGCAGCTGGCCTCCAAGCCTCGGCCTGTTTGACAGATAGGCAGAAAAATCATTCCACAATATGGGGATGCCATCAATTATTGGGTATTTGAGTCCACACTTTGCGCAAACCAAAAACCCTTCCTCGATTTGTTCGGACTCGCCAAGTATTTTGGCCTCAAGTCTTCCATGGCATCTGACGCAAAAAAGATGTTTTAGACTAAACTTGTGCAAATTATCTTGTTCTACGTAAATTCGGATTAATACCTATTTTCTGTCAAAAAGGCCCAGTTAATGTTAAATTCAGTCAAAAAAGGGAAAAGCTATGAGTGAGCTTGAAGAGTTTGCGGACGCCTTGCTTGATCAGATCTCAGTAGAGATAAACGAGGAAAAAGACATTGCGACGCTTTCGGCAAGAATTAGTGAAGACAAAGACTTTGATGTCAAGTTCGACTCACCATCCCAGATAATATCTTCAATACGCAGTGGCCTTGAAAAAAACATACAAGACTTTACAGGGTTGGCAGTCTCGCAAGATGTCAAAATCGAGTTCCCAGGACTTGAAGAGTTGAAAAGAATCAAGGGAAGAAAAGTCTTTGCGACACCAGATGCAAGGGAATTCATCGACAGACTGTTCGCAGCTCTCGCAAAAGAGGACAAATGGGCAATAGTAAATCTGATAAAAGAAGATGCGGCCAAGTTCCTAGTATATTCCACGTATGCCAAGTCCTATATCTCAAAGATCTCGACTACGTATGGCGACTATCTTGATTCTACAATTTTTATTAACAACTTTGTTCTCTCCAGCTACCCACAAATAATTCTGTACAAGCAGGGTAGGCCATATGATGCAAGGTATGAATCAGTAAAGTCAGGATACGTTGGTGCACTAAAGATGACCTTGCTTGAGGAACTTGTTCACTCGATTCAAAAAAACCTCTATGAAGAAAACAAAAAGGCAGTAATTGAGGTAAACAAGCTCAACGAGGAGCTTGCAAAGATAATTCTGGCACTTGACAATTCTACTACAACCAAACTTGCAGACTATTTACGGCTCCCACCAGTGCCAGACGAATTCCCACTCGCAAAGAGAGCAAACTTGTTCTTTACACTGAATCCAGACAACTTTATTGTAAACGTTCTTGGCCCAGACGTGATGACCTTTACAAAGGTGGAAATAGACCCCACTATTGGCGGCCTCGTGCCACAGCTTCTGGACATTTACCAGAGATGGCTTGGACCAATCCAGCGGCACCATGCGGCATTTTCCACAATGGAAGGCATGGCAGAATTCTGTGTCCAAAACATACTGGGAGAAGACAAGGACTTTGCCCAATATCTGAATACATTCATGGGCACTGATGTTTCAACGTATCAAGTACGAAAACACATGGGTAAGGATCTTACTTTGGCAGTATACCGAATACTTGGAAAAGGCACATTCAAGTTTCTGATAAACAATCCCCCAAACACGCGCGAGCTCAAAGAACCACATCTCTATCTAAAGAGAATTGCAAAATGAACAAGGAGTTTGATCCGGTCGTCGCAGAATGGGTCGCATTTTCATCTGACCCAAAGTACAACCTTGTGGAAAAATGCCTCAAGCTTGCACAACTATTAGAGTATCCAAATCTTGATGTCCAGCTTTACATAGATAAGATAAACGAAATTGCAAAATCACTCAAAATTCTGTTATCAGATGTAAAAAACCCGACATATCTGATTTCGATGCTAAATGAGCATCTCTTTACAACACTTGGGTTTCATGGAGACACCGATGACTATTACGATCCAAAAAACAATTTCTTCAATGAGGTTCTTGACAAAAAAAGTGGCATACCAATTACTCTGTCAATAATCTATGTGGAGGTAGCAAGAAGAATCGGACTGGATCTGAGGATCTGTGGTTTTCCAAGTCACGTGGTAGTAAAATACGGTGAAGAGATGGTTCTAGACCCATTTGGTGGAGGCAGGCTGCTCGATGTCGAAGACCTTGAAGAGATTCTGTATCGAAACTTTGGTGAGGAAATAGAATTCTCACCAGAATTTTTAGACGAGCTCCCTGAAGACAAGGTGTTGATCAGAATAATCAGAAATCTGAAAAACTCGTATGCCCAGTCATATGCCTACCAAAAGGCACTCCAATGCGTAAACATGATCCTGCATTCTGAGCCGGACTCGCCAGATGAGATTCGCGACAAGGGCATACTCTTGGACAGGCTGCTAAATAAAAAAGAAGCACTGGGTTACCTAAACAAGTATCTTGAGATTGCGCCAGAGGCTCCAGACGCAGACTTTGTTCTGGAGCTAATACGCGACATTAGGGAAAAAATCAATCAATAATTGAGGTAATGTCGTGGCCTTTCTTTATCTGCGAGATCTCGTGTCTTGCGAGTCTGTTTCGGAGCGCTTTTTTTAGCACGTCTACTTCGTTTCGCAGTGTAGCTACTTCGTCTTCAAGCTTGGCTACACGCTCGTAAATCGTCTCGCCTTCGGTTGAACTCATGCTAATCTAGGATTAGGAAAAGAACTTAAAAATTTATGGGTAAATTAATTTCGCTACAGGTCGAATTCTTGGTTACAAGCAGCGCACTTGGCGTGCTCGGCGCCGACCTGGCCTAAGATGAAGATTCTGCCAACCGTCTGACATTTCGGGCAAAGGCCGGTAGTCACATTCTTTGGGGCAGTTCTGATTATTTTCTGAGTCTTTCTGCGTCCCATCGTAGGATTGAATTTGGTGTCTACTATTAAATTTACGCTTCGGATTCAATGTAGCTAACGGGTATCATATTTTCGTAATCGGATTTGTATCGGAAATAGATGGATGTAGGGCAGATTTGTTCATCTACTATATTTTGCCAGTGCGTCGTTTTTTTGATTTTAGAACTATGCCGATGTTGATTGCAATCCTTCATTTTCTAATAGCGCAAGCAGCTGGTGTTTTTCAGACACGCCCCAATAAGCATGTTTAGGTATTATGCAAGTTTATTTCAAAAAAGCAAAACAGCAGCATTCTTGCCGTGTACAGTTTGGGCATTCTCTTGCCGATTTGGAATTTTTGCATTCAGATGGAAAACAACCACAATCCGCACATCTGATCTCCATTACTCACAACTCCTTGTTTGTCCCAATCAAACTCCATGTGGCACCATCGTCGGAACTTTTGTAGACTTCTTGGAATCCTTCCGCTGAGTATCCGGCAACATAAAGAATCCCAGTTTGCGCATCTGCTGCAATACTTGTCACAGTAAGCCCAGGTGTGCCTAATCTTTCCCAATTCTTACCATGATCGAGTGATCTTATCAGACCGAGTTGCTCAGCTGATGCATAAAGGACTCCTTTTTCATCAAATGCGAGTGCAAACACCAAATCTCCTTTGAGTGCATCTGATTGGGTCCATGTGGTGCCACCGTCACTTGAAAAATACAGGCCATTTCCAGCACCTGCAAACACCACATTGGAATCAGATGAAGAAATCGCAAGAGCTGAAAGATAATCTGGCGCATCAAGTTTTTCCCAGCTTTGTCCGCCGTCGACCGTCCTAAAGAGGCCCCTGTTGGCACTATCAAAACCAATTATGATGTTTGGGTCTGATTTGCTTACGCTCATTGAGTGAAAATCCACTGGCGGATCTAATATGGTTGCAACTTGGTACCATGTTTTCCCACCATCTGTGCTCTTGATGAGACCTATGTTCCCACCAATAGCAGGGTGTCCGCTTGCATAAAGTGGTGCGCTAGCGGAATAAGGTGCACTAAATGCCATGTAGTCGGCTCGTTGTTCGTCGACTTTGACTGGCGGCCCTCCACTTACACTCTGATAAAAATCTCCATGTGTTGCAATGTACAGTATACTTCTATCTGAAGGATCGACCCCCAGACCGTGTACATGTCGCCAAAACACTGTCCTTGTCTCTATGGTTTGAGGCTTGGCAGTGGTAAAGTCTGCCAAGTTTACTGCTATTCCTATTCCTGCAGCTATTCCTGCACAAATAACTATGATGAAAGGTTTCATTCTGTTTGTATTTCCATTCATAACAAGATCAGCTCAAACCTAAAATCTATTTGAACATTTTACCAGATTACCTTGCAATCACCCCAAGGTCCATGTGGTTGTTCATCATTGCCATCATAGATCTGCCTTGCTGAATGACATGACTGTGAAGTGTGTAGATGCCTTCACTGTCTGGTGTGAAACTGATTTGGTATTTTCCATTGCCGATCTCTTCTGCTAAGATCATGGGGCCGATCATCTCCATTGTGGACATGGGCGGCCCACGCTCTATCATCACAAGGACTCTGACACCAAGTACTGGACTGCCGACTTTGTCTTTGATCAGTATGGTCAGTGTTGCTTCTCTGCCTGTCTTTACAAGCTGTGAGGAAGCAGGTATTATGATCACATCTTTTGGTGGTCCATTCATCATCTTGCACATCTGGATCATGGATTGCGCCTCTGAATTCTGAATGGCCTGAATTGAAACTAAAACAAGTAATATTGTAAATAATAAGACAAAGTGAGTTATCTTCAACATCTTATACTAGATTTGTTGATATATGAAGTGGCATCTTTACAATTGTAAAGGTTGTTCTAATCCTGTTTGCTGCAAACATTCACAAGATCCTGTATGCAGAATGACTGTGGATAAGATGATATAAAATCAAGGTTTGTCTGGCGTGATTTCTTTTTTGTTGTCAATGCTACAAGTTCAGATTCTGAAGCAGCCCAGTAAAATTTACCAATCTATCTTGACACTTGTAACCGTGATTGTAAATATAAAGGACTGTCTGATCAACGCGGCAAACAAAAGTTTTGATGAGGGTATGAAGGTAAGCGCTCATTGTTTAACACCAAAATATCTAAAACAATCTCACTAATCCCAATAGCAGTAGGGCTTGCAGTAGCTGGAGGGTGGGTCTTTGATGTGGCTGCACTAAAGTCGGTCGTGCCCCAAGAGGTAACTATGAAATTCAGTACTGCAATCTCGTTTGTCTTTAGTGGAATTATGCTGTACTTTGTATCGAACCATTTTGCAGGCAAAATAGGAAACGACCAAATTGCGATCCCAATTTCCGGCCTTGTAATATTTCTGTTTATGGCCTCATTGCTTACCACAAGCATTCTGGGCATTCCAAACGGAATAGAGCAACTGTTTGTGACAGAAGCTCCTACTGCAGTAAAAACAACACTGCCTGGGATCCCATCCATTCCGACTATAATCAACTTTCTACTTATTGTTGTGGTCGGAATGATATCACTAAACAATTCTTACAAGCCAAGGCCAATCCGTTACATAGGGTATGTCATCATGACCGTAGGTGCAGTCTCATTAATTGGACATCTAAGTGACCAACCGCTGTTGTATTACTACATAGAAAATATCAGCACCGCCATGGCAATTCACACCGGAATCCTGTTTGTGTTAATTGGGTATGCACTCAGCCAACTAAAATCACCGCAAAAATTGACATACACTACTATGAAAATCCAGACAAAGCTTCTCATTTTGTTTTTGACAAGCTCAATAATCCCAATAATTTTCATAATGGGGCTCAACTACAAGGTGATGAACTCTGATATATCGCAAGGTGGAACCATGACAATCGGCCTAGTCACAGCAACAGCAGTAAGTCTTTTTTCGATCTTTACTGCAAGATCTATTTCCCAACCAATAGTTGAGCTCAAAAAAATATCTACTAGGATCTCAGAGGGTGATTTTACAGTAAAGGCGCCTCAAAACTCCAACGACGAGATTGGCCAGCTCTCAAAATCATTCAACCAGATGATAGACAATGTAATCAAGGCAGAAAGGCTCTCCACAATCGGACTCCTTGCCTCAAGGCTTGGGCATGACCTAAGAAACAATCTCACAACCATCATAACAACATCTGGAATAATAAGAAAAAAGCCAGGCTTTGACAAAGACAGGGATCTTCAATGGCAAGTAAACATGATAGAAAGAGCAGCTCAAAAAATAAACTATCAGATAGAAGATGTACTAAACTTTGTGAGGTTCTCACCACTAAAATCAGAACATGTTAGACTCTCAAAAATATTGAACAGCACAATTAAGTCGTTGCACATCCCACCAAAGATCAAAGTAGTCCTTCCACAAACAGACCTTACACTAAACTGTAATGCAAACCAATTTGAAATAGTTTTGACCAACTTGATAAACAACTCGATTCAGGCAATGGGGACTGACGGTGAAATAGTAATAGACGCATACGAAGACGACCAAAACTCAATAATCAAAGTAAAGGACTCTGGACCTGGGATTCCAAACGAGAATCTCGCAAAAATATTTGAGCCGCTGTTCACTACAAAGCAGCAAGGAACTGGCCTTGGATTGGCCACATGCAGGAACATAGTGAACCAGTATGGTGGCACAATCGATGTAAGGAACAATCCGACTACATTTATCATAAAGATTCCAAAATGATCTTCTTGCCGCAGATTCTCATGTAGAACGCAAGCAAACTATCTAAACAGTAAACACTTACACTTTTTGTGGCATTCGAGTTTATCGTATTTTTTACTGCCTTTAAGTACATTTTCGTTGAAGGGGGTGAGCAGGCCATAGTGGCAATGGGAACGCTTGTCAGAATAGGATATCGGCAGACAGTAAAGATAACGCTAATCGGCCTGGCAGTAGGTGTTGTACTGTATTTTTTATTCCTAAACGTGGTCGGATTCTTCCCAACAAATCCAGTCGAGATTGCACTAGGAATAGGGCTTCTTTATTTTAGCTACACTATGTTCAAGGAGTTTTTTGAAAAGGAAAAAGAAGATGATGCAACCAAGTACAAGATCGGGTACTTTTACATCGCGATGCTTGAGGCAATAGAAAATTCTGTTGCCCTGGCCACATTTAGCTTAATTGACATGGTAGGCGCAATAACTGGAGCTGGTGTCGCAATAGCGGTAGTAATCGGACTGTTGTGGGTTGGAATAATCAAGAGAATACCACTAAAACTTACACGATTTGTTGCAGGAACGCTGCTTGCACTGACTGGAATTCCTCTGATAATCTATGGACTGGATATTCCGTACCCGGAAATAATGCACTGGCTTATTCCGCCGCTGTCGTAAGGCCTACGAAATCTTTGCACTAACTGGTATGTTGTGCGACATGCTGTACATGGCAGGACATCTTTCAATGGCCATGTTTAGTATTTGCTCCAGTTTACTCTTATCAGCGTTTTCTGCCCTGACATCTAGATTGAACTCTATTCCACCTACTATTGGTTCGTCCGCAACATCTAATGTCTTTGCAAAGTTGACGTTGCACTGTGTACTCACGTTTAATTTCTCAAACCTTACTCCCTGCGATGCAGCAACAGCTGCAAAGGTGCCAATAAAGCACGATGTGATTCCTGCGATACAATACGCCATTGGCCCGAGTCTGTTGCCATTTCCGCCAAGAAATGACGGTGAATCTACTTCTACTGTCTGCTTTCCTTTCTCGTACGACAACTCGGTCCTAAACTGATAACCCTTTGCTGGGTCTAAGATCCACTCTCCTTGCAGTTTGACTGGCTTTATCAGAGATTGTTTGTCTGCTTTTCCACTTTCTACTGTCTTTGAGACTTTTTCCAAATCTATGTTGTTGACAATCATGATGTGAATTGTTCAAGGTAGCTTAAAAAGATCAGGAAATTATCAAAAATAAAATGGGAAAAATTGAAAAGCTGCTTTTACTCATATTCCGGCAAATTGTGTGCCTAAAAGTGATCAAGCAACTCAATTTCTGGGTTTTGTCCCACATACAGGACGATGAACTTTCTTTTTTATGTAAAAATGCGGAATATCGATCCATTGAATCATCCTGGTGCCAATTTTGGTGCTATCTTCTGAGACAGTCAAGCTTGCAGCTCACACGTCGGATTCGTCCTAGAAACAATGTTGCGCATTGCTTTTAAGACAAAAGCAATCAAGTATGACGTTGGCTGATCAAAAACTCTACAAGATATCTTCCATATTGTTAATCTTAATTCTGATTGGTTCTGCTACACTTGGTGTCTCGTTTGCCGACTCGCCAAGAAAGCAGCTTGCAAACAAGATCTCTCCAGAGGATGTAGTCTGCAAACAGGGACGCGTTTTGGTAATAACCTCTAGCAAAATACCATTATGCATCAAGCCTACCACTGCGGAAAAGCTTGAAAAAAGATGGGGTGCACTCATTGTTATCTCAGAGCAGGTATCACAAAAAACAGAACCAAAAAAAACAGTACCATCTGAAGCTAAAAGTTCTGCAATAAAAAGCCAGACTACAAAGACACAATCAAAAATTGAGAGCGTTCCGGCAGCCGGAGGCTCCACTGTGAACTTTTACATCACAGACGATGATCTCAACACAAGCCCAAACGGAATTGATGTAATTGATACAGCAGGACTTCTCGAATTCACAATCAACGGTGTTCAAATTGAGGGTCCGCAAACCATGACAGAGACTGGAGTCAACACAGGCAGATTCTATGTGAAACTAGTTCTTCCAGAGACCATAAACGGAAGGCCGCTGACGCAAGATGATGTCATAGTGGTAAGATATTTTGATCAATCTGATGCAGCAGGCGAAAGCAGGACTGTATCGTCATCGCTTGCGCTTTCAAGAACATACGCACAAATGGAAAAATCTGGAGGACAAAGAATCGGACACGACTTTACGGTAAGTGTTTACGAGCCTGACGCAAACCTCAACTCTAAAGAAGTCGACAAGATCCCACTTTCCAGCATCGAGTTTAGGGCAGAGGGTGGAATTAGAACCACACTGGCAAACCCCGCATTTGATGCCAACTCCTCACATCTTTTGGAGACTGGAGAGAACACAGGTGTCTTTTCAGTTGTGATCAAGATTCCACGTACCGTAGAGGGCAAGACACTGCACATTGGTGACTGGTATGATCTCCGGTACATCGATGCGTCAACACCTTCCGGCACAAGCGAAAAAATTGTCCTCAAGGGAAGGATTGGATAGATTTTCAAATATTCGGAAAATCACGTGAATACAATTAATATCTGATTCTGCGTCAATCTTTCCATGCAAACACAAACCACGATCAAAAAGCGCGGCGAGTATAGTTGAAGGGTTAGATTTTGCACTTTCGGTCTTTAATTATTGCCTAGGCACGAAAGCCGCGTAGAAACCATCAACTTTTGACCATTTTGTAGATCTGATTCCACGGACAGATCTAAAGCTAACCACACCATTACCATGCCCCATGAGACCATCCCGATACGTGAGAATGGCTCGTACCATGATGCAGATAATCAAAAGAGCAAGAATACCGCCATGCCTGCACAGGAAATCCAATCATGTGTATAAGGTATGGCAGCACCTGATCTTGCTTGTACTATATTAGTACGAAGCCAAGAGTTACCGTAGGTTTGTTGATTTTTTACATGAATGTGTCGGTGTACAGGAATGCCTCGGTTTGTCCAAAATCCCACACTACACCACTCTCCAGAAGGCAGCTGCCAGACTGACACATGGCATGCTGGTACGGATCCTAGAATCGTTTGTGCTGCAATCCAGAATACGCAAAATGTTTGCAGGAATTGATTCCACCGGACTGTCACACGGGCAGGCCTCATATTACTACACAAAACGCCTCAAACTACGAAGAAATTTGTCAAAATTTCCATATGTGCAGATATGAAACGGCAGATCATCTGTGCCATCAAGATACGGCACCGCAGAAGGCACGACAGTGCGGATTTTGTTCCACTGCTGGAGCGGGTCACCAGGCTGATCCCAATTCATACGATTGTGGCCGATAGAGGGTACGATTCTGAGCAGAACCATGTGGCAACCGAAGACCTTGGGATACAGGACACCATAATCCGTCCAAGATACGAATCCCTGCAGGTGTGGAAGACAAAGGGATTCCACAGAAAGAACATGAAGCGGCATTTTAACTGGCATACATATCACCACAGAAGCAAGGCAGAGACGATATTTTCTGTCATAAAGAGGATACTGGGTGAGGACATTCTCTCAAGGTACATCAAAACGCAGAACAGAGAAGCAATGTACCGAATTACTAGGAATTATTTGGTGATTTTTGGATGGTTTCTACGCGGCTCAGACAATATCAAGATAATATAAAGATCCTAATTACAAAGCATTAAACTATTGTGTCACGTACAAGAGATACATATCGCGTCAACTCTTCAATTGCACATATCCTGCCTCGAGTAACTGCAACCAATTGTTTTTTGTACGACATGTCGATCTTAGTCCTTCGCTCAAGTTGTTCAATCACCCTTTTTGTAAGGTATTTGCCTTTCTTATCAAAATCAAAAAGAATAATCAGGTTTTTGTAATCCGAAACAAAGTCAGCAAATTTTGTTATGCCCCCAAAGCTGTGGAATTCTAAAATCTCTTCAGTAAAACCAAGGCTCTTCAAGGCAGCTGTGTCGCGTTTTCCTTCTACTATTACGACACTATCCTGTGCGCAATTTAATGCAAAAATAAATTCCTTAAGATTAGAAATCTCTTCGTAAGAAATTTCCACGTTCGTATTGTGATCAGCTTATTAATCAATCTTTAACAAAATATCGAAGACAAAAAACTGGATAATTTCTACGTAATTGTTTTAATATTTCATACCTAATCTTTCTTAAGAATCCCCATACCAGCCGATCAAAAATCGCTGTGCCAGCCAAGATCATGGGAGCTTTTTTTTGCTCCCATGATCTTTACATTAATCATAAATAGTACATACTACAACTAATACAAAATGACAAAAACACATCGTTTCCACGATTACAATGTAGATATTGAAAGACTTGCCACAAGAATTGAAACGTACCTTACCGAGAATAATTTTGAGGTAGCATTTTCAAAAGATCAGACTAGACCAGTCTCCTGGTGTTTCATACAGGCAAGAAAGCTTGGCGCACTAAGAACTGCAGCAGGGGCAAGACGAAGTACCGACATCTCAATTAGGGGTGCACCGAACAACTTTGAGGTGACTGTAGGAACAGGCGAGTGGGGTAAAAACCTGATAATGTCGGCGCCATTATTTGTTGTTCCAGTTATCGGAATTGCCGCTACACTGACAAAAATATACACTGCAAAAAAATTTGAAGATAATCTTTGGAAATACATCAAAGAACAAGCAAACTTTCTTAGGGAAAGCGCATCAGTTGGAAAAAAACAAACTAAATCATCAGATCGACGCGAATTTGATTGTGACTATGTAGAAGGATACCCTGGATGGCAAACTCAAGTTCTAGAAGGTAAACTCATTCTAGAAAGACAGAAAAGCGGCGATGATAAGATCATCTTTGAATCTCAAAACTCCAAAAAAATTGTCATACCTGCCGCCAATATAGAGAAAACAACTATAATCTCAAGAAAAAAAGGCCTTGATGAACACGATTTAATGATTGAGATTAGTTGTAAAGATGCGAAAGGAAAAATGATTCATCCTGTTTTTAACTTGGCAGATGACATAATTGCAGGAGTTTTAGCAGGCATTAACGAACTTGTCGCAGAAGACAAGTATCTTAAAGATTTGTACAAGTAATCAACTTTGTCGTTTCAAAAACTCTGACTCGGCTGTTTTTAGCCTGCTTGCACGAGCTACATCGTAACTCATGTCTACTAGGTCTACGACACTGGTAATTGATATAAGTTCATCTTCATTATCTTCCTCAAATTGCAGATTTAAAAGAACATCTATGCTATCTGCTAAAACCATTCTAAGCTCCTTTATGTAATCTACAATGTCATGTGTTTCGCTCATAATTTACATGATCATTGTGGCTAAATATTTCTTATATTATTCAAAAAATACATGCAGGCGTGAAACTAATGAATTAGTTCGTTTTCTACAAACAAACTAGGACTTTTGCACATTGAAGATAATTTACCTTATGCACTATGTAAGAAGAACGCCCAATAGAATTTGTTCATTTTACATTGTCATGGTAAAAGACACCATTAGGGTTTTTAGTATATTAATTATGAAAACGAACAAAATCTTGTTTTTTCACCAAAGAAAAAACGGTTCTTACCAAAACATGTTTGCAATAAACAAAAGGGAAATCAAAATTGCAATCCGTTAACAAAATCATGATACTAGGCGGCGGATTTGCTGGAATTTCTGTGCTGCGACAAATTGAAAAGGCGTTTGGAGGCATGAATGTGAAAATCACACTAGTGAACGAAGACAACTTCTTTTTATTTACTCCTATGTTGCCTGAACTGGCGTCTGGTGTCATACATCCAAGCGACATAACCATTCCTTTGCGTATATTTTGCAAAAATTCTGAATTCATTCAGGCCAAAGTGTCCTCAATTGATCTGAAAAACAATATGGTTGCAATAACACGCACTTTTGACGGCAAAGTAAAGGTACTTGAATACGATTATTTGGTAATTGCGCTCGGTAGTAGAACTAACTTTTTTGGAAACAAAAGAATAGAGAAAAACTCTTTTACAATTAAAACCATACAAGATGCGATTGCAATAAAGACTCATCTCATACACATGCTCGAAATAGCAGACGGCGAGGAAGATAGAGTAATTCAAGAAAAGCTGTTGACTGTCGTGGTAGTTGGTGCAGGATTTGCAGGAGTTGAAACAATAGGAGAGATAAATGATTTTGTCAGAGATTCCGCAAAAAATTACTATAAAAATGTGAATCCACACAACATCAAAATGATTCTTGTTTCTGCAAAAGATAGAATACTACCAGAATTAGGCGACGAGTTGGCGCAAAAGGCATATCAATCTCTTCAAGATGCAGGTATACGAATAATCCCAAATACCAAGGCCGTCGATGCTGGCGACGATTATGTGTTTTTAGGAAATGGTGAAACAATCAAGTGTTCCACTCTTATTTGGACTGCGGGAGTGACAATTGATCCTGTAATTACAAACCTTGATTGTGAACACAAGGCAGGAAAAATTGTAGTTGACGCTAACCTCAAAATACCAAATTATCCGAATGTGTTTGCACTTGGAGACTGTGCAGCAATAACTGACAAAAAAACAGGAAACCTATACCCTCCTACCGCTCAACATGCACTCAGAGAAAGTAAAATAGTTGTGCATAATCTCAAGTCTGCGATGAAAAACGACATCCAAAAAGAATTCAACTATGAAAGCAAAGGTATGATGGCCATAATAGGAAAACGAAATGGCATCGCCATGATCTCTGGCAAAAAGCTATCTGGGCCGCTCGCATGGGTAGTGTGGAAGACGTATTACCTTACTATGCTTCCTACGTTTGAAAAGAAACTCAAAGTTGCCATAGATTGGAGCGTAAACATGTTCTTTAAGCGCGACATCACATTAGTTAGAAAGATAAAGCGAAAGTCTCTGAACAAGTTTGATCTTGACGACATTTCAAGTATTGATCAGGTGTTATTTAGAACAAATGAGCAGTCAATAAGTCAAAAGACCTGATCGTGGGCCTTATTAACAAACTATACCCTCACGCAGTAAAAATCTCTTTTTCATGAAATAAATACCGTGGAAAATAGACCAGAATGCATCGTATGATAGGAACAGATCTTGAAAAATGGCGCAGAACACATTATTCTAACCAATTATCTTCAGAATTGGCTGACACCGAAGTTGTGGTGATGGGCTGGGTGCTAAGTGTCAGAAGCCACGGAAACATATCGTTTTTAATGCTTAAAGACAAAGAGGGCGAAGTCCAAATTGTTGCAAAAACCGGAACATGCCCAGAAGACATTCACCAAAAGATCTCACAGCTGAAATCACACTCATCAATTGGAATCAAAGGAATGGTAAAACCATCAGAAAAAGCGCCGAGAGGAGTGGAGATAATTCCAGAGGAACTCAAAGTCTTTTCTGATGTAGAAAAAATACCTCCATTTGAGCCGTACGCAAAAACAGTCAAGAATATAGATACGCGACTTGAGATGCGGCCAATAGACCTCAAACGCAAATCATTGCAACACATATTCAAGGTACGAAGCCTTGTTCTAAAATCAATTAGGAATTATTTTTATGAAAACGGTTTTTTGGAAATCAATACGCCGAAAATTATTGCCACTGCAACGGAGGGGGGGGCTGCATTGTTTCCGATATTTTACTACAACAAAGAGGCGTTTTTGGCCCAATCACCACAATTATACAAAGAACAACTCACAATGAGCTTCGAGAAAGTATTTGAAATTGCGCCAATATTTAGAGCAGAGCCATCAAGAACAAACAGACACCTGTCTGAGGCAATCTCAATAGACCTAGAAGAAGCATATGTTGATTACAACGACATTATGAAACGAATTGAACAGATAATACAGATTTCAATTAGAACAGTTCAAGAATATTCAAAAGAAAATTCAGATGTAGAATTTATCGTACCACAACTTCCAAGTGAGATTCCACAATACACGTATTCTGAGCTTGTAGACAAAATGCAAAAAGCCGGCGCAAAGACAGAATGGGGAGACGATCTGTATCCTTCTAATCTCAAAAAAATAGGTCTTGATGGTTTTTATTTCATTAGGGACTGGCCTATTGGACCAAAGCCATTCTACGTCAAAGTGTGCAAGCAAGATCCTAAAATATCAGAATCATTTGATTTAATGTTTGGCGATCTAGAATTATCATCTGGAAGCACTAGAGTTGAGAAACGCCAAGATCTTGAGGAACGCATGAAAAACAAAGGTCTCAAAATAGACGCCTTTGAGTATCATTTGAGGGCATTTGACTATGGTATTCCACCCCATGCAGGATGCGGGATAGGACTCGAGAGATTGATGATGGCACTTACGGGTACTGAAAACATAAGAGATACTACATTTTATCCAAGGGATGTAGATAGACTAACACCTTAGGTGATACAAGTGGTTACAAAGGAAGACATAGAACACGTTGCAAAACTGATGAGAATAGAAATAGAGAATCCTGATGAGTATTTTGGGCACATCCAAAAGATCTTGAATTACTTTGATACATTAGATGAAGCAGATATTGAGTCCGAAGAGATCCCAGTCCAAGAAGTATCAATAAATAAGCTTAGAGAGGACAAATACATCCCATTTGAATCAAAATTAATAGCTGAATTAAAACACTACAAGGAAAATTACATTAGAGCGCCAAAGATGAACTAAGTTGAATCTTGCAGTTTCCGCCGTAGAATATGTCAACAATGTAAAAAATGGCAACATCACAGTAGAGGAATTCATAGCAAAAACATTTGAGCATATAAAAAAACACGATGTCAAACTCCATGCATATATTTCACTAAATGACAAAGCATTAGAACAAGCAAAGCATATTGATAAAAAAATCCGAGCAAAAGAGCACGTGGGCGCTTTTTGCGGAATGCCAATTTCTATCAAAGATAACATTTGCACAAAAGGAACAAAGACTACTTGCGCTTCAAAAATGCTTGAGAATTTTGTTTCTCCATATGACGCAACAGTGGTCTCAAAACTAAAGTCAGAAGACGCAATAATTGTTGGTAAAACTAACCTCGATGAATTCGCCATGGGTGCTACAACAGAATTTTCTGCCTACGGTCCAAGCAAGAATCCATGGAATACTGACTACGTTCCAGGAGGTTCTTCTGGCGGTAGTGCAGTGGCGGTAAGCGCCATGGAATGTGTAGTTTCTCTTGGTTCAGACACAGGTGGCTCAGTTAGGAATCCAGCAAGTTTTTGTTCTATTGTAGGCTTGAAGCCCACATACGGTCTGATTTCAAGATATGGCTTGGTATCTTTTGCAAACAGCATAGAGCAGATTGGCCCATTTGCAAGACGAGTCGAGGACATTGGCCTCCTTTTGAATCATATTGCGGGCAAAGACAAAAACGACAACACAACCATAGATAACCAAAATCAGGATTATCTAGACGGTATCGATGTTGGAATTAGTGGCAAAAAAATAGGAATAATCTCGGAGATGAGCAGGGGAGACGGGATAGATAAGAACGTAGAAAATTCGTTTTGGAGAGCTGTTTCCACGTTTGAAGAACTTGGGGCAAAAATCGAAGAAATATCGTTAGATTTAGTAAGATTCACTATAGCCGCCTACTATGTACTTACTACCGCCGAGGCAGGAAGCAATCTCTCAAGGTACGACAATATCAGATATGGATATGATTTTGATTTAGAGGGATATGAGTTCAAATCATATATATCCAAAGCCAGAAAAAGATTTGGCCATGAAGTCACACGGAGAATGATCTTAGGTGGTTTTGTACCATCTGCTGGTTATGCCGGAAGATATTTGTTAAAGGCACTCAAAGTAAAAAGCAAATTAAAAAAAGAAGTTGCAGGTGCATTTAAGAAATTTGATTTTCTAATTTCACCTACTGTGCCAATTCTTCCATTCAGAATTGGTGAAAAAATCGAAGATCCCTTGGCATTGTATCTTGCTGACATCAATACCGTAACTGCAAACCTTACTGGAATTCCTGCCATATCTGTGCCATATGAGATCTACAAGGGACTGCCAATAGGCATACAAATTCATGCAAACATACTCCAAGAAAAACAGCTACTTCAGGCGGCATATGCGCTACAGACTAAAACAAAGCTTCCGCGTGTTCCACTATGATAGGCCTTGAAATCCATTGTCAGCTGACTAAACTTGAAAGCAAGTTGTTTTGCTCATGCAAAGCAAACTATAGAGAATTTGCACCAAACATGAATATCTGTCCTGTATGCATGGGGTTGCCAGGCACATTACCGAGATTAAATCAAAAAGCAGTTGAAAAAGCCACAATGATTGCATTGGCATTGAATTGTCAAATTCCTCCAAGAATCGGATTCTTTAGAAAGAACTATTTTTACCCAGATTTACCAAAAAACTTCCAAATTACCCAGCTCAACACATATGGGCCTACAAGCATAGGTGAAAAGGGAAAAATTACAATCGAGGGAAAGGATATCAGGATTCGCAGAATTCAGCTCGAAGAAGACCCAGGTAGACTCATTTACGAAGGTGCATCAGAACGCACACAGATCACTCTGGTAGACTATAATCGTGCAGGAACACCTCTTGTTGAAATTGTAACTGAGCCTGATTTTGATAATCCAAGGCAAGTTAGAATATTTTTGAACATACTGTCAGATCTGCTTGAAAATCTTGATGTTTCAGACCCAATACTTGAAGGTGCGATGCGTGCTGATGCAAACGTCTCTATCGAAGGAGGCGCAAAAGTTGAAATAAAAAACATTGGTTCATTTTATGATCTAGAAAAAGCCATACATTTTGAACTCACAAGACAAGAGAGTCTAAAAGCAAGAGGCATTCCAATAGTCCAAGAAACGCGTCATTGGGACGACAAAAGAAAGATCACGATCTCATCCAGAACCAAAGAAGAAGAGGAAGATTATAGATACATTCTTGAAGGTGACATACCATGGGTGATCCTCGATTCAAAATCATTGGAACAATGGAAAAAGAACATGCCAGAAAGCATTAGTTCTAAAAGAGAACGCTATATTACTGCCTATGGAATTCCACCTCAGGTAGCAGATGTTCTTTCATCCGATAAGTATTACTCTGATTTATTTGAGCGTGCACATAATGAATCCAATGCAAAAGAGATTGCAAATTTGATCACTACGGATTTGATGGGCCTAGTTGATACAAGAGAGAAGAGAAAAAGCTCAAAAATTACACCAAAACATCTGTCTGATTTGGTAGATCTCGTTAGAACTGGCAAAATAACGCGAACATCTGCAAAAAACGTATTGCAGGAAATAGTTAAAACTGGGAAACCAGTTTCCGAGATTGTTTCACAAATAGGATTAGGAAAAATTGCGGATGAGGCCGAACTTAGGAAAATAATCGATTCAATAATGCAGCAAGAACCTGTTGCAGTCCAACAAGCAAAAGAAAACCCCCAGACAATCAACTATCTGATAGGCAAAGTAATGCAAAGAACAAAGGGTAAAGCAGACCCAGCGAAGACATTAAGCATATTTAAAGAAAAAATTGGTTTGACATGAATGATTTTGACGAAATCGATGCAGATGAGGCCAAACTTGTACGAATTATATCCACTTTACCTGAATTCAACCACCTTGAAAACCAAGACTGGAAGAAAACAAGGTATGAAATTGAACATAAAGTAGTGCCTGTATTGAGGGAATACTACCTAGAAAATACCCGCGGCCACGAAACGAAGTGGATCAGTAGATTTAGAGATGCCGGCATTTCAGATGACGACGGAAAGACTGCCATTGTCTGTGCACGAAGATTAGACATGGAAATTTCTTGATTTAAATTTAATGTATATGATATCTGATCAATTGAGCAATTTTGTTTTTTATCCCACAGAAGAACAGAGAACTAGCTCAAACATCTATAAATTCATGCAAAAACATAGACTGACTTCACTTGATGAACTATGTAAGAAATCAATTAGTGATTCAAATTGGTTTTGGGATGCGGTAAATGACGACATTGGTATAGTGTGGGAAGAAAAGTACACAATTGTTTCAGATCTTTCGGATGGTAAAGCCTGGCCAAAATGGTTTGTAGATGGCAAACTCAATATAATAAATTCGACAATTGCAAAATTTGCAAAAAAATCTCCAAACAAAATTGCATATTATTTCGTATCCGAAGATGGTACAACTTTATCTGTTACCTATTCAGAGCTTGAAGCTAAAATAAACAAACTCGCTAATGCGTTAATCACATTAAATGTAAGAAAAGGTGATGTTGTAGCAATATACATGCCAATGATTCCATATGCGTTTGTTGCAATCCTTGCTTGTGCAAAGATTGGAGCAATACAAACCGTGATATTTTCCGGCTACAGCACAGATTCACTGAAAACAAGACTTCAAGATTGTAATGCGAAGATTCTTTTTGTATCTGATGGATTCTTTCGAAAAGGAAAACCTATTTCACAAAAAGAGACAATGCAAGAAGCTGTAAAAGAAACTAATGTAAAAAAAATAATTGTGGTACCTTACAAGAATGTCGACAAATATGATTTCTCAGAAGATATCATAAACTACAACGAAATTACAGAAAAACAATCTGAAAAATGCCACACCGAGATAATGGATTCTGAAGACCCCCTGTTTGTCCTATACACATCTGGCACAACAGGTAGGCCAAAAGGCGTCATACATACACACGGCGCATTTGCCGTTTACGCAGGACATCAAGCATCATACCTAATTGACCTAAAACCTGATGATATCTTGCTTTGGCCAGCAGATATTGGGTGGATAACAGGCCAAGTATGGAATGTATATGGACTTTTAGAAGTTGGAGCTACTGCAGTGATATATGATGGTGCAATAGACTGGCCTGACCCAAACAGATTGTGGGAACTTATTCAAAAATATGGAGTGACTATTTTTGGTACTTCGCCCACTGCAGTCAGACTGTTCAGAAAATATGGCTTTGAACCACGACGACAATTTTGCCTTGATTCAGTCAGAATAATTTCTACAACCGGTGAACCCATAGATGAAGAATCTTGGTGGTGGTTGTTCGAAAAAATTGGTAATAAAAAAATTCCAATAATGAATTTAGCTGGGGGGACAGAAATCGGTGGCGCGATGTTGTCTGTTTTTCCAGGCATGAAACTCAAACCAACTACTGTTGGAATCCCATGTCCTGGCTTTGATCTTGATGTATTTGATGAGAGAAAAAACTCACTACGAAACAAGAAAGGGTTTCTAGTAGTCAAATCGCCTTGGCCAACCATGACGCGCGGTCTGTTAAATGATCATCAGAGGTATCTTGATGCATATTGGAATCAGTACGGAGATGTCTGGTTTCACGGCGATTATGTTCTAGTAGACAACGACGGTCTATGGTACATGTATGGACGAGTTGATGATGTGATCAATGTTGCAGGCCATCGGCTCAGCACAGTAGAAATTGAACAGCTTGTGATCTCACACCCAAAGATTTCTGATGCATGCGTCATATCAATTCCAGATGAGATTAGCGGAGAAGCAATAGTTATTTTTGTTGTCTTGAAAAATACAACTGAAAATGGCAACATTTCAAACGAAATTCGTGATTTTATATCAGAGAAAATAGGCAAGCTTGCAAAGCCAAAGTTAATTTATCTCATACCAGATCTACCAAAGACACGTACCGGCAAGATAATGAGAAGGTTATTGAAAGCAAAACTTACTGGGGCCCCTCTTGGTGATCTGTCTGCACTTGAGAATCCACACGTATTAAATGAGATATTGTTAATTCCTTAGCTTCTTAATTTCTTGTGTGACTAGTGGTAGGAATGCGCCAACATCAGTCACGATTCCAAGCGCCTGCCATGTACCCCTATCCATGAGCTTTGTAACGGTAGGCTGATTTATGTCCACTACAATGACTTTGACATTTGCTGGAATCATGTTTCCAGTGGCTATTGAATGCAGCATAGTAGATACCATGATGACCATTTTTGCACCTTTTAGAACTTCTTTGTATTTTCGTTGTGCAACAGCAGTATCTGTTATTACATCAGGCAGAGGCCCATCATCTCGAATCGAACCTGCAAGAACAAATGGAATTTTCCGTTTGATGCATTCGTACATGATTCCTTTTTTTAGTTTGCCATTTTTCACCATGTTTGAGATCGATCCTGCTTTGAATACTGCATTGATTGTTTCCATATGATTTCTGTGGCCTTTAACTGCAAGTGAGCCATCGTGTACATTCATTCCAAGTGAGGTGCCAAGTGTAGCATACTCTATATCATGAACTGCTAGTGCATTGCCAGCAAGTATACCATCAATATATCCTAGCTTAACTAGTTCTGCTACAGCATCAGCTGCCCCTGTATGCACTATTGCAGGACCACCTACAAGAATTATTTTGCCGTTTTGTTTTTTCGTTTTGTAGATATCTTGCGCAACTTTTTTTGCGATGTGTTGTGTTGGTCGTTCACTTGAGCTACTACTTCCCATGAACTCAAAAACATTAGAGCCTTCGCGAGGCCTCTCAGGTGGGATTATCTTTACCCCTGTTTCACCAACCACTATCATGTCTCCTTTTTTGACATCGCGAATTGCAACACAGCTCGCTCTGCCGTTTTTTACGACGATGCATTTATCCATCATCATGTTATCAACCGTAATCCACTTACCACGATGAAGAATCTGCGTGGTATTATTCGTCGTACTGTAAAAGTTGTCAGGCATCACCATGTCTTTTGGGGCAGCCTTGAGCACAACTTGTTTTCCAATCGTAGGCGTAGCACCAACACGATAAACCTGCTCTAAGATCTTGTCAAGGTGGGCTTGGTTTTTTCCTTGTATTTGTAGTTTAGCATAACTAGGATCTTTTTTATTTTTACCAACCTGCATTGTGAGAACTTCAAATTCACCCCCCAAGTCCATTATGAGATCAAAGATTTTGGTAAGTATCATTGAATCGATTAGGTGTCCTTTGACTTCGACTTCTGAGGTGAATTTGTTCATTCCTAGCTTACCATCTTGACACAATTTAAAATCTACTTCATGCACATTTGTTGACACACTCGAAGTTTTTCTTTGTGACTATACGGGCAAAATCACTTTACCTTGAAATTTAGGAATTTTGTCCTTTTCAAACTCGTTTACCAAGTTGTCACATTGCTCTTTTGTAACTCCTTGTACTATTGCCTTTGAAAATCCGTCTTTATCACACAAAGAAATTATGTAACCGCTATTGTCAGTCAACACAAACCCACTTGATTCATTTACTATGGCGTAAAAATTTTCTTCGCCTACTGGTTCCCATACGTTGGATTTTGTATCACGTAATGCAAGTGCAGGCATTGCGCGATTGTTTGTAAGTTTGTTAAGATATTCTCGAGATGTTTGAACTCTTTTTTGGCCTATCTTTAATGCTTGAAAATATTGCAACAAAGTAATTCGTATTTCATTATATTAAAACATAACAAAACATTTTATCATCTCAATATTTTATATTGATTTAATTCAAAGTTCATGCCATGGTGCTCACAGACAACGTAATTGTCACGCTGAATGAAATATCGTCAAAAATTCATGATAAGAGCAGACTTTCAGAGAATGACATACAGTTAATCAAGGACGCCTTTAATCAGATTCTTGCGCGTGGCGACAGATATGATGTTGAAGAAATTGAATCTTGGTTTGAAAACCATGGTGATTGGATGCACAAACCAACTGTGATTAGAGTCACAAATCTATCTCATTATGTGCTGTCCAGATTTCAACAAAATCCCACAAAGTTGAAAATTATATCAAATAACGATGACTGTGGCTGCCATTAGGTTTGAATCTTTTCAAGTAATCTAGCTATGATCTTGCTGTTTTCTTGACGTTGTGTTAGAATCTCTTCGAGTCTTTTCAAACTGGCTTCTTTTTGTTTTTCACTCGATACCAGCTGAAAGTATTCTTCATCTAAGTTGTTGTTGGACTGCATTCTCTTTATTATTTCAAATAAAACTCCAATCAGCTCATTTTGTGCTTGAATCAATTGGTCTTTATCGTGTTTGACCATAGGCTTACAAAGACTTGACCGTCAATCCTTATAGAATTTTTCAAGTATTTTTAATAATTCACTATCAGTTATCTCTGCTTTTGCAGAAGTAAAAAATGACGAGGTTTTATGGCCTTTTTTACGATACACATTTGCTTGCATTGCCATCTCGAGTTTGTCGATTTGATGCAATAGCTTTGCTTCTTTTGAACTATTTTTTTGATACTCATTCCATATTGATGAATATTCTAATTTTTGTGAATTGTCAAGATTAGACAGAATTTGAGCCATTGCAGAATTTTCCATTTCAATTTTTTTTAATTTTGGGATGTCATCTGGCGTCAGATCACCAGTTATTGCTTCTGCCAAGTCATGTAGTAATGACATCTTTATGATCTTGGTGGTGTCTAGATTTTTTTTAGCAGATAGAATCATGGCAATGACTGCAGTTGAAAAGCAGTGGTCTGCTACAGATTCTGGATCTTGTAATCCTAATTTGTTTATCCAGCCTTGACGCGGTATAGTTTTTAACTTCAGAACTGTTTTGAAAAATTCTGCAAGGTTAGTATTTTCTTGTGTCGCCTTCAAGTAATCCTGATCCATGATGAACTCTGTCTATATGTTTTGAAAGGTCATCTTTAGATTTGAATTCAGATTGACAGTAAGGGCAGATTATTTTTTCTGACATAATCAAGCTTGATTTAATGAATCTATTAAATTAATCGAAGGATTGATGATTGCAGAACACATTAAGACGAACAAGATAATAATCTGGTTTGACGTTATTTTTGTTAATTGAAGATCTATACAAAGACAGGCGATGATGGTACAACTGGCCTCCAAGGAGGCAAACGCGTATTCAAATCAGATTTACGAATAATGGCATACGGTGCAATCGATGAGGCCAATTCTTGCCTAGGCGTAGTTCTTGCTCACAAATTGGATCCTGATATAAGAAAACTGTTAACAAAGATACAAAATGAAATGTTTATTGCAGGTTCGGATCTTTCAGACCCAAATCTAAACAACAAAAAAAACAGAGTGACTGATTCTATGGTAGCAGATATTGAAAAAAACATAGATGGGTTTGAAAAAGAACTTACCCCTCTAACCAATTTTATACTTCCTGGTGGCGACAAGGTGGCATCTTACTTGCACTTGGCAAGAACCATAACAAGACGTGCAGAAACACAATTTGTCAAGCTAGGGCTACACGAGCAGCTCAATCCAGAATGTCAAAGGTATTTGAATAGATTGTCGGATCTTTTGTTTGTGCTTGCACGTGTGGTTAACAAGAGGGCCGGAACGCCGGACATAATTTGGAAACCATGATTACGATCGAAGATGCACAAATGCTACATCAGTCTATTGTGAATAATCACTCCAAATACATTACCAAAAGACACTTTAATTCCTCACTTTAGAAAAAAATCGAGCCAAGGTAGCTCAGCCTGGGAGAGCACTCGGCTGAAGACCGAGCTGTCGTGGATTCAAGTCCCACCCTTGGCACATTTTTTATTTAATTACTTGAATGCCAACTAGGTATGAAAATCGAAAAGTAAGTAATGTTTTAATAGATGAGAATATTCTCATGAGAAAGTCATCTTGGCAAAAAAAGAAGTAAAGAAAGAAAAAACTAAAACTCCTCAAAAAAAGGAAAAGGCCACAAAGAGTTCAAAGGTAAAGAAGACAAAATCAAAGAAGGGAAAAGATGCTTTTGTGGCAGATGATGGACTGGTTATTATCGACGAACAAATAGAAGAAGACAAAGAAGCCGAGCTAGAAGCAAGAAAGGCATACCTTGAGGAAGCAAGATCTCAAGAAGTAGACGACTAACCAAATCTTTATTCATAAAAACCTCCATACTATACTCATATGCGCGCACTATGCCTCATCACAATTAAGCCAGGAAAGACAAACAAAGTAATCGAAGTATTACGTAAAAAACGTAAGATCCTCAAAGAGATAATGCCAGTGACTGGGCGTGCCGATATCTGCGTGTTATTACAAGGCTCGATTGATGAGATAAACAACATGGTAATTGACTTTAAAAAAATTAAAGAAATAGTTAGTACTGAGACACTCATTGAAGTAGAGGTAAACATGGGATGGTAAAAGCAGTAATTCTAGTAAAATCCCCAAAACGCCTAATTGCAGCCAAGCTTGGTAAGTTGGACTATGTCTACAATTCTTTTCCTGTAAGTGGACAGTTTGACGCAGTGGCATTCGTCGAAGTTAATAACCTCTCAGAAATAAGAGAGATCACAACAAAGATTCAAATGATTCCTGGAGTCGAGCGCACAGAAACAATGATGGAAATACAATAAAGCATTTAACAGTGTAGCGTATAATCAACTTGTGAATATAAAGCGAGTAGGAAACGTCATTTTAGCAGTTAAGGATCTCGATAAATCTGTGGCGTTTTACCACGAAATCCTTGGTTTGCCAATAAAAAATCAAAGAAGAACATGGGTTGATCTAGGGCAGACTGGAGCATTATTGAGTCTTCATCCAGCTTCGATTACATCGGATCACAGCTCAAACACAATAGAAGGTGGCATAGTCATTGGGTTTTTGGTAGGGGACGTCAAGTCTGCTCTCGATGAGCTCAAAACAAAAGGAGTCAGAATTCATCGAGACATAGTCGACAGGGAAGCAGGTAAAAATGCAATAATTTTGGATCCTGACGGTTACATGATTTCATTATTTGAGCCAAAGTTTGCTGACTCTGACCAGCAAGCAAAAGGATACCATGGCTTTGCGCCAGCTTAAACCAGCTTGCTAATTTTTCTAATTACGTCATCAACTGATTTTGTACTTGCGCTCAATGACACATAGTAAACCACGTTATTGGCTGGCAAACACACTATGATTGATTTCTGATGCCTCAATATGGCGTGTTCCAAGCCACCGAATGCTCTTGATTGGGAATTACGCAACGTTATCAGATTAGAAATGATGAAGAACTCGTTTTTTGCGTCCTCTGGTTTTAAGAGAGGTTTTAATCCAGGCCTTATTATTCCAGTCAGCGTTCTACCATATTCGTTAATTACGCCTACGTAACGAATCGATTTAGAGGCGCCAAGAATTTTTTGGCATGTCTTTCTGTATCGCTGTATTGCATCTTTCCATTTTTGTGCTGGTGTTTTATTCAATAACGTGATTTGTTTCTCAAAGTTAAAAGAGTTTTTGATTTAGGTGAAACTGCTATGGATTCATTCGTCAGATGAGCTAGATCTATTTTTTACCTTTTAGCTGTTCGATACGCTTTTTTAACTCTGTATTCTCCTTTCGCAATTTCTCAATCTCTTCGCTCGCAAAGTCATTTACAAATTGACTCAGTGGGTGGGTAGGTAAGAACGCATTTGAACTCATATCAAGCAAACCAGTTGCGTGTTTAAGATACATTTTTTGAAAATCGTGTAGTTTGGATGAAAACGCCGGATCCTCTCTGATCATTGTATCTTTTAGTTTTGCTGGGTTAAGAAATCTGTTTTTAGCAACAGGTGGATACCTTGGGAGGGCAAATGGGCTTAGGCTAAATCCGAATGGATATCCGTACATGTCCATAAACATCCTCAACTTTGTTGGGTCCATATTTGTAGTTCACAAGATGAGTATTTCTGCCTTAGCCTTAGGCGTAAAATATACCCCCTTGTAAAGCCGCTGTCATTTTTTATCAAATTGAGCTGATCGCTGATCCTTATAGCGATCAGAGATCGCAACTCAGCTAACATGGGACTTGATCTAAAACGATGCATGAAGTGTAAAAAGGGCATCAATGTAGGCGAATTACATAAAATCGTCATTTACGTAATCCAAGAAAAGTTCACTGACCACCATTATGAACATGTAGAATGTCCTGACAAATTCACCATCTAGTCCATGTATCTGTAGACTGGATAAAGCTCACCAGAATCTCTGTGGTATTTCCACTCGTTGTTCTTCCAGACAACTTTCTCAAATGAAGCTTGGATGGATGGGTGGATCCTTGCATAAACATCATCGCCTATCAGAATCTGGTTTGGTTTTGCCATGTTTTGGATCTTTGCTGCTATATTCATGACTGGCCCTATGATGTCGACGTGAGACTTTTTCGAGTCAGCACCATACCGCACTATCATGTTTTCGCCGTAGTCAATGCCTATTTTGATCGCAAGATCTGGATAGTCATATTGGTTCAAGATCGGATTGATTCCCTTTTGGATCACTGAGATCATTGATTTTGCGCAAAGAACCGCGTTATCTGCAGGCTGTAGTTGATTTTCTTCTGCTACAAAGTATCCTATCACTGCATCACCAACAAACTTAAGCACGTATCCGTTGTGATGTCGTATAGTAGATGCCATCTCTTGCGCAAAACAAGTAATTATTATTGCCACTTTATCCTCTGGCAACTCAAGCGTTATGTGAGTGGAACCGACCAAATCTACATACAGTACAACCATCTTCATTCTCGAAAAGACGTTTTTTCTCAGAAAAGCATCAGATTCGTCTTCCACCGCAGTGTATTCGTACCCACTTTTCAAGGCCTGCCAAACACGCTGTTGTGTTTCTTTGATTAGTGTTTCAGAATCAACTACACGCTCAGATGGTTGGCTGAGCATCATATCTATAATCCCGTAATCTTTTTTTGGTTTTTTTGGTGGTGCTACTGGTTTTTCAGATTGAGCATCTTTTATTGTTGGTTTGCTTTCAGTGCCACTCATTTCCAGAAACCCTGCTACTCTAATGGAAAACTGACATTGCAGATTGGGCACTTACCCCTTCTTCCCTTATAAACGTCGTCGTAATACTGGACTACTTCGACATTGCAATTTGAGCAAAAAATTCTACTTATTGACATCCAACAATATTAAGGCGATTTTGTATATAAGATATAGGTAGAAAACATTAGAATTTTTAGGCTCCACGATGATCAATTGCTGTGCGCCTTGGAACAAAGTCATCTGATGGGTTTTTCAATACATTAGCTCAAAAATCGGATAAAATTGCCAAATTATTTCAAAAAAATATAGAGGAGTTAACCAAGCCGACCACGATCAAAGTCATGCTTGGAGATACGACTGTGACCGAACAGACCACCTTTGACCCACAAGAAATCAGCAATCTATACAACGGAATAATCAATAAACTTCCACGGTGGAAAACCCAAGGAATTACAACCACAAACGACGAAGATCTCAGACGAACCTTTGTCAAACTAGAGTTTCAGGCAGGCAAGTATGTCCTTTTATGGCATCTTTCGTTACAGTATCACGCTTTATTATACTATAAACCAGACATTATGGTTCAAAAGATCCAAAAAGAACTTGCCGAAATAATGGATAACACTATAGACAAAGAAAAGGAGCTTGCTGATCTTACAAACGACCTCATAAGACAAAAGCTTGCTGCCATGGGTTACAATGAGCCAGACGAGCAAAAACTCTTTGAGGTGCTTTTCAATGATGACAAACTCAGGGAGGAGATCGCAGCAGAGATCGACAAGAAGATGGACTTTGATTTTAAGGCAAAAGATCAAAGAAAAAAAGAATTGTTTAGAGAGCTCGATAATTTGCTTATTGAAACATACCAGACCACATCTGTCCTCATCGATGAGAACCGACTTATTGCTGGTGAGGAAGGTTGTGTATGTACTTTTGATCTTGATCATATAAAAAATAAATCACGGCATGCAATCTTTGAGCCAAAAAGAATTCCAAACGAAGTCAAAAGTGAAATGTCAAATGCACTTGACGAAGTAATTGGAATACTATCAGTCTAAGAAATTTTTATATCCAACACAACTAATTATCACTAACAATAACAGTCAAAGGATCATGAACTAAATTAGATTTAGTTCAAGGGGAGAACGATCCTTTGACTAATTATGTACGATCATCGTCAATCTATTTAAGGACTATGTACATTACCACGGCTAATCAGCCCAATCATTTTTCAAGCATGTGACGCATCATTTCATACAAGAAATTAAATATACCAAGGCGACTGCGATCAATTCTAATGATTCCGACTTATGACGACATTGTAAAAATCAGAAATTCATATAGCGACATAATTCGAAAGACACC
Source organism: Candidatus Nitrosotenuis sp. (assembly GCA_038890395.1). Taxonomy (GTDB): domain Archaea; phylum Thermoproteota; class Nitrososphaeria; order Nitrososphaerales; family Nitrosopumilaceae; genus Nitrosotenuis. The sequence goes on along the minus strand of JAWAFK010000004.1, from coordinate 18,540 downwards.
ACTATACTATACAGAGACATTTAGTAAGATGTCTGGCTCTCACATATACCTCAAAGCAGAGTTCCAACAAAAGACTGGATCATTTAAGCTCAGGGGTGCATATGCAAAGATAAAATCTCTAACCCCAGAAGAAAAAAAACACGGAGTCATTGCTGCATCTGCAGGAAATCATGCACAGGGTGTTGCTTATGCATCAAAGCTTGAAAAAATCCCGTGCACGATTGTAATGCCACTTACCGCCTCTCCCGCCAAGGTGGCAGCCACTAGAGGGTACGGTGCAAAAGTCCTCCTAGATGGAATGAACTACGATGAGTCATGGGCCAAAGCTCAAGCACTTTCCAAAAAAACTGGTGGAAAGATAATTCATGCATTTGATGATCCGCAAATAATTGCGGCAAATGGGGCAATAGGTCTTGAGATATTAGAAGATCTTCCAAAAGTAGACGAAATTTATGTGCCAATAGGTGGAGGCGGATTGGCTGCAGGAATTCTAATAGCAGTCAAGAAGAGGAATCCAAAGATCAAAGTAATAGGTGTGGAATCAAAGGCATTTCCCGCAATGAAAAACTCGCTCAAAGTAGGCAGACTGCAAGCAGTCAAAGGAGAACGCACCATAGCTGACGGTATTGCAGTAAAGATGCCAGGCAAGATTACATTTAGAATAATCAACGAATTAATCGACGACATAGTTCTTGTGGACGACAATCAGATAGTAAAGACCATGTTTCTATTAATGGAAAGAGCTAAGATGGTAGTGGAACCTGCAGGTGCAGTAGCTTTGGCCTATTTGCTTGCGGCAAAATCCTCACCAAACAAAAACGTTGTTCCAATACTTGGTGGCGGAAATGTAGACATGTATCTGTTGGGTCAGATAGTATCAAAAGGCCTTGCCGCGATGAGTAGGATGGTCAAGATATTCATCCTCCTAAAAGACAAGCCGGGAGCACTAAAGGAAGTAGTTGATGAAATCGCTTCACTTAGTGTCAACATTGTAGAAGTCGTTCATGATAGACTAAGCTCAAACATAGATGCCGGCACCGCAGGTGTCACGCTGAGTCTCGAAACAGAAGGAAAGGAGCATGCGCAAAGATTAATTTCTCATCTAAAAGCAAAGAACATTCAATTCAAACTTTTGACGTAGTTACTTGAATTTTTTTTGTACAAATTTTACAAGTCCAGTCTTTTTTAATTCGTCAGATTCAGAAAGAACTAACTTGTGTTGTTTTTCTTTGAATTTTTTTAGCTCAGCCTTTAGGTGTGGAAGATCATTTGCAAGGATCTTGATGGCATACAATCCAGCGTTTGCGGCTTTGTTAATTCCCACTGTAGCTACAGGTGAGCCGTTTGGCATCTCCACTATCGAGAGTAACGAATCCATGCCACCAAATGCTGAAAATTTGAAATTGGATTTTTTTTCGGCCTTATCATTGTAAACCATTATCGGAACTCCAATTACAGGAATTATTGTGTGTGAGGCAATCATGCCTGGCAAATGTGCTGAACCTCCAGCTCCTGCAATTATTACTTTAAAGCCATTTTTTTCTGCGTGCTTGGCATATTCTTCTAGCCGTGTTGGCGTTCTATGTGCAGAGACGATTTGGTCTTCGTGTGGCACCCCAAAATCATCTAGTATTTTTGCTGCAGCATGCATTATCTTGCTATCTGAGCTTGAGCCCATGATTATTCCAACCAGTGGCTTTTTTGGCAACATAGTTCTTGAAAATAACTTGGCACTTTTAACAATATCTAAGTTAAATTTGACGGAATTCGAATAACTATTTTTATTAGAAGACTTGTGTGAGTCATGATGACTCGTGTTTTAGGCATAATTGGTGGCGGACAACTAGGTATGATGCTCACAGAAGCAGCAAAAAAAATGCCAGAACACATATCCGAAGTTATAGTGCTAGATCCGACAGAAGGATGTTCTGCCGCCCAGGTAGGCGCAAAACAGATCGTTGCGGATTTTAAAGATGAAAAAGCAATCCTAGAGCTTGCCTCAAAGGTAGACATTTTGACTTATGAGATAGAATCTGGAAACAGTGATGTTCTCAAAATTGCCGAAACAAAAACTGTGATAAACCCATCCCCTACGACACTGCAAATAATTCAAGACAAGTTCCTGCAGAAATCCTTTCTTCGCCAAAACGACATACCTGTTACAGATTTTGTCGAAGTAAAATCACTTGATGATTTGAGACAAAAAGCAAGAGAATTCGGATTTCCCGTTTTACTCAAGGCCAGAAGAGATGCATATGATGGACGTGGTAATTACGTAATAAAATCTTACGACGAAATAGAAAATGCGTATAATTATTTTGTAGGTAGAACGTTGATGCTTGAAAAGTTTGTAGATTTTAAAATGGAGGTGTCAGTTATAGCAGCAAGAAACACAAAAGGACAAATTGCAACCTACCCCGTAGTAGAAAACATCCATGAAGACAACATACTTAGAATGACTATTGCTCCCGCCAGAGTCTCAAGTGATGTCTCAAATCGTGCAGAACAAATTGCGTATGAGACAATGAGAGTATTGCACGGAGCAGGTGTTTTTGGAATCGAAATGTTTGTTACCGCCGACGATAAAATCCTAATCAATGAAATTGCACCGCGCGTTCATAATTCCGGTCATCACACATTGCAATCAACTAAGACCTCGCAGTTTGAGCAGCATCTTCGTGCAATACTTGGACTAGAACTTGGCGATACGAAGCTTATGCATCCTGCAATAATGTATAATATCTTGGGCCCAAATGATTTCAGTGGTAAATACAAGATAGCAGAAATAAAAATGAAGAATCTTTATTTGAAAATGTATGGAAAGGCAGAATCAAAGCCGCAAAGAAAGCTTGGGCATTTCAACCTAATAGATGAAGATAATACATTAGGCATAGAGGGACTTCTAGAAATTATTCAAACAATAAAAGACCAAATTAAAGTACTTCCAACCTGAAAAAACATAGCCATAAAATTTCGACTAGAAAGTCTTACAAACTATACAAGCTAATATACTAGATTTTTGATAGATTTCTATTAGTTGCTAGATAAAGATGAATTAATTACGATGCTAGGTCATTTCGATTTAGAAGAAATTGACTCTAAAATGTATCTTGGCTTGTTACAGACAGGCCCACTTTCTGTTGGCAACCTAGCTGCAAAATTAGATATTGAAAGAGGTAAGGCATATCGTTCACTTGAAAAGTTGCGAAATATGGGGCTTATTACTACCACACTCACTAACCCCATAATTTGCAAACCAGTTGAACCGCAAGAAGCACTTGCAAACATAATCCAGAGAAAAGAAAATGAGTTTGTCACGATGCAAAAGATTGCGAGTAGATTATCAGAGGATCTTAAAGAAATTACAAGAAAACAACCACCTATTGAAGCAGCTACAGTATCAGTAATTCAAGGCAGACATAACATTTACTCCAGAATAGGCAAGATACTACAAGAATCAGATTCTATGGTGTACATTGTTACCACCGAAAAAGATCTTCTGAGGATGTATCATACCTCAATTCCTGAAAAAATAAAGATCTGCAAAGCAAATGGCGGTGAAATCAGAATAGTAACAGATAGTGAAGATCCTACCTCTCTTGTGATAATAAACAAACTTGGAGCATCTGAAATACGAATAGGGAAGCTACCATCCAAAAGCAGGATGGTAGTGGAAAGTGGAAAGCACCTCATAATGTCCGGAGGCATCAATGAAACAATGGACATGAATGATGACGGCGACTCGGTTCTCGACAGCAATTCAGTTGAGATGGTAGACAACATGTTTAGTTTGTGCGAACACTTGTGGAAACGCTCAAGGCCGGTTGAACCATTAAAGAAGATCGTAAAATAGTCCCCGTTTAGGTAAAAAATGCAAGCTTGACATTAAATAAATTCAAAAATGATTATAGTCAAAGAGTAATCAATGTTTGAATTAACATCATTAGATGGTCTAAGAGTAGTATTGGCTTTAATTATGCTTGGTATTGCGTGCGTCTCAGACATCAAGAAGCGAGAGATACATGACTTGATTTGGATTGTATTTGGTGGAATTGCAGCAATTCTAATTCCATTTGGTGATAGCCTTCAAGATGAACTTTATTCTGTAGGAATCTCTCTGATTGTAGCCCCAGTTGCCATCATAATCTGGAGATTTGGTCTTTTTGGGGGAGCAGATGCTTTTGCACTCATAGTGCTAGCCGCGCTTGTGCCAGGAATAACTCTGACCCAGAACACAATCACACCCTTTACTGTACTCACTAATGCAGTAATAGTTTCCATAGTCCCCCTACTTGTGAATGTAACTAGAAACTGCATTCTACTAGCAGTAAAGAGGAATATCTTTGAGGGCTTTGATGAAACGATTAGTAGAAAGATCTTTGCCATGTTCATTGGATATAGGGCAACAAACCCCAAGTTTGGCTTTTCAATAGAACGAAAGGTAGGCAATCATAAAAAGCTCAATTTGTCTTTACAACATGCGGAAAATACGGTGTTTTGTGAAAAGCGTGACACGTGGGTCACGCCAGGAATACCATACATGATATTCATTGCCACAGGCTATGTTCTTCAATTGGTCTACGGTGACATCATATTCAGCGTATTTTCCTTAAACATAAACTAATGTACATGTCAGATTTGTTTGTTTGATCATAACAGACACAAGATAATACCAGTAACAAGAAAACAAAATATTGACAAACTATGCCAGAGCAAGCCGGCGATTTTGAAAAATTCATGGGGATAACAGGCAAGACAATAAATGAGCTAGATCAGGCCAGAATTGAGCTTGAGGAAAGAGGCAATCAATTACGTGAGTTAGCTATCCAATCAAGCTCAAGATTTAATGAAATCATGAGAGTGAACTCTGAGTTAAAAGACAAAATAGAATTTTTGCAAGATCTCGCTACAAACCTTAGCATCAAAAACGAGGAGCTTGAAAAGAAAAATCTAGAACTCGAAAGACAAAAAAATGATAATACTAAGCTTGCAACCGATTTGAAGAAAAATCTAGAGCAAGTTGTACTAAAAGAAAAAGAATTACAAATTCAACGTGATCAGTTAGAAAGACAAGTGAATGAAAAAACAGAAGAGCTGATGAAGACTCAAAAGCTTGCTATAATTGGAGAGCTTGCATCAAGAATGGCACATGATCTTCGAAACCCACTTTCTACGATAAAGAATGTCGTCGAGCTGATAGAAAGCAAACAAAAACTTCGAATTGAAGAAAAAGTAGTGTATTACGGTAAACTGCACAGAGCCATAGACAGAATCTCTCATCAAGTCGATGATGTACTGGAGTTCGGCAAAGCTACCACGCTAAATCTGCAAACTTGCAATTTAACAAAGCTAATTAACCAAATCATCGTTGACAGCAACTTCCCACCAGATATCAAGATCAACGTAGAAAACGTAGATGTTAGAATGAATGTAGATATACGCAAGATAGAAGCCGTATTCACAAACCTATTGATTAACGCCGTTCAGGCAATTGATACTAAAGGTACGATTAATGTGCGAATCTTGGATAATGGTGCTAATGTTTTAATCGCAGTTGAGGACTCTGGTCCTGGAATTCCAGAAAATATTTTGCACAAAGTTTTTGAGCCATTGTTTACCACCAAACAAACCGGCACCGGTCTTGGTCTTTCAATTTGTAAAAAAATTGTAGAACAGCATGGTGGAAGCATTACAGTAAAGAATAATCCCACCACATTTATTGTGAGATTACCAAAGAACTTTTAATTAAACACCAGACTGCAAACAGAATTTGCAGGTGCCGCTCGTATTAACTAAAATTGCAAATCTGTCTTTTGTGAATGTCATGTGAAATGACTTGACCTTGCTCTTGTACAGAAAGTTTTTTTTGCCATTTTCTGCAATTTGCCCAGAGATTTTGATGAGGTTGTTTTCAATTAAATGGTGGAGTTTACGATACACTGTAGTTGTAGGAATCTTGGTTTCATTGGCAATCTGAAGCGCAGATTTGGGTTTTTCCATCATGGATGACAAAATCACGCGTGTGTAATTATCTGAAAATACTTCCAATGCCTTCTGTTTTTTTTCATCCTCATCGATTACGACTTCTCGTAATACGTCAGTTGACACCTTGATTCACTCATAGTAAACAAAATTCATTTTTAAATGTATAACCGATTTTGTTTTGACTATAGTCACAATCAGGCATCCAAGATAGTGTGTTTTGTGAGTTATAACACGCTTTGTGGAATAGTTGAAACCAGTACGATTTATTAATTAATTAAGATGAGGTCGATTTGTGGCATTAAAGGCAGCATTGATCATCACAGGAATTGCAATAGCATTACTTGTAATATATGGAGCAGATGTTGGTGCGTCCATGGGAAAAGATCAAGGGTTTTTGCCATTTGATCATAAAACTAGAGGGATTGCACTAGGCGGTACAGCAATGGCCTTGCCGATCATTGGATTTTTCATATCACGAAACGAGGCCTCAAGAACACTTGCAATCATGTTGTTTATTACAGGCATCATGATTATAGCAGGAGGTGCAGTATTTCTTGTAAACGCGCCAGAAGCAGATATGCAAAGGAAGCCGATATCAGAAGCTGCACCATTGTTTGCAGTTGGTGTATTTCAGATAGCACTGGGTGCAATAAAGATTAGAAAATCGAAATGAATTTTTGTGCAAGATGTAGCAAAGAAACAGCTAGGACGTACGATTGCGCTCACACCGACGGTCAACAATATTGTGTAGATTGCTATACTGAACTTCATTATTACCTAACAGAGTAAAAAATTGTTAGAGATTCAACCCTTTGTTCAATGGATAATCTCTCTGATATCGGATTATCTGTACATAGGTGTTTTTGTAGCGGCGATCATAGAAACAATATTTCCACCGATTCCTACTGTGGCAGTTTTTCCTATAGCTGGTTACGTTGCATCACAAAACCACATGGGTTTAGCAGAGGTAATCGGACTTGGTTTGGCCGGTGGTGTTGGTGCTACCATAGGCTCTACTGCAATCTACCTCATTAGTGCAAGGCTCGGAAGAGTTGCCTTGCTGCGATACCTAAAATACGCCAAAATCTCAGATGAGAAACTAGCTAAAATCGAAAAATGGTTTGAAAAACACGGTGACAAGGCAGTTTTCTTTGGAAGGTTGGTCCCAGTACTCCGTGAAATGATCTCAATTCCGGCAGGGCTGTTTAGAATGAGGATTTCCAAATTCATTCTTTACACATTTGGCGGATCGTGTGTTTGGGGAGTCTCTTTAACACTTGTAGGATATTATTTTGGTTTGATATCAATTGAGCTATTCTAATACCCCATAGATTTTAAAACCTAAATCCTGTTCAAAAGTCGTGCATGCACTAATTCTGGCCGGTGGCGTAGGCACAAGGCTTAAACCAATCACGGATTATGTTCCAAAACCGTTGATTCCAATCAACAACATTCCAATTATAGAATGGCAAATTCGATATCTGAAAAAACATGGCGTAACCAAGGTCACAATATGTTCAGGTTATAAGGCAGCTCAGATTCAAAACTATTTAGAACGCAAAAATGATTTTGGAGTTAAAATTCTATACTCCATAGAGAAAACACAACTCGGAACAGGCGGTGCCATAAGAAAGGCAGCCAAACTCATTAAAGAAAAATCGTTTTTAGTATTAAATGGCGACATCATAACTACTATCAACTTGAAAAGAATGTTTACGAAACCAAACTCTATTGCGCTTGTAGAATTGAGGACGAAATTTGGTACAGTGACAATGGTAGGAAACAAAATAGTCGATTTTAAAGAGAAAAAACCACTGACGAACATATGGATGAATTCTGGAATTTACCACCTTGATAAAAAAATAGTAAAAGACTTACCAAGTAAAGGCTCAATCGAAGAAGATACTTTTCACAAGTATGCAAAAAAAGGAGAGTTGCATGGCATTAAATTTGTCAATGCGCTGTGGTTCTCAATTGATTCACACAAAGACATCGATGAGTGTGCAAACGCGCTAAAAAACGGCGACAAGTCCTTTGAACTCTAGTGGTAAGTTCATGGTATCATATAGTCTTGGCTCGCTTCTTTCTATTGAAGAGTTGTTGATGTGTGCACAGAAAAGTGCCAAATACAAAACACACACGATCTGGGTGCCTGAGACTTGGGGCATGGAAAACTTTGCAATGCTTAGTGCAGTTGCGCAACGCACTACCTCTAACGTAGGCTCATCCATAGTCAACATATACTCGCGTAGCCCTGCATTGGTTGCCATGGGTGCAGCAACCATAGATACAATCTCCAACAAGAGACTCATTTTAGGATTAGGCACAAGTAGCGTTCCCATAGTAGAGGATCTGCACGGCTACAAATTTGAAAAGCCACTGACAAGAATGCGCGAATATGTTGAAATAATCAGGTTAGCACTATCAGGACAAAAAATCAACTATTCAGGAAAGATATTTTCGCTCAAAGGTTTCAATCTTCTCATAAAACCACCGCGCCAAGACATTCCAATATACATTGCGGCAATAAATAAGAAGATGGTTGAGTTAACTTGGGAAATTGCAGATGGCGTAATTTTTTACTTGAGGCCAATGTCCGAGATGAAGGAAACAATATCAAAAATGCAGAAAAAAAGAAAAATAGTGACTGCCTGTCAGTTTATCACTTGCGTTTCTGAAGATGCAGAGGCTGCCAAGGAACGGGCTCGCAAAACGTTAGCATTTTACATTTCTGTAGGTAACATTTACAGAAAATTTCTCGCAGAAAATGGCTTTAGGAAAGAAACTGGTGATATCTATGCAGCATACAAATCCGGCAATAAATCGAACCATGAATTTGTAAGCGATGATATGCTTAATTCGCTGACAATTTCCGGCACGCCAAACGAATGTAGGAAACAGCTTGACAAGGCAATCAAGGCAGGTGTGACACACCCCATACTACAATTCAATCCGATAGGGAATGTCTCGAAATCATTTGATTTGTTGACAAAAACATTCGGTGATCAAAGTTGAACAAAGTAGCTGTCGTGGGTCATTGTACTACAAAGTTTTCATTAGATGATGTTTCAATAGAATCTCTTCTTGTTTCGGCAACAAAGTCATTGTTTGAGCAGACAAAGAATCTCACGCAAAAAGACATAGATGTAGTGCTAGTGTCAACAAACGAGAACAAAAAATATCTCTCTGCAATAGTTTCAGAGATGACAGGCATTTCACCAAAAATTTCACATAGTGTGGAAAGTTTGTGCAATTCTGGAACCAACTCAATAGTTTCTGCATTTTCATATATATCTGCAGGCCTTGCTGATGTAGCCCTAGTAGTTGGCGCAGAGCGCTTTGATAGCCCAGGACAGGTCTTAGATTGGGACGTATCACGTGGCGAATACAAGCACCCCATATTTTGGGCTTCAATGTTTACTAAGGTGCGCAAGCGTGAGTTTGGTACCACAGATGAAGAGCTTGCATATGTTTCTGCAAAAAATCATAAAAACGCAATACATAATCCAAATGCTTACAATCCCAAAAAATACACAATTGATGAAATCATGAACTCTAAAAAAATAACCGATGATCTAAGATTGCTCGATTGTTCTCGTCCTTGTAGTGGAAGTTCAGCAGTAGTACTTGCTTCAGAATCAGTAGCAAAGCGCTTTACAGATAGCCCCATCTGGATTCGTGGAGTAGGACAAAAAACCACATCTGCAAGTTTTACAAAAAACGATCTTACCAAGCTTGAGTCAACAAAAATAGCTTCACTGCAGGCATATCAAATGTCGAAGATAAACCCGACCAACGTAGACGTTGCAGAGATTCATGATGCATTTACTGTGTGTGAATTAATGATACTGGAAGATCTCGGCATAGTGCAAAAAGGACATGCCGGCAAACACATAATCGAGTTATACAACACAGATAGTAAGAAAATCAATCCGCGAGGAGGACTGATAGGTGCAGGTCACCCGCTTGGTGCCACAGGCATATCTCAAGTCGTAGAGATCGCAACCCAGCTTGAAGGTAACGCCGATTCTCGCCAAGTCGAAGGCGCCAAGATTGGGTTGGTACAAAACATGTCTGCTGCGGCCACATCATCAACTGTTCTTATACTAGAATCATGAACAAATTTGAAAAGGAGTTAAGAAATGGAAGATTTCTTGTAGGTTACTGTCCCAAATGCAACAAAATTACTTGGCCCCCAAACGATTTTTGCAATTTGTGCTTTGGCGATCTTTTATGGAGGCAGTTAAATGAACTTGGCACGCTCATTGAGTACTCTACAAAAGATGGCAAACAGTTTTGCATCGCAGAGTTTGAGGGAGTAGTAAGAGTTATTGGAACAATTTCAAATACAGCTGCTTTAAAGCCTGGACAAAAAGTACGCCTAGCAAGCTGTAGTTTTGATGACGCCCCAAGGTTCATCTTTGAGCCAGAGTAAATAGACGACTCATTGATACAAAATTAGCTTGATAACATAATAACCTAGTTTCTATAACCTAATAGACCATAAAATAACAGATAATGAAGTTGGAACAAGTTTTGAGTCCCCAAAGCAAACCTACAAAGACATCAAGATCAAAAAAAGATAATGCCAAGATCGCAAGAACACGAAGGCAGCGAGGCTATCACTGGGAAGACACTTTAGTAAAGCGGTTCAATGCCACAGATGATTGGAAGGCATTTAGACTTGGTTCTCCAAGCGTAGGTCTTCCAGACATTCTTGCTGTGAGTACAAAAAATAGCACCATATTCACAATAGAGGCAAAATCTGGTACCACAAACTCGCTGGTAGTACCATATGACCAAATACTGCGATGCCTAAAATGGATAGATACATTTGAGCTCTACAACACTAGAAAGGTTGTTTTTGCCTTCAAATTCCTATCAAAAAAACGGATTGGTCTTGGGACGTACGAAAAACGTGAGCTAAGAGAATACTACAAAGTCTGGGACAAAAAGAATGAGATAAGCGATTTTGCATGTAACTATGACGGCACGACATGGGCCATTATAAACGGTAGCCGCGAAAAACTACACCTAAAAGATTACCGAATGCCTTTTGTAAGTAGAAATGCCAAGATTTTGGAGACAGAGTGACAAATGGATATCGTTTAATTATTGCCTTGACATACTGAGATCATGAGCTTTGAGGAGTTTGTGGATGAACGGATGTTGGTGAGCCACAATGTATTTGGAGATAAAGAAATGAAGATCAAGGTATTGGAAGTATCTGACGAACACCCACCTGTGCAATGGAAGTTTGGGGATCGAGTCAAGATAAACAAGATTCTCGTTACAATAAAACACCTAAACACACAGCAGATCGAAGAAGCTGAATTCGACATCGAAGCTATTGAAAAAGAGCTCAAAGAAAAAAGTCACTACACCTCTACAAACAGATGGGTTTCCGTAAACGACATCAAAAACGGCTATGTTGTAAACACAAAACACTTCTCGCTAATTTCCGACGCCACGGCACTAGAATACATCACATTTTAGGAAATTTACGGTAGAATTTCTAGTCTGTAAACTAAGTGGAGAGAAAACTATAAGAAAGTATTCAAAAAAGACCAAGTCATGATTACCAAGGAGATTTCGGTCAATGGTACAGAATACAGACTTACACTAACTGATCAGCTGATCAACCAAGTAAACAACCTCAAATCATTGTACAATGCTGCCTACGAAGACCCAGAGAGCTTCGAACAGGTAAGCTCAGAAATCTCCAGTGCGATAAACGACATTGCAGCCCAAGCTGAACCACCTGTTGCAGATGATGATTTGGACGGCTTTATCCAGGAGATAATCAAGACTGTAGATAAAAAAGCAGAAGAAATGCAAGAAGAACTACAAGGAAAGCCTTCCAAACCAAAGAAGGAAGTCAAGCTAGAGAAAGGCAAAAGATCAAAAAAATAACATCATTTTAGCTCCAAATCAGCAAAAAATATGCAGTTTTAGTTATATTATACGATGAACTAATGATCATCATGCAAACACATTGCGAATGTGGAATATGCGGTCACTTTATGGAAAGTGAGTGTATCGATAAAGAGTGTAAATGTTGCATTAACTTCCATGTTCGTTCAGGCGCAAAAAAATCCCCTTAAAATAGCAATACCAAGATATCATTTGTATGGCAAAGATCCAAAACACTGATGAGTTTAGAAGAATCAGGGAATCTAATTTTGGTTTTATTGTGATATTTGACGGTGCATCAAACACATTGCATCAGAGCGGTTGCAACGAGCTTACTGAAGACAGATTTGTTAATTCAGAGGGAAATTCATTTCATTGGTTTTCAACTCTGACACTGGCGGAAAAATCATTTCACACTACACCGTGCAACATCTGCAAGCCAGAATAGCTCAGCTTTTGTAACAGTTACAGTTTTTTGACCAGTGTTTTGAACACCCAAATACCTTGTGGTCTTTGCAACCACATATTATGCATTTTTTATCGCTCAAGCCTTATCTTGTAAAATTACCTTGATCTGCCCTATTAGATTTTTCTCGTCTAGTGCATCTAGAATTGTAAGCCTAAGATTCTTGATGCGTAATGGATCTTCAGAGTACAGTAATGACATAGTATCGATCTCCCTGAAGAATTCGTGGTTTTGTAAGAAATACTTGGTAGGTAAAAGTAGAGATTCGTAATCAGTAAATTCCCTATTTGCTTCAAGCTTGTTTGCGAGAGCATGTAATAATCCAGTAACCTTTGCAAGTTCTCGTTTTATTATGTCAAGGTCTCCTGGTTTGTCTTTGAGATTTAAGAAAAGCGTGTAGACATCGTCGATTTGCTGCAGGATACCTTTTATGTACTCGTCGTATGTCGTCATTTTCCTTGATTGAAATAGCACCATTCAAAAAGCTTCTCAGAGATAACGGTTCAAATTTAAACTGGTAGTCTTAATGCCAATCTAGATTGAAAGATAATGCTTACCTAAAGTGTATTGATTCGTCATGTGGTTTGGAATATCCAATAAATTCAAGTAATATAATGTGCGAGCGAGGACACCTGCTTGATGTCAAATACAGAAAATCCCCCTCCGCCGAACTCAAAGAACTGTTTTACACGAGACGAAATCCCCAAGGAAGCATATTCAACGAGAGTGGTGTGTGGAGATTCCGTGAACTGATCAACTTCTGCCAAATAGACACCGCAAGCCGTGAAGAGTGTTCCAAATATCTGGTTTCACTAGACGGCGCAGAAGGTAGGCAGTCAAAGCCATACCAGATGTCAAAAGTTGCAAATTTTATAGGAATTGACCATGAGAATTTATGGTTGCAGCCAGAAGGATACAACCCAAGTGGTTCCTTTAAGGACAACGGCATGGCAACAGCAATAACTCATGCGAAATTAATTAATGCTAAAAAGATAATCTGTGCTTCTACTGGGAATACGTCTGCTGCAGCTGCAATGTTTGCAGCCAATGAAAACATGGAATGTGATGTATACATACCAGCAGGTCAAATTGCCCCTGGCAAGCTTAGTCAGGCATACCAGTTTGGCGCACAAATAATTCAGGTTCAGGGAAATTTTGACGACGCGCTTGCAAAATCATTACAAGACGCAAAAGAACATGCAGGGTATACCGTAAATTCGATAAATCCATTTAGAATCGAAGGCCAAAAAACCATTCCCTACAGGGCAATTGAGTATCTGAGCTGGCAGGCACCAGACTGGATTGTGTATCCTGGAGGAGCACTTGGTAACATTTCAAGCTGCGGCAAGGCAATTATGGAACTTTATGAATGGGGCTGGATTAAGAAAATACCACGAATAGCTGTAATAAATGCAGATGGTGCAAGCACTCTGTATGACTTGTACAATGGAGTCTTTGATGGCACGGAGCTTCGATGGAATAAGGGAAATCCTGATATCGACATGATAAATCGATACTACAAAGACCAAGATAAAAAAGGATCAAAACCAAAGACAAAGGCAACTGCTATTCAGATTGGCAGGCCTGCAAACATACTCAAGGGCCTGCGTGCTTTGGAATACACAGATGGCGTAGTCGAAAAAGTCTCCGATGCAGAAATGCTTGACGGAATGTCGATTGTTGGTCTAAATGGTTTTGACTGCGAGATGGCGTCAGGTGCTACTCCAGCAGGAATCAAAAAGCTCGTAGAAAAAGAGATAATCAAAAAGGACGATGTAGTAGTCGGTATCCTCACAGGAAGACAAAAAGATGCGAATTTGCCTGTAGATTATCACAACAATCCAGCAAACAGATTTGCCAACCCTCCTCGTAGTTAGTTTCTTTAATTAAGATCTCTCACATTTTGTTCCAGATGTGCGATTGTGGCAAAAATGTGAGTTTACAGCTTATATGTATTTCACACATAATTTAAAAAGTCGGCAAACCCACACTCAATAGAAAAGAAACAAAATTGAGTTCTTCTAACAGAAATGGGAAAAATGATAATCGTGCTTTAATTCTAAACAAAGCCCAGTCCGCTGCGAAGCAATCGGTAATTACACTGGCAGCTATAGGAGTAGCTGAGATCATAGTATCGATCTTCACCGGCAGCATTACACTGACTGCAGATGGTACTGATTCGATAGCAGATGCGATGATCTCATTTATTGTTTGGTTTGGAATAATGCTTGCAAAGAAGCCGAAAAGCAAGAAGTTTCATTTTGGATACAGGAAGGTCGAGGTTCTTGCAGCATTCATTGCGGCAATCGTGATCATAATTTTAGGTTCTTTTATTGTATATCATGCCTTTGAGGCATTCTACAAACCACGCACAGTCCTCTATCCAGAAATAACATTGGCAACGCTTGTTGTGGCAGGAAGTTTGTCTTTGCATCGCGCATTTATGATACGAAAAGTAGCAATAGAATCCGACCTCATATCATTGAAACTCGACGCCAAGAATTCCATCAAAGATGGAACTGCATCGTTTATTGGATTAGCAAGTGTTGCTGCTGCAACTTACCTGAATTTCACATTCATGGATGCGGTTGGTGGTATGATTATAGCAGGCTACATATTCTTTATGGCGTATTCTGCAATCAAAGAAT
The DNA here is from genome assembly GCA_038890395.1 of Candidatus Nitrosotenuis sp. Classification (GTDB taxonomy): domain Archaea; phylum Thermoproteota; class Nitrososphaeria; order Nitrososphaerales; family Nitrosopumilaceae; genus Nitrosotenuis. Next base: position 3,528 of record JAWAFK010000004.1, on the reverse strand, counting down.
CTGCCTTAGTACTAGTAGATGCTGTCCACAACCCAGAACTCGTAGAGAGCATAAAATACAAAATCCAAGAAAAGTTTAATGTGCAAACCGACGGCGTATTTTTGAGGCCAATTGGCAATGAATTTAATGCAGAAATACATATACTTCTCCCCAGCGAGACCAGATTAGACGAGATACACAAACTCATAAGCTCAATATCAGATACCATACGTGAAGATTTTGTCATAAACCGGCTTGTAGTAATCCCTAAACCAAAGCCGGGATGAATACACAACTATTTTTTTGAAAAGAATTCTTCAAGTAGTCTCTTTTTCTCTTTCATGTGGAATAGGCTTTCTGTGTGCTTTGCTGCCTCTTCATATGGTTTTTGAAACAGCATTGCCTGCATTAGTAAGTGGTTTTCTGGTATGACGATCCCTGTCTGATCATCTGAATACAGCATCTTGACTGTGTCGCCAATTGATTCTAGCATGTTTGCGTGAATATGGATCATGTTAGTATCCTTGAAGCTAAATTTCATTGCTTCTGCTGCGTCACGAATTTGTTTTGTGCCTTTTGCGGTCCACAATGTAGCCACACCGTATTCGTCTTTGAATATCTCAAAAATTTCAGACGGCGTTGGTGCATCATCTTTGAATCTTATATTGAGGATGTGTACATGCATCTGACGTGTTGGTACCTTGATTGCTTGAATGAAAAGTGGGGTGTCTTTTCCCATGTATTGTTTTATGTCATCTTGGTGGTGCGGATTTGCAGTCCACTCTACGGTGTCAGGAACCACCTTGCTTGTCTGCTCAAGATCTGCCCATCTTCTCACAAGCACTGCGTCGAATCTCACTAATCGCAAACCATATTTTTCTCGCAGTGGTTGCAAGATGCGACCCATTCCAGTCACATTACAGCTTCCCTGCATGACGTGTTTTTTGCCAAATGCATCTTTGTAATTCACACGTGAGTTAAACAGCAAATCAGAGACGCTTTTTTCACCTGTAACCGATTCGCCTCCTTGATATATCGCCATGACTCCCTTTGGTTCATATAGTTGCTTTTTGTTCTGGTATCCTACTCCACCAGGGGCAGCATCAATTACGAGATCACATTCATCAAGTGCGCCTTCAATACTCCCTTTGATTTTGTAATTCTTAAAAGAGTCGATGCTTTTTTGTGGAACAAAGACATTAAATCCCCTTGATATTGCATCGTTTACTTTGTCATCTGGTGAGAATTTTCCTACTCCAACTACTTTGATCTCCGGATCGTCTTTGATGAATTGTGCTATACGGCTCCCAATTGAACCATAGCCATTCACAAAGACCTTTTTCATGTTTTTTTCAAATATGCCGTATTTATTTAGATTACACTATAGTCAGGTATTGAAATTAGAACTGTTAGCAGAACCATATCTTATTTCGTCCTTTAGGTCATCAAAATTATCTATTGCACGACCTAGGCCTTCATGAGTCTGCTCGATTGTGCCTTTCTTGTCAACCAACGGAGCCATAACAAAATAGATCAGAATCAACAATGTCGATAGCGCTGCCACTACTGTTAAGGTCCAGAGTTTGCTGCCTACCAATGTGAGATCAGATATGACTAAGCGAATTAATTTAGAGATGTTCGTTTCGCACAAAACGACTAAATTAATCCACGTTTGAGGGGTCATGTGATACACGCACCTTCGCTAGGAATCGGCGCGGCAATAGCAGTTGTTGCTATGCTGGGAGTCTTTTTTGCAATGAGCGCACTGATGGAGACAGGCTTTAAGATAGAAGACATAAAGCAGTCCGAAGCTGAAAAAGAACAAGAGATGACAGCGACCAACGCACCACAACAAGTGAGTATGTCAATCTTTTCAGATAACGCATCGCCCATTCTTGGTAAGCCAGACGCACCAATTACCATAGTTGAGTTTGGTGACTATCAGTGTTTTTACTGCAACAAGTTCTTCCACGATACAGAAGATCAAATTTATGAAAACTATATCAAGACTGGTAAGGCCAAAATGATATTCAAAGACTTTGTCATAATAGGGCCTGATTCAGTGACTGCTGCCCATGGTGCCCATTGTGCAGATGAGCAAGGTAAATTCTGGGATTATCATGATACATTATACAATAATTGGAGTGGCGAAAACAATGGTTGGGCATCGCTTGAAAATCAGCACAAGTTCGCCCAGCAGATGGGCTTGGACACAGTAGCATTCGCAGAATGTATGGAAAGCGGCAGATATAACGAAAAAATACAAGCCAGCACAAACGATGCGCAGACACTAGGCCTTTCAGGTACGCCGGCGTTTTTCATAATTGGGCCAAACAACAAGATTGTAAGAGTACCTGGAGCTCAGCCGTACGATGTATTTGTGAACATCTTGGAGTCAGAACAACTTAAAGGCAACTAGATTTTATTTGCGATAAACAATTCTGAATTATGGAGTTTAAATGTGTAAAGGATTGTTCACAGTGCTGCATTGAGCGAGAGTATTTTCCTTCAAGAAGATTCGGTAAAGTTGGAGTACTAGTGCTTCCTAATGAAAAAACGAAAATCGAAGAGTTGGCAAAGGAATACCACATAAATGTTAACATCATACCTAGAATTGGAATATCATATCACGATTTGACAAAACCCGAGAAAGTAATTGCGTATCAAATGATGGGTAAAGAAAGAAACGGGAACACGTGTCCTTTCTTGGATACAGAATCGCAGAAAAGAGCACCCCACGGAGGTTTTGTCTGTAAAATATACAATGAACGACCTCTTGCGTGTATTGCATATCCGTTAATAGAGGTGAAGCCGCTCGCTCTTGACCATAAATGCAAGTTCTCTCAGTTGTGCGGAACCGCAAATTCTAACCTCGATGGTGAAACAGAATCGTTGATAAAAATAAAGACGGCAATGACTACAAACGCACCAATAATTTGGCGTTATGCGACAGGAGTGGGTGAGAACGAAGACATGAACGATATTCAAGTTGGTTGGATCAGGGAAACTTGATTTTTTTTCCAAAACTAAATCAAAAAATCAGTGATAATTTTTGTCGTAAAACAGCCAAATTTTTATAAATTTACAATGTAATACATGTGGGTAGAACACATTTAGCTAATAACCCTTATATTCAAAACTCAGAAGGGAAGCTCATGGCAGCAGGAATAGACGACATAGCGGTATACATACCGAGACTGTTTGTAGACTCGGCAGATTTTGCCATAGCAAGGGGGTTAGATCCTGCAAAACTAAAGCAAGGCCTTGGCATATCCAAGATGGCAATAGTGGACACCAACCAAGATCCTGCATGCCTTGCTGCAAACGCGTGTTTAAAACTCATGCAAAGAAACAACATCTCACCGAAGGATGTTGGAAGGCTATATGTCGCCACCGAATCAGCCTTGGACGAATCAAAAGCCCTAAACTCGTACGTCATAGGCATGCTTGAGCAAGTATATGGTCAAGACTCCTTTGAGCACTGTGGTGGAATAGAGTGTAAATTTGCGTGTGTTTCTGGTTCTTATGCATTATACGATAACTGTAATT
>JAWAFK010000003.1:0-131381 GCA_038890395.1 Candidatus Nitrosotenuis sp. | reverse complement strand
ATCTAAGTGTGCCGGAGCTTCGCTCCATTTCTGAAGAATCAAAACTTGGACTTTGAGAGTTAGGATCATCTAAGGTAACTATTGGTCCATCAATTTGTGACCAGCGGAAAGTCAGTGTGTCGCCATCTGGGTCAGAGCCGTCACCATTCAGTGTTACTGTGTCACCTTTTTCGACGGTTTGATCTGGTCCTGCATCAGCAGTTGGCGGTTGGTTTCTTGGCAAGACTGTGATCTTAATTGTGTCCGTGTCGACACCTCCATATGGATCTCTTACAGTTAGCTCAAAAGTTAGAATTTTGACTTTGCCGTTTTCTACTTCTGGAGCCCTAAAGGTTGGTTCTGCAACAGTTGCAGAAGGAAACAGCTCGACTTTATCACCGCCGGTTTGTCTCCAAGAGATATCTAGGCTATCATCGTCTGGATCTATGCCTTCTCCAGAAAGTGTGACAAAGTCCCCCGATTTGACAATGTTTGTCGTAAATAGAGTAGTCTGGGCTAATGCCTGTGATGAAACGGTGCCCAAGATTAGCACGCTCAATAGAATAGCGGATAATTTTAATCGCAACGTTTTTACCGTAAAAATCACGCCGATTAAAAGCTTTCGTTCAATTGGGGACAATTTTTAGATCAATTTTTTGGTGTTTGAGTTTTTTGTTTGCTGTTTTTCAAAGAATTTCGATGATCAGATCAGGTCAAAGTCGATCTTCGATCCAGATCTCAAAATCTAAATCAGTATACCGAATTTTGGTCAAAAGATCCAAAACTGCTCAAAAATAACTGATTCATAGCTATTCTCAAATTGAGTTTCGGGGTTAACAAAAAAAAGAAAAAAATCAGTTATTGAATCGCCTAGCAGTATTTTCTGCTTTACTGGCAGTGGTGTTGCTTACCACTACCACTTATGCCTCTGCGGCAACGTTGTGGGACTTTATGATCAAAGCAGAGTTTGAAGAGTCAGAAATACACATCAATGAAAAACCAGTCATTTCTGGACTTGTCTTAGACCAAGCTTCAAAGCCGGTTTCAGGTGCTGAAGTCAAGATCCGCTTTGCTGGAGTCTCGGTTTCTACAACCACTGGTAATGACGGCAAGTTTCATCATGAGTTTGATCAGCAGACAACATCAGGCATATTCTCCGTTGTAATTTCTGCAACCAAAGGCGACCTCAAAGGATTTGCTAGAACCACTCTGAAGGTAGGTAACGAGTTTTCCACGTTTGACGAACTCTATTACAAGCAGCTGGCCGAAAATAAAACCAAGTCAGTTTCTGCACCAGCCACATACGAACTACTTAAACTTAAAAACTATGAAAAATTCCTTGAAGAGCAAAACAAAAAGCTACAAAAACAATACGACATAGAAGCAAGAAAGCTTGTCATTGAAGAAAAGCGTAATATGGCAAAGTTAAAGCTTGAGCAGACACTACAGGAAAGGCCCGTAGGACCAGGTGTGTATGGCGGACTTGCATACAAAGATTATATGGCAAAGCTCGACCCGCGCATCAAAAGTACCATCGCAAGCCAACTCAACTACACAAAACAGCTCCAAGAAGAGGCCAGACAGGCAATGAAGGAAGTGCTCGACAGCGGTGGCTCACTACAGGATGCACGAAAGGCATACTTTGAGAAATTATCGATCACAAGAGAAGATCTCTTGGAGGTAAACGATAAAAACAACACAAAGAACTATTCCAAGACACTAAAGTCCGAAGACAAGAAGATCAACAGCAAAAAAGTCAAGGGACTTACGCTCAACAAGCATCTCAAGTAAATCCAGTACAAAAAACACTGTTCCATTTTGGAACTAAGAAATGTTAATTATTTCCGTGATAGATATAATCAAAGCTGTTGAAATGCCGCCATGATGTCCACGAGCATCAGTCTAGGCAAGGGAATTGGGAAATATCTATCATCCATATTGGTAGACGAAGAAGGAGTCTCCATAGAAAACATCTGGCAGACAATTACTGACTTCGGCATAAACAGAGAAGACCTCAAAAGACTTCAGCCCACCTATAAGGAACTCTTTGAGATCTACTCGGCCATCAGGGCATACAGAATTAGTGTCAAGTATCTTAAGGAACTCAAAAACAAGCTTTAGACCACTCGTGCGTCTGGAAGATGGAAATGCATGAATGTAAATGACATTAAAGAAAAGCTAATCCTACTCGGAGTCACGGCCATAGTATTTTTACCGTTGAGACTATTTGTTGGTCAATACTTGACAGATCATTGGTTAGGTAACTTGGGTGTTGCCACATTAATCTCCTTAATACTGGTCATCTTGGTCAAAAAAAACAAGCTTGGCACATTTGGCACCATCTTCAAAAACCAGCTGACAAAGGCGCTTTGGAGTAGGTCCGCCAAGATAATTTTACTCACCTTGATTCTGTTTACTTGTTATTTTGGTTCCTCCATACTTTTGATTGAGCGCGGTAACACACTGTACCACGTCGATAAAGAGATTCTTGTACACAGCGTCACCAGTAACGAATTCAAGGTACAAAGCTTGAATGGGCCAAACATCTCAGACTTGGAAGCTTTTGGCCTCACCCAAATACAATACATGGACTATCTTTTTTCAGTCTCTTTTGCCATGCTAAACGATCTGACAAACGGTTTGCTTGTCAACCTACATCTGATCTTATTTATGGAGCAAATCGAAATATTAGGCCTCTTTTGGTTTTACCGTAGAATGTTTAAACCCAAGCTTGTCGCTGTATAATGCCATGTTTGTCTGTTCCGAACAGACAAATTGAGAATATATCAAAGATTTTTGATCTTGTTGGTTTGCTCAAGTACGCAGTAATAACAATTACTTTGGTTGCAGTCATCTCACAGGCCTATGCACAAGACCTCAATTATGAGGTAAGGATCCTCAAAGGATCGTCAGTGTCGCAGGAAAAGACATTCTACCCAGACATTCTACCAATTGGTCCTAGCGATTCGATAACATGGGTCAACGAAGATTCTGTCGCACACAGCATCACAAGCGGAGTACCAGGCCACCCAGACTATTCTGGCAAATATTTCAAGACTGGAGTCATTGAATCCTCTAAATCCGCCACACTCAAAATTGAAAACCCGATTTACTTTGCGTATTATTATTTTTGTGAGATACACCCTTGGCTTGAAGGGAAGATAGTAATGGAAAACGCGCCAGAAGCCCAACCTGAAACAAGTAATGCCCTGATTGCGCAAAAAGCATACAGCAAAAACCAAGATATACTTGTAAGCGGCCAAGTTCCTGATGACTTTGCTACCTTGTCGTACTCTATCCTTCTTTATGAAAGCCCAGACAAGCTTATCTACGCAAGAAATGGTAATTTTGAAAAAGACGCAACATATACACAAACCATCCAGACAGATGGACTTCGAGTAGGCACATATCTACTCAAGGTAGTATATGGCCTACCAACACAGGTTGCTACTACGACATTTGAAATCACACCTGGGCAATCAGATCCCATACCAAGATGGATGAAAGACGGTGCAAAGTGGTGGTCGGCTGGCACCATCTCCGATGGTGAATTCATCGATGCAATTAAGTTTTTGGTAAAAGAAAAGATAATCACGGTTCAGAAAACAGGATCTTCTGCTCCTTCTGAATTTATTCCTTCATGGGTTAAGACAAGCGCAGGCTGGTGGGCTGACGGAATGATCTCAGATAAAGAATTTGTACGCAGTCTACAATATCTGGTAAATTCCGGAATAATTCAGATCTAATTTTGCTTGAGGAAGAGCCTCACTGCCTCAAGGTGCGAGCAGTTTGCCTTTTTGCCTTTTCCGTGATGGAATTTGTAAAAGTTCTTGAAGCCAAGACAGTCACACGACTCTGCTGTAACCATGTATGACTTGTTTGGATCCGACGACGATCTAACCTGATAGAGATCCTCGTCAATTTTGATGACATTTCCTTCGTCCACCAGTTTTTTTGCCTTCCTGATTGTGCTTGCACTCACGTGGCAATTTAGATCAAGCCTATTAGAATAGATTGCGATCTCGATGTGTTGTTGGTTCAAAAAATTTATCAAAAGAACACATAAGTAATATCAATTGAGTTTTGCTTTGATTAACAAGTGGAGCGAAAATTCAATCAGACCCCAGGTGACACAAACATTGCCATTCTGGGGTACATGTCAAAAGTAGGGACATGGCTTAACCTAAGACAGATCACCACAGGGACGCCTGGTTCCGATCTCAACAGAGAACGACTTCGTCTCATCTTGGAAAGCTTTGCAAAAAAAGGCTTTATAGAAACGCGTGATAGTCAGAATCCCAAAGCCAAGTTAGAATACAAAATAACCGAAAAGGGTAGAAGCACATTTCTCAAGTGCACTAATTTTGATCCAGACGTGAAAGCTGTTCTAGGTTTAAGAGACTTTTCCGATAAGCTGGAATCTTAGTTAATCCACAACATCGAATATCCTTGTTCATCTTCAAAGATTAGATCCATATCAAAGTCCAGATTCAGCTTTTGCATAAGTGACGAGAGCTGAGGTGACTGCAGATCCTCATCATAATTTTTTGCGACGCACAAAACCCTGAAGATCAACTTTCCTGATTTTGACACATTGTTTGCGAACTGCTCCAGTATGGAAAACGATACGTTGTCAAAGAATTTGACGATAAAGTCTCCTTTCTTTGTGGAAACCAATATGTCTACTGTGTCTGCACCCACCTTCTGGTTCAGCTTTACTGGAAGTTTTTTGTCTGATTTTCCTCTAAGTAGCGTCTGCAGTTCAGGAAAAACAAGACAGGAATGATTTAGGATTCGTTCTACACGGTCTTTCCCCTCAGGAATTGATGTTTCAAAGTTAACAAGGTAAGATTGTCTGATTAACTGGCCCTCAATTGATTTTAGCTCTTTTCTGTGTATGTGACCTCTGTAGGTGATCCATAAAAACAAAAAAGACAAAAGTCCTATTACGAGTCCGTTGCTTGTCATGAGCCATACCTGCGTAGTATACAGCCCAAGTATGCTTTCTGGCGCAAACACTCGTTCAGAGTTTGGCACAAATACAAGACTTGTCTCCCCGGTTTTTTCGTCGCGGATTTCAGTTATGTGTCCGTTCTTTGCTATTTCTTGTTGAAAATAATACTGTGAGAGAGATATGACTACAGACAACGACAAGAGGCCGATTATAACAATAACTAGTATAACGCGGTACCAGCTGCTTAGATTTTCGATTGCAATGTCCAGCTTTTCTGCCAGCGATTTGTCTCCGTTCTCGGACACGACTGTGAGCTTTTCTATGTGTATTTAACGACTTGTTACAATTTGTAACATGATACAGTTTTTGCAAAATTGCTTTTATATCTCAGACTAAAGGTATGTAATGCAAGTCGGGCATACCCAAACGATAGTTCTAGATTCAAACGTGTTGATAAAAGAAGTCCAAGAAGGCCGTGTTCTAAGATCTATTGCAAAAAGGATGAGGAAACACAAATCCAAACTCGTAGTTCCAGAAGTAGTACTAGGCGAGGTCAAAAAAATAACAGGAATTGACCCAGTAGCTATGATGGATCGAATATACCAGTACTGCAGACACCCGCTTACAGTAGACAAGACAAAGGAAATCGATTCAGAATCACAAAAGCTGATTAAAAAATACTACGAATGCCACACACCAGACAGCTTGATTTTGGCCACAGCAAAACTCGTAGGTGCCACGCTTGTAAGTTTTGATCGTAATTTGTTGCAGACGGCAAAGATGGAAGGAATCCAAGCATTCCTCCCAAGAAACTACATTCGATGGGGATAAATTCCATGAAGGCACTTGTTTTAGAAGAAAATGTTAGAATAATCGAACTATATAAAAAAATATTTGAACAAAAAAATCATCAAGTTGACTTTGTCTCAGATGTTGGTTCCTGCCTCGGCAGAATCGATGACAACACAAATTACGACTTTGTCATCTTGGAAGAATCAATGAGAATACCTGAGGGGGATAATGTCGAAGATTTGATACGCGCTGCAAGGCCACAGCAGAAGATCTTCTTTCTTTCACCATACATGTCCCACCGCGACCCCCAGTTTGATGCAGTAAAAGAGACGCTGGATCTAATCGACAAGCCTTTTGCCATGATCAGCCTGCTTTCCTTCCTTGAGATAAAACACGTATTCGACCATAACATTTTAAGCTAATTTCATCAATTCAAGCCAATGGGGTTGAAACGTTATTTTGCAAGGCGCGCAATCATACTTTTTGGCGTCTTGATGGCCACATTGCTTGTCACAATACTTCTTGTTGGTTCCAACATGGATGCCATAATGAAAAAAGGTGTCGCAATCCAAGTAAGATCAGAAATAGTTGAGAACAAGGCGCTAGTATCAGGTTTTCAGAGCACTGAGGAACTGGATCGATACATAACACATCAAGTAGAGCAGAGGACAAAGAGCCTTGGTCTCGACACGCCGTGGTACTCGCCAAATCGGATAGGTCTTGCCATGTACAAGATCCTCGTCTTGGATTTTGGGCATGCCACGTTTCTAAGTAGCGACTCTGGCTCCACCGCAGTAAGTGACATCATTTCAGAAAAACTTCCACGTACAGTCCTGCTTTTTACTACAGCTACAATCATAATTTCCATAATTGGCATATTTATTGGGGCGATCTCTGGCAGCAAGACTGGCTCCAAAACAGACAAGGTAACCTCAACTTTTGCCATAATCAGCAGCAGCTTTCCTGTATGGTGGATCGGTTTGATCATGATCTTTACATTTTCATTTTCATACAACTTATTTCCTGCAAGAGCCACCCCTCTGTTACCACCTACCGACCCGGCATACATTCCAGCCTTATTATACCACATGACATTGCCTCTCATCACAATAGTGTTCATTGGTTTTGGAACATGGGCCTACCTAGTTAGAAATTTTATTGTTGGAATAATGCAAGAAGACTTTATTTTCGTAAAAAAAGCAATAGGCATCAGCCAAAAAAAGATCATCTTCGGGAGTGCACTAAAGAATGCAGCGCCTCCAATAATCACCATCCTTGCGCTAAGCCTATCTGGTTCTCTTGGTGGAGCCATAATCACAGAAGCAGTGTTTGATTGGCCTGGTATGGGCAGACTTTATTTTGAGGCAATAAGCGTAATGGATCTTCCAGTAATTATAGGCTCCACTTATGTTCTTACAGCGTTCTTTTTGGTAAGTATCTTTGTTTCGGATCTGCTTTATGGATACTTGGATCCAAGGATAAGGACTGTTTGAGATGGCCACATATTCTGAGATAAAAGAGGGGTTTATCAGAAATAAAATCGGCCTAGTCGGAATAGGCATACTAGCATCTCTAATTTTCGTTTCTGCGGCAACAGCGCTTTTTGTGCCACTTGAGATGTACAGACAATGGAATAATCCCGCAAGCTGGACGATGTTGCCAAAGTCGGCCCTGCCAAGCTGGGTGAACTTTTTCGCTGCTGCAAAGATCCCAGAGCATCAAATACTAGAAAGCACACAAACCATTCTCCAAAAAAACAATGTGGTAACCACAACCATACAAAAGTTTGAGTTTGATTATGACTATGATTACTTTCCAAACGAATTTCTCTTGCAATATACCGTTCAGTATGATGGTGCCCCTGTCCTAAGAATAGACGTCATAAGACCTGATGATGCAACGCTACGACTAATCTCGTTGTCTTTGCCACAATCAGAACACGCCACATATTCCGATAAGATCTTTTCCACGAATGACATAATCAGAAAAAACTTGCTACTTCAATCTAACAAATTCTCGTATCCGCTTGATGGACTTGCCGTAAAAGAGATCATATTTTCAAAATTTGAATCACGTGAGGTACTAAAAGGCAGATATGTCTTTGTTGTCAGTCTAGTTAACACACAATCAGCTAGTACCTTTTCGGATTCCAAGTTAATTTTAGGAGGTAAAGTATACGGACTCGTTGGCACAGACGAGCTTAGACGTGACCTTTCAATTGGTTTGTTGTGGGGGACTCCTGTTGCACTCTTTATCGGCATAGTGGTTGCAGTCGGCTCCGTTATCTCAGGCCTCGTCTTTGGCGTTTACGCTGGATATAAGGGAGGAAAAACGGATGAGTCCATGATGAGATTCAATGACATAATCTACGCATTGCCTGCACTCCCGTTTTTGATCATTTTGTCCGTGACCACATCCAATAACATATTTTTACTGATTGGATTTCTTATGATATTTGGTTGGGTAGGAGTAGCTAAGGTCTCAAGGAGTCTGTCTTTACAAATCAAAACTCGACAGTTTGTAGATGCTGCGAAGATCATGGGCCAAAAAGATTCCAAGATAATATTTAGGCACATCATCCCTCAGATACTACCATACGCTCTTGCAAGCATTGCAATTTCGGTTCCAGCTGCAATTACAACGGAAGCTGGCCTAAGCTTTTTGGGTCTTGGTGATCCTACGTTCCCCACATGGGGCCAAATCCTACATGATGCCAAATCACATGGTGCAGCATCACGGGGCCTATGGTGGTGGATAATACCGCCTGGCATAATGGTCGCCGTCACCGGACTTGCGTTTGTATTTATAGGTAATTCGCTTGAAGTTGTTGCCAACCCCAAGCTAAAACGCTAGTTCGTAAGCTGAAAGTCCCTAATTATTTTGAGTGTTTGATCGTTAAGCTTTATCGTATATGCTGCAGCGTTTGGGTCATTGAACTGCGAGAGCATCTCTGCGAATTTTGTTTTATCGCGTCCTCGCTCATACATTCCTCCTGTCTCTTTGACACAAAGTGGGAATTTTTTTAGGTTGATACCTTTTTTGAATAGATATTCTATGAATTTTTTGTAGTTTTCCGTCTCGTACCACTCTATTTGTTTTTCCTCACAAATAGCAATCCAAGTATCTATTGAGTTTTGATAGATTGCTTGTTGCCTGAGCTTTTCAAGCGACATCGTTAAAAGTCTGCGCGCTTCATCTTTGAGCCACATCTTGGACATGTAGCGCCCTTGAAGCGGTGATTGCATGTCAGACATACATACTTGACTGTACCGCCACCTTCTGAGTTGAATCCAAAGAATCCGCCTCCTGAGTCACCATAACCACGCATCCTGCTCATGTACCTGCGTCGTATAAACAGTGGCAACATTATGAATATCGCAAGTGCCGCTGCAAGACCATACGGAAATGGCAAGATCATCTGTAATCCAATGCTTACCGCAAGCGACGCAAACAGAAAGATCAGATAGTTTTTGTAGCTATACAACACAGTCTTTCCTTTAAAAAGCCTAATAAAGTTTTGTCAGTTTTTTTCTTCGCCATCGCCTTCAAAAATTATCTCGAGTTGGTTTCCCTCACTATCCCACGCAAAAATGTCCTCGTTTTTCTCATATGGCGACTTGACTATGATGGAGACGAGACCAAAAAAGTTGTGCAAGTCAGTTACTGATGGTTCAGCAGAGCCACTTGGATGCGAGTGTGCACTTCCCACGTAAGATAAGTCAAGTGGCAGAAACGACTGTGGAAAGCCTGCAAATGTCTGGTCACTGTATGAAAAGGGAGGGATAACAAGACCATTTATGGTGATTACGCCTTTTTTTGATTTACCACGAAGTATCAATATTCCTTCTGAGGGGTGTTTCATCTTACAATAACTAAGAATACCGTTACGTGCATCTTTTTTGAGCACCACTTTTCGTTCCAAGTCAGACTTCATCCAATCATTCCAGATTGATAGTATATTTGGTTTTCAATAGACGCACCAGTGAATCTTCCAATTCGGAGATAAGCACGTCTTTTTGTGCCATTTGGTGTTTAAGATCGTCTTCGAGTTTTTTGATTTTGAGTTTTGTGTCTTCACTGTCAGATTTTGCTTTTGCGAGTTGTTTTTCAAGATTTTCAAGGTTGTCAAGATCAAAAATGTTGAGTTTTTTTTGCAGGTCTTCTATTTGCGCTTTCAAGTTATTTTTTCGAGACACAAAGTCGTCCACAAGAGAGATTATGTTAGTTATGTGGTCAACTGTTTTGTCAGCTTCTTTTACAGAAACACTTCCAGACATTATTCCTTTCATACAGGATTCCAGGATTGTAATTGTGGCATCTTTGTTTTCTGAGATCGTGTCAGAAGGGTCTTGGACTAGTCGTTCCAGAATTATTTTGAGTGGTTTTTCAAGTGAAGTTACATACACGTACTTGCCAAGTGGTCTTGAGATCTTGGAGAATTCGTCACCTATTTCCTTGTTTAATTGACTTTCCTTGGATACGAGACGATTTATTTCGTTTCGGTACTGCATGAATTTTTCATATTGTGGAGACTCGAAAATCTCTGCGATTTGTTGTTGTGTGGATTTGCTAGTACGCTCAAGATCAAGAAGTGATTCCTGCAGTTTGTTTAGATGGGCAATGTTCTCATTAATTTCTTTGTGTATATTTTGTATCTTTCTTGTTTTTTCATTAATTTCTATGGAAGCAGATTCCAGTGAGTTGTAGTCTGAGATCATTTTTGATATAGTTACATGATCTTTTGTGATAAGTTCCAAGTGTGTTTTTAGATCGTTAGCATATTTTTTTGCAAATACATGAATCACTCTGCTGTGTTTGCCAAGTACATCACCGATTTTCTTTAATGTGTGTGCAGCCAGCTCTGCACTTTTTGTTACCTCATCATAGTTTGATGCATTTGGGAGTTCCTTTTTGGATTCTTTTGATATCACGTCAATTACTTCTGCCTTACTTCTCACTACAAGAACTCTAAGGGTCTTGTCAATGTCGTCGACTTTGAGGTTGTCAGTTTTTAGATGATTGATTATCGTATAAATTGAGTCAAGCTCACGTTTAATTTCCTCAAAAAGCGGTTTTGTTTTCCTTACAATCTCGTTTTTAAGTTGGTTTTTTTTCTCAAGAATAATTTGATTTATCTCATCAAGTTTTAGCTGATTTCCAGTCGCGATTTTAGGTTTGTCTTCGTCAATTCGTTCTTGCTTTTTTTTACCCCATCCAAAAACCATGTCTAAACTCAAATATTTTATATCAAAATTATATCTGTCGATTTATTGAAGATTTAAAAAATGACGATAAACACCGCTGTCTGTGTCGCGAACTATTCTGAATCACAATACAGCCGGCAGGTATTTTGCTACTGTGACACAATCAATCAGTATCGACGTGCCTGCTTCTGCAGTCTGGAAGGAGATAAGCAATTTTGTTGGATTAACAGAATGGGCAGTAGGCGTAAAAAAGACGGAATTTCTCTCAAAAATCAGACATGGTGTTGGAACCTCAAGGAAGATCTCTTTTGTAGATGGGAGCAACGTCATAGAGTATGCCGTAGGCTGGCAGGACGGCAAGCTAGTTTCATACATTGCAACAAGTGGCCTGCCACTAGATGGATATCATGCGACACTTTCCATTTCCCAAAAAGAAAAAACACATCTAAGTTGGACCTCATTTTTGATTAGCAATAGCTCAGATAAAAAGCAGTTTGAGGAATTTCTGACCTTTATCGAATCATTTTATGCCGACTCGCTCAAAAACCTCAAGTCCAAACTGGAAAAAGCATCATAAGTTACTTCGGTGTAATCAACTCATGAGTGATACGCGATTTACGCTCCTTGGTGTTGCGCTCATTTTCGCAGGCTTTCTGATTCTTGGCATATTTGGACAAAAACACTACGATCTATCTATTCAAGCACAAGAATTTGGCAGTTGTTTTGAATTCGCAGATGGTGTACAAACTGAAGTAGACTGCCAAGCTGCTGCACAAGACAAAGTAGCATTCTTTGCCCTCGTCATTGGATTAATTTCTTGTGGAATATTTTTCCTAATCAGAGGAGTTAGAGGCAAATGGGATCAGGATGTAAAACCTGAGGATGCGGTAGGCCCAAGCTCATCTTTTCCGAGCTAGACTTGAATAATTCCATTTTGTATTAGGTATTGAATCCCTTTGACAAAGTCGGAGTTTCCTATTTTGCCTTCGGCCCACCATTTTGCGTTAGGTTTTATCCAGGACGGTATTTTTTGTTCCGTATTTTTGCCTTGTTGCGTAGCAGGAATTTGAATTATTTTTTGCTCAATTAAGTATTCAAGCCCTCTGGTAAAGTCAGAGTCATTTATTTTATTGTCAGCCCACCATTTTGCATTTAACTTTACCCAATCTGGAATTACAATAGATCTCTCATCTAGAACATGTGGAATTGCCTCAAGTGCTACTGTTCTGATGCCATTTGATTCAATGTCGCGCAGTAATGTTTGGAGTAGCTCTGCTTTGTTGGCATCTATTTCGTTTGTAAAGACATCAGTCCTTATGGCAAAATCTGGAGGTTGCAAGCTTATCAAAGCGTATCCGTTCTGCTTGATGCTGTTTTGAATTTTCGCTAATGCTTTTTGTTGTATGGTCCCCGAATAGAACGGATCATCACTTACAAGGTTAACAAATGAGATGGTGCTTGGAGCATGTTTCAATGAATCAGAACCAAATGGCGGTCGATCATTTGTGATACTTGCGCTGAAGTATTTCATTTTTGTTTGTTTCATAGCTTCTAGTGTGTCTTTGTTAAATGCATCGTACGGTGGGCTGAAAACAGTCATCTTTACTCCAAAGAGTTTGGCAATTTTTTCATTTGTTTGTCGTATGCTTGCAGCTTGTTTTTCCTTATCATATGTAGTGTGATCAACGTATTCCCATCCGCGGTTAGCTAATCGGATTTTTGATGTTTTTGAATCAAGCTTAGCTTTTAAGAAATCGATTACTTTCGGATCATCGCCCAAGTATTTTCCAATTATTGTTAGTGTTAGAGGAGTATCGTTTTTATCAAATATGTCAACTATGCTGTTTTGTACATCATTTAACCAGAAATCTTGTACATTGTCTAGCCTGAACGCAACACAGTTACAGTCAGGAGGCACTGGTTTTTCCATAGTCGGTTTTTCTTCAATTCTGGTTGGTTTGTCATAGTCCTGAATAGTGCCTATCGTAACGATGCGTCTGTTTTGTGATTGAATTTTGTCAATCAATGAGCTTAGCTGCTGAATCGCAGTTGCATTCACTTTATTTACATAAAACCCTCCTTCATAATTTGCAAATTCATAGGGGTGCATCATGACTACGGCATAACCATACTCAAAGATACTTTCCTCGATTTTTTCGAGAATTTGCTCATTTGATGCAGGTATCCAGAAACTGTTCTGTGGATTCAGTTTTGCTGTGTATGGATGTGCCGGAAAGTGGTAAAAGTCTGATTTTTTAAAGATGGGTGGCTCTCTTGTGGTCGTTGAGTAACTTACGTGTGTGAACCCATTATTTTTCAATATGACAAGAGTGTCGTTATTGAGCAGATTTTCTGGTGGAATGAAAGTGGTTGGCTTAATTCCAAATACATCTTTGATTTTGTCACTTGATTGTTTGATTAAATCTTCTTGTTCTTTTTTTGTCATCGATGTGAGTACTTTGTTATTCCAGCTATGTGACGCTATCTCATTTGGAGAATTTGTGGACATGCTGTCTTTAATTGAGGTAACTAGTTTTTGATCTGTGCCTATTAACCCACCTATAACACCGAGCGTTAATGGAACCTTCTTTTTCTCAAATAATGAGATTATCTCTGTTTGTGATGGTGCCAAAAAATAATCTTGTACATCATCTAGTCTAAATGCGACACAGTTACAATTCAGATGGTCACTATTTAGCTCTGGATTATTCAGGTAGATTTTGATGATGCCTGTATCTTCAGTAATTATGACTTTTTTTCCTGCAACCGTTTTTAGATCATTTGCGGAGTTTGCTTTTATGTATAATGCATAATTGCCTACTTTGAGTTTGGAAAAATTCGCGACCCCTTTGTCTGTTACCGCAGCTTCTGCCACTTTGTTCTTTTTTGAGTCGTACAATTCCGCAATAAATGAGCCGTCTTGCCTTGTGACTTTGTTCTTAGTCGAGTTGTACACCTCTACTGGGAATAGCTTATCGACTACAACAGGCCAATTTGTGACAACTTTAAAGTCCTGCGCTATCCCTGGTTGTAGTTTTATTGGAGTGTAGATGAATTTGAGTCCTGGGCCAAGTGTAACTTCGGCATAATAGAAGCTTTCATTGGTGGTAGGATACAGCCATGTCCTTATGGTTTGGCCGTTTTGTGCCGTTTCAGAATAACTCCACACTTTACCATCTTGAGATTTTATCCATACTTGTGCGCCGGAAAGCGGGGTTTCCCCGTCTTTATAAAAGACGTTTAGTAGCAAGCCTCCCGCATTTTTTATTGAAATGTCAAGATTTTGGTTGGTTTGCTGCATAGTCACATACCCCACCTCCGCATACATGCTGTTGACATAGACTTCGATTCTGTAGTTGTGTTTGAGTGGAAGTGAGGAAATAGAAAACGGGTTGCTTTCTACTAAGGCAATTTCCCTAAAGACTGTCTTTTGTTGATCCATATACACTTTGATTGATATGCCGTCCGGTGCAACTCTTTCGTTCTTTTCGTTTTTTAGATACACACTCAGTGTACCGGTCGACTCTTGTGCCGAAGCATAAGGTATGACCAGAACACACATGCAAATCAAGATTGCGACTAGCCTTACATTGATCATCATTGTCTTACCCTCTGTGCACTAGTCCATTTTGCCTTTGTGTGCAACACCTCTTCTATGACTGCTTTAATCTGCAAAATATCGATTAGTTGTTTATAGCCCACCACCATAAATACTGCATAGAGAATCATCTTTTTGTCATCATTATCCATCCTTACTGCCATTGCAGAGAGCAGATACTGCATTAATATGAACATTCCAAGTGTAAATGTAACAAAGTAATAGTTTCCAATTAATAATTGGTATGCTGCAAATCCCCAGAGCATCAAACTTGCAATTGGAATCACAAGCATGTGTATTGCCATGAGTGGATAGGACAGTCTTTGCAAGTAACCAAACCTCGGATTCAGCAAAATGTCAGAGTGCCTTTTAAGTACCTGCAAGTTTCCTCGATACCAACGTTTTCGCTGTTTGTAGTAATCATGCAATGTTTGCGGTGCTTGTGTATATGCTGTTGCTGCATTACTACCATTTACTATCATTCCAGAACGCAACACCTTCATCGTTGCGTCAAAATCTTCAACAAGTGTTTCTTTATGATATGTCCCAGCTTCTTCCAGTTTCTTTTTTCTAAATGCGCCAAGCGCGCCTGGTACAATAGTTATCGCACCAAAATAATCAAGGCCTCTTCTCATTATTTGAATTCCTGATAGGTATTCTAGTGCCTGACACCAAGTAAGCCAGTTCATCTTGTTACGAATCTTTATGTTGCCTGCCACGGCCACGACATTCTCGTCCATCATTCCCTTTGCTATGTGTTTGAGAGAGGAATGGCCTATTATGGTGTCTGCATCGACGATTGTCACTATGTCTCCGGTTGCATAAAGCAGACCCTGATTCAATGCAGATGCCTTTCCCCCATTTTCCTTGTGAATTACCTTTACTCGATCGCTATACTGCCTTGCAATTTCAAGTGTTTTATCTGTGCTTCCGTCGTCGACTACGATTATCTCTTTATCTGGATAGTCTGTTGCCAAAAGCGACTCGATGGTAGTTTGAATAACTTTTTCCTCATTGTATGCAGGAACAATTACTGTGATTCTTGGATACTGATCTGGTTCTAGAAGTGATGCTTCTCTACTCACACTCCTTATTGCAAGCGGGACGAAAAGCATGGTCTGCCAAAAAGAAAGCGCCAGTGACCAGACAAATATTGCTTGAGTGATAGTCATAAGTGTCATGTGTCCATCGAACGCCATCAACGTACCAAATACAAACGGCATAATCAAAATACAAATAGAGTAAAATGATGCGCCCTTTGTTTTGTATCGATACTGAGTTTCAGGCGGCTTCCTTGATAACAAATGATAGAATACAATTATTGACGCAGCAGCTATTGCGGCAAGACTCAATGTAGAAAATATGCTATATGCAGTATAAACCAAGACAGAAAAGATTGCAATTGCCAATAGTATCAGAATTGGATCCGGTGTTGTTTTCTTCAGAGTTTTAGTTGAAGCACGAACTGGTTTTTCGTGCTTTTTTTGAATGTCTTTTGGTTTTTTATTCTCAATAGTCGATGTTGCTTGATGTTCTAGAATCGATTTGATTTGACTCTCTGTTTTTACTTTGTTAAACGCATTTTGTAATTTTGGCTCATATGTTTCTTCAGATATTGTTTTAGTCCTAAAGACGACTGCTGACTTTGGTTTGGATTCCATATGTAGCTTTTCTGGTTTTTGTTGAAACGTAATGGTTTTTGGTTCCGTTATTGAACTAATCTTGAGGCATTCTGCATGAACCCATTTGTTTTGGTGTCTAATTGATTTTTGATGTAGTTTAATCTCGTTGTTACAGTAGATACATTTAGGCAATGCATAATTAACCAATGTTATTCGTGTAATTTTTTGCAATCCCATAATTGTTTTATATTATTGTCACATTAATTATGTAGAATAATCAAAGTTTGTTTAGATTATGCGAACTTAGCCACACAATGTACAATCTTTACAGCATAATGAGTGATTTCGCATTGGGCAAATTGACATTAGGAGAATTATGTGGTTAATTCTCAGCATGCGGAAAACCGAATGTTAGATCTTCTTGTTGGATCTGATCTTATTTGCTAGAGTATCCAGTGCTTCTGCTATTTTGCCTGATTCGTCACCAATACCCAATTTTTTCAATTCATGTTTGATTATCAAAACCGGATCGTCGATTTCATGATTTTGTTGTTTTTGAGCTATGAATTTTAGCTCTTCTTTGAGTTGTTCTATTTGCTGTCGTTTTAATTGCAATTCATTTTTTGTTTTTTCAATTAACGACTGCTCATGCTCCAAACGTTCTTGTACCTTTTTATATTCTGACTCTAACGTGCCAATGAGCGACTTTGTGTCCACTTCTGTGATATATTTTGGATTGAGATGCTCTAATTCCATTCTGTTCTTTGGAGTTTCTTGAAAACAGTTTAGCTCTTCAGCAAAACGTTTTTGATTCTCCATGACTTTTTTGAGCTCATTCGTTCTCTCTTTTAACAAAACATTGACAAATTTTTGATATTGGCTTGTGTTATTGATTTGATCCTTTACTTGCTCTGACTTTTCTTGTACGATTTCCTGTCTTGTCGCGTTTTGTTTGTCTTTTGAGAAGAAGATAGATCTTTGTGATACCTCCAGTGGATCCTGAATCTCTATTTTTGGCCCAATCTCTGTAATGTGGGACCACTCGTCTTCTGCCGATACATCCTTGTTGTAATGCTTATCTGTATTGTCCTTCGTTACTCTGTTGATATGCTTTACCAATATTTGCTCAAAGTTGTAAAACGATATGATGTCTTTGTTGATTGAAACAAACGAACAATTTTTGCCCGTTTTATAACAAATCATAGGCGCCAGGTAAGGGATTCGAACCCTTGAGTGCGAATGCACAACCGCTACCCTGTCGAAGATCTCGAGGCGGTCGCCGTACCGCTTGGCTAACCTGGCAATTTTTGTCACTCCTCTGCCCATTATATAACAACCAATCCCAGTAGATACAAAAGCAGGCAATGTCGTAGTCATTTCAATGGGCTTAGACCTAAAAGGGCTCACGACCAAAGAAAAGACAAAACTGGAGTCGTTTTCTTCCAAAGTCATCGCAGTCGATGCATACAATACCATTTACCAGTTTTTGTCTATCATTCGCGGGCCTGATGGTACACTTCTTTCAGACTCAACGGGTCGCATCACAAGCCACCTAAGCGGGCTATTCTATAGAAATGTCAACTTTCTTTCTTTGGGCATAAAACCAGTATATGTATTTGACGGCAAGCCGCCGTCACTAAAGGCTGCAGAAATAGAACGACGACGCCAAATTAAAAAAGAAGCCACAATAAAATATGAAAGAGCGCTTGCCGAGGGAAACGTTGATGATATGCGCAAGTACGCTCAACAGACCACTGCTATGCAAGACAGTATGGCAGATGACGCCAGACATCTTCTTGAATTATTCGGTATCCCGTATGTTAATGCACCATCTGAAGGCGAGGCCACTGCGGCACACATGACACAGACAGGTCTTGCATATGCGTCGGCAAGTCAAGATTATGACTCGCTTCTTTTCGGTGCAAAAAGATTAGTTAGGAATTTTACAAACTCTGGCAGGCGAAAGCTGCCAAACCGCAACACATACATTGAGATCGAACCGGAGATAATAGATTTACAAAAGCTCCTCGTCGAGCTTGGTGTGACAAGAGAACAACTTGTAGATATCGGCATACTTATTGGAACCGATTTCAATCCAGATGGTTTTGAACGAATAGGCCCAAAAACAGCATTAAAGATGATCAAAGAATTCGGAAGACTCGAAGACATACCACAGATTCAAGACAAATTAGTCGAGATCGACTATAACCAGATAAGAAAGATCTTTTTGGAACCAATGGTAGCAAATGTTACTGAGATCAAGTTTGGTACACCAAACAACTTAGGGATCATAAAATACCTTGCAGAGGAGCGCAGTTTTTCGCGTGAGAGGATCGAGTCATCGCTCATCAGGCTGCAAAAAGCTACTGAAAGACGCGGTCAGACTCTTGAGCAGTGGTTTTAGTACCTACGAATTTTTTGTACGTAAAATTTTTTAATGATGTGAAAAAAGACGCAATCGGCGTGAAAATTCAACTAGTTGCAATGACAGTACTTGTCGCATTACTTGCCTCAGTATTTGTAGCTGGGGAAGCATTTGCTCAAAAACAGAGCAAAAATGAGATAAAAGCCATTATGGAGACGTACAAAAAGGCAGTTGCAAAGGCCCAATCAGACTTTACGGCTGCCATCGAAAAGGCAAATACGGATGCAAAAGCCGCAGTGGCCAAAGGACTCCCAATAGACCAAATAAATGCAGAGTCAAAAGCTACAATTCAAAAAGCCAGAATCGACCTCAAGGCCGCAATTGATAAGGCTAAAAATGATGCAAAGACTGCCTTGATGCGCTTAAAATCCACAGCTGATGTCAAGGCGTCAAAATAATTTTTTATCGACTCAAACTGCGATTTAGCTCCCAATTTGCTTTTTTAGTTCAGCAAATGCAGCCTGAATCTCATTTACTGCCGCTCCATCCTCAAGTGTGCTAATGTCTCCGATCTTTTCGTTGCTTGCAATTGCTTTGAGAAGCCTTCGCATTATCTTGCCACTTCGTGTTTTTGGCAGCTTGGAAACAAAATACATCTCTTGAGGTGTAGCAATTGGCCCAATCTGCTTTCGCACAGTGTCCATTACATCTTGTTTGAGAAATTCGGACGCCACCACACCTTCTTTTGGAACCAAAAAAGCAATTATCGCTTCGCCTTTGATGGGATCTGCAATTCCACATACTGCAGCCTCTGAAATAGATTTGTGGGAAACAAGGCTACTTTCAAGCTCTGCAGTGCCGATTCTGTGGCCTGCAACCTTGAGTACATCATCTGCCCTCCCAAGGAGCCAGAAATATCCATCCTTGTCCTTTATGGCATAATCACCAGTGTAGTATGAACCCGGATATTTTGACCAATAAACGGATTTGTATTTTTCATCATCCCCCCACAAAGTCAGCAGCATCCCAGGCCATGGTTTTCTTATTATGAGATATCCTTTTGTTTCAGAGTCTACTTCCTTTCCGTTTTCATCTACTACCGCGAGATCAACTCCCGGAATTGGTAGTGTCCCAGAACCTGGTTTTAGTGGAATAGTTTCAATTCCGGGCAGAGGTGAGATCATCATACCGCCAGTTTCTGTCTGCCACCACGTATCTATGATCGGGCATCTGTCTTTGCCAATCGTAGTGTAATACCAACGCCAAACTTCAGGATTAATTGGCTCACCGACCGTTCCAAGAAGTCTCAAACTTGAAAGATCATACGAGTTTGGAATAGCGTCACCATATTTCATAAACATCCTAAGCGCCGTTGGAGTTGTATAAAGAATCGTGACTTTGTATCTCTGTACTATGACCCACATTCTTGCAGGGGTCGGATAGTCTAGTGCCCCTTCATACATAACCTGCGATGCACCGCAAAGCAATGGACCGTATGCGACATAGCTGTGTCCTGTGACCCAACCAATATCCGCAGTACAAAAATACACGTCGGAATCCTTGATGTCAAAGGCCCACCGAAATGTTGCGCCAACATGTGTTAGATATCCTCCCGTATCATGCAACACGCCTTTTGGTTTCCCAGTAGTTCCTGATGTATACAGAATGTATAATGGATGATCACTTGGTAGCTGTTCTGCCTCGCAAACATTCGAAGAATTTTTCATCAATTCTTCCCATTTGTGGTCTTTTTTTCCAAAGCTAACTTGGTTTCCAGCTCTTCTCACAACTATTACGTGTTCTACAAAGCTCAGATTCTCAATTGCAGAATCAATTGTTTCTTTTAGTTTTACTATGTTTCCTCTTCTGAATCCGCCGTCTGCAGTGATTATCACCTTTGATTGTGAATCCAACACTCTATCTTTTATCGATGTAGCAGAAAAGCCAGAGAAGATGACGGTGTGGATTGCTCCAATCCTTGCGCAAGCCAAAATTGCAACTACTAATTCCGGCACCATTGGAAGATAGATTGTCACCCTGTCTCCTTTTTTGACGCCAAGCGATTTGAGGGAGTTAGCAAGCCTTTGCACTTGGTCATAAAGCTGCCCATATGTTATGGTACGACGATCCTCGTTTTCTCCTTCCCAAAATATAGCTACTTTATCCATTTTCGCTTGATGTACATCTAAGGCGTTGTACGAGGCGTTTGTCTTGCCGCCTACAAACCAGCGCGCAAATGGGGGATTCCATTCCAGCGGTCTTTCCCATTCTTTAAACCAGTGTAGCAATCGCGCCTGAGTTTCCCAGAACTTGATGTAATCGTTTGATGCATCAAGACGTATTTGCGGGTTGTTGTTTCCAAGGCCTATCGTATAACTTTGTGACTCCACAAGTGTTGTTTTGCGTCACTTATTTGTAAATTTAATTTTTCCATAATAAAAAAGAAATTTGTACCTTCCCTATGTGGCTTCCATGCTTCCAAACCATTCTGGAGTGGTTTCAGACTTGACAAAGCTGTTTGGTGGCGGCGGAACTGCAGAGCGTGTCACTACCTTATTTTGTCCGGCCGAGGAAGTGTTTGCAGTTGTAGGTTCTGTCTGTGGTATGCTTGTCTGGGCCACATTATCAGAGGATTCTGAAGTGGTATTTGGTGGAGAAGGCGCATTTGTTGGAGTCTCGACTTGTTGACCAGTGTTGGCCACAAGATAAGATACAGCTGATTGTTGGATCTGTTCTTTTTGGTTGATGTCTGTGTGCACTCCTTCCAGTGACAGATCAGCAATTCTTCGCTGAATGTTTAGAATTTCTGCCTTTTCATGGTCGATGTGTTCAATTATCTCGCCTGTGTGTGTTTTTATCAAATCATATTTGGAATCAGTGATCTCATTGCTCTTGAATTGAACTTTGGCGTCAAACAGTAATGTCTTGACGGTTTTCATCTGTGTGTTTAGTTCCTCTAGACGTGCTGCTAGCTTTGCAATAATCTCCTTTTCTGATTCTTCCAGTGTCAAAAGTTTCGACTTGTATTTTTCGTGGATTATTTCTGCGTCCTCTCTCATTTCATCGTTTTCAGAAACTATGTCGATTAATGCTTTGAGTCGTCTTAGTGTCAGACCTTTCTCTCTTAGGAAGCGTTGTGCGTCGAGTCTCCATTTTGGTATAAAGATTACGACGTCGCCTTGAACAACTAACTGCTCAAATGGGATTTGAACCAGTCCTTGAAGACCGCAATCAACCCCCACAGTCTGTATGGAACCGTCGATGTCTGTTATTGTGCCAATGACTTTGCCCATCTGGGTGCCATACATGTCTTTGACTTGCTTGCCGATAATCTCTATTTCGTCCTTATTCATTACTGAGAGTTTTGCATTTTATATAACCGGCAAAATGTTAACAAGCTTTCTAGTTTTGGTAAGAACAATTTAACAAAAAATTTCGCAATTTTTAAAATTTGAGTCATAGAACCATCATTATGATCGACAAAGACGGCCTTGACCAGATACTGCATTTTGTCTCAAAACGCTGGATAGAGCTAAGTCGGGATCCAAACAACAAAGCAATGAAAAATCTGCCAACGAATTTTTGGATGAATTCAGTTGGCGGAAGAGCCGGAAACGGACACTGGATCACAATGCTCCTATACACAGAAAATGAAAATGACGCGAACGCACTCAAAGAAGTACTTTTGCGTTGGCAAACAAAAGGTAGATCGTCAACACAGAATCTAATTCAAATAAAACGAAAGTAGTATATTTTAGCCCCAATTCAGTTTTTGTGTCTTGGCTGATGAATATACAGATTCGGAAAAGGAGGTTTTGCTAAAACATTTCTCAAACGTTGATGATTCTGTGTTTGCAATAATCACCCCCCGTCAAGTGGATCGTGGTGCACTCATGTCCAGATATAGCAGGACCGATAAAAGCATGAGACGTGTTTTCCTTGATGAGTTCTTGTCCAACGAAAATCGCGGTGAAGAATTCTACAATAAAGTGCTAATAGAGTATGGAGATGACTCTGTCGCAGAACTTGGCATTGCTCAAATCGCAATTGAAGGAATATCAAACATTGCAGTAAAAAAAATTGAAGACAGAAGAATGGGGTTGTCATATTTAGAAAAATCATCTCGGTACGTCGCATGGGACAAAAAAGTAAATAACCAATTCAAATTCTATCGCGAACCCACTATCATGAGTTCAAGATTTGCGGATGCATACATACAGAGTTGCAATTTGGATTTTGAGATTTATTCAAAAAACATACAACCTATGATCGACTTTGTACGCGAAAAAGAGCCAATCGAAGGACTCAAATTCAAAGATTCTGAATCCGGTTCTGACGTCCCATTTTCGAGTCTTAGATCACAAGATGACATCAAATCCGCTACGATGATTTACAACGCAACGACAAAGGCAAAGGCGCTAGACATCTTACGTGGTCTTCTACCAGCATCAACACTTACGAACGTAGGCATCTCTGGTAACGGTCGTGCCTTTGAATATCTTTTGACGATTTTGTTCAGCTCAGAGCTTTCAGAAGAGCGAGAATTGGCACGAAAAATCAAACACGAGTTAGATACGACTATTCGTTCCTTTGTGAGGCGCTCAGCCGACAAGTATGGTGTTGCGATGCAGAATTATTTCAAAGCGGTACGACATACTGCGACAAAACTGGCAAGGGGCAAACCTACTTCAAGATCAAGTGGTGCGCAGGTAAAACTTGTAGACTATGAGAGGGAATCAAAGGCACTAGACAAGATAATTGCGGCCATTTTATACGAACACCAGACTGTTCCCTACCAGCAAGTATTAGCACGCGTGAAAAAGATGAGTCTGAAGGCAAAAATCGAAATGGTGAACTCATTTACGAAGATTAGGCAAAACCGAAGACAAAGACCGCCAAGAGCATTTGAGATGACGCAATACACTTTTGATATTGTAGGTAATTTTGGTATGTTCAGAGACCTACATAGACATAGGGTATTAACCTTAGAGCGACAGCTGCTCACAACTGATCACGGTTATTGCATTCCAAATGAGATAACTCAGTTGGGGATCGAAAATGAGTTCAAAGAATGCATGAAAATGTCAAAGCGTGTTTTTGACTCGATGAGAACGAAATACCCTCAAGAGGCCCAATATGTTGTGAATTTTGCATATAACTATCCATTCTTTATGAATCTGAATTTACGCGAAGCGTCACATCTCATTGAGTTGAGAACCATTCCCCAAGGCCACATAGACTACAGACAGGTAGCACAGAAAATGTTCTTGGCAATACAAAAGGTACATCCGAATCTGTCCCGCATAATCAAATTTGTCGACCTCAAGTCTTATGAACTTGAGAGATTTGAATCCGAAAAGAGAATCGAGGAAAAAAGGAAAAGCAACCGCTAAATGTAACAATGCACCAATACAACATCAAATTGACATATGTATGAAAGAAGAAAGGATTGAAAAAACAGATAATGAGTGGAAGAATATTCTTACGCCAGATGAGTACGAGGTATGCCGCAGAAAAGCAACCGAGCCGCCTTTTACTGGTAGATACACCTACTGCAAAGACGATGGAATATATCGTTGCACGTGTTGTGGCAACGAGTTATTTAGCTCAAAAGCGAAATTCGATTCAGGCACAGGGTGGCCTAGCTTTTTTGAACCAATTCACGAACAAAGCCTCAAGTACGAAACAGACGCAAGTTTCGGCATGCTCAGAACTGAGGTAATGTGTGCCAAGTGTGATTCTCATTTAGGACATGTATTTGAAGACGGTCCAGCACCTACTGGAAATAGGTTCTGTATCAACTCAATTTCATTGAAACTTGACAAAAAAACAAGTTAACTGATTCTGTTAACCATCAATTAATAAATCAGGATTTGAACATGTCTTTTGATATGTTTGCCACAAGTTGGAGTAGAGAGATTTGCGCCTGGTAGTTTGCGGTTTTGGTACAGTAGCACAGAGTTTGGCAAAATTACTTGTCTCAAGATCAGACGATCTGTACGCCAAGTATGGCATGATGCCAAGAATAGTTGGTGTTTTTGACACCAAGGGCGGAGTCATAGAATCCTCAGGTATAGACTTGAACAAATTAGTCGATATAAAAAAGAAATATGGCACTGTAAGAAAATATTCTGATTCTAAAAGAAAACTAAATGGCCTCGACATAATCAATAACGTGGACGCAGATGTACTCATAGAGACGACTGCTAGCAACTACAAAGATGCAGAGCCAGGCATGTCACACATCATAACCGCGATGAAAAAAGGCATGCATGTGATTACTGTCAACAAAGGTCCTCTTGCTCTTGCCTTTCCATCACTTATGGAGCTTGCAACGTATAACCACGTTTTGCTCAGATTTAGTGGAACCGTAGGTGGAGGAACGCCAATTTTGGATTATGCAAAGAATAGCTTGAGAGGTGAGCAAATTACATCATTTGCGGGCATATTAAACGGTACGACGAACTACATACTGACAAACATGGTAAAAGGTATGAGTTTTTCTGCAGCCCTAAAGGACGCAAAATCCAAAGGCTACGTAGAAGCAGACGAGTCACTCGATTTGGACGGCTACGACGCGGCAGCCAAGCTTGTAATCTTAGCAAACTGGATCATGGGTATGAAGGTGACAATGCCAGACATAAAAAGAACCGGAATTCGTAAAGTCACCACTGCAGACATAAAAAATGCCACAAGGAAAAAAGCAGCTATAAAGCTCATTGCTTCCTGCAATAAAGATTTGGTCGTAGCGCCACGCGAAATCCCAATAGACGATCCGCTTTGTGTCAATGGTACCTTAAATGCAATCTCGTTTACTTCAGAGCACTCTGGAACCCAAACCATCATAGGAAGAGGAGCAGGTGGTACAGAAACTGCTAGTGCGATATTGCGCGACTTGCTTGATATTCGTCAGGAGATAAGTCGAGATTGAAGTCAAATTTAATTTCCAAATCAGAGACTGCAGATGTGCTCCAAGAAATTGCAAGACAGTGGAAATTCGAGCTCCCAAAAATCAAAAACCTCAAGATTTACGAAATAGATGATGTTTCAAGAATCCTAGTTGGCGAAGGACTCACCATACTAAAGATTGCAGACATCTATCTACCATTTTTAAGTGACAGCACAACACTGCAGAGATTTCCAAGTGTAACCGTGGATATGGGCGCAGTCAAGTTCATGTGTAATGGTGCAAACGTTATGAGGCCTGGGTTACGTAACTTTACGGAATTTGAAAAAGGAGATCTAGTCTGCATAGTAGAGGAATCACAAAAAAAATTTCTTGCTGTTGGAAGGGCACTTGTTTCAAGTAAGGAGTTAGAAACTATGTCAAAAGGTGTCGTAATAGAGAATCTTCACTATATTTCAGACAGATTTTGGGAAATTAAAAAATTAATTAAAGATTAGAGTTTTTCTGTAAATTCCTTGGTGCCTTCTTTTGTTATAACCAAGACATCTATTCCATCACCTGAAAACGAATCCCTCATCGTCGCAGCTTTGACAGACTTTACTGCCAAGTCCACTGCCTCTTTTTCTTTCATTCCTGGTTTATACTGTTGATCTAATACACCGAGTGCCATCTCTGCGCCGGTCCCAACTGCTGCATAGTCATCTGGCAGGACTGAACCAAGAGGATCTAATGTATATATTGCGGGTTTGTCGACTACGCCACCCACTATGACTTGCGTCAAAAGTGGAAAGAATCTTCGTTCATACATTAGATTCGACATCATTTTTGCTATTGAGTTTGGAGGTACGTCACGCTTTAGCTCCATTTTGCGGATTTTTGCAAGCGCCTTTATCTGTAAAACCAAGATCTGCATGTCTGCGACAAGTCCTGCTATGGTGGCACCTACCTTTTCAGTTAGAGGGAACGTCTTCTTTGTGGTCTTGCTTACCAGAAAGTTACCGTAGGCGATTCTTTTTTCGCTTGCGAAAACCACCCCGCCGTCAAAGGTTATCCCCACTGCGGTTGCGCCAGGCATATACATAGACATGATCAGACCTCCCTTTGAGACGCATTAAAGTCTTTTCAACCTGAGCACGCATGCCTAGAAAAATTGTCAATTATCAGACACATACATTTTGTCGTCTTTTTGAGTAGATCTATTCTTGCAAATTCATTTGGTGAGTGAATTCGTGCAAACATGTAAGTTGAGCCGATCGATATGCATGGTGCCTTTAGTATGTTGACAAACGAGTGCATAGGTCCAGTACCAGCATTCGAAACATTGATGACATAATCTCCAAAGGATTTCTTTGCAGCATCTCGTACCTGGCTAACAAACGGATCATTTGGATCGGTTCTTGCCGCAGCTTCTCCATGGAACACCTTTACTTTGATGTCTGAGAATCCTTTTTGTCTGAGGTGTTTTTTGAGTCTTGCAAGCTGTCTTTTCGGATCCATTTTTGGCACCAACCTAAAATCAATTTTTACAAGTGCTGATGCCGGAAGCACCGTCTTTGCACCCTCCATCGTGTAACCAGACACAAATCCTGCTATATTGCATGTAGGATCACCTGCAAGTGCTTTTTTGATCTCTACTCCCTTTTTTGCATTTAGAAATTCACGTATGCCGTATTCAGTTTTAAAACCACTTTCATCAAAAGGTTCTCTTTGAAGCAGTTTGATGTCAGACTTGCTGAAAGGAATGACTTCCTTGTACCAATCCTTTATTAGTATTCGTCCCGAGCTATCACGCAAGGTTTTTAGAGCTTCAATGAGACGCCAAGCAGGGTTTTTTATTATCGCCGCAAGACTAGAATGCGCATCTCTAACCGTTTCTTTTGCGGACAGCTCCACATAAAGCAGTCCTTTCATACCAAGACCAATAATTGGCCGGTTCTTTGAATCAACGTAACCAAACTCCCAGATCACTGCGTCACATGAAAATTTCTTTTTGAATTTTTCAAGGTAGCGACCTATGTTGGCGCTTCCTACCTCTTCTTCACCTTCAATTATAAACTTGATATTGCATGGCACATCGCCGGTCTCTTTTAAGAATGCCTCCACTGCCTTTATTCTTGTTATCAATTCGCCCTTGTCATCTGCGGAACCGCGTCCAAATACCTTGTTGCCTTTGATCTTGCCGCTAAACGGCTCATCATCCCACAGCTCAAGCGGTTCAACTGGTTGTACGTCATAATGATTGTAAAAAAGAAGTGTCTTGTTTGGGTTCTTTTTTGATATGACTTCTCCATATACAAGCGGTGCAACACCTTTAAGTCGAAGAATCTCCGATGATATTCCAGATTTTTTGAGGATGTTACTAACAAGCATAGCACACTTCTCAATTCCCTGATTTTTTGCAGACACACTTGGCTGCCTTATGAGCATCTGCAGATCCGAGATCATTCTGTTCATGTTCCTGTCCACATGTCTGAGAATGTTGTTCATCGTATCACTTTATCAAATGGTTTCATAACGGCCGGGATGACTTCAATCAAATCTGTTGACAACATGTGTAAGCCGTTCTTTTTTTGTACTAGTCGTCCTGCCAGACCGTTAACATATGCTGCCGCTGCTGCCGATTCGATCGGATTGCGATTCTTTGCCAAAATTCCAGCCACCAGACCAGAAAGAACATCACCTGTGCCACCAACTGTCATTGCAGCGAGATTTTTTGGGTTAACAAAAGTTTGTTTGCCGTTGGATATAACATCGGTGCTTCCTTTTAGAAGAATCGTCACCGCATTGTCTTTTGCAAATTTTGTAACCATTGCTATCCTTTCTTTAATTGAGGCAGACGGTATTACCCCAAAGAGCCTTTTGAATTCACCTGCATGAGGCGTCAATACGATGTTTTTGTCAGGCAACAATGGAAGTATGTTGTGCACAAGCGCACTTGCATCAAGCGAAAGTCTGACATCCTGAGAAACAAGAGAATTTATCAAAATTTTTAATGCTTCCTCGTCTCCCACAGCCAGACCCATTCCTATCGTCGCCGAGTCAAGATCCGGTGGAATTTGACCTAAGAGTTTGTTTACTGTTCCTCGTGTCAGCTTGGCATCCACTAGTGGTACTACAATCAAGTTTGGCGAGATAGCCCTAACCGACGAAGTGATTGTTTTTGGGACTGCTGTGTAAACAAGATCAACGCCTGACCGCAATGCAGCAAGCGAAGCAAGCACGGGTGCTCCATGATACATGTAGCTACCACCCACTACTAGAACCTTACCGTTTTGGCCCTTACGTGAATCAGGCTTTCGTGGTGGAATGAATTTCCTAATTAATGTCGCTTGTAATTTTTGTGCCACTATTTTTACAAAGAATTTGTATGGTTAAATTTTCTTCTGTTTGCTTGAGGCGTCATTTTCTTGTTTTTCTGCATCCTTGATCATCTCTCTTATTGTTTCAAGAACCTCTTTTGATTTGGTTTCAACTTGTTCTGCCAACCAATCTCTTTCGAGTTTTAGCTGTTCTTCAGATTTTTGCAGTTTTAGCAATGCTTCCTGCAACTGTTTATTCAAATCGTCAGAGCGAGCTTTTTCTTCTGCAAGTTGCTTGTTTGCATGCTCAAGCTGCGCGATTTTTTCATCAAGTTCAGTATTGAGCCTTAGTAAGACAGTCTCTTTCCATTTTTGTTCCTGTTCATGTTTTTCAAAGTCACGAATTTTGTCATTTAGGAATGTCGAGAGATCCTCAAGCAGTTTTTCACGCTGGATTGCTTTTAGTTTGCGTATGTCATCTCCGACCCCGAGCTTTAACAAATCTGCTTTGGTGATGTGATTTTCTGGATTTATTGTACCAAAAGTATCAAGGCTTCTTCGTGCCTTGGTTAGATCTGTGACTACGGATTTTTCGGATTTTTTAGATTGAGGCAGCAAACCACGTCTAAGTTTGTTGCACACATAAAAAGACTATTAGATTGTGTCTGTACGTAACGCACAAACACGCCGCTTGAGCCTAGACGGATTTTTTTCTGTCGTAGAACGCCTTTCTTGCAAACGCAAGGTATGTTGTATGTCCAATGCCGTAAAAAGAATGTCTTGTCTTTCCTTCTCGAGCCTCAATTGTTCTCAATATGTGCTCGCTGCACTCTATGTCCGTGAATTCGTTTTCTACTAGCGAGGCGGTGAGTTTTTCTAGCTGGTTCATGGTCGGACAAATCGCTACAAATGCACCACTGCCTTTGAGCATCTTGCGCACCTGTGGCACAACCGTCCAAGGATCCCCCAAATCCACTACTGCCAAATCCGCATCTGCAAGTGGTATTTTTTTGGCCGTTTTGATGTTTAAGTTGTGCATGGTAACATACTTGAGCATGCCTGCCTTGGTGATATTTTTTTTAGCAATCTCCATGAATTGCGGCTCCACATCAAATGTATACACATGCCCGCGCGGTTTGACGAGACTTGCCAAAAACGTTGTGAGTGCACCACTGCCCGTACCTATCTCCACCACAGTCTGACCACTTTGTACACCTGTCCTCGCTGCAATATATCCTAGGTCTTTTGGATAAACAATCTGCGTACCATGTTGGCTTTTCATCACAAAATCATGTATGGTCGGCTCAAGCAAGTAGACATACTTGTCCTTGTTGGTTCTGATTCTGCTTCCAAATTCCTTTCCAATTGCATCTTTGTGCTTTATTACGCCTACATGTGTATGCAATACTTGCTCTTTGGATATTTTGTTTAGCCATTTTTTGGAATCACTATAAAAAAACAAAACATATGAATTATTCTTTATCTTTGCCATAAATTGGCATTTTGTGTTTTGGATAAGAATCTATCTAGAAGGTCTTTGCTTTTTGGATCTTTCTTAACGCGTCAAGATAGTCTCGAATTTGTGCGTGTGTAGGATTTAGATCCTTGAGGTTTTGTATATTCACATTTAGTTTTGCAAGCTCGTCGTAAATTGTCTTGTCTTCGATTGTGTCAATTAGGTCTTGGAGTCCAAACGGTTTTTGTAATAGTTCTACAATTTGTTTAAGATTTTTTATTGAATTCACCAATGTTTCTTGCACATATGCGGATGCAAAAATTATTCGCTGCGACGGATTTAATGCCAGTATTTCCTTTGCGGCGTCAAGGCCATTCATTTTTGGCATGGAGTAATCAAGTACTACTGCGTCAAAGGCGTTTTCAGAATTCGCAGTGTATTCTTTTGCATAAACATCGACGCATGATTCGCCATCGCCAGTCGTGACGACTTGATGCTTTCTGTCTTCCAGTACTGTTTTGTACTGTGAAAGAAGATCTGGCTCGTCATCGGCAATTAATATTCGCATATTTAGTATGATTGAGACGGATTTATAGTGTTTGTTGCGTCATTGGGGAACTAGGACTTCACCCTTGTAAACTCGTTGTATTACATTTATGACACTGTCAATTTCGTATGGTTTGTAAATTATCGCCGACGCGTTAAGTGCTTTTAATCTTTTTTCTGTGTCGTATGTCAAGTCTGCTGTTACCATGATTACTTTAGCGGCCGGATTGATCTTTTTGATATTTTCAAGACCAAAAAAACCGTCATATTCAGGCATCATCACATCCAAAAGTACAATATCAGGCCTCAGCTGTTCATAGAGCTCAACTGCAGTCTTACCATTATAGCCACGTCCAAGAACAGTTATGTCTTTGATTTCTAGATATTCAGAAAAAACCTCTACTGTGTCGACATCATCATCAATTACTATGACTTTGACCATAGAAATCACCTTTTAGTCTATTTTGCCAGCAGCCTTTGTGGTACCAGCTTTTGCCATATAGTACCGTGCCTTCTTCAATTTTGAGTAATCTATTGCACAGATCACACTGTATCTTAGATGTGCAAAACTGGTTCATATTGTTACATTTTTCTCACATCCAATATTATCCCTAGTTTGTTTAAAGTAAACAAACGTGACTACATTCTTGCTGGTGTCTCTATGCCTATTAGTGTCAGTGCTTTTTCAAGACAAGATTTGAAGGCATGCACAAGACACAATCTTGCTTCTGACAAGTCCTTGTCGGCAATATCCAAAACCCGCTCATGTTCATAAAATGCATTAAACGATACTGCCAAAGAATAACAATACTTTGCAATTACTTTAGGTGAAAGATTCATTGCGGCATCTTGGACGCTCAGATCAAATTTCCCAATCAATCGAATCAGGCTTGCTTCGTATGAGCCTGAAAGTAAGCTGTATGAAGCATCAAAATCAGGTTTTGCGTTTGATTTCTCTATTATTCTCATAGCCCTGGCGTATGCGTATTGTATGTAAGAAGCTGTATCACCCTCGAGGCTTAGCGATTTGGTAGTATCAAATGTAATTATTTTGTCTAGATCTTGTTTTGCCATTTCGTATCGCAGTGTCGCGACTGCTATCTTTTTTGCAATATCTTTGAGTTCGTCTTCAGCCATGTCCGGATTTCGTTTCTGTGTTTCTTGAAGCGTCTTTTTCTCAAGTTCGTCAAGTATCGAGTCAGCGTTGACGTACAACCCTTTTCTTCCAGACATTTGAGTATTTTTTCCCCTGGTGTCAACCCCAAGCTGCTTGGCAGTATCAGAACTCAGTGTAACAGATTCGTAGCTTAGATGTATGTATTGTTTGTTTTCTGCAAATTTTGAAATCAATTTTGTTATTATGTTTTGTAATCTTGCTTGCCTTGAGTCAATCACAGTGATCACTTTATTTGCTGTGAAGTTGTGCTTTGGTTCGTTATTTTTTTCAAGTGTTGTCTGCCAGAGAATCTTGTTATTTGCTTGAACAGAATATTTTTTATAATAAAATGGATCCTCTAACATGCCAAGCTTCCATGCTGCATAGGGGATGTCTTTTGCAATGTACGTCGCAGTACCATTACTGCGTACCAAAACCTTATCCTCTTCACCGTCAGCTGGGATAACCCAACAGTTTTTGTTTTTTCCTTCTTTTTCGAATCTTATTAGGTTCATTGCTTTTAGTTTCTCAAACACCAATGGCCATAGCTTTGAACGAACTATCTCAGATTCAAAATTCAAGCAATCGTAGTATGCCCCAAGTCTCCAGCATGTCTTGAGTTGATCCGCTAAGACTCTACTTGTTATACGCTTGGCAAGTTCTGCCATTTCCGACTTGCCGTCTTCCAGATCTTTTAAAATCGCCTTTCTTTTTTCTTCTAATGCAGGCTCACTCGCATACCGCTCCGTAGTCTTTACATATACTATGTCGCCGCAATACTGATCGAATTTTTGTCCACTTTCTGGAGTTTCTGAAAACCCAAGGTGTTTGAAACCGACTAGGATGTCGGCCACTTGCAGGCCAGAATCATCTACGTAGTTGAGTGTCTTAACGTCATAGTTTGCTTTTGTAAGTATTCTCACAATCGAATCTCCGATCACCACATTTCTTACGTGTCCTATGTGCAGTGCTTTGTTTGGATTAACACTTGTGTGTTCTACTACCACCCTTGATTTTTTACCCACATCTATTGAACCATAATCATCTTTTTGAGACGAAGTAATGATAAGATGTGATAATTTTTCGTTGTTTGCGTAAAAATTCAAATAGCCAGATGGATGAGCTTCCACTTTGCTGACAAGATCATCTAGGAATTTTTCATACTTTGTTTGTAGTGATTTTGCTATATCCTGTGGTTTTTTCTTTAATGTTTTTGCCGCCAGAAATGCAATGTTGCATGTGACATCACCGAATCCTTCTTTTGCAGGTTCCAGCACGAAATTAAAATCGCCAAGTTTTTCTTCCTTTACGATGTCAGAGAGATGTCTTCCAATCTCATCAAGCAAGACCCTAAAGCTCATATCACATCTCCGACAAGATCGGTGCAATCATATCTAAGGCTTCAAGAACACCATCACCAGCATGTGCCAATGTAGTCATTTTTGCCTTGGATTTTACGTCATCTGATGCGTTCCCTACTGCGATGCTGTATTTTGAAATCTCAAATAGTGGTACATCTGTTTCGCTGTCACCTATTGTGATGACATCTTCGTAATTGATGCCAAGATGCGCCATAACATGCTTGAATCCAGCTGCTTTGTTTATTCCAGCAGAGTTTATGTGGATCGCATATTGGCTGTCCGATAATGATACCGCCAGTTTTTCTTGCTGAATTATTTTTTGTGCAACAGCCATATCAAAAGTCCTTTCCAGAACAACTTCGGTCATTCGTGGGAACACTGGTTTTTCTTTGACCCCACTTAGTTTTGAGCGTATCAGTTCAAATGCTTCAACACATTTGGTCTTATTACCAAGCAAGATATGATCATTTGCACCATATGTGATGCAACCTCCGTTTTCTCCCACTGCCATAGTGTTCAAGCCACCATAGATTGACAACAGATATCCTTCTACTGACGATCTACCAGAGACTAAGATTACATTGTGGCCTAATCTACGAAGATGGCGTAGTGAGTTAAGTGCACCCAGATGAATTCTACCTCCTCCATTTTCAGTCAGAGTTCCATCAATGTCTATTGCAAAGGTTTTTCGTCTCACCAAGTTACTGTTATACACCCAGATAAAAATCAAATAAGATTTTATTTAGAAAATTAACTTTCAAGACAATGGGAATACCTGAAAAAATCAAGGCCATTCAGGATGAGATTCATCGAACTCAGATCAACAAAGCTACTGAACATCACATAGGTTTACTAAAAGCAAAGATCGCCAAGCTGAGACGCGAGCAAGAAAAAATTCAAACAAAAAAGAGCGGTATTAGTACCGATGGTTTTGATATTAAAAGAACAGGTGATGCCACTGTGGTATTCATAGGCCTGCCAAGTGTTGGAAAATCAACACTACTCAACAGACTAACTGGTTCAAGATCTACGGTAGGGGCATATCAATTCACGACACTTACTGTAGTACCAGGAGTACTCGAGTATCGTGGTGCACGAATTCAGGTATTAGACTTGCCTGGAATCATAGAAGGTGCATCAAAAGGAAAAGGCCTTGGCAAAAGAATTCTATCTGTTGCACGAAGTGCCGATTTGGTACTTTTGATTTTGGATGTCTTTCAGCCGTATCACGAAAATGTCTTACGTACAGAACTCGGCAATATTGGAATAAGGCTTGATCAAAAACCTCCAGACATAGTTATCGAAAAAGCCCCCACAGGAGGTATTGCAGTAGCACAGCAAACCAAGCTTACTTCACTTTCAGAAAAACTGCTCAAAGAGATATTGCACTTGTACGGAATAACCAGCGCCAGAGTAGTCATACGTGAAGATATCACATCAGAGCAACTCGTAGACTACCTAACCGGCGACAAAAAATATGCTAAATCTCTTACCGTCCTTAATAAAATCGACCTTGTCGATCCCAAATTTGTGAAAGAAGTGCAGGCGAAGGTAAAGTCCGACGTCATCCCAGTTTCCGCGGATTCTGGCATCAACATGGATCTCCTAAAAGAAAAAATCTACGAAAAACTTGACTTTATTAGAATATACATGCGCCCCAAGGGAGGTGAAACGGATTACAAGGAGCCACTAATTATTAGAAGAAACTCCACTGTTGAAGATGTTTGCAACAAATTACACAGAAACATGAAAAAAGAATTTCGCTACGGACTAGTTTGGGGTAAAAGTGTCAAGTTTGGAGGTCAGCGTGTCGGCCTTCAACACATGCTGGAAGACGAAGACGTTCTAACAATAATCAAATCACGCTAATGTAAAGTTTTGGTACAATTTAGATTGATTATGGATCAAGAAACTGAAAAACGTTGGCGCAAATTCTGCATGATGAAAACAATACAAATGATTGTTTTCTTTCCTCATGCTGCAACATACAAGCGCATAAGGCAATACAAGTGCACTATTTGTTGTCACACAAGCTGGTTGCAAGGTAAAAGACGATCAGCTGAAAGTGTTTATTGAAAATTTTTGCGATCAGAAAAAAATTCTGCAAAAAATTCGTTTACAATTTATTATCACTTGGTGTAATTTTGTTTAGTTTAGCTATAGAAAAACAAGTACAAGTTATTTTTTACAATGGCCACTAAACGTAAATCGAAAGCTAAACGCAAAGCTGCAAAGAAATCAACAAAGCGAAGTGCTGCAAAGAAATCAACAAAGCGCAAAGCAGTAAAGCGCAAAGCTTCGAAGTCAGGCAAAAAGAGACGACGATAGATCAATAGGATCGTCAAAATTCGTCAATTTCGATTGACGCAATTTCATTATTTTTCATCGAATTACTAGCTAAACATTTGTTCTGGTGGTTTTGATTGTTTATCTTTTATTCCCTTTTCAACTGAAAACGTCCTATCACTTGGAATCACAGTGATTTTTACCGATGTGTTTATTGCGTAATGAGGTGTCCCGTCGGGATTTTTGTGATTTGTAGCAATTCCCACTCTGTCCAAGTCAACTTTTACTTTTACCATGGTACCATCCTCGAGCTTAAAGGCCACAAAATCATTACCGACGCGCTCATAATCCAACATTTTGAATTCAATCTTGTTTTTTGATTCGCTCAATTTACTTGCTCCAAATAGGCATTTAGTACAAGTAGCTCATCAGTTTTATTTGTTCTTCCGTAGAGATAATATTCTTTGCAGTGAGTATCTCCAAGAGCTCTCTAAATAGTGCTTTTTGCTCATCAGACATTCCTGCAGTACCTGGTGGACCTGGTGGGCCTGGTGGGCCGCGTGGGCCTTTGTCGCCGGGTGGGCCTTGTGGGCCTGGTGGGCCTTTGTCTCCTGCAGGGCCGCGTGGACCCAGTGGACCTCTTTCTCCTTGTGGGCCCTGAATGCCTTGTGGGCCCTGCGGGCCTTTTTCACCTGGCAATCCCTGTGGGCCTTGCTCACCTTGTGGGCCTTGTGGGCCTGGTGGGCCTTTTTCACCTGGTGGGCCTTGTGGGCCTGTTAGTCCTTTTTCGCCCGGTGGGCCTTGTGGGCCGCGTGGGCCTCGCTCACCTTGTGGTCCTGGAACCCCCGTGAGTCCTTTGTCGCCCGGTGGGCCTTGTGGGCCCTGCGGGCCTTTATCACCAACTTCACCCTGTGGGCCGCGTGGGCCTTTGTCGCCAGGGGGTCCGATTGGGCCTTGTGGGCCTTTGTCGCCCGGTGGGCCTTGTGGGCCGCGTGGGCCTCGCTCACCAATTGGTCCCTGAATTCCTTTGTCACCAGGAGCTCCTGGTGGGCCTGTTGGTCCTTTGTCGCCGGGTGGACCAACTGGGCCTGTTGGTCCTTTGTCGCCGGGTGGGCCAGGTGGGCCTTTGTCGCCTTTGTCGCCAGTTAGTCCTTTGTCGCCTTTGTCGCCTTTGTCTCCGGGTGAACCTTTGTCGCC
This sequence comes from Candidatus Nitrosotenuis sp., assembly GCA_038890395.1. GTDB lineage: Archaea > Thermoproteota > Nitrososphaeria > Nitrososphaerales > Nitrosopumilaceae > Nitrosotenuis. The sequence continues at coordinate 94,659 of JAWAFK010000003.1, read as the reverse complement.
TTTGTCGCCTTTGTCGCCAGTTAGTCCTTTGTCGCCTTTGTCGCCTTTGTCTCCGGGTGGGCCTTGTATTCCTTTGTCGCCTTTGTCTCCGGGTGGGCCAGTTGGTCCTTTGTCGCCTTTGTCTCCGGGTGGGCCAGGTGGGCCTTGTGGTCCTTTGTCGCCTTTGTCTCCGGGTGGGCCAGGTGGACCTTTGTCGCCTTTGTCGCCTTTGTCGCCGGGTGGGCCAGGTGGACCTTTGTCGCCTTTGTCGCCGGGTGGGCCTCGCGAACCACGTTCACCTTTTGGCGAGTACGAAGTTTCATAATGGGAAGTTTCTTCGATTTGTGACTCTTTTTGTTTTTTTGTTCTAATAGGTGGCTCTTCTGGAATTCCACTTATTTGGACCTCAAAGACAGAATGTAAAGCAGAAAACTGGTCTCTCACTATCACCCAGATCGACGGCAGATCAAACACTAGTTCAGGTATCGGATTTATGTCACTGCCAATAGTTTGTGAAAACTTGCCATCTTTTACGTGTAGGTGGAAGCTTTCTTGCCACACGAATTGGAATTTTTTTGCAACTATCTCTTCAGTAGAAGGTTTTGTCTCACAGATCGAAATCTGCACTTCGTAGACGCCTGATTGTTTAAATGGTGCTGTGCCTGAAATCTCTAATTTTTTTGTCTCGTTAGGCAATAAACAGGTTGGAATATGCAAGTATTTTTGTATTTTCTATCTTTCGTTCGGTTTTGTCGCTAAATGATCAGGAATAGTATTTATTCAAAAGAAAACCCAAATTTTGTAAATGGAAGCACCTGAAAAGAACCTTCCAAAACCAGCAGAGGGGAAGGAGACTTCGCTGGTCAAGGCAGACTATCAAAAAAACAAGCTAATAAAGAAAGGTATTCACCTCATGGCAGACGAGCGCCTCGAAGACGCAGTCAGGGTTTTTGATCAGGTGTTAAGATTAGATCCTCAAAATGTAGATGCGCTTTTGAAGCTTGGTTACTCCAAGTTTCACTTAGATGATTATGCAGGTGCATTACAAGCTTATGATCGTGTACTTGACATAGATGTTGCAAACCCCGAGGCATGGAATCTAAAATCTCTTGTTCATTACCAACAAAAAAATTATGCAAAGGCACTGGATTGTGTTGAAAAATCAATTGAGTCAGACCCTACGTTCGGCATGGCGTGGTATAACAAAGCCTGTTACCTGTCTTTATTAAATGAGGTTCCACAAGCACTGGAAGCTTTAAAGCGTTCAATTGAAATCGATGTAAAAAATGCAAAACGCGCAGTCAAGGACAAGGACTTTATGAATGTGAGAATCGAAGAAGGATTCCGTAGAATAGTCGAAGTCGTGGTTCTTGAGTCAATTAGACAAGGATACCATACAGTTGGCGCGATAGTCTGGACCACATTTATCAGCAAGGCTGAAGTTGAGGATGCTCTCAAAAAATTAATTGAGAAGGGACTTGTCGTAAGAAACGAAAAAAGACAGGGACTCAACAAAATCGACACTTATGATATAGAACCAGAACTTGCCAGCAAAGTTGGTGTGGAAAAACGCAGCCTCATTGGACCTACCAAAAAACTCCCAAGCTCAATTAAGAGTCTCAAAGAAATCAGCGATGCCATCCAAACCACAAAGCTTGCAATAGAACAAGAAGACATAGAAAAAATCATCTCAAGTTTTGACACATTCATTGATGCAGACAAGCTTGGCAGCATGATGATCGAGCAATTTCTGGAAGATCATAGAGAGATAAGACTGTACAAGGTAAGGCTGGAAGATAAAGGAATTGATTATCTTAACGAAAACAAAGAGAAAATCCTAGATCTCTTTGACAACCTAGAAATCACAGTGACAAAAAAACTCAGAGGAAAATAGAATTATTCTGCTGAGAGATCCCAATAGTTTGCGTTTTCCTGTTTCACTATTGGTTTGTTCAAACCTTTCCATTCCTTAAAGGAACGGACATAAAGTTTGACGTTTGGGTAATCCACTGATTTTAGCGCATAGTAAGCAAGACCTGAAAGTGTCCCGACGCTACCACAGTATGTGATGATCTCAGAGTCTTCGTTGACTCCACGGTTTTTCAGTAGCCTCCTCAGCTCATCTTTTGGCCTCAGAATCTTGTCTTCTGATGCAAGAGTTCTGTATGGTATGTTGATTGCGCCTGGTATGTGTTGTTCCAAATAGTTGAGCCGCTCTCGATTGTCAATCAAAGTAACACCAGTTGAATCTTTTATCTTTTCAAGATAGTCCACAGTTGCCAAAATCTCGGGTTTTAGGTGCACAGAATGTGTTTTTGAGCTGACCGTTGGTTCCTTGTTGTCAGTTTCAAGACCAAGTGATTTCCACTGACTATACGTAGTATCAAGTAATGAGACATCAGCGTGGCCAAGATACTGCAAGGTCCAGGCCACTCTAGAGGCGAGTGCACCAAATGTGTCATCATACACTACTACTGTCGTCTCGTCATCGATTCCAAGTGATTGTGTAATTTTTAGCACCATTTCTGGGCTGTCGTCTGCTAATAGTTCTGCAAGAGGTAGATTGACTGATTTTGGTATGTGGTCTTTTTTGTAGTCTTCCTGTCGTCGCACGTCGATTACACGTACGCTATTGTCCCTAAGCTCCGACCTAAGCGTGTCTGCATCTACTGTTATTCTGATTGTTTTTTCTTTGCTCAAGCAGCACACTCGCCCTTGCCAGTCCTTGTGTGATAGTGAGAATCGCTTCCATAATCTGCATAGAAATCCTTGTCATCTGCAATAGGTGGCGGCACAGTGAATGACAAGAGAATTTTTTTAACATCATCAATAGATTTGATTTGAGAATCACTATGTCCTGTCACTATTTTGTGAATCCAAGACTTTAGGGTATCACCTTGCTTTTTGTCTGCTTTGAATGTTTCAATCAGCTTCAAGATTGCCGGCATAACCCTCTTTGCTGGGATTCTAAGCACATTGACGCCGAGCATTGTTTCATCATCAGCCCTTCCGCCAAGAGACATTTGATAAACTGGATACATGTCTTTGCCGTTCCTTCCTCCACCACCATAAAATCCAATGGTGGCAATTTCATGTTGACCGCATGAATTTGGGCATCCGCTTATTTTGATTGTAGAATCCCTTAGATCGTCATCTTCGTCAAGTTTTAGCTCTATGAATTTTCTTTGAATTTCCTTTGCCAGCCTGTGTGAGTTCGTAAGAGCTAAGTTGCATGATGTTGTTCCAGAGCATCCAATTGGATGTGCCATTGTAAGCGAGCCAGGGTTTGCAAGACCCACTGCAAGCAATCTTGAATAAAGTTTTGGAAGATCGAGCTCGCGTACCCAACGTATCACCACATCTTGTGCAAATCCAGTCCTTGCATATCCTTCTTCTGAGAAATCTCTGCATATGTCTGCTAACGCCCTAAGTTGGCTTGCAGTGATATCTCCTGCCTCAAGTGTAAGTGACACTGAATAGTATCCTTCCTGTTTTTGCTTGAATGTGTTATTTTTTCGCCATCTGGAAAATCCATCCGGTATAGATTTTGTATCAAACCCAGTAATTCTAAGTGGGGCAGTGGGTTTTTGTGAGACATCAACATCCAATGTGATTACAACTGATTGTGTTGCCCTCACTATTGCGCGTTCCTTTAAGACGAGATTTTGAAACGGTTCCCATCCCATCTGATCAACTAGATACCTCATTCTGTTGCGCGCCATGTTCTTTCGGTCTCCAAGTCGGTCAAAAATTCGAAGCACTGCAATAGATGTATACAAAAGATCTTCTTCTGGCGTAAAGTCTTCCAGCTGGTGGCCTACAAAAGATTTGTTTCCAAGCCCTCCTCCCAGAAATACTTTAAAGCCACGCTGCAGGTTTCCGTTTATTGTTCGTGTTTGTGGAATTAACCCAACATCTGTCATTCTGACCATTCCGTGTTTTTCACAGCAAGTAAAGTTAAACTTGAACTTTCGTGGTAGTGCTTGATTCATTGGATTTCTTAACAGAAATTTGGCCGTTGCAACTGCATACGGTGTTGCATCAAATTCTTCTTCTTGACACACTCCAGACAATGGGCTGCACATCACGTTTCTTACGGTGTTTCCGCATGCTTCTCTTGATGTAAGGCCTACTTCTGCCAGTCCACGAATTATTTCAGAGACATCTTCGAGTACCACCCAATGAAGTTGGATGTTCTGTCTGGTTGACACGTGTGCACTTCCAATTGAGAAGGCCTCACTCAGCTGTGCAATTTTTTCAAGTTGATGTGGATAGATCTCTCCTGCTGGAATCTTGATTCTGACCATTGCATAATCATCAGTCATCCTAGTCCCGTACGCTCCGTGTTGCAGTCTGAATCTTCTAAATGAATCGGCATCCATTTTGCCTTGCCTGAATAGCTTGACAGTTTTTGCGAAATTTTCTGCTTCTTCAACACGTGCCCAATTTACTTTAGGCATTCTATTCTCCTTTGGAGGCTTTGTTATAACACTCAAGTTCAAATAGCATCTCTTAAATTTGGATATAAATTTTTGAAAAAAGGTATTTTCATTGCGATATCAAAAATTGGTGCAGTAATTTTCCGCTTCATTTTGGCGCATTAGTGTTACCTAATCTTAACCGTTTTGATTTACGGTTGGTGTATATGGTAGCTTTTGACGATAAACTATTAATGTGTTCTACCGAAGTCTAGATGTATGCAGAGTGCCTCAGTGAAAGAAAAGACAAAAATTTTTGCAGATGTTGGAGAAGCCCAGATAACGCGCGCAATAGCTAACGAGTTTTTCTCTGTATTCAATGAGCGCATTACATCAGATGTCATAATTATTGGTGCAGGGCCTGCCGGACTAACAGCTGGAAGAGAGCTCTCTCTTATGGGTTACAAGACTTTGATTATCGAACAAAACAACTATCTTGGTGGTGGTTACTGGCTAGGTGGTTACATGATGAATCCAGTTACAGTTAGAGCACCTGCACAAAAAATATGGGACGAACTCGGTGTTCCGTACAAAAAAGTTTCAGAAGGCCTATACATCACCGCAGGGCCTCACGCGGTATCAAAGCTTATCGCAGCAGCATGCGACGCTGGCGTTAAATTTCTTAACCTTACCAAGTTTGATGACTTAGTTCTAAAATATGGACGAGTTTCCGGCCTTGTTGTCAACTGGATGCCGGTTGCAGCATTACCAAGAAACATCACTTGTGTGGATCCTGTTGCACTAGAGTCAAAGATGGTAATAGACGCATCTGGCCATGATTCAGTTGCAGTAAAAAGACTAGTAGATAGGAAGTTAGTAGATTGGAAAGGAATGAACCCCATGTGGGTTGAAGACAGTGAAGATAAAGTAGTGGAATATACTGGCGAGATCTATCCAGGACTAGTTATTGCTGGCATGTCCGTGACGGAGACACACGGTTTGCCAAGAATGGGCCCCACCTTTGGCGCCATGTTGTTTTCAGGAAAAAGGGCAGCAGAAGTGACTGCCGCAAAGCTCAAAGAACTAAATCGCAGTTAATTCTTTGTGAAGATCTCCAAGATATTTCTCTATGATGAGCCGGCGGTTCCAGAGATAAATCTAGACGGCCTAGCGCGGTTCTTAAAAAGCACTTTTAAAATTAAAGTCGAGAAAAGAAAAAACATTTTTTCTGAGGCTCATTTAGAAATTGCGCGCGAGCTTGCCTCAGTTCGTGTCTTTGATTTTCATAAACCGTTTGAAGTACACATGCCAACTGAAGAGGAAATAAAATTTGAAATGGAATCATTTTTAAACACCGCAAAGACTCAAAACATAGTTCTGTATGATGGTTTTGAATTTCAGCGAATCATCAGCTCCCTTATACCAAAAGAAGAGCTAAGTTTGGAAAATTTTCACATTGTATTTACAAACAAACTTACTTGTACTTTTGATTTGACAGATTATAGATACCATGGAAGGGTGCTTATTGGATCAAATCCTTCAGTGATTTCCACCACAGGCATAATTGAAGCACCAGCAAAACCACGTCAATACTATCTTGATTTAATGACAAATTATAGGCAAGGTTTGAACATAGAATTAATTAAGAAAAAATATCAAGACGCCTACTTGACATACCACGATCATCGTCTTGGGAAAATCGTGGAAGGTTATTGCCTACAAGTATTGTTCTATTATTTCAGTGGTGAACCATTTTGCGAGCTTCTCGACTGCAGATTACACAATGCACATTGGCAGCACGATCTTCTTTACTCACAAATTGAATATGGAAAACTTTGTCAAAGACATAAGAACATTCTTGACAAGTGGTTAACTTAAATTGTTGAGTGAATTTAGCCTCAAATATGATGGCTGATGCCGGCTCCACAGTAGTAATCGAAAAAGAATTTCCACAGTCCGAGAAAAAAAAGACTCGATACGACGTCATAATTATTGGCGCCGGTCCAGCGGGGTATACTGCCGGGATTTATTGTTCTCGTGCAAGGCATGATACTTTGATCTTATCTGGAATTCTACCTGGTGGCCAACTTGTCAACACGACTGAGGTTGAAAACTACCCAGGTTTTGAGAATGGCATAATGGGGCCTGATCTCATGATAACTATGAGAAAACAGACAGAAAGGATGGGAGCCACAATAATTGACGACGAGGTAGTCGATGTAGACTTTAGACACAAACCGTTTAAGATTCTTACGGCATCAGAAGAATACGAGTGTAGGGCAGTCATTGTCGCAACTGGTGCGTCTCCAAGAAAACTCGGATTGCAAGGAGAGACCACATTTGGTGGCAAGGGTGTATCATACTGTGCTACTTGCGATGGTCCTTTCTTTAGAAATCAAGAACTAATTGTAGTTGGCGGAGGAGATTCGGCAATAGAAGAAGCTACATTTCTTACCAAATTCGCAAGCAAGGTTCATCTTGTTCATAGACGTGACAGACTTCGAGCAAGCAAAGTGATGCAAGAACGAGCGTTTTCAAATCCAAAGATTGTGTTTCATTGGAATAGCGAAGTGGTGGACATCGTCGGGGATCAAAAAGTGCAAAACGCAGTATTGCGTGATATAATTAGTGGTGAAAAATCAACACTAGGCGTAGGCGGAATATTTGTTGCAATAGGACACACCCCAAATACAAAGATCTTTGAAAAACAGCTCGAGCTTGACCCGCAAGGATATATTATCTTAAAAGAACATACCAGAACCAGTGTGGAAGGCGTCTTTGCAGCAGGCGATGTCCACGATCACAGATACAGGCAGGCAATTACTGCTGCCGGCTACGGCTGTATGGCAGCAATAGACGTGGACCGATACCTAACAGAAAACAAGGCATAAGCAGTCTGTTCGATTCAAACAAACACCCACAGAAAGAATTGTTTATTCAAATTCCTTTGTGGTGGAGATACATTAACTCCAAGTGGTAACTATGTTGGTTGGTAAGACTAGCTTTAAGCTAAGCGGTACGGTTGGAATCATAATCTTACTTTTGGGCGTAACCATTCTGTTTGGAACATATCAGATGTCCAAAGTCAGCAACGAAATAATAATGATTTCAGAAGAGTACAAACCGCTTCAAAACATCTTAGGTGAGATGAAGTTCCAACATGCAAACCAAGTAAGCAGTTTTGAAAAGTTGCAGTTAGCGCCATTGCTTGGTAAAGCAGATCTCGACGCAGCCAAAGAAGAATTCTGGTCAAGTAATGTGATCATAAAATCAAACATACAACAAGCAAAAAAATTGACACAAACAGGCTACAATATTGCCCCAACGGATCAAGACAGCAACAACTTTAAGCTAATCCATGAGATGTTTTCAGACATAGAACAAAGTCAAATCGAACTCGAAGAATCAATCAGAGAGTATCTTGGTACTATGCCACAAAATGAGTTTTTGCTAAGACAGATAAGTACTAAACAAGAAGAACTTCAAACAAAAATTGAATCAACCGGCCTCGAAATCGAGAGATTTAATGAACAGTCGATCAATGCAATCGAAGAACATGAACGTGGTTGGCTCAGCATCCAAATAGGCATCATAGTAGTCATAGGGATAATCGCAATTGTACTCAGACATTTCTTTAATCAGATAAATAACGATCTCAAAAAAGAGATCGAAGAAAAAACTCAGGAGCTGCGCGATGCGAACAAAAAACTCCAAGAATTAGATAAAATGAAAACTGAGTTCATCAGTATTGCTTCTCATGAGCTAAAGAGCCCAATCCAGCCAATCTTTGGCTTTGCTGAGCTTGCACAATCAGGCGACATAGACCAAAAGGAAGCATGGGATGGTGTCACCACGCTTGCAAAGAAATTACAGGATTTAGCAACAAACATACTGGATGTGACACGAATAGAAAACAACCGTCTCGCATTGTATCCGCAGAAAACATCCATAAATTCACTTATTCGAGACAGCGTGGCTATGTTAAAGACCGGAATTACAAAGGATGTTCAAATCATAGAAGAGCTCGACGAAGACGTAGAAATAGATCTGGACAGAACAAGGATGGAGCAGGTCTTACGGAACCTCATTGGCAATTCAGTCAAGTTCACAGAAAAGGGTACAATCAAAATAAAGTCCGTCTTGGACAAAAAATCAGGCGAGGTGATTGTGTCTGTAAGCGATACAGGTCTTGGCATACCGGAAGATATACTCCCAAAGATCTTTGGTAAATTTGTTACAAAGGGACATGAGCGGGAGAACCTAAGTGGGAACGGGCTTGGCCTGTTTTTGTGCAAAGGTATAATCAATGCACATGGTGGAAAAATATCAGCCAGGAACAATAAAGACGGCGGGGCAACCTTTGAATTCTCCTTGCCATTATTGCCGAAAAAACCAGTTGAGACGTTCGCAAACTAACATGTTTGTATGCAACAAACAAACTCATCTTAAATTATCAATGAGAAAATCAAGCAGTTGATAGACCATGAAGATACTAGTAGCAGAAGATAATGTGTTTACGGCAACACAATACACAAAAGCATTGGAAAAAAATGGCCATCAAGTAATAGTTGCAAGAGATGGTCAAGAATGCCTTGAAGTCTATGCTGGCGAGCTTTCCAAGTCAGAATTTGATACACTTGATAAGAATCCATTCGACGTAGTGCTTCTTGATAACAACATGCCAAAAAAAAGCGGTGTCGAGGTTGCAAAGGAGATCCTAGACAAAAGACCAAACCAGCGAATAATTTTTGCCTCCGCTTACGACATAAATTCGCTTTTAAAAGCGCCCGGAACTATGCCGGAATCTGTAGAAATGCTTCAAAAACCGTTTTCACTAAATGCCATGATTAATAGAATACAAGCTTAGATTTCTGCCACGTCACATATACACTATTTTTGATAGATGTTTTGCCTCTTTTAATGCCGCATCAAATTCGTCTTCTGTGAAGACTTTTTGTTGTGCATAAAGGCTCTTGAACTTTCTTCCGTCGTCTGCAAAAATCCCTACTATTACACCTTGATCTATCGAATAGTTTTTCATTGCGGCATACACTGCAGCGGATGAGGGACTTACCAACATCTTTTCTTTTGCATAGATTTCCTTTACTGCAGTAAACGCCTGATCATTCGTGATCGTAATCCAGTCATCCACCACAGTCTCTCGTCTTAGAAACAGGTCTGGTTTTGCCGATTCTTCAAAGTTTCTGAGGCCTTGAATGAGATGGTTTTGTTGTGGTTGCACAGCAATTGTTTTGATTTTTGGATTCTGCTCTTTGAGATAAGTAGAAATTCCAGTAATTGTGCCACCGGTGCCAACACCTGTGAAAAAGTGTGTTATTTTGCCTTCAGTCTGCTTCCAGATTTCTGGTCCTGTCCCTCGATAGTGCCCCATGAAGTTAGCCTCATTTGAGTACTGGTTTGGTGAAAAGTACTTGTCTGGTCGTGCTGACGCAATCGAAGTAGCTAATGCAATACTTTGGTCTGTTCCTGCACCTACTTTTGGACATAGATCATCACTTGTCTCATAGAGTTTTGCCCCAAGAGACGAGATTATCTTCTTTGTCTCCTCGCTTGCCTTTTCCGGTATGACTATTTCTACCTGATACCCAAGAAGATTTGCAATTCCCGTGAGGGCAATTCCGGTGTTTCCAGATGTTGGCTCTATGATTATTGTTTGTCCTCGTTTTATTCTACCTTTTTCCTCTGCGTCCTTTATCATCCAGTATGCAGCTCTGTCTTTTACAGAGCCAAACGGGTTGTGTCCCTCAAGCTTTGCAAAGTATGTCTTTTGGTCGTTTGATAATGAATCAAGCTTTACGAGTGGGGTATTGCCAATTCTCTTTATGGCATCCGTATCTGTAAGCACTTTGGTGGCCACTTACTTCACCTTTTTAATTGAAAACTCTAGTTCGTTTTCTCTTTTTTGCAATGACAAGAGCTCATGACCATTTCGTTTGACCCAGCGCGATATGTCCTCCTCTGCATTTGGATCGTCTGCAAGTACTGTCAGAACCTCTCCCACTTGCATCTTCTCTACTTCAATTTTTGTTCTGAACACTGGTTCTGGACAAAACAGTCCACGAGCATCTAGTTTTTTAGTGGTTGTGCTCATCGATATTTTGATTTGATAGTTTGCATATTAAAATCTATTTAGGGTTAGTGTCAGCTAAATTCATTTCTTCTTGAAAATACTTGAGTGTTTCATCGTCAAATAAACAAAATTCGATGGTGTTAAGCGAAGTACGTTCTTCTTGTAAAAATTGTTTTGATTGACCAATCAGTATTTTGGCACATCTATCTTTTGGGAAACCAAAGATTCCTGTGCTTATCGCCGGAATAGAAATTGTTGTGAAGCCGTGCTGAGTTGCTAATCTTAGCACATTTATTATAGATTGTTTTAGCTTATCATCTTCGTTTTCGTCACCCATTCTTGGACCTACAGTATGGATCACTGCTTTACAAGGTAATTTGCCTGCAGTTGTCATCACAGCTGATCCGACAGGCACATAACCAATCTTGTTGCTTTCTTGTTGGATTATTTTTCCACCTTTTCTAACTATTGCTGCGGCTACTCCCCCTCCATGTTGCAGATATGAATTTGCGGCATTTACTATTGCATCAACGTTTCGCTCTGTGATGTCTGCCTTGAGTACTTTGAGAAACTTTCCATTTATTTTTAGTTCAGTCAAAGCGCCATTCTAAGCATGCATACTAAGTTTCTATCCCGAAGCCGTATCGGATCCTGATCTAGTATATTGATTTTTTTTGAGATCCTCCGCATTAGATAGACTGCTAGCTTGTACAAGATTGACCACAGATAGCTGTTCTGATTGAGCTCGTACATCTTCAAAAGCAGTGAAAGCATCCATTGAGAGTTTGGATAGTGTTCACGGATGTATTCCGCAAGATAATCTTTTGAGTTATTGATTTTGTACTTTATGTGCTCAAGCGTTTCTGATTCTTTTGCGTACCCTGTCTGCTTTATCGTAATTTTGCCATGTTTCATTGCAAATAATACATCATCTAGATTGGTTTCTGACTCGATTACGTTAATGCACCTGCCAAGGGTAGATAATACATGTGAGTCACTTCCAGCCACACCTACTTTGCCGTGCTCAAGAGAGAATTCAGCGGCCCTAGCATTTGAGATAACATCCACATTGTTACTATTAAAGACCTCAACCAGGTCACAAAGTTTTGCTCTCTCGCGCAACGCATCAAGCAAACTGAAAGGGTGTGGTGCGCATGATATTGCGTCTTGGCGTTTAATTTCGTCTACCACCTCTTCTAGAGACAATCCTGCTTTGATCTCTTTTGATATTCCATATGCGATGATATGGGCTCCCGTATCGGTAGTAATTTCTTCTGCGGGAAAAATTTGTATGTTGTTGTATTTAGCATGATCATTTTTGTACTGTAGCATTTGTTGGTAACCGTTTAGTGTGTTATGATTGGTTACGTAAAGCGCATGCAGACCAAGTGTTCTTGCTCTTTCTAGTTGTTCTTGTATTGTTATGTTACAGTCATACGGTGGTTCCTCTGCACCTACGTGAAAGTTTGAAAAAGTATTGTGGCAGTGTAGTTCCGTATTGATGTAATCCAAACCAATTGCAATCTTTTATGCAACAATTATAACCTTTGTCGTCATCTGAACAGATCTGTTTCTTTTCTACGAATCAGAGAACCTATGCCTCCACTGGAAGGTTCAAACTCAAGGCCGCGGATTACTGCAAAGGGGCAGTACTTTGTCTTTTTCATAACAAGCTCTGCTGCTCCACAAATTTCGTCTGCTTGTGCAATGGCAGTAATTCGAAGTATTCGACCAAAAGAGTCCTTTCTCCCCTCATAATCATCTATTGCATTGATTCCTGCAATTCCTACTGCACAGTTTGTTTGACCTTCTCTGAATGGCCTACCAAATGTGTCTGAGATGAGAACTGCAATTTTCTTTTTGGTTTTTTCTTGAACTGTTTGCATAAATTCGTATGCTGACTTGTCAGGGTTTTCTGGAAGCAGAGATACAAAGCCACGTGGTATGTTGCTTTCGTCTACTCCTGCGTTTGCACATACAAAACCATGTTTTGTTTGTGTGATCAGAATGCCATTTTCCATCCTAACTATTCTTTGAGACTCTGAAAGTATTACTTCTACAAGCTTTGGATCTTTTTTATACTCAGATGCAATCCCTGCTGCAAGCAGAGAGGGAATTACGCCAGCAAGTTCAACTATTCTACCTTCCTGTTTTGAGATTACTTTTTGAGTGATTACGATTATGTCGCCATCTTGAAGATCTTTGAAATTGGATAAAAAGAGTTTGACTAGATCGTCGCCTTTTTGTATTTCTTTTTCTACTATGACTGGGAATATTTGTATTGACATTAACAATTCTGAATTTTTAGATTCTAATTTAATCTACTTGTCTTCGAAGCGGGTTTGCGTGATTTGAACGAATAATTTTTGATCATTTTTAGATGATCTAAAGTCATATAATACGACATGATGCAGGTCAATCTAAACCCAGAACAAATAAAAAAAGTTCATGGTGAAATCTACGGCTTTATAAAAGATGACTCGCCAATTTGCATTCAACTAGAGAAGCTAGATAGATACATTCAACAACACAACGGCAAAGTTGTCAAGCCAGACACCTTCGATACATTCGAATTCTGAGTCCAAATAACAGGTATGTTGTATCGCCCATGGACTACTTACGCAACAGTCTGCAGTTGTAGTTTGAGATTGTAATGTTTGTTTATTACATCTATTAGGTGTGTAAGATTTTTTTCTTCAATTGTCACGTTGGCCTTTTCCTTTACCACATCTTGGGCCCTGAATGCTACTCCGAGCCCACATATATCAAACAAAGTCATGTCGTTTGCTCCATCCACTGTAACCACAATGTTTTCTTTCTTTTCTTTCCATTCAGCTATTTTGATTAGTGCTGATTTTGCCTTGTCTGATGTAACGTGGATTTTTACTCCATCAAGCTTGCCATTTTTGAAGACAAGTTCATTTGAAAACACGTGATCTAGTTTAAGTTCTTCTTTGAGTCTGTCAGTCATGATAGTGAATCCACCAGACACTGCAAGGAGTTTCCATCCCGCTGCTTTAAGAACGCGACATGTTTCTTTTGCACCGGTCATGATTGGTAACTCGTCTGCTACTTGTTTACAAATATTATAATCTAAACCCTTCAATGCGTTTACTCGTGTTTGCAGCCCCTCCTCCCAGTTAATGAGACCTTGAATGCCTTTTCGTGTTATCTCCCAGATTTCTTTTTCTTTGTTCATCTTTTCTGCAAGTAATGGTAAGTATTCCGCGTCGAAAAGAACTCCCTCTACATCAAAAATCGCAAGCAATTTTTTCTAACTTTTGGACTAGAACCTATCAATATAAAAGTTGAAGTTTATTACATGATCGCAGTACCGCTAATAATAAATCATGGTACAAAACTTGTGAGACCATGGAAGAGCTTGAGCACAAGTTCGAAGTAGAAGTAAAGACATCCGAAAAATCACAAAAGATCCCCGATGACGTAAAAGAAGAGCTCAAGTCATCCGGCATGATGGATGATAAAGGAAAGCTCAAGTTAAAAGGTGTAAGTCCAAAGATGCTTAAACGCATGAAGTTAGAGTACGTAGATTGTCCAGTTCTAAAATCAGATGTTCATTTTATACAATGTTTTGTGTGCCCGAACTTCCAAAGCAGAGTCACAGGCAAGGTGCTCTGTAAAGGTGATCCGTTAAAATAAAAATAGAATAAAAGTTATGGTCTAGTTCCCCAGCCAAGTTGTACTAGTCTTTCTGCAGTTGCTGGTCTTACACAAGCAGGAGAGCTATTGGAGCTTTTGATTAGTAGTTCCATACCTGAGCTGCATGCAACATGTTCTGGTTCTACTCCGGCTTCGACTTGCTGTAGTGGTGGTAGATCTGCGTACTCGTTTTCATGTTCTTCTTCAGATCCGTCCATAATCTCTTCTGGGATGAGTCCTTCTGCGTGTTCTAGTTTTTCTAGAATCGCATCAATATGTGCACTTATCTCTGATGTATCAGCTCCTGCTTTTATCATATCGCGGAGCTCTTCACGCATCATGATTTCGATTTCTTCCATAAGTGCTTCGTCTTGCATGGCAATTGGCGCCTCAAGGAATTCATAGTTATCCAAATAGGCCCTTGTTGCAAGGCTTAGTGCAGCGTCTGTGTTGCCGTTTGCGTATTCTTCACTTACATCAGCAAGTAGTTGCTCTATGTTTTCAAAGTAGACACGTAGCCCTTCGTCTGAGTCCTTACCGGTGATCGCATCAATTTCGTGGTTTATGCCGTCTATTAGTGTCTGCACCAGAGTTGGATCAGATCTCTCATCATATGCATGCCGCAAATCTGCATAGAATTCATCAATTTCTTCTACTTCGTGTTCTGGAAGACCTGCCTTTATTTCGTCAAAGATCTGCTGAGATCTCCACACAAATGCAGAACCATCTTGGAACTCTGCCATCTCCGATATTTCACCTTCTGAAACTGCCTCAGCGTATTCTGCTGCCGATGTTTCAAGAAGTGCTTTGATCAGAGAGAGTTTGAAGTTAGGATCATTGCTAAGCTCTTCACCGACCACAAAGAGTCTGGCTTCTTCAATAAGCGCTCTTGCCTCATCAAGTGCTGCCTGTGCATCTTCTCTTGTTACGTCAACGGTATTTACGCGCAGGTTTGTGAGTGTTTCTCGCATTCTTACATCAAGTTCTGGATCATGTTCTTGCAACTCTGCTTTCATCGAGTCATACAGCTCTGCAATCGGATGTGTTGCGTGAACTATTGCAAGCTCTGCGTTGTCGTCATCTAGATTGAGCTCAAGTGCATGAAAATGCCCAAGAGTCTCCTCCAAGGCAGATGCAAAAGCGTGTTTTTCGCTTTTGTCTGCAAATGCCAGTGGAGTTACTGCAAAAAGTAGTACTGCAACGACTGCAGTTACTTTTGTCTTCATGTGAAAATCGCACAGTATTTATCATTTAAACGAACCACATTATTACAAACTCTTAGAGTATGACTTTGGAGCAAATAAGAAAAGCTCATTAGTCAAAATTCTGGCAATGTAGCAGATTGAGCAAAGAAAGTGTTGGCATCACAGTATCAAAAAAAGACGATTTCAGTGAATGGTACACCCAAGTTGTCCTCAAAGCAGAGCTTGCTGACTACGCACCAGTCAAAGGGCTCATTGTCCTGAGGCCTGATGGATATGCCATCTGGGAGTCGATCAAATCCTCACTTGATGAAAAATTCAAAAAAACCGGTCACCGGAATGGATTCTTGCCAGTTTTAATTCCAGAATCACTTCTAAGCAAAGAAAAGGAGCATTTTGCCGGGTTCAACCCAGAAGTATTTTGGGTTACGCATTCTGGTGACTCGGAGCTTGGGGACAGACTCGCGCTCAGACCCACTTCTGAGACACTGGCTTATGCATTGTACTCAAAATGGGTTCAAAGTTGGCGTGACTTGCCATTAAAGATCAATTTCTGGAATACTGCCTTGCGAGCTGAAATCAAAGCCACAAAACCATTTCTTAGGACATCTGAATTTTTGTGGCAGGAGGGACACACAGTACACGCCACAAAAGAAGAAGCCGAAAAAGAAGTTCTTGAAATTTTAGATATTTACAAAAACACAGTACAAGACGAACTTGCAATTCCAGTAATCACGGGAAAAAAAAGCGATAAGGAAAAGTTTGTTGGTGCAGTATACACTACTACCATGGAAGCAATCATGCCTGACGGAAAGGCGCTACAAATGGGCACATCGCATTTTCTTGGACAGAATTTCTCAAAACCGTTTGAAATCAAATTCCTAGATAATAACAACGTCGAGACGTATGCATGGCAGACATCATGGGGAGTGTCTTGGAGATTAATCGGAGCTATGATCATGGTGCATGGAGACGACAAAGGATTGGTATTACCGCCAAGAGTAGCTCCAATTCAAATTGTCATAGTTCCCATCTATTATTCAGAAAAAGATGCGCAACGTGTTCAACAAAAAGCAGACGAAATAGAAAAACTACTTGCAGCAAAAGGCCTAAGAGTTCATGTGGATAAACGTGATCAACTCACTCCTGGCTTCAAGTATAATGAGTGGGAGATGCGTGGAATCCCACTACGAATAGAAGTTGGTCCAAAAGACTTGGATAAACAAAAAGTAACTATTGCGCGCCGACATAACAAGCAAAAATCCGACCTGCCACTAGACAAAATCGAAGCTGAAATCGAAGTAATTTTGAAACAAATTCAAGACGAGATGTTTGCTGCAGCCAAAAAACTACTTGACGAACGAACCATAAATGCGACAGAATACTCTGAGCTCAAATCAGCCTTAGAAAAA
Source organism: Candidatus Nitrosotenuis sp. (assembly GCA_038890395.1). Lineage (GTDB taxonomy): Archaea > Thermoproteota > Nitrososphaeria > Nitrososphaerales > Nitrosopumilaceae > Nitrosotenuis. The sequence goes on along the minus strand of JAWAFK010000003.1, from coordinate 77,897 downwards.
GGCTGTTTTGTTTCTGCTTCTTGGTGTGGAAAAACAATCTGTGAGGAAAAGATCAAAGAAGAGACCATGGCCGACATACGCGTGATTCCCTTTGAAAATGGCTCATCAGGTAAGTGTATCTACTGCAAAGAACGTGGAGCTGCAAGTGTCATCTTTGGTCGCGCCTATTGATAATTATTGATATATGGTTCTACCCAATTTCAGATATTGTCTCATACGATTCTAAAAGTTGAAGGACTAAAGAAATATTTTACAAAAAGCAACTGGCTTGGAAAACAGATCTCATTTGTCAGAGCGGTAGATGATGTAAGCTTTTTTGTGAATGCTGGTGAGTGTTTTGTGCTTGTAGGTGAATCCGGTTCTGGCAAATCAACTATTGCAAGGCTTATACTAAGAGCAATAGAGCCAGATGACGGTAAAATAATTTTTGATGGCTCAGAAATAACATCGAAAAATTCAGATCTTCAAAAGATACGGATGGGATGCCAGATGGTACACCAAGATCCCTATGATTCAGTAAACCCAATGATGAAGATCAAAGACATAATCGCAGAACCACTTGAAATCCACAAAATCAGTGACTCAAAACAGAGAACACAGATGGTAATAGACGTCTTGCGCGAAGTAAAACTAGAGCCTGCCGAAGAGATAATGACAAAATATCCCCACATGCTGTCTGGCGGTCAACGACAGAGGGTTGTCCTTGCAAGAGCGTTAATCCTAAAGCCAAAACTGATCATAGCTGACGAACCAGTGTCGATGCTTGATGTTTCTGTACGTGCAGAAATTTTAGAGTTGATGGAAAACCTAAGGAAAACACGCAAGATCTCCTTTATTTACATAACACATGATTTGGCCACTGCTAGATATTTCGGAAACACCATAGCCATTTTATATTTAGGTAAAATAGTCGAGATCGGTCCAATCAATGATGTGCTACTTTCACCAATGCATCCATACACACAAGCTCTTCTTGATGCTGTATCAGAACCAAGCCCAGAGAATTTGAATAAAGAGAAGACGATCAGAATCAACGAACCGCTCAAAATAGATGTATACTCTGGTTGCAGGTTTAGGGCAAGATGCCCTTATGCTTTTGACAAATGCGAGTCGGAACCGAAATTAGAGCAGGTAGGAAATAGAAAAATTGCCTGCTTCAAATCCGATTAGCTGGTAATTGAAGGCATTCGCTTGTCCTTGTACGTAACTACGTGTGATACGCCATTTTTTGGATAGACACCATAGATGAGTTTTGCCTTTTGAACTACAGAATCCTTTAGTGAAACCATGATGAACTGGCTTCCTTCAGAGCGCTGCTCAATTATCTTCGCTAGCTTTTCAGAGTTTGGGGCATCAAGGTGTGCGTCTACTTCGTCAAACAAGTAGAAAACAGACGGTTTTAATTTTTGAAGTGCGAGAACAAACACGATTGCGGCAAGTGTTTTTTCTCCACCTGAAATCGACGACGACTCTCGTTTCGGCTTATTTGGAAATTGAATGAGATATGATATTCCTGAGTTGAAAATGTCATCCTCGTTTTGGAGCTCGAGCCATGCCTCTCCTCCAGTCATAGTGTGGAACGCATCTCTGATCTCTTTGTCTACTTTGTCAAAAGCCTCAAGGAATGTCTGTCGCTTGTCCTTGTCGATTTCTTCTATAAACCTGACAATTGCATTCCTTTCCTCTTCAAGTTCGTTCTTTCTGTCCGACATTGAGCGATATCCGCTTGAAACTTCTACATATGTCTCAGGTGCTGTCGCATTCAATTTTGAAACAAGTGAGCTCATTTCAGATTCCAAGGCAGAAAGCATCGAGTCTACCTCGAATGCCTCTGTGATCTCTTCGTAACCATATTTTTCCAGTATTTTGAGTATTTTTGCTTCGTTTTCTGCCAAATCGCGGATATCTCGTGCAAGTGAATCAGATTGACGTTCCAGTGCATTGATCTCTTTTGTATATGTACGCTCCTGCTCATTTAGCTGAGTGAGTTTTTCGTCAAACTCCTGAAGTTTCGAGATTGAAGTACCTGAGGTAGCAATGAGTTCCTGCTCTTTTTCTCTTAGTTTGATGAGATTTTGATTTGCTTGTTCTTTTTCTCTTGCCAACGTATTAAGACGAGATTCAATCTCGCGTTTTTCATGATTTAACGAAGATTGTTCTTCATGCAAGCTGCGCATCTTTGATTTTTCACCGAGTTCTTGAGCAGAAAGGGTTGCAAATTGTGCCTCTTTATCACGTAGCTCGCTTATGATTGCAGACTGGTTTGCAAGCAATTCAGTTCTTTTTTCATTCAACCTTGCAAGATCCGATGCAATTCTTGCGTCCTCGCCATCCACATAATTCTCATGCATTAAAACGATCCTTTGTTCAAGGGAAGCGATGTTTGATTCTTCTTTTGCAAAATCTGTAGTGAGTTTATCTAGATGCCTCTCAAGATGTGTTATTCTTGACTCTAATTGGTGTTTTGTTTTTTCAAATGTGGAGAGTTTTACTTTTAGATCTGTGTAATTAAAATCAGCATTTGCGAGACCTGTCTCAGAAATCGAGAGTCGGCTTTTATAGTTTGAAATTATAGTGTCAATTTTTTTGATTGTAAATCTCTTTTTTTGTATGTATTTTTTTAGTAAGTTGATTGATTGGAGGAGGCCTTCAACTGAAGTACTCATCGAAATTATTTTTGTCAGCTTCGATATCTTTGAATTGATATCGATTATGACTGCACTTGCCTTTGATTCAAAGAATTCTCCTTCCAGCGTGACTGTCTTGTAGCCTTCTTTTGAAAGACGTAGTGCGGCTTCACGTGTCTTTACTAACAACACATTGCCAAATAGGAACGTCTTTAGTACGGTGTATCGTTCATCGCATTTAACAAAATTTGCAAGCACATCAATGACATCAGAGTCAGACGGTAACGACGTTTTGAATTTAGGAATTGCTTCAAGTGGTATAATTTTCAGTTTGGGTAGTTTTTTTGCACGTGCAATTTCGGCTAAGCTGAGAAGTGTTGCAAAATCTGTTACCACAAATGACTTGATCCAATCCGATGCAACTGCCAACACGGCGCGCTCATATTCTTTATCCCACGAAATCATCTCATATACGAGCCCCTCTATGCCAAGTTCTGAGCTATGTTCCTTGAGGCTTGCGATGGAATAGTCCTCATGCATCAATCCCTTGACTACTCGGATCTTTGCGTCGTATTGTGCTGCAGCCTTTGCAGCCTTTTCCAAGATGAGTGTAAGTTCCTCTATGTCGTTTTCGGTTTTTACCTTCCTGCTTTCCTGCTCTGCAATCCTTGCCTTTAGCTCTGTTATTGCATCCTTGTGATTGTTACGGATTGATTCAAGTTTTGTTTTTAGCTGCTCAAGTTTTGCAGATTCTCTCACTATTTCCGTTTGTTTTGCCTTGTTGGTCATGATTTTTGATTTAGTGTCATTAATTTCGGATTCGAGTTTTGCCAGAGTTACTTTGGAGGTGTTGAGTTTTGTAGTGAGGCCGCTGATCTTGTTATCTATTTCTTTTCTTTGTGCAATTACTTGTGATTGATGTTTGTAGACCTGAGAAGTTTCCGAATCAATCGATTTGAGTAGGACTGTGCTTTGGTTTTTATTCTCCCTGATTTTTGCAATAGTTTCTTTTAGCTCTGCCATTTGTGTCTCGATAGAAGCTCTGCTTTGGTGGAGTAGGCCCAGATCAGACGCTATTTGTGGAAGCCTTGCCTGAATTTGCTCAAGCCTTCTTGCTTTTGTGATTGCTTCGGTGTTTGCCGACTCGTAGATTTGCATCGCGGCGCTTAGGTCGGCATCTATTGCAGCCTTTGCCTGATTGTATGCATTTGCCTCTGCCATAAATGACGACTTTTGTGACTCTAGAACCGAGATCTCTTTTTTGATTGCTGCCCGTTCCTCATCTAGGCGTTTTGCCTCAGATACAAGCGAGTGTATGCTGCGTTCCTTTGATATTTTTTCAGATTGGATCGCTTTCATTTTGTTTGAAGCAGATATTGCATGAAGCCTGCCTATTTCACGGTTTATCAGATCGTGCCTAAGCTTTAGGTTTCGTTCCGCTTCAAGTTCGTCTATTCTTTTTTTGATTTCATCCATTCTTGCCAAAGCCACTTCAAGGCGCCTGTCTGCGTCATCAAGCTGCTTGAGTGATTCGGCCTTTTTTTCATCAAAATATGCAAGACCTATTAGATCCTCAATCACCGTTCTTTTCTCTTCAGCAGTAAATTCTGATATTCTTGTAACTGTTCCCTGCTGGACGGCATTTAGTTGTGTGAGGCTTGCGTTTGCGACTTCCAGCAAATCCAAGATCTGGTTTCGGTTTGTCTGCTTTTGATTCAGATAATAGACGTTTTCGCCGTGTTCATCCATTTCACGCGTGATAACCACATTGTTGGTATCCACTGGAATCTTTCTGTCCGAATTATCAAAGTGTAGACTTACTCGCGCCATTTTTGTGCCTCGTCTTGAGCCTTCAATATCATGAATCAGTGATCTGAGCTTGTCCACCCTCATGACCTTAGGGCGGTTTTCACCCAAGGCAAAGATAATTGCGTCAAGTATGTTGCTTTTACCAGAACCGTTTGGTCCTGAGATCGATACTAATCCTGGTTCAAAACCCACTACTGTATTCGTAAAGCCGAACGATTTAAAACCGAAAATCTCTACTTTTTTGATATGAACCAAAGTATGGATACTCTTTGAGATCTGGTTTGTTAATCAAATATTGCCAAGTTTAGTTGACCAGCGGAATAATTCTTGTAATGCTATGAAAAATTTGAGAGCGAATCCGCTTATAATGAGGCAGTATCAATGATAGACAGTGATCAAGGCCGGCATAATTCAAACAAGGCAGTACGGATCGAATGCCAAGGCAATGAGTGAAGTCTCAAAGGTCATGCTCAAGCTAGCAAAAACAGAGACAGACATAGTGTGCTTGCCTGAGCAATGGCTCAAAGACAATATCATATTAGATTTCGACGCGCAGTTTTCTGATTTTGCCAAGATTTCAAAGGATTATTCCATGATTATTGTACCTGGTGCATTTTACGAAAAGAATGGAAAAGACTACCACATAACAGCGCCACTGATTGAAGGTGGCGAGATAATAGGCAAGCAGGAAAAAATTCACCCTTTTGACTATGAACGGTTCAAAATAAAACCTGGAGTGAAGGCTCAAGTTTTTAAAACCAAGAAGGTGAATGTCGGCATAATAATTTGCTACGATATGGTTTTTGCAGGAGTTGCTGAGACCATGGTAAAAAAAGGTGCAGATATTCTACTTTCGCCAAGCAGAATAGTCAAGCGTGGAATCAAGCCGTGGCACATCTATGTCCAAGCACGTTCCCTTGAGAACAGGATTCCCATCTTGGCGGCAAATGTATCGAATAGAAAATTTGGTGGACAAAGCATCATAGTAGATCTTAAAGAAAGAGATCAAGTCATGATCCCAAAACTAGGTGTATTGGGTCACAGTCAAGCATCAATCGTCTCGTCGTTCCAGATTTCAGATTATAAGAAAAGCAGGTTTCGCAGATATAAGGACAAGACGTATTTTTCTTAATGGCTTATTCGTCGTCTTGTATGTCTTTGTGTGTGTTAGTCGTCTTCGTAGATCTTTGGCTTTATGTCCTCACGGTTCTCAAAGGTGTTTTGCCCTTGGCTGCCATGGTATTTGTCCGTTTCTGAGCCGCCGTTAACATAGTCGTTGCCATGACCCCCAGGATTTGGTCGTTTCCTGAACACCTAGTGTGTCGTTTCCGGATCTGCCAAATATCTTGTCATCATCTTCCCCTCCATTGACTGCATCATCGTAAAATAATTTGCAGACAATTTTATATTCGAAATATTTTGAAAACATTATGATAGAGCCTGGAAACCCAGTGAAAGATTTTGCAATTACAGAGCAAACAACGTTTTCACAAATTTTTGAGCAGATGGCAAGGTCCGGAGGATTCGAATCGAGAAACCTTGCAGACGGTGTAGAAATTCTCTCTACAATGATCTCAGATAAGAATTGTCTTAGGTTTTTGTCGTTTGTTGGCGCAATAGTTTCAACAGGTATTCGTGGCATCATAAAAGATATGACACAAAAAAAATGGTTTGATGTCATAATAACTACGTGTGGTGCGTTGGATCACGACATAGCTAGGCATTTTTCAAACTATAAAGAAGGCTCATTTACGATGGACGACGCTCAGCTTGCAGACCAAGACATTCACAGACTAGGCAATGTGCTGGTTCCAATGGAAAGCTATGGCCCACTCATCGAAGAAAAAATGCAGCAGATCCTAGAAGATGCATACAAGCAAAGAAGAAAAGAAATGTCAACGGCAGACATTACAAATGAAATTGGTAAGATGCTTGGCGAGGATTCATTCCTTTATTGGGCACAAAAAAACAACATACCCGTGATAGTTCCAGGTATAATGGATGGTGCAGTAGGTAGTCAGATCTGGTTGTTTTCACAAAAGCATACTGACTTTAAGCTGAACATGACAGAAGACGCAAACACATTATCTGGAATGGTCTTCAAGGCAAAAAAATCCGGTGCACTCATGCTTGGCGGTGGCATATCAAAACATCACACACTTTGGTGGAATCAATACCGCGAAGGCCTCGATTATGCAGTATACATCACTACAGCACAAGAATTCGATGGTAGTTTGAGTGGTGCACTCGTAAGAGAGGCAATATCATGGGGAAAAGTGACACAAGACGCCAAGCAAACCACCATTCATGCAGAGATAACCACTGTGCTTCCATTCATCTACAGCACACTTTTGTCCAAAATCAAATAATCGTAGCACTGTAAAGTATATCAGTGATTTGTGGTTAATCCATGTATGCTGCCACGCCTTTGGGTAAAGGAGTTAAAACCAGTCAACATCGAAGGTGGGTACTTGATTGATGGCTTTCCTTCCATTGGCTTTACGAGTGCAATTGCAAGCGAGTCACTGATGCATACGTCTCAATACGATCTTGTCGGTTTTGTTGATTCTATTGATTTCCCAACGGTGACAATACTTAAAGATGGTACGCCAAATTATGCTACAAGGATTTTTGCCAACGACATACTCAAGGTATCAATTTTTACTTCATATCTTACTATCAATGAGCCATACCATCGTGCAATTGCAAAGATGATGCTAAGCTGGGCAAGAAAGCACAAGTGCAACCTAATAGTAAGCAGCTCTCCAATGAAATTCCCAGACACTAGTCAAGATGTCGTGATTGCAGCAGGAAGCACAGATAATGCACGCAATAAAATAAAGCAAGCAGACATGACAGTTCTGCAAAATGGCACAATTCCTGGAATTCCAGGCGCACTGTTAAACGAAGGCATGCTAAATAACCAAGATGTTGTAGTGGTGCTAGTTAACGTCGACGAGTCAGGTCCAGATTTCAAATCAAGTGCCCATCTATGCATGGCAATGTCAAAGCTTTTACCAGGAGTCTCCTGCGATCTTACTATGATGCAAAAACAGGCAGAGATAGCAGAAAAACAGATCAAGCAGACAGAAAAAGAAACACGAGCACTAAGAGAATCAATGTATGGTTAGCTGCACTAACAAATGCAGGATTTTTTTGGGTTTTTTGCAGCAGTAATAGTCATTTCTGCTTCTGGCGTCATGGCGCCAGGACCACTTTTTATTGCAACTGTTTCTAGTTCGCTAAAACAAGGAAGTCGCTCAGGCCTGTATGTAGCGGCAGGCCACACAATCGTTGAGCTGCCACTTGTTGTTCTTCTTGGTCTTGGTGTTTTTTCATTGGAGGCATTTCCACAATTCAGAGTCACAGTAGCAATCTTGGGGGCATTAAGCATCTTTGCTTTCGCAGCAATCCAGATTTACTCCACTATGAGAACTAACGAGATCAAAGAATCAAAATACAGTGCATTTGCCACAGGCGTGCTTTTCACATGCCTCAATCCATTCTTTCTGATTTGGTGGTTCACGATTGGAATTAAGCTTATCTCTGATGCGCTTGTTCTGTGGACAGTTTGGGGAACCTTAGTCATGCTTGGGATGCATATTTGGATGGACTATGCTTGGCTTTTTTTCGTATCAGTTCTATCATCAAAAGGGAAAAAATTTCTTTCAGACAAAAGATATCGCATATGCATGATTGTAATAAATGCAGCCTTGATTTATTTTGGTGTATCTTTTATTTTAAAAGTGGTTTAGCCGCAGTCAAGAGTTTCTAGGCCAGAATTGCATTCGTTATTTAGTCTATCAATTTTTTCTGCAATTGAAATGCAGATATTTGGATCAAGTGTCCTTTCATACTCTACAATTTCGTCAATAATTGAAAATTGTTTTGCAGGACACGAATTGAAATTCTGAAATAGTATGAGCGTAGCAATTATTATTATGCCCCCAACTAGGGCGATTCTAAAATAATTATGCCTTTGTAATATCAATTTCTATGGTGGAGACATTTCTTGTTTTTCCGTCCTGTGACAAAAGTGAGTCAGAAGCAATCCTAACATCTTTTATCGCATACCCTACAGTATTCATACGTTTTACTATCATTTGTGAAACATCCACTGCTTGTGTGATTCTTTGGCCTCTGGCTTTTATGGTTACGACTGGTTGAGTTGAAAGTTGCGTCAGCGTGGCAGTAACATAAGTCATGATTGGTTTTGTGCCAACAAATATAACATCACGAGTCCTTTTTGCGCTATCATCATCATAAGCTTTTTCGCCTTCTGAGATTGTCTGATCCTCTGGTGGATCTTTGATCTTTTGTGATTCTGCAAATATCTCTTCGGCTTCAGTTGGTTTGTCTTGCTCGCTCATAGTAACCTAGTTGTTGTTTTTGCCCTTTAGCTTTTATTTTAAGTTTGAGACCTTGCATTTTTCAGATAATTTTCGATTGCTTTTTCAATTTCTTCAGGATTCTTACAATTTTTCACGTTTTCTACAATCTCTTTTTCTTCTATTTCATAACAGTTAAGAAACTCTTGTTCATCTTTGAAGACTAGGAGAATCTTTTCGTTGTGAAGACAGTAATACATTTTATCAATTTCCATTAAATGTGGCATGATCTTAATTCCATCTCGCTCCAATGACAGCGGATATGCCATAATTATCAACAGCTAATATTGTATTTAGAGCATACACTCCGATATTGTAATAAAGATTTTTGATAAATAAAATATGTTGAACGAAAGAATCGTTTTCCACATCGATTTTGACTATTTTTTTGCACAATGTGAAGAAATTAGAAATCAATCATTAAAGACCAAACCTGTTTGTGTGTGTATTTTTTCTGATCGTGGTGGAGATAGTGGTGCAATAGCCACTGCAAACTATATCGCAAGAAAATTTGGCGTAAGGTCTGGGATGCCAATTAGATTTGCCAAAACTAGATTGCGTCAAATTCCAGACGCCGTGTTCCTTGGTGCAGACTTTACATATTATTCAGATATCTCGCAAAGGACCATGGAGATAATCAAAAGTTATGCCGATGTATTCGAATATGTAGGAAAGGACGAAGCTTACCTAGACGTGACAAAAAGGACTGAATCCAATTTCGCAAAAGCTACACATCTAGCCCAACAACTCAAAAACCAGATCAGGGCCGAAGTTAAAATGACGTGCTCCATTGGAATTTCCACAAACAAACTTATCTCAAAGATTGCGTCAGGCTTCAAAAAACCCGACGGCTTGACATTTGTTGAACCACAAAACGTAGAATCATTTCTAAATCCACTCAAAGTAAGCGACATTCCAGGAATAGGTAAAGTTACTGCCGACAGATTTGCTGAAATGAACATCAAAACAATTGGTGAATTAAGGGGCCTCGATGTGTTCACACTCAATAAGATGTTTGGTCGCAGAATATCATCATACATTTACAACGCTGCGAGAGGTATTGACGATCAACCCGTAGCTGAAAGACAACCAGCAATTCAGTTTTCTAGAATTGTGACATTAAAGGAAGACTCTAAAGACTTTGAGTCACTATCTCACATCTTAGATGAAATATGCGATGATCTGCATCAGACCATATTAAGGCATAAAAAAATGTTCAAATCCGTGGGCATTCAATTCGTCCAATCAGACCTGTCAAGTAAAACTAAATCAAAAATGCTGAAAAACCCCACATTTAACATAGATGAGCTTAAAAAAACTTCAACGCAGTTGTTAGAAGAAGCCTTAGCTGATCAAAAGATAGAAGTAAGAAGACTAGGTGTGCGTGTATCGGAGCTCTCAGACTTGGAAGGTCAAAGCTCAATCACTAATTTTTTCTAAGCTACCTGTTTTTTCATTCTCTTTGTTTCTATAGCTGTAACTGCAAAAAGATAGGCGAAAAGCCACGGTAAAAACATTATTTCGCCTGCAATTCCATGAAACTCTTCAAATTCAGTTGGATTCGTTGATACTTTGAGAACGAAAAGCGATAGCGAGAATATCCTTATCATATTTACACCAATTGTTCCTACTATTCCAATTGCAAAATATGCAGCCTTGCGCTTTGGTGGAATGTTCATTTTTAGCAAAAATGCCATCATGACAAGCGAGTAAATTATTACGCTGTGAACCCCTGCCGAGGGCCAAAAAACTTGAAGTGCCATAGAGCCATGCTCGCCTCTCAAAAACATCAGATTGTCTCTTGCAATTGCGAAACCAAGATCAAATGTGTTAATTACCCAGACGTTTGCTTTGACCAAATATGGTACGATGTACTGTAGCGGCCCCAGTGTGTCGTATGGAAAAAATGCATCCAGTGAGAGTATGATTGCACTTCCGCACAAGAAAATTGGGCCAGCAGGTGCTATTCTAATCCATTTTTTACCGAACAGAATTGTTACAGCTGCAATCACAAATATCCCCATTACGACAAAATCCCACATCCATGTCCATGAATACACCAGGTTTACATTGTAGACTTCTGCTCCCTTTGTAATGTAATCTCTAAGGCCGTATTCTAGTAACACGAGATATACAATTACTGCGGTCGCAAGTGGAATTATCAGTAGTACTTTTTTTTGTGAAATTATGTATTTTAGTCCGACTAGCTCCGCAACTATGAAGGCCATCGCAAAAAGGAATCCGCCTCTCCCTTGATTCCAGCTTAAGCTGAAAGAGTCAGGATATACAAGCAATGCAAACAAAACAGGACTAACTATGACGATAATTGCGAATGTGACGTTTTTGTTCTGCATTATTTGGTGGAGAATTTTGAATAAATAAAAACCAACGGCAAAAATACCACAAAACTACCACGAATAGGAAATTAGCCACATAAAATGTGTTTTAGAACGAACAAACATGTTCTTATGTTCATGTAACACCATAATGTAGTTCCTGAAGGTTCTGCGGTTCCCTCTTCGGAGGCTAATGCCCCGCTCTACCTTCAGCCTTACTTCTTTTTGATCGTCAGTGTTTTTTGGATCTCACTCATCGAATTGATGAATTTTTGTTTTGCTTCATACTCGTTTGTCACCTTGACTATAACTTCAGATGACGAAAGTAGAACATCCTTTACTACGAGTGGTGCGCTTAGGCCCAACAACTCACTTAGGAATTCAAAAAGGTTATGAAATTTTGTGGCGTTTCGGTACTGGAATTGTACTCGGCCGTCCTTATACGTAGGTTTTGGATCAAGCGGTATAACCAAATCTGGAGATGTCATTTCGGAGATGAATTTTGCAGTATCGGATTTTACTGCGCCTGAAAGCTCGTCTCTTTTTGCTTCCAGATTTGCTTTTGTTTTTTCAAGGTTTTCTTGTTGATCTTCATAAGGTGTTCCTATCATTTTTGCAAACGTCGATTCTGTTGGACGCCTGAGCGGCAGCTCATGCAGCTTCAGGTTTACTATCTTTAATTCCTCTTCAATTTGATTTAGGTAGTTGCGATTTGCCTTGATTTGTCGAGCTAGTTCTTCAAGGTAGGTAAAGTCAGACATACTCACCACTTAGCTGAATTGATGTACTACATCCATCAGCGACTGCTTAAAGTCCTCAGTAGTCAGACCCCACTTTCCGTACTCTTCTTTGTAAGCATCCCACGACTCTTCGGCCTCTCTGGCAATCTCTAAAATCTTCGGGCCAATTGCCTTTGTGTTAACTAGGATTGTCACGTTTGCCTGTTCTTTTTCCATGATTGGAATCTTGACGAATATCATTCTGGAATCTTCGATGTTGAACCTGTCTTTGATTACACGTTTGAGCACTTCGCGTTCTTTGACGTCAAAGTCTCCTTTTATTTTGACTAGTGCGCAACAAGAGTCGCGAGGACCACCATAGTTGCGTACATCGGTCTCATCGATATCAAAGAGAATGGCATCCTGTTTTTTGTTGAGATTATCAATTATTGAATCCATAGAGTTGTTCTTGTTCATGCCAGGGAGTTGGTTGAGATTCCACTGATCTTCGTCTGGAAGAACTGGAATCACCCACGGAATTGCCATCTTTGGTCTCTTTGTCGCAAGCCATGTTCTATAGTTTGACATGTCCCATTCTGTTTCACGCGCAAACGAAGCGACAAACATAGAGATGGCGTTTGCTGCAATCAGATTCATTCCTTTGTAATCCTTCCAGCCCACCTCGTGTTCTTTTGGGAGGTCATCGATGATGGATGGAACTTTTTGTACGCGTTTTTCATGTTTGTGTGCAAGTTCACGTAGTCGTTTATTGGAAAATAGAATCGAGCAGTCAGAATATTTGATTTGATATTCAAGATTCATGACTATGTTTATTGCTGCAGCCTCAAAGATTACTGGATCCCAGCCAAACTCTGGTAAAAGCCCCAATGTTGCAATTGTCGCGTGTTCCTTCGTGTTATTTCTGATAAATTCTATAAATGAGCATGCAAACGAACTCCCAGTTCCGCCACCCATTGCAAATGGAACGGTATAACCTCTAACTGGCTCCGGCGATAGTGCTGAGAGCTGTTTTGTAAAATCCCATTTCTGTGTGACTTCATTTTTGAACCTTGATCTTCCTTCCGCCCAGTTTCTTGCGGCTCCGCCGGCTCCATGTATTACATGTTTATCACGTAGTGCAAAAAGATCAGGGTATGATTGTAAGATAAGATTTGCAGCTCTTGGATCCAGATCAACGAGTAATGCTCTTGGAATAAGTGGGGTTTCTCCTCCCGTGTAAGCGCCAGGAAATCTCAAAATTGTGCTACCATATCTTTTTAAGATTCTTGATTCGTCTTTTGTGTCCTTTAGCACCGGCTTGAGCGGATCAGCTCCAACATCCAGTAATAGTCGCCTATACGATTCTGCGCCAAGTCCTATTCCACAGTGTCCAAAGCACGTCATAAGTACTGGTGCTGGTGGGAGTGGCGCCGTAGTCTGTGCCATGATCAGGCATCACCGTTTGAAACTATAACCACAAAGTGCAACAAAAATGAAGTTGCTGCTTGATCGTTATAGACTCGTGCGTAATTCATGCCTAAATAATCGCGACTGGAAATTTAACCATTAAGTATGATTGATCTGTGTGGTTTTAGCGTCCGCCACAATTTTATAGCAAAAAAACGGTTTTTTGATTTGTGCAGCTTTTAGGCAGACTTGAGATTAAATCGAAACAAAAGGTAGTCGAGTTCCTAAACCAAGAACATGTTGGAAGAATCTGCTCAATTGACAAAGATGGTTTCCCCCAAGTTATCCCAATGAATTTTGTTTTCCTCAACGATTCCATATACATGCATTCTCACACTCGAGGAGAGAAGCTTGAGAACATCAAAAACAACAACAAGGTGGGCTTTGAAGTAGACAAAGAGCTAGAGTTTTTACCATCTTACTTTACACACCCGACAGATGCTTCTCAAGCAGATACGCTCTACATAAGCGTCGTAATAAAGGGAGTTGGCACCATTGTACAAAACAGAGAAGAAAAGGCATTGGCGTTAAACAAACTCATGGAAAAATACCAACCAGAAGGTAGGTATGAAAAGATACTGTCAGACATGCCAGTAGTAGACGAAGTCGCAATAATCAAAGTTACCCCAATTACGATACGTGGTAAATACAAGATAGGACAACATTTGGATAGAAATGCAAGACAGTTGCTTGCAGAAAAGATATTGGAGCGAAACACGCCTACTGCGAAAGAGACACTTAAGATAATGGGCTTTGAGACTATCAATGGCAAACTCAAATTAGTTGATGAGCAGCCCTGGTAACTTGACACTAACCAAGTCTTTAACGTTCACACTGACATTCCTTTAAATTTAGACTACTATGATTTTGTAGCTGTTGCAAATACAAACATTTCAATTAGTTTCAGAATTTGAACCTACGGGAGATCAACCACAAGCAATTGAAAAGCTTGTGCAAGGAGTACAGAAAAATAAAATTCAGACCCTGCTTGGAGTCACTGGAAGCGGTAAGACGTTTACTATAGCAAACGTCATTGCGCGCACAGGTAAAAACACACTTGTTATTTCTCACAACAAAACTTTGGCAGCTCAACTTTACTCTGAACTAAAGCAGTTTTTCCCAAAGAACAATGTGGGTTACTTTGTTAGCTATTACGATTACTACCAGCCAGAAAGCTACATACCTCAAACTGACACATACATAGAAAAAGACACAGAAATCAACGAAAAAATCGAAAAAATGAGACTGGAGGCAACAGCCATGCTGCTCTCAGGCGAACCAACCATAATTGTAGCCACAGTTTCATGTATCTATTCACTTGGTTCACCAAAAGACTGGGAGGAAATGGCCACTACTATCAAAACAGGTAGCACGTATAGTCGAAGCGAGCTCATCAAGAAATTCATCGATGCTCGCTACGAACGTAATGATTTAGAACTTGCTCCAGGGACGTTCAGGGTCAAAGGTGACACAATTGACATAGTCCCCGCATACTCTGATGAAATAGTACGAATCTCACTTTTTGGCGACGAAGTAGAAAAAATCTCAGTACTGGATCATGTATCATTAAAAGAAAAACGAAGACTGAATTTAATCAAGATCTTCCCAGCAAAGCACTATCTTGTTGCAAATGACGTAAGACAAAAAGCAATCAAATCAATCAGAAACGAGCTAAAACAAAGACTGCCACAGTTAAACGAATTAGAAAGACAGCGACTTGAAATGCGAACCAAGTTCGACCTAGAAATGATCGAAGAGCTTGGTTATTGCTCAGGTATTGAGAACTATTCAAGACATTTTGATGGAAGAAAACCTGGAGAAAAGGCATTCTGTCTTCTGGATTTTTTTGGTGATGACTACCTTCTTGTGATAGACGAATCACATGTAACGCTGCCACAGCTTCATGGAATGTATGGTGGCGATTACACCAGAAAGAAAGCGCTAGTTGACTATGGCTTTCGACTCCCAAGTGCCTTTGATAATAGACCACTCAAATTTGAAGAGTTCGAGCAATATATTAAAAACTGTATCTTTGTTTCCGCCACACCTTCAGAGTATGAAAAAAAGAAATCATTTCAAATTGCAGAGCAGCTTGTTCGGCCTACAGGTTTAGTTGACCCACTAGTCGAAGTAAGACCTACAAAGAACCAAATGGATGATCTTATATCGGAGATAAAAATTCACACAAAAGACAACCAGCGCGTTCTAATCACTACCCTTACAAAGCGAATGGCAGAGGACTTGGCAGAATACCTTTCTAAAAAAGAAGTCAAAGTAAGATACCTGCATTCCGAGATTGAAGGTCTGCAAAGAACAGAATTAATTCGGCAGCTAAGACTTGGCGACTTTGATGTCTTAGTCGGCATAAATCTACTACGAGAAGGACTCGACATACCCGAAGTCTCCCTTGTGGCCATACTGGACGCAGATAAAGAGGGGTTTTTGAGAAACTACACGAGCCTAATTCAGACTTTTGGACGAGCTGCAAGAAACTCAAATGGCACAGTCATACTCTATGCAGACACCACTACAAAATCCATGAAGGAGGCAATAGAAGAAACCAATCGTAGGAGAGAAAAACAGATCGCATACAACAAATCACATAACATAACACCAAAGACAATAATAAAATCCATACCGCAACAAGTTGCAGTATTAGATGATATTAAAAACAAGACACAGCATGACCTGTACAAAGAAGCAATAGAGGCAGAAACACAAATGAAAAAATATGCAGAAGATCTAGACTTTGAAAAGGCAATAGAGTGTCGTGACAGATTACGACGAATTCAAATTGAGTTGGAAAAGAAAAATGTACGATAAATTGAAAATTAGGGGTGCAAGACACCACAATTTAAAAAATCTGAATCTAGACATACCAAAAAACAAGCTTGTTGTGATTTCAGGTCTTTCAGGGTCTGGCAAATCCACTTTGGCATTTGACACAATTTATGCCGAAGGCCAACGAAGATATGTAGAATCACTTTCTGCTTATGCACGACAGTTTTTAGAAATGATGGATAAGCCTGATGTTGACTCTATTGAGGGGCTCTCACCGGCTATTTCAATTCAACAAAAGACAACATCAAAGAACCCTCGATCCACTGTAGGAACCACGACTGAGATCTATGATTATCTGAGATTACTTTATGCCAGAATAGGCATTCCACACTGCATACGTTGTGGTCGCAAAATCTCAAACCAATCTATAGAGTCTATTTGTGAATCCATTTTCAAGGATTTTGATGAGAAACAGATCATAGTTCTTGCCCCTCTGATTCAGAGAAAAAAAGGAACGTATGAGAAGCTTTTCGAGCAAATAAAAAAAGATGGCTACTCCCGCGCACGTGTGGACGGCCAGATAATCCAAGTCGAAGATGAATTTCCAAAATTGGACAGGCAGAAGTGGCACAATATCGAAATCGTAGTTGACCGATTAAAGGCCACAAAAGCAGAAAAAAGCAGGCTCTTTGAGGCAATTCAGACAGCGCTCAAAGCAGCAAAAGGCTCTGTTTTGATTTCATCAGAAAAAGAAGAAAAAATGTTTTCACAAAATAACGCATGCCCATATTGCGGTATCACCATTGGGGAAATCGAGCCGAGGACTTTTTCGTTTAATTCACCATTTGGTTCATGCAAGGCATGTCATGGTCTTGGAGTCAAAATGGAGTTTGACCCAGACTTGGTAATTCCAGACAAGTCCAAGTCGATTCTTGATGGCGCCATAGTTCCTTGGAACGGTAGGTTTTCCTCATTTAGAAAACAGGAGCTTAGAGCAGTTGGTAAAAAGTTTGGCTTTGATCTGATGACCCCAATAAACAAGCTCAAACCAGAACAACTCAAGATCATACTCCATGGAACAGACCAGATGATTCATTTTCAATATGAATCACAAACAACAGACTCTTACTGGCAATACACAAACTCGTTTGAAGGAGTGTTAAACAACTTGCATCGGGTGTTTATGGACACGGATTCTGAATCAAAACGTGAATGGCTCAAACAATTCATGCGAGATATACCATGCAATGAATGCAATGGAAAAAAGCTAAAACCAGAAGCATTAGCCGTCAAAGTAAACGGAATGGGGATCAGCGAAGTGTGCGATCTTTCAATTGACGAGTGTTATGATTTTTTCAAGAACATCAATCTTACTGAAACTGAAAAATACATAGCAAGAGACGTTCTCAAAGAAATTATAGAAAGATTGGAATTTCTAAGAAATGTAGGTCTCAACTATTTGACATTAAATAGGCAGAGCTCCACACTTTCAGGTGGCGAATCGCAAAGAATCAGGCTAGCCACGCAGATAGGCTCAAACCTCACAGGCGTGCTGTACGTCTTAGATGAGCCCACCATCGGCTTGCACCAAAGAGATAACGCGAGGCTCATCAAGACGCTGGTCAAGCTGCGTGACTTGGGCAACACCATAATTGTAGTAGAACACGACGAAGAAGTTATCAAAAATTCGGATTGGATAATTGACCTTGGACCAGGTGCAGGAATTCATGGTGGCAATGTAGTTTTTGAGGGAACCGTTGAACAGATTCTTAACAACCACAAATCAGTCACCGGCGATTATCTAAAAGACAAAACATTGATCAGCCTTGAAAACAAGATTCGCAAGCAAAAAGGTAAGATAGTAATCAAAGGAGCTGCGGAAAACAACCTCAAAAACATCACAGTTGAGATCCCTCTAGGATATCTAGTTACTGTGACTGGGGTTTCCGGCTCGGGCAAATCGACTTTGGTAAATGAGATACTCCTTAAATCACTTTCATCTCATTTTTACAAAACCAATGAAAGGCCTGGTAAACACAGAACTGTTGAGGGGGTAGAACACATCGACAAAGTAATTGCAATAGATCAATCCCCAATAGGCAGAACACCCCGTTCCAATCCTGCCACATATATAGGAGCATTTACTCCAATAAGAGAGCTGTTTGCATCAACAGAGACTGCAAAGGAGAGAGGCTACGCCCCAGGACAGTTCTCATTTAATGTTGCCGATGGTCGTTGCTTTGCATGTGAAGGAGATGGTGTTAAAAAAATAGAGATGCAATTTCTATCAGACGTTTACGTAAGGTGTGATGAGTGTAAAGGAAAACGATACAACTCTGAGACGCTGGCAGTACTTTACAAAGGAAAAAGCATTGCCGATGTTTTAGACATGACTGTTGAGGAAGCACTGACATTTTTTGAAAACATTCCAAAAATCAAGCGAATTCTGCAAACAATATACGATGTAGGTTTAGGCTACATCAAGCTAGGTCAGTCGTCCACGACGTTATCTGGAGGCGAAGCACAACGAGTCAAGCTAGCATCCGAGCTAGCAAAACGAGATACTGGAAGGACGTTATACATACTTGACGAACCAACTACTGGACTCCATTTTGCAGATGTTCAAAAGCTTCTTGATGTCCTTAACAGATTAGTAAATCTTGGCAACACCGTAGTTGTAATAGAACACAACATGGATGTAATAAAAAATTCAGATTGGATAGTTGACTTAGGGCCAGAGGGCGGAGATAAAGGCGGTCAAGTAGTAGCTATCGGCACACCAGATCAGATTGCGTCAAATCCGAAGAGCTACACCGGCCAATATCTAAAGAAGATCTTGATAAATTGACATTAGATATTAGAAAAATAACAATTCCGTCGCATCCTGGTATCTATTTGATGAAGGATGATGAAGGAAAAATAATCTATATTGGGAAAGCAAAGAATCTAAAAAATCGTGTAAGATCATATTTTTTAAAAAACCAAAACTACAAAACGCAAAAATTAGTTGAAAAGATCTCCGATATTGAATTTGTACTAACAGATAATGAAGTAGAAGCATTCCTTTTGGAATCCAACATGATAAAACAATACAGACCGGTTTTTAATATAGAGCTCAAGGATCAGCAGCACTATACCTATCTGAAACTAACCGATGAGGAATACCCACGACTTGTTGTTGCACGTCGTACCAGAACTGGCAAGTTTTTAGGCGGCGGGAAAATATACGGCCCATTCACCACGGGAAGCTCAAAGCTGCTAAGTATCGGCTCTTTACGCAAGGCGTTTAAGATTAGAATTTGTAAAAGGCTTCCAAAAAAGGCATGTCTTGAATACCATCTTGGTAACTGTGAGGCACCATGCGAATTTAAAGAAGCGCAGAAAAGATATTCCAAACACGTATCCGATTTAGAATCAATTCTTAAAGGAAGGAATCTACATGCATTTACAAGAAAATTGGAAGTAGAGATGAAACATGCATCTGAACAGCTTCAATTTGAGCGTGCGCAGGAGATAAAAAGCACTCTCCAGAGGCTAGGCAGTCTGAAAACACGGCAAAAAATGGAAAATGTCACAGGAACAGATGAAGAATATTTCGGAATAAAAATAATGGAACAGACTGCATACGTTATGACTTTCAAGAAGATAAACGGCGTCATACGCGACAGCAACAAGTTTTCCTTTGATCTTGTGGGTGACAACTCTTTTTCTAATTTTCTTTATCAGTACTATACAAGCAACCAGATACCACCGTATGTAATAGTAAACGAACTACCACAAAATGCAAAACTGTTAGAAAATCTTCTCTCAAAGGCAGCAGGAACCAGAGTCAAAATACTTGTCCCTGTTTATGGAAAAAGAAAAGAGATGCTGGATCTCATTTTGAAAAATATTGACGTCATCACATCAAAAGGATCAGAGCAAGGACTTGTTCAATTAAAAGAAGAGCTTGGTCTTGAGGACATACCTAGAATCATAGAGTGTTTTGATATCTCAAATCATGGCACATCGTTTGCAGTGGGTGCCATGTCGAGATTTGTCAATGGCAGACCAGACAAGTCAGGATACAGGAGATTTAAGATAAGAACCGTCAATGGCCAAGATGATTTTGCAATGATTAATGAAGTAATAAAGCGAAGATACTTACGTGTGGCCTCAGAAAACTTGGAATTTCCAAATCTGATTCTCATTGATGGAGGCAAAGGCCAGCTGAATGCAGCAGTGTCGGCGCTGCAGAGTCTTGCAATGAAAATACCATGTGTGTCACTTGCAAAGAAAAATGAAGAAGTCTTTGTGACACACAAAAAAGAACCAGTCATAATGTCAAGAAAGCATCAAGGCCTGCTGATACTTCAGTATGCCCGCGACGAGGCACACAGATTTGGTGTAGCGTACAATCGTTTACTTCGTATGTCAAAAGCCTAATTTAGCTAAAAATTGTTTAGATTATTTCCTAAAAGTTAAATAAATGACTAGATTTTCCATGATTCATTATATATACGTCAAATATCAAGATGTTTTATGACAAAATCACACATCAAGGCAGGGAGTAGGTAGATGGCAACAGCATACGTCCTCATCAACTGCGAGTTGGGATCTGAGCAAAAAGTCATTGATCAAATAAAACCAATAGATGGAGTCAAAGAAGTAAAAGGAGTGTTTGGTGCATACGATATTCTGGCAAAGATAGAGACCGCTTCAGTTGAACGGCTCAGGGAAATAATCACATGGAAGATCCGAAAAATAGACAGAATACGCTCAACGTTAACTTTGATGGGAATCGAAGGACAGGAATAACCATGTCCACAGCATATTTTTTGATAAACGCTAGACTAAACCACGAATCTGAGATTATAGAAAAGGCAAAATCAGTGTTAAAAGAAGCCGATCTCTCGTCATATGAGGTACAGGGAACGTTTGGGATTTATGACATAGTGGTAAAGCTGTCTGCTCCAAATGATGATACACTACGCAAAATAGTGCTTGAAAAGCTTAGAAAAATTGAAAACATCGAATCTGCAATAACAATGATGGTAAATGAGGAGCAAGGATATGCCTAGTGCATATGTCATAATACACTGTGAACCAACTGAAACCTACTACGTCATCAGAAACCTCAAGTACATTCCAGAGGTGAAGGCAGCGGACGACGTTTTTGGATACTATGAAGTGGTTTGTAAGGTGGAGGCAAACACGCAAAAAGACCTTGAAAAGGCGATCACATCAAAGATCCGTAAAATCAGGCACATTATCAGCACGATGACTTTGAGTGTGATTGAAGGGCAAGGCTAATGTACATTTATTCAGTTCTTTTTTGATTGTCAAACATTTGTTTGCATTGTTGGTGGATAATTTTATCTTATTTTAGAGCCTAATGTTAGGCCTGGCAATATCAAACATTTACAAGGCAATTTTTGAAGCAAATTTAGATGCTAGGTTGGAAGAGCTGTTAGTCAATATGCTTAGATATAACTCCTCTGCAAGCGTACAAGAACCAATTCGAATTTTTCTGTATAACTATCAGGTAATGTCTGATAATTTTTGGGAGATGTACAAAAAAGCAAGATCCTACGAAGATGTTCTTGAATGTTATTATCAGTTTTCAAAAAATCAGTGTGTAATAATTGAAACATTATTAGAAAATCTGAAACTTAGTCTGAATGATGATCATCTAAAAGAAGACCTCCATCTTTTGTTAAAGGATGCATTTACGTTTTAGTAACAATAAATAACTTTAATCCAAATTGCAATAAACAATATTGTAAATGAAGGATACCATCAACATAGAATATCTGAGCCAGGATCCAGTTTTGTTCAAGCTTACATTAGCAAAACATTTTCTGAATAAAATCCCAAACAAGGTTCCACAGTCAGTGTGTGACCGCTTGATGCTTGAAGCAAATATTGATTCATTTTTGTTTTTTGCATCAAGTGTAATCGATGTGATAAAACGTGAGATAAATGAAAAGTTCGAGATATTTGACAAAGATAATGTATTTTACATTCATGGTATTAGAAAACAACTCACAGATACTGGAAAGCAAGGACGCGTAAAAAAAATAATTGCGAGTTATTTTACGACGCCAATAAAAAACAGATCTCAGAAATGGAACACAAAGCACAGTAGACTTTGGAGACTACAAATTTTGCGAAACAAGGTAACACATGGTTACATCGTACAACCGAGTAACAAAAAAACAATCAAGATCACATATACAGTCAAGCAATACAAAAAACATGACGAGTCATTTGAATTCGACGAGATAGTGCAAAACCCAAGAAGATATTTTGAAGATATTTTTAATGGTTTAGAGAATTTTGTAATAAAAACACGCAAGGTTATTCAAAAAAATACTTCATACGTTACAAAACGATAATTGGTAGGTTTTGATTCATGTTTTGATTAGCTTTATTTACCGTGAAAATACCACAAACGACATGACAGCCGCAGATAAATTCGGCATTGCTTTTTCAATAGGAATCACCGTTGCGTTGATTGCTTTTGCCATGTCGTTTTCAGCGACAAGTAAAGCACCAATTGTACCGATTCCAACACCAACGACTCCAACAACTCCCCCGACACCAGCGCCGACACCAACACCACCTGCTCCACAACCACCAGTGATGGAAGAGGAGCCAGCAGTGGAGGAAGAATCCCCGATGGAGGAAGCTCCAGTGATGGAAGAGGAGCCAGCAGTGGAGGAAGAATCAGAAGTTGTAATGTCAGCTGAGGTATCAATTCCAAGCGGATCTTCAGTACCAGGTTGTGAAGAAACATCTGAATGTTTCATTCCAAGTACTGTTACGATTGGAGTTGGCGGTACAGTAACATGGTCAAATGATGATACAGCAGCGCATACCGTTACAAGTGGTTCAGCCGAAACAGGACCAGACGGTACATTTGATAGCAGTATACTCATGGCAGGCAAAACATTCGAACATACCTTCGATGATGTGGGTGAATATGACTACTTTTGTATCGTCCACCCGTGGATGACGGGTAAAGTAATTGTGGAATAAATCCACATCTTTATTTTTTCTTTTATGATAGTTTAGTGATGTCTTGTTCTAAATCTAACGCGAGTTTTTCATAGTCTTCGCGGGTTTTGCCAAGACTCGATAGTTTTTCTTTTTCTACCCTCGTCAGATTTTTGTTAATCTGTTCTGTGTGTTCTTGTAATCTCATTTCAGCCATGATGAAAAGTCGGTTATTTTCTTTCCATAGATGTTGTGATATGTGTTCTATGTATTCTTGAATATCAGAAATTAGTTCTTGTGTGGTGCCTGTGTTGAGGTATTTTTTTGCAGATTCCTCCATTCGGCTTGCAATTTGTCGAGTCATTTCATGCTCCATTAGCATCACGGCTATTGGACCCATATGTCTTGGCATTCCTGAGTGCTCCAATGCTGGAAAAAGTGATTCTTCTTCTTTGCCATGGTGACACACATCTGTAAAGTTTTTTGAAAAGTCTATTATTGGCATAAGAATTGATTCCGGTATCTTTTTGCCTTGACTGAGTAGCTGTAAAGTGACTTCCATTGATTTGACTACTTTTTCTATTAGTTGATGGTCTTTTCTTAGCGATTCAGTAGACACAGATGAGCCGCCTCCAAATTCTCATTTAAAGTTAAGTTTGATTTTCAGCCAAAAATCCAATATGCTGCTTAGAGATAGATATCAAGTGAGTTTGCACGTAGCGGATGCGCATCAAATCCCAATTTGACAAGATCCGCTGCAAACTCATCGACAAACCCATGGATAGTGTAGATTTTTTCTGCTCCACTCCTTTTTACTAGGTTGATGAGTTCGTTGTAGTCACAGTGATCGCTTAGAGGTATCGAGTAATCGTTTTTTCTGGTATACTGCATCGACGTTTTTGCCCAACCGGAAAAACCTATTGTCACTGCATCATACCGTGATTTCATTTGTTTTATGAAGGGATTATTTTCAGACATTAACGGGCAGACCATAACCCATGGTTTTTTATCCAAAAGTCCCACAGATTCAGCCTGTGAATGCCCTAATCCTTCTTTTAGTGGAATTCCAAGCCTCCTATGGAGATCATTCATTTCTTTGACCGAATCATGATAGTACATTGGTTCCCAGTGTCCAAATAAGTGTGAAAGTGTTTGTGCCTTGCCAAGCTGATAACCGAGTAACAGAACTGGTTTTCCCTTATGATACATATCAGAGATTATTTCGTTGGTTCTTTTTTCAAGCTCGCTTACCTGTGGAAATATAAATTCTGGCCTTCCAAAAGTGCATTCAGTGATCAATATTTTGCATCTTGGTATGCTTGCTCCTTTCAGAAAACCGCGTTCTCTGCTACAAATGTCGCCTGTATAAAACACATCACCGAAAAGAACACCCCTTGATCCAAGTATATGACCGCTGTCATAAAGTCGAAAGTCATCTAACGACTCAACATGGTTTGACATTTCATATCCTCGCAGTGTGGCTATTTCCTTAGTTTCCTTTGTCGTCAGAATGGTGGCATTCTTATTGTTTGGCAAGTGATCAGTGTGGGCGTGTGAAACAAAATTAACACATTGTGGTATTGCAGATCTTGGATCCAAGTTCACAACCTTGCCGTCAACATGACAGACAATACCGTTTTTTGTCATCTGGATTTTTGACACAATAAAGTTTGCAACAAATACGTCCGATTTAAATTTCGACATTGATTATTTGTTGACAAAAAATACAGGAAAATTCAAAAACAACGAGGGGGAGAGTGCCCCTGCCTCCATCGGCCAGAATCCGAATTGACACCATTGTGTCTGCAAGAGATGACAAGTTGATTACTTGCTGCTGGCCCAACGATGCGCCTGGACACTCTATTTTTCTCTTACATCTTTCGAATCGAGAATGTTACGATTCTAAATTATATAACAACGATCGTAAATTAGCCAAAAATTTGTTCAAATTAACATATCAAAATGTAAAAATTCAAAAATCTGTTAAATTTTAGTAAAAGTAATGTTAATGTTTGTTTAGTAGTGAAAATCATGTAGAACGCATCAGCTGATCATTTCGTGACGGCTCGTCATGTTTTGTGCCTAATCTGTTCCTTAGAAGATATACGCCTGTAAATGTGAGTGCGACTGAGATCCAGTTTATGGTCGATATTGTTTCGCTAAGCATGATCGCTGCAAAAATTACACCGATTATAGAGTTGGTTGAGAACAACAGTACGGTTCTCACGCCTCCAAGAAGCCGTAACGATATCAAAAACAACATCGTAGCCAACCCCGTTCCTCCTATAGCAAAGAGTGCAATCGAGCCCAGATTCACGAGTTGTATATCAAATGGTATATGAAACGCAATGAGTGCGACAATAGCAAAAGTGCCAGATATGAACGATACAATCTGTGTAATCCTTTTGGAGTCAATTTTGTCGCTTAGATACCTACAAAGCATTACATCTAATGCATAAAGAACCCCAGAGGCAATAATTAGTAAGTCACCAAGAACGAGGCCGGTTAGCAACATCCCATTGGCGTAAAAATCGTATGCTATTGGCAAGATCATCATTCCAAGCATTATCATCACAAATGGACCGATCTCCTTTCTGTGAAGGGATTCTTTGAAAAGAATCATCGTGATCAGAAGTGAGAAAACTATTTCGCCGTTGCTAAAAATTGAGGCGTTTGTGGCAGTCGACTCCTTTAACCCAAAAAAATATGTGATAAGTGCAGTTACTTCAAGAATCCCAATAACTGACAAAAGCATGAGGTTCTTTCTATCTATTGTTGCAATAGGCTGTGTTTTTTTTGCAAGTGGTGTAAAAAATGCTGCGTTTATTATATAGACACATGCAGCTAACGCTACTGGGTGAATTTCAAAGCCAGTTTGGTCATCCAGCATCGGTTTTGCCAGAACATGAACCAAGGCGGCAAGAGTTGCCGAAATTAATACTAACACGTACCCTAGCTGATTTGAATTTTTATTTTTGGAAATAATCCCTTGCATTGACCACGACATTTCCAGTTATGGTAATGTCAAAGTACCTAATATCTTGATCCTAAAAGATCGTATAATAATTGGTTAGCTTGCTGAACAGACTGCCAGAATCGAGCTGTTATACAGATCGTCTTTTGGCAGATGCAATGTCACAGATATTTTGTTTTTGATAATATCGATTTTGAGATTATCAAATATCGATCTGTATTTTGTGACTTTTTTGCCATCTGGTGTAGTGACATAGCCCGCAGCCAGTAACAATCCATCATTAATCAAGGCATTTACTTTTCTGTAACCTGATGTTTGCGGAATGTTGCATCTTTCAATTATTTGAGAAATGATCATGGATTCGCCATTTAGTGTAGCGAGTATTTTCTTCTTATCATCATCACCAAATGATTCCAGAATAATTTTGGTCAACATTGGATTCTCAATTACAATCCAGCTCTCACTGTTTGTGACTTTGATCTCGCAAACGTTTTTGAGAAATCTTTGTTCAAGTCCGTCTGCACCAGCGCCAAAGAATTCACGTAATACGGCATCTAGTTTTTGGAATTGTTCAATAGATTGTGTAAGTGAAATTCCATACTTTTCAAACAATCTTTCTTCAATTCTTCGTATTGTCTTATCACCAAGATTTTCTCTAATTACTGAGTCTAGTGATTTTGCCAATAGCCTATCAAGGCCTGCCATTACACCAGTGTTTTACAAGCATAGTATATTACTATTTCCACACTTGGGCACAACAGTTTAATAGTATTTTACCATTTCCAATAATGGAATTGGCTCTGCTAATTTTCGATGATAATAATATCAGAGAGCTTCCAGTTGTGGAAAGACTGACCAGTTGCAAACAAATCATACAGAACGAAAAAGATGAATCAAAGAGATGGGATGCAGTTTGGCTTGCAGGCGAGATAGCTGAAAATAGAAACAATGACGATCCAATATTTACTGAGGTTGCAGATCTCATGGAATGGGTTTTGGAAAATGATGACAACAATGTGGTAAAGCACGAAGCATGCTATCAGATTGCTGCGCGAAATATGCGGCAAAAGATTCCAGCGTTGATAAAAGCTGCATTGCAAGACAAGAGTGGACTGACAAAACACGAAGCTTTGGAATCCCTTGGTCTAATGAGGGCTATAGAGGCCATAGATTTGATCAGAGATGCCCTAAACGATCCAAGTGAAGATGTCAAACAGACAGCGGCTTTTGTAATAAAAAGACTGAGGCGCATGGAAAAGTCTGGAAAATATAGGCCATCAGAGATAATCTAATGGTAACTGCCATAGTGATCGACGATGATATAGACACCGTCGACGTCTTTTGTGATTATTTGAAGCTCAAAAATGTAGAGGTGTTAGGTAAAGGACATAATGGGAAGGATGCCTTTGAATTATATCAGAAATACAAGCCAGATATCGTTTTTTTGGATTTGATGATGCCGGATTATGACGGATTTTATGGGTTGGAAAACATACGTAAAGCCAATCCCAGCTCCAAAGTAATCATAATAACTGCAGATCTTAGGGAAGAGACTGCAGAAAAACTTCAAAAACTCAAACCCACAGAGGTTTTCATCAAGCCATACGATATAGAAAAGATCACCAAATTATTAGAAAAAACATAGTTTACTTGATGATTTGGCCTATTCTTTCAAGAGCAGCCTCGATTCGATCTATCTCATGCGCAATCTTGTCGTTTGAGCCACGTTGTTTTATAATTTGTAGTGATGTCTCTATCACGAAAAGTGGATCGCGTATTTTCATTAGGGTTTCTTCCGCGTTACCCATAATGTTAAAACAATCTGGAGGTATAAAATACCCAACTTCCAGAATTGGAAATAGATAAATTCCAATCGCATCATTTACGCAAAATAGGAGGCCGCATTGCTTAACCCAAAAATAGAGAAGCGCATCTCACAAATCAGCGGTGTTGGATTATTTGCGACCCAGATCATAAAAAAAGATGAGGTGATTTGGTCTCCCAGTATAGAATACATAGAAAAGATTCGCGTTACGGATGTTGAAAGTCTTGATGACAACGAGCAAAAACAAGACTGGATAAAACATTCATACCAGATTGGCGAATTTCTTTACAAAGACACTGACGATACCAGATTCATGAACCACAGCTGCAAACCCAATGTTGTCGACTTCTACAATACTCTGGTTGCAGCACGCGACATACAACCTGGTGAGGAGTTGACATGGGATTATCTGCCATACATGAACCCATATTTGGTTTTTGAGTGCAGGTGTGGGAATCATAATTGTGTGGGTGTTGTCAAGAAAGGTGTTACAGCTGGAACTAGGTCACAAGTAGTTTGAATTTTTTATCTCAAATCTTCTAATTTGCTTCCTTGTGGTGTCTGAAACAAATTGAGATGATTATGAATTCCAAAAGCTAAAAGAATATAATTCCAGTAAAATAGAATCTCCATAGGATTCCCCGTGTAGTAAGAGTCTTTATTTTGTGCTACTAAAAATGCTGTGTCTGCAGCAAAAACTGAAACAGTGCCAAGACACAACAAGGTCCACATAAAGTTGACATGTCCTTTGAAAAACAGTCCTACCCCAATTAATGCTGGAATTATCACCATTGCGTCAAACACAGGGTAAATTGTGGCCAAGACCAGCTCAAAGATATCTTCGTTGTCAGTGGGGCTAAATACAAAGTACAGGCTAATTCCTAAAATTCCAATCGAAAATGCAAAAGATGCCGCAACCATCTTTTTTGTTATCGCACTACGCATGGGCTGTAGATATGCAATAAAGAACATGATGAGAAATGGGTACCCAATGAGATAGAATATGTCTGCAGCCGATGGGAACGGATCGATTTTAAGATATAGTTCTTGTACTAACCAAAGCATTTCTGCAAT
Organism: Candidatus Nitrosotenuis sp.; assembly: GCA_038890395.1. Taxonomy (GTDB): domain Archaea; phylum Thermoproteota; class Nitrososphaeria; order Nitrososphaerales; family Nitrosopumilaceae; genus Nitrosotenuis. Next base: position 48,919 of record JAWAFK010000003.1, on the reverse strand, counting down.
AAACCAAGAAATTGCGTACCCAGCAAACGAAGTCCAAGCAATCCCATGTGTGCCATTGATTCCGAATCTGACTAAGATCAATATAGAGAGGCTAAGAAAGGAGCCAGCCACTGGGACATATGCTAAATTTCCAGCAAATATGGCAAAATCCTCACTTATTAAATTGGATATTGTGTTGAAGATTACAATCCCAGCAAGTGCTGCGATCAGATATTTTTTTGATAAAATTACATCAAGGGTGGTTTGCATATCAATTCAGCGCAGCAATGAATTTTTGTATCTGATATTGGTGTGAAAAGTCCTGCAAGCTGGATTTTATTGAGTCAATTATTGCGGTGTGGGCATTTCCATAGAGATCTGAAAGAATTCGTTTCAGATATTCTGGGTGATCGTAGCAGTCAGGTATATAGCAATTGTAGTCGTCTTTTAGCGTCTTCAGCACATTTTGGAAAACCGGTTCGCCCATATCCAACAGCGCTTTTTCTATTGCAAACGCAACTAGGGCTTTCTTTATTTGTGTATCTGTAACATCCATTGCATGATAACTTACTCATCTTGGTTATAAAACCATACGAGGGTTTGCTAATAGTTTACAGGTTTGTGCCCGAATTGTTTGTAAGAAACAAACTAACTCAAATATCCACATATTGCTTCATATCGCATATGCAGTATGGAAAAAACATGCCTAATGTAAATGAGGAAGACCGTATTTTGAAAAATGCTCAGGAGGATGCTGCGAGACTTTTGAAAAATGCTCAGGAGGATGCTGCGAGACTTTTGAAAAATGCTCAGGAGGATGCTGCGAGACTTTTGAAAAATGCTCAGGAGGATGCTGCGAGAATTGAGAATTCCACTAGTTCCTCAGAATATGTCACTAGATCTGGTGCTGAAATCGATAGTGGTAAGACAATAAAAAAAGACAAAATGTACATAATTGGTGAAATGGCGTCAAGACTTGCTCATGATTTACAAAACCCATTAACAATAATTAAAAACACAGTTGAGATTCTCAAGCTCAAACAGCCTGAATTAGACAAAAAAACACAAGAAAATTATGAACGTATTGAACGCGCGACATCAAGAATGTCACAGCTCATCCACGACATTTTAGATTATGTTAGAACCAGTAGTCCTTTGAGGGAGAAGATATCACTTGTCAGCTTGCTGAAAACCGTAATAGGTGATCTTAGTGTCCCAGAAGACATCAGAATAATTTTACCAGATGAAGATGTTGAAGTTTACGGTGATGTAAAACAACTTGAAATTGTCTTTTCAAACTTGATTGTAAACGCTATTCAAGCAATAGAGAAGATAGGCAAGATAATGATTCAGGCCTCAGAAACAGATGGTTCGGTAGTAATTGATGTCATAGATAACGGACACGGAATAGAAAAGAAAAATCTCACGAAGATTTTTGAACCGTTATTTACTACAAAACAAGGAGGAACCGGCCTTGGGCTTGCCAGTTGCAGATCAATAATAGAAAACCATGGTGGCACTATAGAGTGTTCAAGTGTTGTGGGTAAAGGAACAGTTTTTACCATACACCTTCCAAGATCCTAGGAAGGCTGCCAAAACATAATATTCATTTGGTATTTCAAAAAATCTGAGACAGTTGCTTAACTTGGGGATTCTCATTTCTGGACGTGGGAGCAATATGGAGGCAATCCTCAAGGCAGTAAAACGCCAGAGGATTCCAGTAAATCCAGCTGTAGTCATTTCAAACAATCCAGACGCAAAGGGGCTCAAAATTGCTCAGAAATTAGGAGTTAAAACCCATGTCATACCAAGCAAGAATTTTATTGGTACGCGGTGGGAATATGATCAGAAAATTATCAAAGTTCTCAAAAAACACGGCGTCACAGAAAAAAATGGCCTAGTTTGCCTTGCTGGTTTTATGAGGATAATTAGTCCTGAGTTTATTCGAAGATACAAAAACCGAATTTTGAATATTCATCCTGCCATTCTACCTTCCTTTCCTGGACTGCATGCACAAAAACAAGCACTCGATTATGGTGTAAAATTTAGTGGTTGTACTGTCCATTTTGTAGACGACGGAGTAGACACTGGACCAATAATCTTTCAAGCAATTGTCAAAGTCAAGGACGATGACACTGAAGAAACACTTTCAAAGAGAATTCTTGCAAAGGAGCACAAAGCATATCCTCAGGCAGTTAAACTTATTGCCGAGGGAAGAATCACAATTTCTGGTAGAAAAGTAATAATCAAGAATCAGGACCGCTAAAAAAATACAGCACGATTAGCTCTTTTTTATTGCCAAAAAATTTGTGTGGTATGTCTTTTTGTACATAAAATGCTTTACCCTCAGACACCTCGTAATCCTTGTTATTTATCTTGAGGTACCCATCTCCTCTTACAACAAAATACACCTCATCTACATCGTGAGGAGTTTGAGTATCTTCCTCATGTGGTTGTAATACCAGCACCCCTGCCGCAATGTTATCACGATTAAGAAAAGTGTGAAAATACTCATTCGAGTTCCTGATATCATCAATGTACTTTTTTACATCAAATTCTATTTTCATTGAGATCACTTTTTCTTCTTTTTTGAACCTTTTTTCTTTTGCATTCGTCTTATCATCAAAGAGAACAACGCACCTGCAGGTATTCCAATCAAGGTTCCAATACTCACATAAGGAGCAAGGAAAAATCCACCAATCCAGATGCCACCGTCAGTAGTGAACTCCATAAATGTCCTTGGCCTCAAAAGAAGCGGAATTGTCTTTGAGGTAGTTTTTTCTTGGCCAGAATCATCAGTGTATTGCACTGTTACTTCGAATGGTAGTTTGTGTTCTGTTGCCACATCGGTTGGATTGGTGATTATCTGGGTCTGAATTGAGATTGGTTCGTCTTTTTCAACAGTGGAATAAGAAAACGCCGTCTGACCCCGAATCATGACATCGTTTGGTGGAATTATTCTGACCATAACATTGTGCAGAACAGTATCTTTTGAGACAATCTCCACGCTAAATGGAAATTCAGCGTTTGGAAATATCGCAGATGGTGCAACAGTATTGATCCGGATCTCGGCCGCACCTTTAATTTCAACTGGTATTGCTATGTTTTGTTGAAATAGAGGCATAGGTGTCTCATTGTTGCTCAAAAGAATTTGTGAATATAATGCATTTATGTAATGAGTACCCATCTTTGAATTCGCAGATGTCGCAAATTCGAGAACACCGCCAAAAGATCCTCCTTTTGAGAGTCTCTCTATTGCAAGTGTTTGATTCTTTACCTTAATTGATTCATCTTGTGATGTCGCAGTAAACCTGATGTCTTGTTTATCTTCCCAGCCATTATTTTGAATGAGAACTGAGATCGAAAAATCTTTACCTGCTATTACTGTGTCTTGGTACTCGATGCTCACGTCGACTCCACCTTCCATTGTCTGTTTTATTGTTGCCGCATATACGGTTGGAGTAGCAACAAACAATAACCCGAATACAAGAATTGTGATTATTTTTTCTAATTGAAGACTGAACATTACTGTGATGACGGATGGAAGAATTTCTGCGTTGGTTCTTGTTGTTTTGCACGCATTCTGAGTTTATCGCTAGTAGGAAGATAAAATTTCGGTAATGATATTTGAGTCAATAAGTTAAAGACTGTTTGCATCTAAAGATGAATGACGGTGTCTTGAATTTAAATTCTAATTTGTTGGGCGCGCCTGTAAGATTGCAGTAAGTTCTATTATGTCACCGTTTCGATTTATCTGCAACAGTACAGAGTCGCCAACGTTTTTGTTGTCGGCAATGTAGATGATAAGATCGTCCATGTCTCTTATCTGACGTCCGTCAAGTGCAGTTATGATGTCACCGCCTTTTAGGCCACCATTTGCAGCATATGTTGCTTCTTGGAGCCCCGCTTTTTGCGCAGGCCCATCATCTACCACAGTAGTTATCAAAACACCTTTGTAGTTTTTTGGCAGTCCAAGCTGTTTTGTGATGTCTGGTGTAAGGTTTGTTCCTGCTACGCCAAGCCAAGGATGCTCGTAACTTCCCTTCTCAATGAGAGATGGAACTATTTTTTTTATCGTGTTTGATGGCACTGCAAATCCAATACCGGAAAATTCGCCTGTTTTCGATTGGATGGCAGTATTTATGCCAATTACGTATCCTTGTAGATTTAGCATCGGTCCACCGGAGTTACCAGGGTTGATTGCCGCATCAGTTTGAATTACGTTTGGTATTGAAAATCCTGATTCAGTATTTGGTAAAAGCCTGCCTGTTTGACTCACTATCCCAGTAGTCATTGTATTACTGAGTCCAAACGGATTTCCTATTGCAATAATCTGTTGGCCAACTTCGAGTACAGATGAGTCTCCTATTTTTAGCGGCACCACATGTTCTTCTGAGAAATCATCGATAATTTGTAAAACTGCAATATCGTTGAAAGGATCCGAGCCGATCACCTTGGCAGAGTAGATGTTTCCATCTACAAATCGGACATCTACTTCTTTTGCACCAGCTACGACGTGATGGTTTGTTATTATGTGTCCTTCTGCATCATAAACAAAACCAGAGCCAAGCCTTGTGGACTGACTTTCAAGAGGCATGCCATTAATTATGATATATGGGTTTATTGTTGAGACCTTACTGGTTATTTGCACTACCGAGTTTTCTACCTCCTTGAAGATTACCGTGAGCGGGCTTTTTGTTTGAGTGTCAATTGTAAGTAGCGCTGGCTGGATTTTCTCTTCTGTGAGGGGTTCTTTACTTATTTGAACGACTTTTTGCGTTAATTCTTGTTCCTGTTTAATCTTCGAGTCAGAATAAACGCTTCCGAAATTAGTTGTAAAGCCTGTAACTAGTGAGATTGAAAGTATGCCGATTATGATTAGGAATATTTTTTCGCGGCGGTTCATTCTTGTTCACGTTGCAAAATTTTTTGATGACATATTGGCTATAACCATTACGTAGAAATCATTGGTACAAAACTGAGTCATTTGCTTTTCAGATCTCATTTTACGTTATTAAGATTAAATGAACAAAGTTCTTTTTTATTTTTGCTTGTTTTGCGCAACACTGTAGCCAAAGACTCGACAGTACTTTAAATTAGAATTACTTTGCATGATTTGTGATGGGAACAAAAATTGATGGAATCCAAGTAGCTGCGGCAGTAAGAGAACGAGTAAAAAAGGTAGTGGAAGAGCTTGCGTTATCTGGGATAAAGCCGTGCCTTGCTACTATTCTCGTCGGTGACAACCCAGCATCTGCAACGTATGTAAGAAACAAGCAAAAAGCATGTACAGAAGTTGGAATACTGACTAAAGACCACAAGTTACCTGCCACATTCACACAGGCAGAAATGAATACTCTTATCGATTCACTAAATCAAGACAAAGCAGTGCACGGAATATTGGTTCAGCTTCCACTCCCAAAACAACTTGACGAGTTTGAGACAATTTCAAGAATCTCACCCCTCAAAGATGTGGATGGACTCACCCCGCACAATGTAGGATTATTGGTAATGAAAAAAGCTGTTCTTAAAGCATGTACACCATCCGGCATAATAGAGCTATTAGACCATTATGAAATATCAATTGAGGGAAAAAATGCTGTTATAATAAATCGAAGCAACTTAGTTGGCAAACCATTGTTCCATCTCCTCATAGAGCGTAATGCAACTGTAACTATGTGTCATTCAAAAACCAAAAATCTCGCAGATATATGTAGAGCTGCTGACATTGTGATCACCGGTGTGGGAGATAGATCAAAGTTTGTTCTGACGTCAGAGATGATAAAGCAAGGAGCCATAGTAATCGACGTGGCTACAGACCGTCTCAATGGTAAGCTGGTAGGAGATTCTAATTTTGACGAAATAATTCAAAAAGCATCATACGCATCCCCCGTTCCCGGAGGAGTTGGGCCAATGACCATAGCAATGCTTTTAAAAAATACAGTAACTGCTGCATCACTGAGCAAGAGCTTTGAAGGAAAATAACGAAAAAACAAGTCTGCGCAAGCTTTTGTTAGGAAAACGAGATAGCCTTTCTGCAGATTTTATTGACATAGCAAGCAAAAAGATCCAAAAAAACCTCAAAAACATACAGGATTATCATGTTGCAAAGACCATTGCGGCGTATTATTCGATAGGTAGCGAGGTAAGAACACACGACATACTACAAGACATACTAAGTACTGGGAAAACTTTGGCGCTGCCAAGGGTAGAAGATGATCATCTGGTTTTTTGTAACGTCAGCAGATTCGAGGATCTTGAGAAAGGTGAGTTTGGCATAATGGAGCCAAAACAGAATTGCTCACAGTTAAGTAAGTTTGATGTAATACTGGTTCCAGCCATAGCAATGACAAAAGACGGTCAACGACTTGGGTATGGGAGAGGGTTTTACGATCGATTTTTGGCCGATAAAAAGTCCACCACTATTGCGCTCACCTATTCAAAGTTCGTTGTAAAGAACATCCCCTTTTCAGAAAATGACATAAGGGTTCGCTGGGTGGTCACAGAAGATAAGATAATTAGCTCAGATATTTGAGTCCTTTTTTGCCAATGTCTGTTCTGTAATACTTGTTTTTCCAGCTTATCTTGTTTACTGCATCATATGCATTTAAGATTGCACCTTGTAATGTATTTCCAAGAGCTGTTACACCAAGGACGCGCCCTCCGTTTGTTAGAATCTTGTTATTTTCTATTTTAGTTCCTGCATGAAATACAAAAACAAGATCACTGTTGACAGATTCTAGGCCCGTGATTTGTTCATTTTTTGGGTAAGATTCTGGATAACCCTTTGAGGCCAAGACGACACATACTGCACTTTGCTTATTCCAAGATATTGGAGGCAGCAATTTGAGAGCACCGTCTGTTGCTGCGTCAAGGTACTCATAAAGATCAGACTTCATACGCATCATAATTGGCTGGCATTCCGGATCTCCCATCCTAGCATTAAATTCAAGAACGTATGGATGGCCGTCCTTTATCATCACCCCAGCATAAAGAAATCCTTGAAATTGAATACCATCTAACTTCATCGAGTTGATTGTTTTCTCGACGATGTCTTTTTGGATCTTTTCTGCTAGCTTGTCGTCGATCACACCAGTGGGAGAATATGCACCCATTCCGCCTGTATTTGGGCCTTTGTCACCATCAAAGATGCGTTTGTGATCCTGACTTGTTGCCATTGGAATTGCGATGTTTCCATCGGAAAGAGCTATGTAGGACGCCTCGATGCCATCTATTCTTTTTTCTATTACAATGCTTTTCCCTGCATTCCCAAATGATTTTTTTACGAGTATTGTATCTATTGCGTCAAAAGCTTCTTGCTTGGTATCGCATACAATTACACCTTTACCAGCAGCCAAGCCGTCGGCCTTTATGACTACCTGATAATCAACTGACTTGACATACTCTTTTGCATCATCAACATTTGAAAACACATCAAATGGTGCAGTCGGTATGCCATGTTTTTGCATGAAGAGTTTTGCCCAGACTTTGCTGGATTCAAGTTGGGCTGCCTGTTTGGTTGGCCCAAAGATTTTGAGGTTCCTCTTTTGAAACATATCCACAATGCCAAGCGCAAGAGGTGTTTCTGGACCCACCACTGTAAAACATTCGTTTTCATCAGCAAAATCCGCGAGTTTGTCTATTTCATCTGCCTGTATTGAGACGTTGTTCTTTGTGCCTCCGTTTCCAGGCGCATGAAAAACCTTGTCCACGTGCCGAGACTGTGAAAGCTTCCAACCAAGTGCGTGTTCACGTCCTCCACTGCCGACCACTAGGACATTTACCACATGATGCAACCCAAATTCTCGTATATAATTCAAGTTTCACGACAAAAAATCAGATACTAATCTAACTTTATAAAATGAGATCAGATACCACAATACTATTGCAGTTAGAAAAAGAATTTGTTGCAAAAAAAATCGAGTCACAAATTAGGGCCCATTTAAAAAGAATTGATTTGAAGAAAATGCTTGCAGACTCAAAAGGTGAAAGACTCGTCTTCATCGAAGGGCCTCCCACCATGAATGGCACACCACATGCAGGACATTTGCGTGGTCGCGTCATAAAGGATATGTGGTATCGCTACATGACACTAAAAGGCTACAACATAGTCTTCAATGCAGGTTGGGACACACAGGGTCTTCCAGTGGAACTGCAAGCCGAAAAAGAATTGGGCATTACTGGTGGCAAAACTGAGATTCTCAAGTCAGTTGGAATTGAAAAGCTAGTAAATGAATGCAAAAGAATTGTCAAAAAGTACAATGAGCGATGGGTTGAGGTGGACAAACTCCTAGCCATGTCGTTTGATCAAAAAAACGCTTATTGGACATACAAAGATGAGTTCATAGAAAGAGAATGGCAGTTTTTAAAAAAGGCGCACGAATCAGGTATTTTGACTGAGGGGTACAGAGTAGTTGCTTATTGCCCAAGCTGCCAGACATCACTTAGTCATGCCGAAGTCAACCAAGGCTACGATATTGTTCAAGATCCTTCATTATATTACAAAGTCAAATTGGAGTCAGAAAACACATACCTGATAGTTTGGACTACGATGCCATTTACTCTGGTGACTGACGCTATGGTTGGGCTCAACCCAGATGAAAACTATCATTATGTCCAAGTAAACAATGAAACTTGGGTAGTAGGTGAAAAACGACTCAAAGAATTCATGAATGAAGTCAAGTTAGAAAATTACAAAATACTCAAGACTGAAAAAGGCTCTTTTTTTGAGGGTAAAAAGTACATCCATCCGCTTTTAGACAAAATTCCAAAACTAAAGGAGATTTCAAAAGAGCCCACTATGCATGTGGCAGTAGCCGAACAATTTGTCGATGCAAACACTGGAAGTGGGATTGTCCACTTGTCTCCTGCAAATGGCGAAGAAGACTATGAGATTGCAAAAAGGCGAAATGTTATCATATTTAATCCCATCAATGATGAAGTAAAATTCACGGAAGATGCAGGAAAGTACGCTACGATGTTTGTTCGCGATGCCGACAGGTCTATCGTGGAGGACTTGAAATCAAATGGTGCTTTGGTACGAATAGGCAGAATAAAGCACAAGTACCCCCTTTGTTGGCGCTCGCATCACCCAATAATTTGGCTTGCAAGAAGAGAGTTCTTTTATATGTTAGACAGACTTGGTGATAAAGCAATACAAGCTGCAGAAAACGTCGAATATTTTTTTGAGCAGCCAAAAAACAGATTTCTCGGAATAATAAAGGAAAAACACCCATGGTGCATTTCGCGTGAAAGATTTTGGGGTTGTCCACTTCCCTTCTGGACATGTAGTGGATGTGGACACGTAGAACGACTCTTTTCAAGAAAAGAGATAATTGCGATTGCATCTGAGCTTCCAGACGGCCCAAACTTTGAGCTGCATAGACCGTGGATCGATAGGGTGATAATCAACTGTAAAAAATGCGGTGCAAAGATGGAACGAGAAAAGTTTGTTCTGGACACTTGGCATAACAGTGGGTCTGCACCTTATTCTTCACTTACAGATGAAGAATACCGGCAAGGCATACCTGCTCCGTTCCTTACCGAGGGAATAGATCAAACAAGAGGATGGGCATATACATTGTTAATTGAGAATGTGATCTTAAATGACGGCCCAGTTTCGCCGTTTAAGGCCTTTTTGTTCCAAGGCCACGTTCTTGACAAAAATGGAAATAAGATGAGCAAAAGTCTTGGTAATGTGATTGATGCGAAAGAACTTCTCACAAAATACCCAGTGGATCTGGTCAGATTTTATTTCATATGGAAATCGAGTCCAATTGAACCAATCAATTTCAGCACTGATGAATTGATGTCAAGGCCGTATCAAATACTAAACACCCTCTACCACATACATCTGTACTTTAAACAAAACAGCGAATACGACAAATTCGACGTCTCGAAGACGATTATGTGGGCAAAAGAAAAGAATCTTTTGTATCCACCAGACATCTGGATTCTGTCCAAGATCCAGAAGCTCAAAGTAGAAGTGCAGCAAAACAACGACACCTGTAGATTCCATGAAGCGGCTCGTGCACTTGAAGACTTTATCATCAACTCGCTAAGCCAAGTCTACATTCCAATAACAAAGGCCGAGTTGTGGGAAGAAGATGGAGAAAAAACTGATCGACGTTTTGCAATCTATGCTGTATTATACGAGGTCCTAAAGACGCTCGATATTTTGATTCACCCCTTGTGCCCCTATACCAGTGAATACCTGTATTTGAACACGTTTGGTGATAGTAGTATTTTGATGCAAAAATGGCCTACCTTTGAGCCAGATCTTGTCAACGAATCAATTGAGGAATCGTTTGATCTCATGAAAGAGTCTGTGTCAGTTGCCGCAGCTGCTAGGATGAAAGCCAAATTGAAACGCAGATGGCCTTTGACTGAAGCAATTGTTTGCGTCAAAAAGACACAAAAAGCCAAGCTTGAAAAACTCCGTGATTTGTTATTAGCACAACTCAACGTAGAGACAGTCAAAATAGTCGAGCTTGATGACTTGGAAGGACTTGAGATGGTAGCGCACATGCAAAAACTAAATCTTCCAATAAAGCCACTAATTGAGCTTGAGCGAAAACGCATTGGCCCAAAAGCAAAACAACACATGAGTGCTCTGCTTGCCAGCTTTGCTGCAACAAAGCCGCAGGACATAGTTGCAAGCCTGCTGGCTCAAGGCACATATGACTTTGATGTGGGTCAAACAAGGATCACTTTGGATAAAGACGACTTTGTGATAGGCTTTGATGCCAAAGACGGTTACTCTTTTGCCCAAAGAGACGGTTTTTTAGTCTTCATCTCCACTACCAGAAACCGAGATATGATGGCGCGCGGTCTAGTAAAAGACTTGGCTAGGCGACTCCAGACCCTCAGAAAGGAACGCGGTTATAACCCAACAGAGGTTTTGCAAACCGCATCTATTTTGGAGCTTGATTCCGAGTCGCTTGAGATGGTCAAAGAACGCTCAGACGAACTGGCATTTTTAGTGCGTGTAAAGCAGATAGACTTTGCAGGAATTGCAAAAAACTACAAAGATGACGACATAGATGGTCAAAAAATTCGAATATCAGTAGAGTAAGAAGCTAGCTTTTCGCAAATAACGGCGGTTATATAGCAAAAAACGCATATAGTTTTGTGGTAAAACAGATTAGCTTAGATAGCTGGCAAATACAACACTTAGAGGAATTATTAAAGAAAGCTGCAACTATGGTCGCAAAGACTGGAACTCCTATGGTATTATACCGTCAGACACTAGAAGAAGAAGAAAACTCTTACGAGGAAATTGTTTGTACAGTAACTGACAGACATGTAATCGAACAGCTTGTAATATCAGGTGGTGTATTACCGCCTACATTTCGACAACAAATGGCATACACATTAGAAGAGTTTCCACAGAGACTGATCAAAAAAAGCAAAGATCTTTTTTTGCACACAATAGAATTGCTTGAAGAGCAGACAAATTAGCATACAGAATATAAAGACCCATAAAAAAAATCCTGCATGCGGCTTTTGGAATATCAAGCAAAAGAATTGTTTGCACAATACGGCATCAAAACTCCAAAAGGCATTGCTTCAAAGAACATAGAGCAGGCAAGAAAAGATGCACTAGAGCTCGGCTTTCCTTTTGTAATAAAAGCACAAGTTCCTGTTGGTGGGAGGGGAAAGGCAGGTGGAATCCAAAAATGCCATAATCAAGACGAGTTTGAACTCAAGTATCCACAAGTTCTGTCCATGTCGATAAAAGGTGAAAAGACAAGGGCAATTTTGCTTGAAAAGATGGCGGAATATGAAAAAGAGCTATACCTATCGTTGTTTTTGAACCGCAGTAAAAGATGTTACACAGTTATTGCTTCATCGGAAGGCGGAGTAGAGATAGAATCAGTCAAAAACCAGATAATTCGTGAGGTAGGCCTTGGTCACGTAGATAAACAAGTGGCCGAAGAGGTCGCAAAACAAATTGGCCTTGAAGGAAAAACTATTTCAGATTTTGTAGATATGTTACAAAAGCTATCAAAGCTTACAGTCGAAAAAGAAGCAGAGCTTGCAGAGATAAATCCCGTCGCTCTGCTAAAAGATGGTTCACTTCTTGCACTAGATGGAAAAGTAATCACAGACGACAACGCAAACTTTAGACATCCAGAAATGGCGAAATATCAAGAAAAAACCGAGCTTGAAGAACGCGCAGAGAAAAGTGGATTTACACTTGTCGAGCTTGAAGGGAATATTGCAGTGGTAGGTAACGGCGCAGGACTTGTCATGTCTACTTTAGACATGCTTGCAGACAACGGTGGTAAACCTGCCTGCTTTTTGGATGTAGGTGGTGGTGCAACAACAGAATCAGTGTATGAGGCGCTGACCTTGATTAGCAAAATGAAAAAGGTAAAAGCTATTTTAGTTAATTTGTATGGTGGCATAGTAAAGACAACTACTGTGGCAACTGCATTTATCAAAGCATACGACGACAAAATAATCGATCTTCCAGTTTATGCAAGACTTATGGGTGCAGAATCAGAAAAATCAAAGGAAATGCTCAAAAACACAAAAACAAAAATTTTCGACTCAGTCGAAGATGCCATAAATGGTGTCGTAATGGAGGTAAGCAAGCGTGGTTGACATTTACGAAATTCTAAGAGGTAAAAAAGATCCCTCTGGAAATTACGAAAAAGTTCCCGTTATCGTGCAAGGAATAACTGGTACATTTGGTTCGCTGCACACCAAGCAAATGATGGAATATGGCACGAACATTGCCGCAGGAGTCACACCTGGAAAGGGCGGTCAGAAATTCGAAGGTAAAGTTCCAATATACAACACTGTAAAAGAGGCAACAAATGCAACTGGAGCTAAGATCTCAGTTGTATTTGTCCCAGCCAAGTTCTTTTTGGGTGCGGCAAAGGAGGCGTTAGAGGCTGGAATAAAACTACTTGTAGCAATACCTGAACATGTACCTGTAAGAGACACCATGGAATTACTAGAAATCGCAAAGAAAAACGATGCGATGATTATTGGTCCTAACACGCCTGGCGTTATGATCCCAGGCTTGATCAAAATAGGAATCATGCCTGCAAGCCCATTCAAGCCGGGAAACATTGCGGTATTATCAAAAAGTGGCACGCTCCTCTATGAGATCTCCAATATTTTGAGTCGAGCCGGCTTTGGACAAAGCATCACAATTGGAATTGGTGGTGACCCAATAAATGGTACAAGACTCATTGATGCCTTTGATGCTGTAAAAGACGATCCTTCATTGGAAGGAATGGTAGTGGTAGGCGAGATTGGTGGTGATTCAGAAGAGATACTTGCACAGCACATCATAGACATTAATTTCAAAAAGCCAATAGTTGCTTATGTTGCAGGCCGACGTGCTCCAAAAGAGAAGAGGATGGGACATGCTGGTGCAATTGTGATGGGCACGTATGGCTCCGCAGAGTCAAAGATCTCCATGTTTAACAAGGCAAACATCCCAGTTGCCAAAAGGCCAAACGAGGTAGCCATGCTGTTGGCAGGCAAGTTAGAGTCCAAAGGTTAAAAAGTACTCAGAATTAGGTTGTAAAAAGATGCCAATTACTGACCCAGAAAAGAAACGAATTGCTCAAGCAGCTAGACTTCATATGAAGATCTGCCTACATTGTGGTGTCAGAAACTCCATGGCAGCATCAAGATGCAGAAAGTGTAGAGGGAGCTTCCTCAGACTAAAGAATAGAACTCTTGGTGCCAAAAAGTAGTCTTAGTGTCTTACTTCTCGCAGTATTATGTATGGTGTTTTTTTAGATTCTGTTGGAAGAATCAAGCCGGTATTTCCAGAAAATATCTCGATTTTTTCCATGACTTCTTCAAAAGCTTTGTCTTCTTCTAGTGCTTTCAAGTATTCCTCAGTCCAGCTCCAGTTGCTTTCTGGATTGCATGAGTAGACGATCCAATAGTATTTGTCATTTATTTTTAATACGTCGAATGGATATGCTCTACAGTCAAATGGCCTTTGTTGGTATATAGAGCATCTGGAATTTGTCTCGTTCCAGAATACACAAATTTGGGAGTTTTTCTTTTTGTTTACCGCCTTTATCAATACGCCATTTACATTTCTTTCATGTAGGAATTCGTCGCTTGCTTTGTTTATTGATTTGAGATCCTCCAGATCTGATGAAAATACCAATGGAACTGCGGAATTAGTACAGCATCCTTGTGCCTTACAACCCCCGCACAGTCCTGAAAAATCCACCACATAGATTATACGTAATTATTGTATTTAGTCATTTGATTCCTTCAAAGATGGGCCGTTCTTTTTTGCCCTGATAAAGGAAAAAAGAAGTGCGACTCCCAAAATGCCGAGAACCACCGTAAGCGAAAGCATTGTAGGCATCTCAATTTTTTCTGCAACCATCATCTTCACTCCTATGAAAAGCAGTATCGCTATGAGGCCTGGTTTGAGATAGTAGAATTTCTCCATAATTCCTGCTAAAAGAAAATACAGGCTTCGAAGACCAAGAATTGCAAATATGTTTGATGTTATGACAATGAAGGTGTCTGTCGTGATTGCCAGAATTGCAGGAATTGAGTCTAGCGCAAAAAGCAGATCCGTAAATTCAATTATTACCAATGCAACAATGAGTGGTGTTGCATACAAAACGCCGTCCTTTCTCAAAAAGAATTTCTGTGTCTTTAATTCAAAGTCGATTGGCATAAATTTTCTTAATGCACGTATTGCGATGTTCTTTTCAACTTCGATCTTCTTTTCTTTTCTTTGCACTAGCATTCTTAGTGCGGTAAATATCAAAAATCCACCAAACAGGTAAATCATCCAGTGGAAGCTTTCAAGAAGAGATGCACCTACAAGAATCAGAGGAATTCTCATAGCTATGGCACCAATGATTCCCATGGAAAGGACACGGTGTTGGAACTTGTGGGGAATGTTCAATGATGTGAAGATTAGCAAGAACACAAACATGTTATCAACACTAAGTGATTTTTCAAGAGCATATCCTGTAACAAACTCTGCAAGTTTTTCTTCTCCCATGTCGACATAAATAATGCCAGCAAAGATACCTGCAAGCGAGATCCACACTATGGTCCACCTTAATGCGACCTTGAATGGTGGTGCTTCATCTTCTCCGGTTTTTTTCTTCCTTAGTTTTGAGAAAACACCTAGATCAATTGCAAGCGAGATCCCGACAAATAGTGAAAAAAGAGTCCAAAGCAATACGATGTCATTCATGTGTTAATTCTGAGACACAGAATACACATAATATAGATACTGTCAGGTATTTGCCAGCCGATTATACGTTCCGCATAAGACGCGCACTAAGTTTTCAGAATGGACTTCTTTCCAACATTGCCCAATCTTTGAATTATGAGTGAATGCCATCCAGTAGAATATCCTTCAAAACCAGGGGATTGCGCGTGAGCAAGACAGCAATCTACTCCGCCATACTCATCAAAGATGTAATTTCTTTTTTCTGAGAACAGACTTGATTTCTTGTCAAATTGAATTGTGTCTTTTAGCATCTTGTTGTCAGAATCTGCCAAGACTAGGCCGGTATCATCAACAATGCAGATTCGTGTGTTTTGTTTTTCTTCTTCACCTATTGGAGTATGTTGTATGATTGTCTGTGAAAGCGATTCCCACTTGAAGATCACACCAAGCACTCCTATAATGTTCCCTTTGGTATCACCATTTTCACGTACAGCACATGAGTAGATTAGTGCCAAGTTGTTATTTACTAACGGAGATCTGTGGACTGTCTGAAAACCAAACTCACTGCCGCTTTTTGTCCTCATAGCGCTTGTAAACCAAACAGAGTCCGAGACGTTTGTGTTCACCGAGAGGAATTTTTGTGGATTTCCATTTGCCACAATGTTACCGTTTGTGTCCACCAAAACCAGATCATAGTAAACGGTGTATGCTTGCAAGATGACACCAAGTCTTTTTGATGCAAAATCGTATGCAGCTTGAGTTTTTTTGGCCAGTGCTTCAACGACACTTCCGTCGGTAGCCCACCACCTCACATCTGCTGTCCTCTCATAGAGGTTGCGGTCGATCAGATCAATGTTAACTAATGCCATATTAGATAGCCTATTTCCCCTAAAATCTTTTGATTGTGATTTTATCATGCTTCCCACACGAAGTATTTCTTTTGTGTCGCTTCGCATCCGCTCAGTAATTTTAGAAGTCTCTTCTGATAGTTCAGACATGTTTGATGCCACAATACCAAATGGCCTACCGTATGTACCAGCACGTGCAGCTTCAATTGATGCATTCACAGAAAGAACATGTGTTTTGTGATTGATGTTGTCTACTTTGTCTATTGCGCCATTTAGTTTTTCTGCTATAAGGTCTGTAAATTCCACTACTTCTTCAAGTGTAAAGTTTTTGGTTTGTTGATCTGTAGTTTGCACGAATTATTCTTATTGGATTTTCAATAGAACGCTTGTATTGTTATTTTAAACAAACATGATATTTTATATACAAAATAAGCCCAAATGCAAAACAAAAGCTCAAAATCGCAAACAGTATTGTGAAGTTGTTTTTCTAATGCCTACATATGATGGAAAATCTATTTTCTTGTACAAGTTGATATGATTTGTCATGATTTTCTCCCACAACCATATCAAATAGGATTTTGAAGAAAATGTTTCCCACGTAACCCATCTTATGATTTATCGTAAAGTAATTCTTGCCGGCTCGAAAATATTGCTGAACTTCTATTGAAGGTATTCTTGTCACAATGCTTTCCATGATCAACTTAATTTGATTTGAGTTTTGCTCAATTGTAGAATCTGCAAGCAGAGATTGTACCACTGGAACTATAGCCTTTGTAATTCTTTGCTCAAGTAGTTGCCTAATCTCCTCCTGGGATTCAAATACGATACCAAGGGTTTCCATTTTGAATTCGTTATGATTTAGCCTTTGAATTTGAGCAAATTCTGATGTTGCCTTGTCTGATTTTGTAAGATTTAGCATTTCTTTCAAATATCACTTATTGCAACTTTTGACATTAGTATTAGCTCATGTATGTTTTTTACAGACACACAAAACAAGCCTGCACATGGAGTGTTTATAAGGACTTGATCGATTTTGCAAATAACATGGATGTTTTAAAGTGAGCCATAAACTCGTCCTCTTTTTTATCCGATGTTATCTTTTTACTCCCGCGCCTCTGGTATTCGTGATTTCGTGCACACATACAAGAGATACGTATTTTTAGGAATATAAAAGTCGTCTCAGAGTCTTGGAAGAGTTATGACAAAGGTGGTAGGGTTATTTCTAACAGAGATGTTACCACCGTGTTGTTCAACTATGTTTTTGCAAGTTGAAAGCCCAAGGCCTGTGCCTGTCTGCTTTGTAGTAAATAACGGCTCAAAAATCTTCTGCAATTCATCTTCATGTATGCCTGGCCCAGAGTCAGAAATTTCGACATCAATGAATTTGGTATGACCTACAATTTTAATGGAGATTCCACCATAGTTATCCAGTGCTTGAATCGAATTCAATATGATATTTGCAAAAACAGTTCTAATTTTTTGTTCATCACAGTTTATTTTTTCATCGTTTTGTGGAAAAGATATAGTAATTCCAGAAGGAATTTCTAAATCCTCAAGTGATTTTGTAATTATTTCTTTAATTGACACGATCTCTTTTTTTAATGGTGTGGTCCTTATGAAGTTCAGTACATCATCTATTTGGTGAGACATACGCTGAATTGATGTTTCCATTTTTGCAAAATATTCTTGTGTTTTTTCGTCGGTTGGCGGATTTTGCAGTTTCATTATTTGGCAAACATTTTTGATCACAGATAGTGGATTTCTGAGATCGTGTGCTATTCTTGCAGCCAGCTCTCCGATTGTCGAAAGTTTTTCGGACTTTAATTTCTCCTGTGCCATTATTAGTTGCCTTTCTGTTTCAAGCGATGATTTAAACGACCTGACCATTGACTCGAATCGTCTTGACAAGTCTCCTATCTCATCATTGCGGTTTGTCTCAAGATGTACACCATAATCACCTTTTGCTATCTTTTCTGTCGCATTTTTCAGAGAATAGATGGGTTTTGATATAGTTCTGGCAATTACATAGCTTAGACCTATTGCTACTACGAGCAACGCTGGAATCCCAAAATAGAGCAACGATTCGGCATCAACTAGAACCATTTTGATGTTGTTTATAGAATTGTCAAGTTTCGCAGTGGACACGTCAAAGATCTCATTGTACTCTAATCCCTTACTTTGTGCATATCTCTCAAGGGCAGTCTTGTAGAGTTTTTTGTTCTCCCAGTATTCTTGTCCTTCTAAAATCATAATCGCCTCATCTGGCTTGCCTTTTTTCACAAGATCGATGGCGGCATGTTCCAGTGCAACAAGTCTTCGGTTTGCCATGTCCACGCTCTCAAAGAATGTTTTTTCCTCTTCTGCACCGAGCAAGATTGCATCCTTTATTGCCTTGTCCAGTTCCGGCTCGGCTTCGAAGTAAATATCCGACCATTTGGCATCGGCCGTAAACGCATAGTTCCTTGCAGCTTGTGTCAACACCTCATCAAGATACTTTATGCTGACAGCCAAATTGTTGAGTCTTGACGCCGTCTTTAGATCTTCCAGACTATTGCTCAGATCGTTTTCAATCTGTGATAGTGTGTTGTCTACCTTCAAAAAGCCAATTATGCCGTTTGGTGTAGTTATGGCAATGATTATGAGGAAACCAAGCAATAGCTTGTTACGAATCCTCATGTCATCACTGTAAACTTCGCTGTTTTAAGAAAGGCGATAAACAAAATTTAACAATCTTTTGGTAACGGTTTTGTTCTTCTTACTTTCATATTATTTCTTGTCGGAGTGTTTTTGGTAAACAAACATCTGCCTATATTCCCAATTTGCATAGCCCATAAAGATGAGAAACTTTCTGACAGGGTCACTGAATACAAAGTTGATCTGTCTGTTCCTTATTGTTGCCATGATTCCAATGGTGACAATATCAATAGTCAGCTTCAACAATTCTCAGGAAGCACTGCAAAAGCGTGCGTTTGACCAGCTAAGAACGCTTGCAAACGACAGAGCAAATGCACTTGAACAGCTGCATGACTTTAGGATTCAACAGCTCCAGCAGATAGCAAGTATGCAGGAGATTGTCGAAACTGCAAAATCAGGTGAAGTTGTACCATCGCTTAGCGATATGCTTGATAACATCAGAGACTCCACAGGTGGAGCAAACGGTTATCACAACTTTAAATTGGTTTCGCCTGATGGTATCGTAATCTATGCTCAAGACAAATCGCTGATTGGAAGCGACATTTCCTCCGATAAGGCATTTCAAGCAGGCTTAAAACAGCCATATCGAGTATATACACAGCATGAAGGAAAACGAGTTGCTGTCACTGCTGTTCAGATCATAGACATACAAACAGAACAGAAACTAGGTGTCTTGATTGCGCAGACAGGTGTTCCCGCATTGGATGCAATACTACTTGATAGAGAAGGCCTTGGCGAAACAGGCGAGACATATCTTGTGAGCTCCGATGGAATAATGATCAGCCCATCCAGATTCAATGAGGGTTACGAGTTTACCAAAAAGGTAGACACGTTGGCAGTTCGAGAGTGTTTTGAAAATGGCAAAGATATTTCTGCGTCTATATATCCAGATTATCGCGGCGTGCCGATCATTGGCGCAACAAAATGTGAATCAGAATTAGGATATGTCATGATTGCAGAATTTGATGTTGCAGAAATTATTGCGCCAGTAGTGATACTGCAAAACATGTACGTCATCACCGGAAGCATCATTGCCGCAGCAGTTGGAACATTTGCCTACTTTATTTCAAAATCAATTTCTCGTCCGATCAAATCTGCCGCAGAAATTGCTAAAAAAATTAGCGAAGGTAATTTAGGAGTCAGAATTGACGAATCGAGATCAAAAGATGAGATTGGCATACTTGTGAATTCACAAAGACAGATGGTTAGCAACCTCAGAAGTGTCTTAGGCGATGTTCTAGGTGCATCACAGTCTGTTGCGGCCAGTGCACAACAGCTTGCCACATCTGGCACGGAGCTCAACAGTGCGATCCAGCAGATCTCAACAACTGTGGATCAAGTGTCAAGAGGCTCACAATCACAAGCGCAACGTATCGAAAAGTCAAAACATACAGTAGAGGAGCTAGCCAAATCTGTAAATGAGCTTTCTTTGAGTGCAAAGGATTCAGTTGAGATATCAAACCAAGTTGGCATGCTATCCGAAAAAGGTGCTGAATCCGCAAAGGAAGCAGGACAACGAATGAACAAGATAATCGATGTAACAAACGAATCTGCACAAAAGGTAAAGGTGCTGGCTTACAAAACAAACGAGATCACAGCCGCATTGCAAGTAATCAGGCAGATTGCGGATCAGACCAATTTGTTGGCACTCAATGCAGCAATAGAGGCAGCTCGTGCAGGTGAGGCAGGACGCGGTTTTGCAGTAGTCGCAGACGAAGTGCGTCGTCTAGCAGAAAGCTCGGCACAATCCTCAGACGAAATTGATGCAAAGCTCAGGGAAATTCAAGGACATGCCCAAGAAGTAGTTGGCGAGATCGAAACAAGCGCAAATGAGGTAAACCAAGGAAAGATGGTAATCGACTCGTCTTTGAAGACATTGCATGAAATTGCAATAAACATCAAAAACGTGTCAGCTACAGTCAAGATGCTCTCAGATGCAGCTCACGAACAACTTAACAAGGTAAAGGCCGTATCTTCAGATACTATTGAAATAGCTGCAATCTCAGAAGAAAACGCTTCTGCTACAGAGGAGGCATCTGCAGCAGTCGAAGAACAGACAGCACAGACTCATGAAATAGCCAATGCGGCAAATCAAATGGCAGAGCTTGCGTCACAGTTGCAGAATGCAATATCCAGATTCAAGATAGACAACGAGGCCGAAGCAGCAAACGAGCAAAAGGATTCAAATACATTACTTGCAAAGATAAAACTGAGAAAAAACTAATCCTTTTTTCTTTTTTGATTATAAATTCAATCGTTCAATGATTCATAATAATGCAAATACTCAATAATATGTGATTCCACCAACAAAAATTGAGTCATTTTTTGCAAACTGGCAATCATCTCAAAACTTTATATTGTAAAAAAATCTTCGTCATCTAAAATGAAAAGAATTGAAGCATTTTTTGAATTTGGCCGACTCGAGATGATTGTAGAGGCAGTGGAAAAAGCAGGAGCACAAGGAATCACTGTCATCTATGCAAGAGGGAGGGGTGCCGCAGAACGACTACCACTGCAGACAAAGAGAGGAACATCCATGCAAAAACCCCCTTTCAACATAATAGACGGTATTATTACCATAGTGGATGACCACCTAGTCGAGCCCATAGTAGAAGCAATTAAAAATCACACAACTGTCGGCTCAAAAGGAATAGTAATAGTATCTGATGTCAACAAAGTAATCAAGCTTTGAATATGGTTGTTTGCGCATGCACCTTTTATTTTGGGCTCAACAGGACTAGTGGCACAAAGTTATGAAGCTTGGATTGTATCACGTACAGCTGATGCGTTACTATGACGAAGTACTCACTCAGTCTGCAAGAAACTATGCGTTTACTGCAGATAAGAAATGGGAGACACGTTACAAAGCCATAGAACCGCTTTCCGACAAGTTACTAAAAGAGGCGATTTTGCATGCAGACGACAACGTAAGGCCGTTTTTTATTTCAATGAACAATGCAAATTCGAAGCTGGTTCAGATGGAATATCGAGCAATAAAGCTTGTCAATGAGGGAAAATCAGACGAAGCTGTAGCGTTGCTTGAGAGCCAAGAGTACGCCGAGGAAAAAAAGATACTAGCTGAAGGTCTTGAAAACTTTGTCACACAGCTTGAGGTTGGACAAGTGGAGGCAGACGTGCTTGCAAATGTGATGATACCCTCAGTTCAGCAAATAGTTGAGCTTGAACGCAAAATGGCATTACTTGAAGACAATGTAAAGAGGGAAAAGCTATTTGTCATAGGTGAACTTGCGGCAAGACTTGCACATGATATTCGCAATCCGCTGTCTATCATAAAAAATGCTATCGAGATGCTTATTGTAAAGGAAGGCAACACAGATCCTAAGACACTTGAGACATACATGAAGATACAACGTGCTGTTGACAGAATCTCTTATCAGATAGATGACGTGCTTAATTTTGTAAAACCAAGAAAGATCTCACTAAGCGAAACATCGCTTAATTCTATTCTGA
This sequence comes from Candidatus Nitrosotenuis sp., assembly GCA_038890395.1. Classification (GTDB taxonomy): domain Archaea; phylum Thermoproteota; class Nitrososphaeria; order Nitrososphaerales; family Nitrosopumilaceae; genus Nitrosotenuis. The sequence goes on along the minus strand of JAWAFK010000003.1, from coordinate 26,743 downwards.
GTACAGTCATCAGTAAACTCAGAATTCCTCAGACTATCGATATTGAGTTACCAGAAAATAATATCGATGTTGTAGTAGATGTTGCGAATTTGGAGATAGTTTTTGTCAATCTCATAACCAATGCCATACAGGCAATGAATAATGTAGGAAAGATAAAGATCGAAGCGCACCAAGACAGCAAGAATACGATAATTAGAATCAGCGATAATGGCCCTGGGATACCAAAGGAGAATCTTTCTTTGATTTTTGAGCCATTATTTACTACAAAGCAGACTGGCACGGGACTTGGGCTTGTCAGCTGCAAGACTATCATAGAGCAACATGGGGGAATAATTGATGTAGAAAGCATCCTAGGCAAAGGCGCCACTTTTACTGTCACGCTACCCTCCCGACGTAGCTAATTTTGATAATTCTAGAGTGCTGAGATCTTCGACCCAATCATTCTTATTTGGATTGTTCGGGGGGCATGTATGTCATACGACAGAAAGATGTACCCATGCACATGCTCAGATTGTGGCAAAGAGGCAGAGGTACCATTTCAACCAAAAGAAGACAGACCAGTCTACTGTAAAGAGTGTTTCCCAAAGCACCAAAAACCAAGATTTCAAAGAAGATATTAAGATTAACTTAATCTTTTAAGTTCTTTATTTTGGCAAATCGTTTTTTTATTTTTTAAATTTAGTTAGCCGTGTAGAAACCATCGATTTTTGACCATTTTGTAGATCCGATTCCACGGACAGATCTAAAGCTAACCACACCATTACCATGCCCCATGAGACCATCTCGATACGTGAGAATGGCTCGTATCATGATGCAGATAATCAAAAGAGCAAGAATACCGCCATGCCTGCACAGGAAATCCAATCATGTGTACAAGGTATTGCAGCACCTTATACTGCTCGTGCTGCCTCAATCACAGTAACTATGACGAGCATAACAGTTACCGTAGGTTCATTGATTTTTTACATGAATGTATCGGTGTGATAGCATTCCTCGGTTTGTCCAGAATTCCACACTATACCACTCTCCAGAAGGCAGCTGCCAGACTGACGCACCGGCTGCTGGTCCGCATCCTGGAATCGTTCGTGCTGCAGGCAAAAATACGCAAAATGTTTGCAGGAATCAATTCCACAGGACTGTAGTATGGACAAGCATCATATTACTATACCAAACGCTTCAAGCTGCGAAGGAAATTTCTCAAAATCTCCGTCTGCGCCGACATGAAACGACAGATCATCTGTGGCATCAAGGTACTGCATCGGCGCAGAAACGACAACGTCGATTTCATTCCGCTTCTGGAGAGGGCCGTCGGGCTGGTACCTGTCGGTACGGTTGTAGCGGATCGAGGCTATGATTCTGAGCAGAACCACATCGCAGCCGAAAACCTCGGCATACCATGTACGATAATCCGCCCAAGATACGAATCCCTACAGGTATGGAAGACAAAAGGATTCCACAAAAAGAACATGAAGCGGCATTTTGACTGGGAGTCATACCGCCAGAGAAGCAACATTGTCATAACCAAAGACGGCACCACGATTGGAAGCATACCGGGCTCGATATCATGTCCGCCAACTACTACAGGGACGATCGGTCTTAGTGATTCAGGAGCAAATGACTTTCGAGCTCAAGTCAGCATGACGACTCCGGGTGGTAGTTCATTCGGCCCCAGTGCTTGTACTATTGGCGGCCCTGCAGATCTCTCAGAAGGAGTAGGCTTTGACCCCGATCCAGTAACGAGCTGGGTTGTATGCACTTCGCCACCTAGTACATCTACAAAGTTTACCCTCATCGAAGCCCCAACCCAGGCTCCCGTAGGAGGGGAACTGGCAAGCATTGATGCAACAACGTTACTAACTGCAGGACTTGTACATAGTGCTGTATGGATGATCCCGACTTTGGCAGGATTTGTTGGAGATGGAATATTTCTAGCTAGAAAAAGAAACTGAAGACCATTACCCACTGATAAATATTGGCTGATCTTTCCTAATACGCTATTTGTACACGTTACGCCTGTGCCTCACCTCAACGACGATGATGATCAGCTTGTCTTGCTGAATAACCATCAAAACCCTGTAATCTCCAACCCTTAATTTGTAAAGATCCTGACCGACAAGCCTCGAGACGAAAAGGAAGGGATCGGTCGAAACCTCGTGCAATTTTTTAGCTATTCTTTTTGCTGCCTGCCTGTCAAGTTTTGCTAGCTGTTTTTTGGCAGATTCAGTAAGAAAGATGTTATAGACCAAGCTCTTTTTCTACTTGCTTAAGAGAGTAGATTTTGCCCTTTTCTATGTCATCTAGTGACTTTTTGAGATTTTTTATTGTCTGAAGATCCAGCTCGTCATCTTGTGTTCTCACTAATCTTTCAATTACGTCGTTGTATGTCTCCTTAGAGTGCAGTTTTAGGTTTTCAAGCTTTATCCGTGTTTTGTCCTTTACTTTTATTGTCGTGTCCATTAGTATACTATAGTATACTATGGTATATAATTATGATGTTAAATGGACCGAATGGTTTCCATTATTCACAAGTAACGAATACCTCCTGAATTTTTGTTTGTTCAAGAGATTTTCATGTATTGTTTGGAAATACTGCTTAAAATCCTTATCTGACCAAGCTCGACTATATACAAAAGCCCAAAATCGGTTATGCAAACAACATAAAGCCAAGTAATTTTAATTCAGAAAAACAAATGTGTTTTCTTGAGATATTTCTTATTCCAAATCATCTCTTACTATTTTTTCTAATCCGTCCAGTGCCTTGTTCAGCATTGGCAGCGTTGGTAGTTCTGAGACATCGCTTACCTTGATTGTAACAATTCCCATTATGACACCCTCCTCATCAGATATAGAATTGTAGTCAAGCACCACTTCTCTTACCATTCTGCTGTCAAATCCTGCTCCAAAATCTGACCAAACAAGCGCATCCCGTATTTTCCTGTTTAGATCGCGTTCAATTCTGGCCAGTTGTGGATGATGGATGAAATTTTCACCCATAAATGTAATGATGTATGAATCAAGCTTTTTGATTCCACTTATCTTTCTAAACAGGTTGGCAGATACACCTAGTGGAGTAACGAAAAGAGAAATCTCATCTATGTCAAGACATGTTTCTTTGCTTACAAATTTGATTACATACATGGAAGCGTGGTCAAGAGCATATTGTTTTTCTCTTGTCTTGCGGTGGATATAGCTTTTTGTACATCTGTAAAAATCATCATGATTGTGGATGGCGTACGCATCGTTCTTTTTTTGCATCCAGTTTTCAAACAAAACATGATGGGAATAATTTGCAGGATCATCGCTTCTTAATTCCTTGGCGTAGACGTAATACAGATATCCACTGAGCAGCCTGTCAAGTTGGTCTTTAGAGTTTTTCATCATTTTATGAATATGATTTTGTGGTATGATTTATTTTCTTTCTGTGGCGTCTTGTTATTCATAGGATTTTTTTAATTTTCTTTAAATCCACGTCACAGTGGTTTTGCCCAGCCGCGTTGAACAAGTATTGTTTGCGTTTCCTGTGTTACACACACAGGCTCACCATTACTTGTTTTTGTCACTAAGAACAAATCTTCGTTGCAAATCACATCTTTAGGTGCAATTCCAGATCTGATTTGCTTTAATGGTGGATCATGTATTATTGTTTTATTTAGACAAAATTTTGGAACGTCATCACCATAATATGGTAAACCCGCTGGATAAACGCCAAAGCCTAACTCAATTTCTGAGTTTCCAGAAAAAGGAATTGAATAAGAAAAAAAACATTCATCATTTTTTTGTGCGTGAATTTTCTCAGTCATATCCTCTTTGTTAATTATAACAAAAAAACTTTCATGACGAGTTTCAATGTTTCCGATTACATTACTATATGGATAATTTCTTGGAATTTTTATTTCAAATATGCCATTTCTGCTACTGTCTATTGTAACTTTAAATGAGCTCTGATCTAACTCAGTAAATTTATTTATTGTACCATTTGCAATTCGGTATTTGAAATTAAAAATTTGATCAGGTTTTGGTGGATCTGAAGAAAGGTACTTCCCTACAATAGGATGAATAAACCAATTAGAAAAGTTAGTATTATTTTGCTCACCGTAAGAGTTTCCTACTAATCCTATTATAAGAATGAAAATCACGGTTATTTTTTTGATAATCAACTACTACTCACTTTGCATTAATAATAAGTGCTCAATTTTAATTTTCATAAAAAATAAAAAAAGGATTATTCATTAAGCCCCAACGTTGCTTTGATGTAATCCCATGGGTGATATCTTGCATACTGTCCAACTTTATAGTAGATTGTTCCATATAGATCAACTGAGCTCGAAGCTCCTGGTTGATAGAATACGGGTGAACCACTATCTTTTGACTGAACTACCAACTGTACAACATTGTAGGCATAATTAGGACTATTAGCATATACGCTGCCTGCAGTAATGCCAGAACCGACTCCAGATTTTTTGACCATTGTTCCTGGAGATTGATTAGCATCTGCGATTCTGTTAACAAATGTCCAATCAGTCGTGGGTTGATAATAGACATTGTTGTTTATGTTGGACGCTTGACTCGCATAGAGTTCCACAAATGCATAGTCACATGTATCACCGTTATTCCACTGTGACCAACAAATTGCAGTTACTTTGCCAACATCTCTGTTGTTTACTGGTTGCTCGATAATCCTATCAAGAGCACCAGCAACATGTCCTGCAGTAACAAATCCTGTTTTGGTTCCTTTTGAGGATTTGAAACCTAATGTGCCATTAGCATTGATATTGATTGTATCGGCAATTTGTATTCCAGCTTTCATTGGATCACATACACTAGTCCTTGATGCACATGCAATAGGTTCACCAGCTCCATATTCAACACGTATTGGTATGTCTGTTCCAATTATTTTCCTCATATCTACGAGTATGTTTGTTGGTGTCAGCTTATCCGAACCTGGTTTTGCAGAGGGATCGAACAATACCACCATTTCTCTGTGTTGAAGATCAGCAAAGATCATCGTAACAGGATTTTTTCCAATGTAGCTTGTCGAATCCACATTCGTGTATTTATCTATGAGTGATTTTTCTGCACCATAGAGTTTCTTTTCTACATCCAATGGCACTTTGAACGATTCAATATTGAGTTGCTGTAGACGATTAAGTTCTTTCTCATATTCGTTTATTTTTGCCGATTTGATAAGAATTTCTTGTTCCAATTGAGAGATTCTTTGGTTTGTGATTTCATTTTGTGAAGTTTTTTTCAATTTTTCTATTTCTTGATTAATGTTTCTAGAGTCTTCTTTTAATTTCTCAATTTGTCCGTCTACTTGTAACCATCGTTCTGCATAGTCCAGATGATGCGCAAACGCCGTATTTGTACCTATAACTGATATCATCAACATAGAAAATATCAGTGATGCAAGTATTGTTGTTCTTGTTATTTTGTCTGTACTCACTGTCATTGCCATCCCCTAACTTTGTACTAGTAGATAAGTCTAGTTTACAAAAAATAAATTTTATTTCTAAAACAAAAATTTTATTTACATTTTGTAAACAAAGTTGATATACTAGTATGGTAAGAATTTCCCCTAAAATCTGTATGAGAATCAATATGGAATAGATGCCAGTTTTTGTGCAAACTCCCTTCCACTTTCAGTTAATTTCATGAGTAATTTGCCTCCAACTATTTCAAATTCGATATGGCCTTTTCTTTGTAGCCAGATCACATGTTTTGAAATAATTTGATAGTTGATTTTGGTTTTCAGTGACAATGCGGTTCTTCCTATTTGGCCTTGTTCAAAAAGGATTTTGATTATTTTTGGTAATATCTTGGGGTTTGGCTCAAATTCACCAATATTTTCTATTTTTTTTTTTGAACATCATGTCTTGTCATACTCGTTTTACCTGTTCTGTGATTTCCATAAATGGCAATGTAATTCTATGATTCTGCTATAAAACCTTGACGTATTATTTTATCCTAACATACTATACATATAGAATCAACTACGGAAGGTAAGAATTTACTAAAGAATTACGAATGGATTTAGAGGTTTCTTTTAAGTTTTGATTCAATGTACATTGTACCTATGTAACAATATACTGTAAGATTTTTCTTTATGATTCAATAAACTTAATTTGTTTGATGTGTATCCAGAGCTAGGCAGAAAAGTCATTAGGGTCGATGATGCATGGTTGGGTTCTGCCCGGCTAGTATTTGGCCGTGTTTACCAGTCATGGTGTAGACCTTTCAGATCCATTTGTAATCAAAAAGACTTGTACATACGATGAACTGTCCAAAAGCTTGTAGCTTTTCTGTGACCTCCTTATTCATGTAACACTATTTAATCATTTTTGACTAAATTATAATAAGTTATATAAATCTCTTAGTCTAATTATAAATAAGAGTATGCAATCAATCCCCGAGTTTCGAAACGCCAGGATAATAGACGCAGCCAGACAAGGCTCCACCATATCAGGAATTGCACACCAGACAGGAATCCCATTTCCAACGGTTCGCAGAGCCATATACGCCTTTGAAAATATCGGAGTCATCAAGGCCACAAAGATAGGCAAAAAGGTGTTTGTTAAAGTCACCAATCGCAATCACCCAGTTGTCAATTCCATGGTTGAATCGGCAAAATGGATCAATTCCATAGTATGGGATCCGGATACCTTTGTTGCACGCATGTTTGAAAAACACCATATCAATTACGCCTTTGTTGGTACAAGCAAAATCAAGTACACTAAAAACGAATCACGGAACATGGTCCAGGTTGCGGTTCCAAAGAAATTTTACAGCAAGGCAAGAGAAATTATCAATGAGGGGTTCAACGGAATAGGCATTAGGACCACGGAGGATCCACGTCAAACAATCGGCAATGCAAGCTCTGTGATTTATGTCAAATGTTTTCCAGTGGATGATGTGGACTATACAGAACGAATGGTGAGGATAGACGACTCAAATGAGGACATTGCAATAAGAATTGCAGATAAGAATACCGAAAAAAACGCCATGCGACAGGGCTCAAGGGAAGACATGATGTTTGTCCCCTCTGAAAGTGCCGTGTAGAACGTGTAATTTCACATGCAAGGCAAGCGAAAGAAAATAACACCACCAAGGACCGAAGTCCAGCCCAGAATCTGGCTTCCATCCGCATATTACTTTGGAAATCTTTTTGAATCCAACAAAATCAGGCATGCCATTTTTGGTGCCGGTGCGCTGGCAATCCACAATGTGATGATAAGGCCCACAATTGATATTGATTTTGTAGTCGACGATTATGACAAAGCGGTCAATCTGCTAAAGGAGCAGCCAAATATTGCCTCCAGCAATCTTCAAAAAGACAAAGACGGAATTCAGGTCGCAGACTTTAATTTCAAGTCTGGAATTACTGTCCAAATCTGGGACAATAGCTTGTATTCGTTGCCAATGAATGATGTTTCTTGGTCTCACGTCATACTAGGCCAGGTGCCTGGATATGGCACGATTAGGTGTGTCAGTATGGAGGATCTCATTGTATCCAAAATAGGAAGACATACGCAAAGAAAGGACAGCCAGTACGAGGCAGACAAGAATGTAAAAGACATTGTAGCTACAATACAGACTCTTGCCAAACCTGACTTCAAGTACATAATTGAGCGCCTAAAAGAGGGCGCCAGAAGAGAATCAACGTCAAATTCTTCCAAGATACATCGTCTGGATTGGTACTTTGCCAGGGAAGTGCAGCTTTATCTAAACAGTGCGCAGATGATGGATCAGTCCAGAATAGGAAAATTTATTGCAAATGTACTGGTTGAGTCAAGATCAATGCAGATAGAATACTGGCTTTTGCACGCCCTCAGAAAAATTGGCAGCAAAGCCAAGTTTCAATCCAGTTTTATGCTAGATGAAAAGAATCTTGCAGTTTTGCTAAAACGGTGGGAGCCAATATTGCAGGTAAATGGCGACCAAGTCACGCTGTCTTCTAAGGACATACAAAATTATGTAAAAACCAGGCCTGAGGCGTTGCCAGAGTATGGTAAAAGGATAGCATACTCAGCAAAGAAATCATAATGTGTATGGAATTGCTGGTATCCAGACTATGTTATCTCATGTTTTTTCTAGCTGAGCAGACGCGTGAGTATGATTCAATCCATCCTGTGAATTAATGCTATTATTTTCTGAATTTATCTCATGATCTTCAACAAAAATTTGATGAAGATTATGAGTTGGAAAATCTAGAGTCATGAATAATTTAAAAAATTGCAAAATCATAGAATGATACAAAGTATGATGTATGACATCATCTAAAATGAGGCTAGAAACAAAAACATGGTAAAAAATTTTGCAAAAAAAATAACGCTCCTTAAAATAACATGGGGAATGGACGGTATCGGTTCACATCCATTATTTATTATTGCATTCTACAGTCCGACAGAATTCAGTTTACACTAGGTACTGATATTTTGGACCTTGGGGGAACATGCACCCATCATTGCTGTATTCTTACGTTCTACCTGAACAACACTTTCAGATATAATTAAGATAATTCTGCTAGATGTGCTCCAAAAAGACATTAATGCAATCTCCTAGTCGTTAGGCGTTGTTCGAACTCTTACACTCTGCTGTGATAGCTGCAAAGTCATCGGACTGGAGCTAAAAATTCCAGGAGGATAAGGATGGTTCTAAGAAGTTACTCCCTTTTGTTTGTCGATATGGCACCAGCGACTTTTTGCAAAGTTTTTGCAGCAAACGGGGTTTTTGATCCTTGTAGTTGGTTTGTTTTGTGGGTTTGGATGGTGTCTAAATTTTGAAACCAAGGACGCAGATTTGTGCATGTTGGGGTTTTAGTAAGTACTCTGGGAAAGGTACCGTTTTTCCTATACGAATAGGGGATTTTTTGTGTGTTTTTTGCGTTCCGAAGAATCGTCACATACAATGAAAACGGTTTGGCTTAAGGGGTTCCAGACACTGGAATGAATGGGCCCACAGGATTCCACTAACCTTAGCATATCGAAGCCCTACTAAAAACAGGCAGAAAGCCTTGGTGGGCTTACAACGCACTTCCTCTTTTTTTGCGATTGGATAGATATTGCACAATAGATTTGACATTCTAACTGTTTAATTATTTATGGCGAGGTACTGTCGTCTCGAATAATTTTTCCTGTTATTGCATCTACTGAAAAACTTGGATAATGCGCTACACAGTTAAGACAATCTCTGTAGTCTACAACCCATGCTAAATGACCATCTTCAACTCTGTTGCTTTCCATTCCCACATAATCTTTCTGAAGCTCATTCCACCACTGTGGATTTCTGTAATATTGTTCAGACCAAGGAGGCATTATCTGCAAAGGAAGGCCGGTATTAGGATCCACATCTAAAGAATTACTATATCCATTTGATAGCAAAACATAGTTCAGCGAAGTCGTGATTTGAAAATCGTTATCATTTGTATCCATATCAAGTGTAATGTTATTTTCTTCTATGTAATTTTGTACAATTTGAAGAGCTATTTCTTTGCTAATTATTTTTGATTGGAAGTGACTCAAAAATTCTTGGGTTACGAATTTTGTATAAATTTCGGTTGATTTGCTTATCCATCCTAGATTCCAAAGTGTCTTTAAACTTGTTTCTTTTACACATGCTGGGGAACCATCAACTGCTTTTATCACCAGATGAAGGTCTTTTCTGCATTGGATCTTGTACGGATCAACACCGTCATTGAATTGTTTTAATGGAGAAGGTGTGGAGTGTTCTTGGCCATACACATGAGATAAAAACAAGGAATAGAAGACTCCAATTACAAAAATGGTAAACAAACGTTTCATAATCATATGATAAAATGGTTAATCAAAACCCAATATCTGTGCTCTGATTATTATGTTTGGCTAGAATTTCATTTATTGCAGCATTCAAATTATCTTTGTTAGCATTGTGACAGTTTTTGTACCATATTAGGCAAATCCCAGTTATGGCGTTTCCGATTTGTAGTGTTAATAAGATTTACTTCAATTCTGATTATCTATTATCTTGAAATTAGTATGATCTATGTATGACAGGGTATTACTATAGTATGATTTCTACGAATTTCTTTTATCTTACTCCTATCATTTCTAATTCAACGAAAAAAGGAGGTAAAAGAAAGAAAATGAGCACATTTCGTTTTTGGATGCAGTGGCCAAATACTACACCTGCACCATATGGAAATAGGACAAGGAGTGTTCTTCCAAGTGCTATTAAGACCATAGCAATAAATTCAAACTCTTGGGCAGCCGGACCACAACTTGTTGCATTTCTTGCAAGTGTTTATCCAAAATATGTTGAATGTAGTTTCACATACGTCAAGAACATCTCTGGTATGACGGAAGGATGGTATTTTTGGGTGGTTACTTGGATGGAAGTACAAAGATATGGGAAAAGTATGAACCTGTAACTTTCAATCCATCTGGACATGATATTACATTATCACTATTCAATAGCAATGGTATATGGTTTGCAGCCTATCAAGACCATACACAAGGAGTACTGAATAGTTATCAGATCCAACAAGCCCCAAATACAACCCTCTATTTAGGTACAAGCGGACAAAGACATAGAATGGGAATAGAAACGCCAAGTAGTACGTGTTCCCAATATCCTACATTTAGCATGCAGTTCACAAAATACAAGTATTTGGATTCTGCTGGAAATGAGACAACACAAAGCCCAACTTCTGTTGCAGATGAAAATTCACTTCCAACCTGTATAACTACGAATAGAACTACACTAACAATTAGTAAGTGATTAAACATGAATTACGCTTACTCCACTTTTTTTAATGAATTATGTTCATTTTTTACAACTTGTTTGATTTGTAGATTAAATTATTGTGGAAACTGTTTCAATCCATGATTTCCCACGCAAAAACATCATTACTGTTAAACAGAATTCAGTCATTTGAATACTTAAAAAATCATATTCAATTTCAAAATATTATGTTATCAATATTCTTTGTGATCATATTGATGTTTTCCTTTATGTTTCCCTCCTTTGCTATAGAAATAAAAAACAATAGTTATTTTTCAAATCCTGATTACAAAATCTATTCTTTACTTTACAAACAATTTGAATATCATATTCCATACAAAATATCAGGAGCAAACATCAAAAATATCACACTTGATTGTAACTCACATAATCTTTTGATTAATCTTCAACATTCAGATAGCGGAAGTTTGGAGATTAACATACCACGAAAAATGCTTGAAACTGAAATAGATAGTTTAGAGTCGTTTTTTGTTATTGTAAATGGTTTTGAAGGAGATTTCGAAGGAATTTATTCAGATGAGTATTCAAAGACCCTAAAAATTAACTTCTCTGATGGTACTGAAACTATAGAAATCATAGCATCTAATGTTAGTCAGTTCCCAAAACCTGTTGCGTGTGGTATTGGAGGAATTGATGATTCTCCGTATTATCTATTAGTATCCCCATTAAAGCAATTTAAATCTGGAATTTCAATTGATAATATCCAATGCCATGAAAACTTTATCCTTGTAATAAAAGCAAGTAATAAACACCCAGTTTGTGTAACACAAATAACTAGTGAAAAACTAATCGAGCGCGGTTGGGCAAAACCAGTATCTAGTTGATTTCAGAATACTGAATGTAAGAAAAAATCAAGATCTGTGTATTTTAAGCACACAATGGTCCCCCTACCTGTTTTTGGTTTTTGAATTATCGCGTATTAAATTCAGCCTTGAAGATCTTGACCAGTGATTTTTTTATTCGAATTATGCCCAAGCCTCAATTAATTCTATATATTGACACAGGAAAATCCCGAAGAAACTAGGAAAATACAGATCCTCAAAATAATAGAAAAAAATCCATTCATACATCATCGAAATTTACTTCGTATCATACTTGAAAAATACTTGATGGCAAAACGAACAGCTGAAAAATATCTAAAACAACTAGTCCAAGAAAATCAAGTGATCAAACACAAGCATGGTATAATAGTACAATATTATCTTTCAGAATCTAACTCTACAGTTGAACAATTACATGAGCAATATGATGTTCTGTTCAATCAATTAACACAAAAGATAGACGAGATAAGAAATAATTATAAAAAATATTCTCCTAGTACCAAAAGATCTTTTATATATTATTTAGAAGAGATGCTTGATTCACTTTCAAGAAATCTTTCAGATGCTCTTAATGATGCAGATATACAAAGAAAATATCTTGATCTGAGCTATTATCGTGAACTTGTAGATGATATTAAAAAAATGAATAAAGAGATGTGGCATCCAACATATAAAAAACTTGGCAAGGTTGAAAAATTAGGTGATGAATTGATAGAATATTGGAAGAGTTTGAATACGGTTAGAATCTCACATAAAAGAAAACATATCCAAGAGAAAATGGCAAAAATAAATAAAGAAATAACAGATCTGACTATGGAAATAGAAACAGTCCACGCTTCATTAAAGTCAAAAAACTCTACATAACCTGAATCTAGCGATCAGGATTTTTCACCAAAATCGGACAATCGGAATTTCACATTGTAATTTTCATTATAGTTTTGATTATAGTTTTAGGGTACAGTCAAACGTAACCGCCTTGTTATTACCCCTACGTAATGGTGGGCCCACAGGGATTTGAACCCTGGATCTTCGCCGTGTAAGGGCGACGTCATAACCGATCTGGACTATGAGCCCAAGAAAAAGTCCTTTTCGGAAACCATTTAAACTTTGACAAGTTCTTCACAAAAATCATTGAATACACTAGATATTGGATTTTTTTGCAGCCCGATTGGTCTAGGTCATGCAACAAGAGACGTAGCAATAGCACACTTTTTTGAGAAAATCTCTGCCAAATTTGTCTCTGGCAGTGCCGCTGCCAGACTGATTTCAGAATATGGGTTTTCTGTAAACGACGCATACAGGCCACCAAATTTTGCCGTGACAAATGGTACACTACAAAAATCTCTTGGATGGCTGTTCAAATATTACAGATACTATAAAGATTGCAAAGAGATCGCAAAGAGGTTTATCGAAGACGAAGGGCCAAGAATTGTTCTAAGCGATGAGGATTTTGCATCACTTGTCATAGCACAACAAAAGAAGATCCCAAACATTTTGATCACAGATATTTTGGAGACCAAATTCACAAAAGGCGTGGGCTCTTTTGTGGAAAAAATGATGAACAAAACCATGAGAGAGATAATTCAAAAATGCGATGTTGTAATACTGCCAGAGTTTGGCGACGACAAAGACAATATCAAAAGAGTTGGCCCAATTGTAAGAACCACGAATTACACTAGAGAACAGCTGCGACAAAAATTATCATTTACCAAAAAAACAATCACAGTCAGTGTGGGAGGAACAGATGCTGGAAGATTTCTCATACAGAAGACAATTGATGTAGTATCAAAGTTGAAAGGGGATTTCGATCTTGTCTTAGTATCTGGCCCGTCGTTGAAGCCGGATTCCAAGATAAGAGATCTGGGTTTTGTAAACAATCTTCATGAGATAATTTATGCATCAGATCTTGTGATCTCACTTGCCGGAAAATCTACAATAGATGAAGCAAAGTCATACGGCACGCCTGGAATCTTTATTCCGATAAGGAATCATTTTGAACAAGAAGACAATGCAAAACAAGAAGGATATACTTTTGAAGATGTATTCAGATTAAAGTCACTTATTCCACAAAAACTAGAATCTAAAAGAACTCCAGTTCGTATGGATGGTGCAAAAAAAGCTTGGCAAATAATATCCAAATACCTTTGAGCGGCACGAATGCTTAAAAGAGGTTTTATTTTCACAGACTGCGACTTGGAAAAGCTAGTCGTTGCAAAATTTGGTGGCAGTGCAAGCGGAATCGACGGTGAGTTTGTATCAGATATTGTTAATCGTATAAAGGAACTAAAAAAACAGTCCAAAGTTATTGCGGTATTTTCTGCGCCCCTGACTATGCACGATGGAAAAAGAAAATCCATAACTGACTTGGCACTATACATTGGAAAAAAAGCAGAAGAAGGTACAGACCCTGACATATCACCAATTAAAAGATCTTATGAGAAGATACTTGGTGCAGTCAGTGATCCATTAAAGCTGGAATGTAAAAAAACAGTTGATGCTTTTCTACAAAAAGCAATTGAGGCATTCAACAATGCAAAAATCAAGGGTTCATTTGCCAACGAGATACGCTCAAGGGCACTTGCCTTCTCCGGCGAGATCCTTATGTCATATGTGATGGACTACATCCTCAAGAGCAACGGCATCAAGTCGGATGTTGTAAGCTATGATGATTGGCCTCTCATTACAGACAACAACATAGAATCAACAAATTTTCTTGTCTCGGAGTCGATGAATAGACTTGAGCCGCTTGAGCGCCTCTTACAAAATAACGAAGTGATCTCAATAGGCGGTTTTATAGGAAAGACTGTAGATGGCATAGAAACTACATACGAACGTGGAGGTTCGGATAGAACTGCAGTAGATCTTGGAATACTGTTTCACAAAAAATACGATACCAAAATAGACTTTGAAAAAGACAGTGCGGTGGTTTCTGCGGATCCGCGCATAGTTAACCAAGAACTCGAAGAGATAACTCAGCTGTCCTACAATGAAGCAAGGCTTGCAGGCATGTTTGGCATGAAGATACTTGATCCAATTGCGATTAAAGAGATTCTAGAAAATGGTGTAGATATGCCCATCATAATTACTAACATGAAGGATCCGAAAAAGACCACTATCATTACTAGAAAGCTGGACAATCACAATGGACACCCGCTAAAGATAGTGACTGGCAAGAAAAACTGCGCCATATTGAAAATAGAAAGTATTGCTGCACAACAGCTCCTAGAATCTTTGGAAAGGGATCGCAGGTACAGTGAATTTGTAATTCTGTCGCCATTTACTAAAGACGATATCGAATTCACAAGAATTTTGTTTTTGGACGCAGATTATGTAAAGCGGAATGAGCGATACATTCTAGGATTTGATTCTCTTGCAACGATTCAGTATAACCGTGGAGTCATCACACTGATTGGGGATCAAATGTGGCGCGTTCAGCAGATCGTATCAAAGGCAAGCTCGCAAATTGGCGAGGCAGGCCTCAACATACTAAACATGGATGCGCAGGAAGAAACATCGCGCGTCATCATAGTGGTTGATGATTCTGATAACAACATAGAAACAGCGATTCGTGCTGTACATTCAGAGAGGTCAAAAATAACCTTCACCTGAATGCTACACAAATCGCATATGGCCACTCTTGGGTTTTGCCCATGAGAGCCACGCTGGGTTTGTTCTTGGGCCTTCATCTAGAATCAGCCCGGCGTTACCCAAAACACGCGCTGATATTATATTGTAATTGCCATATTTAGAGCTGATCTATATAGTCTATCTAGAGTTTTTTGCGAGCTAGGCATGCCCACGAAATCTTTTAGAATCAAAACCATGCGTATTATTTGGGGCGTCTTGGCACCATGGCAGACGGCTACAAGATTGTTTTAACTGGGAGTAAGACTGCAGTAAGTGATTTTAGGCATTTCAGCTACATTGGTTTTTTGGGCTGTATTCCCTCCAACTATCCAAAGATTCCATTTAATGTTCAGTTCATGGAGAGTTTGTTTTTTCCCACTCAAAGTGATCAGAGTGGGAGATTAAAGTACGCGCCATACTCACTTAGAAAAATCGAGGCCTCATTGTTAGAGCATGGATTCAAAGAAGACGAAGTAATAGTAGCAGACCCACGGAAGCTTCACAGAGTCATCGGGCCAAACACAAAAGCAATTGGTATCACAGTGCATGATCCCATGGGTTATTCTGCTGTATCTCAGCTAAACGCGTCCTTATTTAGGCTCATCAATTGGTGGCCTGCTCCCTCGTATACTGCCATAGATTTTAAGAATTTTATTGCAAATCCCCTCTTGAAGAAATACGGTTCCAGGCTTATAGTTGGTGGACCTGGGGTATGGCAGCTTGAAGAACACCCAGAGATGTTTTCTCGGTGGGGAATAGACTGCATTGTGACAGGCGAGGCAGAAGGATTAGCAGGTAAGCTTTTCGAGGATGCCATAAATGGCCAGTTACCACAAAGAATCACATCGACAAAGCCGCTTCGTGCAGATCAGGTACCACTAATCAGAAATCCATCTACTGGCGGAATTGTAGAAATAACTCGTGGTTGTGGAAGGGGATGTCAATTCTGTTCACCTGATCTTTTGGCGTTTGGAAGTATACCAAAAGAAAAAATCCTAAAGGAGGTAGAACTCGAAGTAAAATCAGGCATAGAACGAATCCTTTTGCATTCTGAAGATGCCCTGTTTTATGGACGAAAGATGGGAAGCTTTGAGGTGAATCATGATGCAATAGTCGACCTTTTCTCCGCAGTCAAAAAGACACGCGGGGTAAAAGGGGTAGAAACCGACTTTTTTGCTTGCTCTACCATCAAATCCAGCCCACGCACACTCAAAGCAATGTCTGAGATAATGGAGCTTGATAAGAATCACCCAGGGTACGTAGAAACTGGTCTAGAGACAGTCAGCCCCACTCTAGTCAGAAACATAATGCCTGGCAAAGTAAAACCATACAAAATCGAGGAATGGCCAGACGTCATAGATGACGCCCTCGGCATATTAGACGACAATCACTGGTTTACCGTAGCATCAATGATGACTGGACTTCCAAAGGAAACAGAGGATGATGTTCTCAAAAGCATCGAGTTCATAGACAGAATCAAACACCACAATGTCTTTGTGTGGGTCTTTCCGCTTATGCCACTTCGTGCAATGAGAAAGAATGCAGCAAAATGGATGCCGCAGTACACACCATTGCGCCAAGAATTGATTCTAAAGGCAACACAGCACTCAGTTGATCTAATAAATAAAGAAGCGTCAAGGGTTCTCAAGATTTTGCCGGCATGGGTACGGTTTCCTGCCAAGGCCACACTCAAGTATGTCACAAAGATGACTTTGATGTATTTCAATGGCACGCAAAGGGCAATCGAGCATGGCCAAGACAGGCTTCAGCTGTACAAGGACTTTGAGTCTGGATTTTCTGATGGACAGGAAGTCATGCAGGTATCAAACGTGGTAAGCAATCTCGTAAAGATTGGAAACAAAACAAAGGATTAGTCACCTCATTTTATTTTTTCAAAAATTGTGCTACAAGTTATTTTAGTTGTTAGTTCAGTGAACATTATTTTGATTTTTTTGTCATGCTTAAGAGCACTTAAGAGCGGCTCTAGTGGGTTTAGTGCCGCTATCGGTTCAAATTTAGGATTCTGGCTATTCTGCGTCAATGTCAGCTTTAAAGGTTTCTAAAAATTGTTTTTGAGTGGCTTGTACATCTATAAATTTATTTAAATGAGACGGATATCTAATTATTCTTATGGCAGAAGACATTCAATACATCAAAAGACAGATTAAAAAGGAAATGAATCACCTCAGAGATCTTTATAGAAAGATAAATCGAATTGAAAAAAAGAAAAAACCTGAAAAATATAGAATCAAGAAACTCGAGCAGGAGATAATGAGGAAGAATCCCAATATCGAAATCGATCGAGAATTGTTGGCACTGGTCGGCACCGAGCCATATAATCCACCATCCCAAGATAAGGAGATAGTGAGACGTATAGCGGCTGAACGTTATGGCTAATACAAGGCCCAACGTTTTTGTCGATGTAAACATCTTTGTTGATATTTCAGAAAAGCGTCAGGGTTGGAACAATAGCCTTGAGGTGATAACTGGTATTAGAAAAGAAAAATACAATGGTTATATTTCGGCATTCACAGTTCCGATTCTATACTTTCGCAGAATAAGAATAGAACCAGACAAGGAAGCAAGAAACAATGTGTGGAAACTCATCAATGGCCATCACATAATTGAATTGAATGAATCAATACTAGAGCAAGCCAAACAAGATATCAAATTCAGAGATTATGAAGATGCAATACAGTATTACTCTGCAAAAACAAAATGCGATGTTATTGTTACCCGAAACAAGAAGGATTTTCCTCATAAGGACATCAAAGTCATGAATCCTGAAGACTTTCTGAATAGTTATAGGTGATATGTTTCCGTTTGATTTCAGCTTGATTGAAAGCAAAAACAGTGTAAGGAATCAGTTCTTCCGATTCTTTTCCTGTGTCCCTCACTGTAGAATCATAATAAGAACCGATAGGTAGCGGGTCTAGTGGGAGTTTTTACTATATAATCGGTTTAGGTTCCAAGAAGCATCAAGAATAAGCGGTTCCACGAGGTAATTGTAACTATGATTACAGATAACAATTTATGCGTTACAACAATCCCCACATACTTTCAGGAATGTGAAAATATGTTATATGCTAGTCAGTAAGACGAACATGATAATCTTTAATCGTAGTAATTAATAATATATCAATAATGGGATGGAAGTGAAGGAGTTATGAGAAGTATTTCCACACCAGATCTTCTTGGGCGTCGACTGAATGACGTTGAAACAAAATATGCCCCAAGAATATTGTATGTTGAAGGACCAATGCAGATTCCATTACCTTGCCCAAGAGTGTCGATAGTTGGTTCTAGGAAGGCATCTTCAAGAGGTATTGAGACTGCCAAATCTATCTCAAAAATGCTTGCCAAAAGACGAGTTGCGATTGTCAGCGGACTTGCAGAGGGCATAGATACTGCAGCTCATGAAGCGGCAATCCAATCTGGAGGCAATACAGTAGCTGTTCTCGGTACTCCCTTGGATAAAACATACCCAAAAAAAAATCTCCCATTACAACAAAAAATAATGAATGAACATCTAGCAATATCTCAATTTCAGATAGGCCACGTTACAAAACCAAAAGATTTTGTAATTAGAAATAGAACCATGGCGTTGATATCTGACGCTACGATCATAGCTGAAGCAGGCGATAAGAGTGGCTCGTTACATCAAGGATGGGAAGCACTAAGACTCGGACGCCCATTGTACATATGGCATGCTATTCTTGATATGCCAGACCTAGTGTGGCCAGAAAAGATGTTAAAGTACGGTGCAATACCGCTTTCTGATCCTCAGGAAGTGTTTGAGGTCTTGCCATCATCAATCAATGTACCACTGGTATTTCAATAACCATCATGCATCTCTCAAAACTGGAATTCTTTTCTCTTCTTTCATATTCTACACGTGGTACCTCTGATGCTGAACAAGGTTCAAAGACCTGGAGAAATGCGGTGAAAAACGACCAGTTTGTTCAGATTAACTCGGATTCCAAATTAACATCTGATCTGATTGCAGATTGGATAGCAAAGAATTCAACTGTGCCACCTTTTAATGATTATTTCAAACCCAACGTGATACTAGTGCCAGTACCAAAAAGCACTTTAATGCAATCAGGAACTCTATGGGTTCCTCGACGTGTCGCAAATGCATTAGCTACAAGAAACTTGGGAAAAAGTTTTGAATGCTTGGAACGTGTAATTCCATTACCTAGAGCATCCACAAGCACACCTGCAAACAGGCCAAAGGCTATTGATCACTATAATTCCATGAGAGTTCAGACCATTTTGTCAGAACCAAGTGAGATTCTTCTGGTTGATGATGTTGTGACTAGAGGAGCTACTGCAGTTGGCGCAGCAAATCGACTAATTGAAGCATTTCCGAATGCTCGGATTCGACTATTTGTAGCATTGCGTGCAGTAAGCCCACCTGACATTTTCAAAGAAATCTATGATCCATGTCTTGGAATAATTGAGCTCAGAGGTGATCAAACATACAGACGCCCATGAAACAGATTTAGTAATACATTATAGAATCTGTCTTCTAAAGATCAGTAATTTCATTAGGAATTGGATTTGATTGTATAATTCGATTTTAGGTTCCAAAACTAGTTTACTTGCAGCATCACCGACATTCCCCACTTGGGATCTGTCTTTGTCTTGCTTACAAGCTGAGATGCCCTCTCCTCAAAGCTTCCATGCAGGACATTCTCCAGGACATCGTTTAGGATTCTTCGCAATACTCTAGTGTACTTGTCCCTTGTGTTCTTGGATTTTATTCCATGGTGGAATAATTCCAGGGCCCCCTGCTTTGTGAACTGTAGATCATCGTTTTCTATCTTCACAATGGTATCATGCGGCACGGAACCATAAAAAGCACTTTATGGTAGCGGGTCTAGTGGGATTCGAACCCACGACATAAGGATGTCTCCGAGTTTTAAGAGTCCTTCGCTCTACCTGGCTGAGCCATAGACCCTAGAGCAAAAAGTCCATGTGTCGTTATAAAATCATAGCGTGATGTAAAATAATTTAGTTTGGTGTTTTGGCTTCGATTTCGTTGTATTTTTCCAAAATCGCAGTAAGTACTGTAGAGACCGGCACATTGTTCATCTTCTTTTTCTCTTCGAGGAGTTTTTGGTAAGCCTCAAGTGTTATGTATACTGGGATAGAACCGTTTCCTTCAAGCAAGCCTTTTACCTTGTATAGAGCGCTTTCCATTCCCTTTTCTGCAGTCTTGGCAAACTTGATCTTGCTCAAGAAACCGCCAAGTGGGCCAAATGGCATCTCATAGTTTACAGTCATGGTAACTGTTGTGAGTCGCTCAGATTTTGGAGTGAATTCTGTTGTGATATCCCATTTCTTGAATGGGCCGCTAATCATTTTTGCTGCGATCTTTCTTTCTCTGACGAACTCGGTGGTTTCGCAGTCCCACTCTAGTCTTTTTCCGCCAAAGTCACCTACAATTCTGAATGTGGTACCAACACCCATGCCGTCTTTGATATCCATTGGGATCACAGTCATTGCAACGCCTTTTTCCGTCATCTGGTCAGAGACGTGTTCTGGTCTTGCAAAATATGTAAAAACTGTGTCAACGGGGGCTTTGATGTCAATTGTCTTTCTAACTGTAGTCAATGTTTGGCTCTTTTCCAAGTCAGCATTTAAAGCTTTTGACATTTTTCGCAAAAAATCAGTTTGCATATATTGGATCGCGGCCGACTCTGATTGTGAAGCTAGCGCTATTTGCATTTGTGGTAATTTCGGTTTTTTGTGTCCAGTCAGCGTATGGTCACTCTTTGTTTAATTCTGCTGAATCGACCATAGGCAACAACCGAGTCCAGATCGCAACAGACCCTGAAATACCGCAGATCGACGACAAAGTCAAGGTGCTTTTGCGCGTAACGGATCTGGAGCTAAACGAGGTACCACGGTTTACAGTAGGGATCAGGATTTTTTACAACGATATTCAGGTTGATGGAATCCCCCCACAGTCGATCGAAGGCGGGCACTGGGGCTTCGATTATGTCTTTAAGAAAGCCGGAAACCATATCTTCAGAGTCGATCTGTACGATTCTGAAGGCAAAGTGATAACGCACACATTCAATGTGAGCACGCAGAGCCCCTTTGGTTACATTTTCATCTATGTCATAGTGTCAGGCGCAATCGGTCTTGCGATCGTTGTGGGCTACATCTATCTGCCAAAGCTAAGAAAGGTCAGGCACTAGTTTGAATTGTAGTTTTGTACAGCCTAAAGGCAAAAAGCGTAGTAAGTAAAGTCATCGCAAACAGCAAAATGCCAATTCCTAGATGTATTGCGACAAGCACTGCGTGAAGTTTTAGATCAATTACTAGAGCGCCAAGTGTTATCTGCGTAATTACAAAAACAGAAGCAAGTGAGCTTGTGAGTTTTATTTTTTTATCAGAGTGTTTTTTGAGCCACACCCCAATCGTAGTTGCGATGACTAGTGCGCCAGTCGTTGCCGCAATAAATCTGTGAATCCACTCTATGAGAAATTCGTTGTCCGGCAAGAGTCCATTTGGGCAGAGAGGCCAGTCTGGACAGGAAAGTCCAAGTCCTGCAGCCGAAACATATCCACCAATGAACATCAATGAATACAAGACAACAAGTGATGCCAACGAGAGATATTTGAGAGACAAGCTACTCTACTATGAATTCGCCCTGCATTCCAAGCGCTGCGTGGCCTGGTACAGTGCAGATATAATGATACATGCCAGGTGCTCCGGCGGTGAATGTAACTTCGCCTGCCTCACCTGGCTTCATTGGGTTGTTTGCAGACTTGATTGCCGAATTCCACACAAGAGAGTTTGGATCGTCAACGTCAGTCACTACTCCAAACGAATGAAATGACTTTCCTACATTTGCTACCTTGAATGTGACAGAGTCACCTGATTTTACAGTGAATTTTGGATTGCTTCCTTCTTGGTCTGGTAGTGCGTTAAATGCTAGTATCTTAAAGTCCGCAGACTCGACGAATTTGAGATCAAAGTTATGGCTTACGCCAGTTGGTGCCGCAGCTTGCGGTGCTGCCCCCTTTGGTCCGACTATGATTTTTCCAACCATTCCCATTTCTCTGTGTCCAGGCACAGTGCAGATATAGTAGTACGTGCCCTCTTTTGCCGGCACAAAGTTGGATTTGCCTGACTCTCCTGGCTTGAGAGGACTGTTTGCACTTGCAACCGCGGTGCCAGGAATTATTCCCTCAAATCCTTCTTCTGCCTGAGTGACTCCAAATGAGTGGAATGACTTGCCTCCATTTTTGACTATAAATTCTATCTTGTCGCCTACATTTGCGTGTATGTCTGGGTTGTGGCCTTCCTGCCCCGGCAGTGCATTAAACGCCAACGTCCTAAAATCTGCTGATTCTACAAAGGTAAGCTCAACATCAAACTCTTTTCCAGTGACTGCAGCTTGTTCTGCTCCAGGTTTTGTTGCTACTATCTGGCTTCCGGGCGGCATTGAAATCCAGTAGTCCCAGAAACTGAAAAACAAGACTCCACCTGCTATACACACGCCGCACATGATTGCCAGCATCTTGGCAGTTCGCGCCGGTGTTGTCCTGTAGATTGGCTCTGCGTGTTGTTCCAAAGTGGTCACCTAGTGATGAGGCGTCTTTGCTTGGTATGGGAAGTAGTATTTTCCGCCAAGGCCCCATGGGTCGTCCATGTTTGCCTCCTTGCCTTTTGCAGAGCTGTATATCATGTTGAATATCCAAAGTCCCATGCTCACACCAATTATCATTGCCCCAACTGATGCAATCTGATTCATTATGATGTATTCAGGAATCGGGATGTAATCAAAGACACGTCTTGGCATGCCGTACAGTCCCAGTACGTGTTGGGTAAAGAAGACCATCACAGTACCAATAAAGGACATGATAAAGTGGATCTTGCCCATTGCCTCGTTGTACATCCTGCCTGTGACAAATGGGAACATATAGTAGAGGAATCCAATTGAGCCAAATGCGATTGTTCCCATTACAAACAGATGGAAGTGTCCCACCACCCAGTACGAGTCGTGTGTGATAAAGTCAAACGGCATTGCAGAGTTTGCAACACCGCCTGCTCCAGCTGAGAAGAACAAAGCGATTCCGCCAACCGACCACATCATAGGTGTTGCGAATCTGATTCGTCCGCCCCACATTGTAGCTAAAAAGTTGAATACGTGCATCGCTGATGCCGGCACTGCAGCCAGTGTTCCAATCATGAAGACTGTTTTTTCTGTAAATGACATTCCTGTTGCGTACATGTGGTGCGCCCACGATGAAAATGACACTATGCTTAGCATCACAAATGCAAATATTCCAGAGGATTGGGAAAATATTGGCTTTCTTGAGAATCGTGGAATTATCTCGTACATCATTCCAATTGCAGGAATTACAAGTACGTAGACTTCGGGGTGGAATGTAAACCAAAATAGGTGCTGGTACGCAATTGGGTCTCCTCCTTTTGCAGGATCAAAGAATCCGGTTACACCAAGCCTGTCTGTTAGAAGCATTACCAGTGCTGCTGCAAATGTTGGCATTGCGACTATGACAATAAGTGAGGATGTAAGAAATGACCACGCCAAAAGCGGCACCTTACTTAGCGGCAGGTCCGGATGTTTGCATTTGAGAATTGTAACAATAAAGTTAATTGCGCCAAGTATAGACGATACGCCCAAGATTTTTAGACCAAATATCCACATGTCTGCTGCAGGACCTGGTGCCCTGATGGAGGAGTACGGTGGCGTCGCATACCACGTAAAGTCTGCAAAGCCAAGCCAGATTAGTGCTCCTGCTGGCGGGATCATCCAGAATGCTACTGCGTTGAGTTTTGGATACGCCATGTCTTTGTATCTTACCATGATTGGAACAAAATAGTTTCCAACCGCTGATGCAAATGGCAAGAGGAACAAAAAGATCAAAGTTGTTCCATGAACGGTAAACATTCTGTTAAATGTCATAGAATCAGCAATTATCTGGGTTCCTGGCAAGAACAACTCTGCTCTGATGCCAAGTGCCAGTGCCCCACCCATAAAGAAGAATGTCAACGATGAGATGAGATACAGTAAACCCACATCTGTGTGGTGGGTTGAAAACATTATCTGCCAGATAGGACGTGGTTTGGCAAGCTCTAGTACCATCTTAGCTGCTCACCTCTGTATCTTTTATTAAAGTTATCAATTCATTCCTCCACATATAGTGTTGCCCTCATGTTGTAGTGGAGCAGGCCACAGTACTCCCTACATTGGATGACGTACTCTCCTGCTTTGTCTGGAGCAAACCAGACTGTGTTTATTCTTCCAACTATTGCGTCCTGTAATACGACATAATCATGAATGTTGAATGCATGATTGACGTCTTTGGCAGTTATCTCAAATTTATATGGCTTGCCTTTCTTTACGTGTAGTTCGCCTACCTCTTTTGTTCCGTCTTGGTGCTCAAAGGTCCAAAACCACTGCTGGCCTGTGACTTTGATGACTTCGGCCTCAGCTGGTGCGTGTTCTACTAATCTTTCTACGTTCCATGCTTCTGCTCCCACATACGCCAATAGTGCGACTACTACACCGACATAGATCCATTCAGGCCAGTTTGAGTGGTGCTCCCCCATTTACCATTCACCTTTTTCTTCGTATTTGGTTGGCTTTGCCTTTGGATTTGACTCTCTAAATCTCCACACAAGCCAGATCAGTGTGCCAGATACTACTGCGCCCACTGTAAATGCAATGGTCATCATCTTAAAAAACAAATTCCAGATCTCTACTTTGCGCTGCACGTACTGCCCCGGCTCTGAGCCTTCGGCCGCAAAGACAAGCTGTAGCGTGGGTAAAACAACCACAACGGTTAAAACTGAGAACAACAATAGTGCCCGAACCATGACCAATTATAGCTCGTGGACTCCGAATTCTATTTAAGGGTTTTGAGCTTTGTCATCTCGGTAAACAAGTTTTTGCCGATCGAGATGTTTAGATCAGAAATAAAGAAAAGAAAATTATGACGATTATTGCCGGCATCAGTCTTCGCATTCTTGCGTTGATCTTGACTGCTTCGTCTTTTTTGTCGTGATCTATGAACCTCATTTGGATCACCATTGATAAAAGATTGTTGAGAAAAAGTGCGTACGCAATTATCATGATTTTATCAAACAGTGTGAGGTACCCTATGGGCGGCAGCTGGTTTGCGGCGTTGAGGTGGGCTGCTACCGCTGCCAGAAGTGTCGATGCACCAAGACCTATTCGTGGCGCAAAGTTTGTAGGGCTCATCCAGAACGCAAGCATTGCTATAGTGGTGATTATGATTACGGGAAAGATGGTTTTCAGAAACGAGGAAAGAAAGTGCCTTTCGATTGTCATAGAAAATACATACCTTGAGTAGGACTTGCCATCGGGATAGTGATGTTCCACTATTTGTGAGTCATTTGATACGAGGCGCCACCCAGGTATGTTTACTAGCTCATCGATGCCCGATGTATCAACATCTGGTACAAACACCACATAGTTTATGTCATCTAGTCCTTCAACTTCGATTGTCAGGGACAGCTGCTCAAATGGGTATTTTTGGAAATTCATGTTTTTTAGAAACGTTCCTTTGACGCGGATCTCATAGTAATGTGGCTCGACTGTTATAGTTTCCGTCGCAACTCTGCCGTTCATGAATTCAAAGGCTGGTTTTGATTTCGTAAAGTCCGCATCGTCTGATCTTATCCACATATAAAAGTCAAGATCGTATGAGCCTGTCTGAAGATCGACTTTGCCCACATTTAGGAGATATACTCCTATTTCGTATTTTGCTGGATGTGTCTGCGGGCCTTGACCCCATGCTTGCAGCACGGTTGAGCTCAAAAGAAAAATTATTGTAAGCAGGACAGGCATTGATTTTATTTTCAATGTTTTGTCATAAAAAATCAGATAATATAATTTTAGATTCAGTACCTGTCAGATTTTTAGAATGGGCCTTGGTTGTATCTTTCAGGATTCATCGCATTTATTGCGCCAAGTGAGAACTTGCCTTGCTCTTCTCTTACTATGGTCAAAGACGCATTTGCAATTATTAACTCAAAGAGGGATTGCGGTGTAAGGTTGAGTATGTTTGAGATCATGGCCTTGATTGGATCCATATGTGTGACACAAAGGACATTTTTGCCTGCATGGTGTTGGCAGATATGGTCTACCATTCCTAGTACTCGTTTTTTTACCTGCGCGAATGTCTCTACGCCGTTTTCTGCGATTGTTGAATCTCCTTGGTAGAACTTCAAAAAGACATTTCCGTGTTTTGCAAACAAGTCATCGTAGGCCATTCCTGAGAATCTTCCCATTTCTAGTTCGTATAGCCGTTCATCTTCTATTGGCACAAGGTCGAGGTGACGGCCCACTATTTCCGCTGTCTTTTTTGCGCGCTCAATTGGGCTTGTGTAAATGTGCGCTATGTTTAACGATTTTAGATATTTACCAATCTCGTTGGCTTGCTTGATGCCTTTTTGTGTTAAAGAGACACCTGGTGCCCTTCCTGCCAGAACTCGTGCGGTGTTGTTTTGTG
>JAWAFK010000002.1:0-135691 GCA_038890395.1 Candidatus Nitrosotenuis sp. | reverse complement strand
GTCAGTAAGAAGAGGAGTTAGTCGACAAAGCATAAAAAAATAAAACAAAAAGTAGGTTAAGCTTTGTTTATCTTAACTCAGCAACAGCTTCCTTACAAATGGAAGACTTGCATTTACAATCTGCGCTGCAAAGGCAATGTCCCTGCATTTCGCAATCGCATTGAAATTCAGGATCACCGCTATCTGCTTCGCAACCGCAAGCTTGATCTACCATATTGAATGGATCATCTAACATGGTTTTAAAGGTTCTCTAGATTGTGTTGAAAACAGGCCCTAGGCATAGTTTTGAATGGATGCAATCATATCATTTGCAAGTTTGTGCAGGCTCTTGGTTTGTTGTTCGATTTTTGTCTGGTCGTGTTCCAGATCCAAGCCTATCCTAAGAATGTGTATAAGATCTGGTTGCTTGTGCACGGTTTTTGAGATTGAGAGGATGTTGGTTTTGTTGACATAACCTAGGTAAAAGTAACAGTCGGACAATAACGAGTTGTCCACAAGATATTCGTATTTTTTTTGGATAATTTTGGAGTGGTTGTTTTCCTCGATCATGTCGGAAAAGCCAATTGTTGATTTTACCATGCGCTCAAGAAGCGACGGAGTTGCACGCTCAAGGCCGATTATTTCTGCAACTTTCAAGAAAGACTCATTGATCTTGCTTTTCTCGGATTTGCGGATGAATTCGAGCATATGTGTTGGGCTTCGCGTTTTTGAGTTTAGAAGAACTAGTGCATCACACACAAGATATGCAGCACACTTAAGCCAAACTGCGGCAAACGGATCTGCGCCCAATCCTTGTTTTGCCTTTGTTGTGTAATACATTGCATCTACAAGACATTCTTTGATGGTAGAAGCTCGAATTTTTTCCTTTTTTTCTTTTATTTTTGATAGAAATATTCCAAGACTCCAGTCGTTGTCTGATAGTATCACAATGTTTTCATATTTTTGCAAAATGTTTGAATCAGATTCATCTAGTGTGCCATGATGGATCCTTATCATGATGTCGTCAACCTGACGAATCAGGTCTTTCCGATTTGCCCCGTCAAATACTGTAATATTGTATTCGCAGCATCCAAGCGTTGTCTTGTGCGCTTTGCAACCTCCAAGCGCAACAGGATGAGTAGACAAAGCGAATTTATCTACTAGATCTTTTATTTCCACACCAAAATTCGTTTTTTAATTTTCTTAAGTGTTCCACTGATTAAATTTTAACCAATCAACCAATAATGAAACATAACTATTCCTTTAAATTGCTAGAGTGACTCGCATTTTTTAAGCTCCTGTGGTGTAGTCCGGTTAAGCATATTGCCCTCTCAAGGCAAGGATCCCGGGTTCAAATCCCGGCGGGAGCATTTTCTTATTTAGATCTTCAGTGTATAGGTCAGAGCGCGCTGTTCGAATCCAAGTTTTTTGTAGAAGATGTGCGCAGTCTTTCTTTGATAACCAGATTCAAGTCTTATTCTATAGCACTTCTTCTTTTTTGCCATCTTAATACATGCATTGATCAGTGATTTCCCATTCCTTGTTTGTGATATTTTTTGCCACTACTAGTTCTGGAATGTACATTTCCAGTTTTGTTTGATTGTCTCTGCAAGAATACAATGATGGGACGGCCAAAACTAAAATATAACCCAGAAAAGACGCGTTTTAGTAAGCAAATCACACGCTATCTTTTGAAATCAGACAAAAAAATACTGGTGTCCGTATTGAATTCCCAAATTATAGGACTGGTAAGTATGTATAGAAGATCAAGAATCGAAGATGTATCACCTTTGCTTGCTTTGTGTATTATCTTCAATGGTTTGTTTTAGATTTATTGGTAAAAAGAATGTCGTGAACGAGCAAACCATTAATTTGAATACGCAATTGAGTCATGCAAATCCTTCGAGAGATAACAGATTCTACAATCAATCTATTCAAAGGAAGAAACATCGCGTTTGTGGCCTTGTTGATGAACGACGGGTCTCCCCAGATAACTCCAGTATGGATTGATTATGACGGTCAGTTCCTTCTCATAAACACAGTAGAGGGAAGAATAAGACAGAGAAATTTTGCAAGGGATCCAAGAATATCCGTAATAGACAACAGTAATTCGTACAACGTAGTAAGCATAAGAGGTAGAATGATTGAACAAACTACTATTGGTGCTGACGAACATAAACTAGCAAAAAATACCTTGGAGTGAATAAATACCACTTTCGAACACCTGATGAAAAAAATCGTATTAAAGATAAAACTAGAAAATATCTATCACATATCAAGTTAAACTGTTTTAGGAAAACAAGAGACTGTATTATGACTACATCTTGAAAACAATCAGAAAGGGGACATCATCTATTGTCTTGACTCCAGCCCGTGATCCTATCTTCAATTTAATCGACATGTCTATTGTGTCTTTGCCGACCATATTCAGAATTGAGCTGCTCTTCATTAGCCTCTCAGCTTCTGTCTGATCTACAAGTCTGTGTCCGTAATAACTTGCAGAGATAGTTATCTGCAGTTTGTCCTGTTTGACTGTTTTCCCAAGCAATTCTTCGTCACAGATGTTTAGCATCCTAGAATTTTGATAATTCGAAGTACGAATAAAGAATTTCATTTACGCATATTTTCCTTTCAGTGAAGATTTGGCTCCGCACGCCTCACAAATCAAAAATGAGATCCTATTCTGTCTCTCAATTTTTGTGTCTGGACTCTTGCAGGTAGGACACTCTAGATAGTCTTTGACGTATATCTGCAACAAATTGACAAAGTCTGCAGGTTCGCGTCTTCCAATGAATATGGCCTTGTCTCCGCTTCGCTCAGCAGGCGTAGCAAACTCTTTGGACAGATACTGCAGTACCTTTTCCGGATCCCTTCTGAGAATTTTTGCAAAGTCCATAAAATTGCGAAGTATAGTTCGTTGGCCTTCCCACATCACGTCTGGTGCAGGCAGCTCGAATCTCTCACCAGTATCTTTTTTTTCTGAGATCCTATCTTGGATTCTTTTTAGTAGTTTTTCATAGTCTGCTTTTGTCAATGCTTTGATAGGATAACCTACCTATATGAGCGTTCAAAAAGAAAGAGTGGCGTTTCCTAATCTGGTTTACCGATTCGAAAAACGTTTGTTCCACATTTTGGACAAACACCTTTGACGGCTGGTCGTCCATTCTTTAGCTTTGTTACTTTTGGATCTTTAATCTCCCTTTTTGCTCTGCATTTTACACAGTAAGCTTGAGCCATTTGTGTGCTCTACGGGGCGCGTGTATTTAGCAAGAGGCTGTAAAAATTATTTAACTACACGCTGGATGACTCTCAATTTATCATGTAAAACTCGCTGTAAAATTCGATTTATTTTATAATAATTTGTATTTTTTACCGATTAGATCGTTTACGATTCCAAAATAGAAAATTTTGACAAGAAACAATTACAAATTTTGAGAAATTCAATTATGTTATAAACGGCAATTTTTGAAAGGAACCGAGTTGCGATCAACGAAAGGTTTTGTCATAACTGGGATAATACTTGGCGCCATTACTGCTGTAAGCTTTGCAGTATGGTTGGTTCCACAGAATACTCAAACAAAATTTGTCGTCACTAACGCAGAAGAACAGCTAGATGCCATAATAGATCAACAAAAAACCATTACAGAAACAATTGCTGAGGAGCTTGAAAAAATGTATGGTGGTGAGATCACTCCAGATGACTACATCTCTATCGCAGAAATCTCCTCATCGCAGATCAATTCTTTTATCATAACAACAATAGAAAGCGATGTACCATCAGAGTGGCACGACAGCTATTTGGCCATAGCAGAGTCAATGCGCAGCTACAACTCATACATACGCGAGACAATAGTTATTGCAGAAAAGCTCAAATCCGATGCCAATGCAGACATCACTCAGGAAAAGGCAAAACTGGATGAATTTCTAAGACAGTCAGAAAAATACATAGCACTGGCAAATGAGGTCAGACCTTCATAGTCATGCCTAGATTCCTATTTCTAATATTTTCAAAGGTTGGAAAGTGTTAATAGGCAAATTCACAAGATACAGTATCGTTGTCTCTCAAGGATGCTAAATTAGAAAAAAGTGTAGAAGCACCAGTAACAAGCAGATTATTGGTAATATGTGTAGACAGGGACAATGATGTTGGTGAAAAGGCAGGCGTGGCTACGCCAGTTATTGGAAGAAACTCCTGCATAGAGGCTGCTCAGAAGCTTGCATTGGAAGATCCAGAAGATGCAGACGCAAACTCCATTTTCTACGCAATAAAGACCTACGAGGACTTGGCAAGAAAAGGTTACCAAGCTGAAGTCGTCGTAGTAGCCGGTGTAGGAAGTAAGGGAGTGGAAGCAGACGAAAAAATAGTACGCGAAGTCAAGTCAGTATTATCTAATTTTACTGCAAATGGGGCGGTGATAGTCTCAGACGGGGAAGACGATGAAAGCGTCATACCTATTATCCAGAATGTAGTTCCAATTGTTTCAGTTCAGCGTGTAGTAATGAAAGTCAGCAGGAGTGTGGAATACTCGTATGCAGTCTTTGGAAAATATCTAAAAATGATTGCATATGATTCCAAATACTCTAAATTCTTCTTGGGTGTTCCAGGAATATTGCTCCTCATTGGAGGAATTGGGACCATATCTGGTCACACGCAAGAGATCTTTGCAGTCTTAGTCAGCATTTTAGGCGGGGCGTTTTTGATAAGAGCTTTTGATGTCGACAAAGTTTTATCCAATTGGTCTAGGCCTACACCTGCAGGCCTCATCAGAGTATTCACATTAGTAACAGGAATTATAATTGGTCTTGCATCAGTTCTTTCCGGATTTTCTGCAATACATACAAACATACTAGATCCACAGATACTCGGTTCTGGAATACCTAACATCTTTGCAGACAAAGTAACATTGGGCCAGTTCATAGCTGGAATGCTTCCATTTCTGTGGATAGGAATGGGCTCCATCTTTGGTGGAATACTGCTTAGTCACTGGCTCAAAGGAAGTCTAAGGCAGATCACAGACATATTAAGAATGATAGTGCTCATTTCGTTGTATCCGACAGTCTACCAATTCACAAATCTGCTCATTTTAGATGCAAGTCCGTTTACACTTATTCCGCCATTCTTGGTTGGTCTCGTAATAACACTGATATCGGCCACTTTCTTATTCCGAAAATATAGGAAGAAGAAGGGTGGCGAGATATTAACGGAGTAATAAAGACATCACGGTACCTTTCTGGTTTTTACAAGCTGTATGCAAATAGACTGGAAAAAGAGATCAGAAAAGGTACACTTCCAAATCACCTTGCAGTGATTTTGGATGGAAACAGAAGATGGGCCAAAAAGGCATTAGAATCGAGCAAGGAAGGCCATTTCAGAGGCGCCGATGCAGTAGAGAACCTCCTTGATTGGTGTGAAGAGCTAGACATAAAGATCATAACACTTTACGTGCTTTCTACTGAGAATCTGGAACGACCAGACAATGAACTTGAGTATTTGTTTGAGCTCATACACCAAAGACTGGAAAAGCTCTACAATGATCCAAGAATTCACAGAAACAAAATGCGTGTTAAGGCGCTTGGTAGATTGGAGCTTTTGCCAGACTCCATAAATGATGTCCTAAAACGTCTCGACGAAGCAACTATTAGTTACGACAGACACTATTTGAACATTGCAATAGCATACGGTGGCCAAAACGAGTTAGTTGATGCCGTAAGAAAAATCGCTGTAAGAATTAAAGATGGTAGTATAGATATTAACGACATAAACAAAGACGTCATCGAGGCGAATCTATACACTGCGCATCTTCCCCAGTCATCGCCAGACCTCATACTTAGAACATCTGGCGAGCAGAGGATGAGCGGCTTCCTTCTTTGGCAGGGTGCATATAGCGAGCTTGTTTTTATGGATATTTTATGGCCTGAATTTAGAAAGATAGATCTACTCAGGGCAATTAGAACATATCAAAAGAGGAACAGAAGAATTGGCAAGTAATCCTGATACATTTGACGAGAGATCTGCTGGAATAGTATTGTTTTGTGAAAAAGACGGTTCCAAGTTGTTTTTACTTTTGCATTACCCTTCAGGACATTGGGATTTCATCAAAGGCAGAATAGAAAAAGACGAAAAACTAAAGGAGGCCGCGTTGAGAGAAGCCCAAGAAGAGACTGGAATTACGGACATACAGTTCCTTGACGGCTTTGAAGAAAAAATACAATATGCCTACCAGTTTGAAGGACGCCAAATAAGAAAGCAAGTGATATTTTTTTTGGCAAAGACAAATACAACCAATGTAAGTCTGTCCGATGAACATCATGATTACCTTTGGTTAGATTTTGACGCGGCTCTTGAAAAGACGACCTACCAAAACGCCAAAGATCTTTTAAGAAAAGCCAAAAGTCTAGTTTTTGCTAGCTAGATTGTACAGTATCTTTGCAGCTTGTGACGGATCTTTTGAGTTGAGAATTGATCTACCCACTATCAGATAGTCTGAACCGGCAGCTAGTGTTTTTTGTACATCACCACCTTGAGTTCCTATTCCTGGAGAGTATATGTCGAGCTTGCCTTTGCTCTTTTGTTCACAATACTGAATCATTTTTGGAAATGTCGCACCCACTACGATGCCATCGGATCTCATCTTGATTGCCCACTCTAAAAATAGATGATAGAGATTCTTTTTTGTTACAAGTTTTAGCTCGTATGTGATTTTTGCTTCAGGTGAGCTCATGTGGCAAAGAGAGATGACCCCTTTTTTGTTTTTATGTGCATAGTTGACGAGATTTTTGAGTCCTTGCGGCCCCATCATTGGGTTTACAATAACCGCATCAAATCCGACGTCCCACAGCCTCTTGGCAGTGATCAGATTGGTGTTTCCAATGTCATTTAGCTTTATGTCCGCAATTGTCTGCAATCCGTACTCGTGTGATATTTTGTTTATTTTTGAGATCTGTTTTTCTCCAAGTGGTAACAACAAGTGAAAGTTAAGTTTGATTGCGCAAAGATATTTGCCAAGCGATTTGATGTTGTTTATTGTTTTTAATTCCAGATTTTTTGGGTTTTCATAGTCGTTTGCAAGAATTAGAGGACTTTTTTCGGAGGAGAGTTTTCTGATCCTTTCTTTGAAGCTACTCATAGCTAACTAAAGGATGGGTCTCATTTAGCTTTATTATCTTGATGTACGAGTAGCCGTGCTCATTTAGGTTGTCTGTAAACATAGGGATATTGCCGTTGTGCATAGCATATTTGAGAAACGGGTATTTTGGCTCAGAGTCAAGTGCCACATGGCAGAAGTACGATGGCCCCTCCTCGTTGAAGTTCATAAAGACTCCAAGGAGCCATTTTTCCTTGTGTTTAAAGGCAAATAATGGGAATGGTGCTTCTTCGTAGCCGTAACTCAGTTTTGCGAGACTGGCCAAGTCCTCAAGCTCGAGTAATTCGTATTTTTCCATAAGGTCGTCCTGGTTTTGCTTCAGAGAGGGCGGTAGTTCCTTTATCTTGACTATAGGGGAGTATAATTTAGTAGGTTCAGATATGGCGTCTACCACCTTTGCCTCCTCTTTGCCGTTTTTGAAGCCGTAAGATAGGTAATGACCTTGTTGTTCAATTGGTACATAGTATATTATAGGTCGTTCCTTGAGCAGATCCATTTGGATTGAAAGAATCTTCTTTCCGTTGTGCTCATGGTGGAACGATACGCGTGGGATACGCTCAAGAGCACAAACTAGGCGCGAAAATTCTAATTGTGATGCAAGTTCGACATATTTTGGAGATTTTGGTTTTTCCACGACTTCAATAAAATAATTGGCAAATTAAAGTTTAGCCAAAAAAAATCGAACATTACTGCCTCAAGTCGATGATGTCGTTGACACCAGGTCCAGTCCCGATCAGTGTGACAGGCACATCGACGGCGTCTTCTATTTTTGTTATGAATTCTTTGGCACGCTCGCTAAGAGAATCAAAGGAATTTTTGTGCGTGCACTCTGAGAACAACACATCCAACTTGGTGAGCCCGATCTGCGTAGCACTGTTGAGCATGACAGCCCTCTTTGCCAGCTCCAAGCTGAACTCGGCGGCGCGTCTTTGCCTGCCTGTGACCGTGCCTACTTCAGACCATCCACGCCTAGTGACTTCGTCTGCTGGCAATTCATTTTCAAGCACACCTGCCCCTACGCGTGTTACGTACGATTTGAAGACAACCATTACCTCGTCTACTTTTTTTGGTCCAAGCCCAATATCTGCGCAAATCCCGGAGGCTGTTACGTCTTTGGATGTGACAAATGGGTACGTACCATGCCAAAGCGACAGAAACGTGCCTTGAGTCCCTTCAACGAGGACCCCTTCATCGTTGTCCAATGCCACGTTTATCTTCTCTGCCACATCCACAAGGTACGGCTTGAGTGAATCTACCTCTTTTGCCAATTTGAGTGTGCGCATGGCCCTGTCTGCGTTTGCAGGCCCCGTTCCGGAACCAGTTGTGCCAAGCTTGTCCTTTAAGCGACCTCCAGAATCTGCATCGGTATGAGCCTTTTCGATTATGCCGCAATTTCTGTCAATAAAAGTTCTTTTTGAAACGCCAAACTCTTCAATTTCTTTGTGCAAGACATCTGGATTTACTACCACGCCAGGACCTATCATGAGTTGTGCCTTTTTGTTGAGAAAGCCGCTTGGAAGCATTCGCACTTTGTATTTTTTGTCTCCATCCTCAATTGTATGACCCGCATTTGGTCCAGCCCCTCCCCTGACTACGATGGATGGATCATCTTTTTGAGATAAATACGATATTATCTTACCTTTACCCTCATCGCCAAAAAATCCACCAACAACTATAGTCGAAGGCATTATTAGCTGAGGCTTTTCACTTTAATTTAAGCTAAGTTATTGCAATAGATCTAATTTTTAATGTCTCTCATTATAACAGAAAACATGTCACAGCCGAATTTTGCAGGCAACATAATTGTGAATTTGGCAAGCTTGCCAGATTTCCTAAGAAAGCCGATTCTTAAAAAACGAATGGAGGAGTTTTTCACACTATCTCCGGCTGAACGCCTTGAAATAATCAACAATGCATTGGACGGCGGTCACACCATTCCATTTCCAAACCTTGCAAAACTTTTTGTCACATGGCTTGAGTTAGTTGCAGATCTTGATGAGGAAAAGAGAACGATTATGTTTTCTACCTACATTTATGAGGTACTCAAAAATCCCCAGAAATTGATCCCATTCAATCTGGATGGAATTCTTGAGATTTTTTCTTCACTTGAGGATTCCAAAAAACAAACCATAGCAGCCTCGATAAGAAAGATAATCTCAGAAATTCCAGAAGACAAAAAAAGACGACTGTTTTTGATAATTCCTCAAAATGCAAGAGCCCTGCTTGGAATTTAGACCTGTGGTTTGTCTGGCTTTCTGTTATCCTCGTTGGTAAAGTCAACGACATCACCTTGTGGGGACATGACCCCAACGAAGATCTTTTCGTTCTTTTTTAGTAGTTTTCTGTGCTCAGGTAAGGACATATCGAGCCTAAGTTCGTTCATGACCATAATCCTGTATGATTTCCACTCTTCCCAGCACTTGGTACAACATGGATAGGTTGCTGCCATCGAGTCAAGCTGCTCAGAATCAGGGATTTCAGTTTTGCATTTGGTACAGGTTCTAGGCATGTAATTTTGAATTGTAGTTGTCAATTTATTCCTTGTTTGGTAACTTCATGTGGGCAAGATGTTAATGCTGGGAACAACTAATAAGGCAATGAATATAAATAATTGTGTGAAGATCAAATGCCCAAAGTGCAAGGGCTTAGCCGTGTTAGAGGCAGACTTTTCTTTTGTAAAATGTCAAAGCTGTGATCTTGAAATGAGTTATGGAGAATATGTCAAGTTTGTGGCGCATAATGATGTTACATACTCTGACATTTTAGGTGACTATGCTAGCACTACCGCCGGTCAGAACGCAGGGACACTCGATGAGTGGGACTAAATTTAAAATCGCTTGTAATTGTTGATATACAATGGTCGAATTTTTTCTTGAAAGCATCTTAAACCTGATCGGGTTTGTAGTTGGAATAATAATTGGCATAATTTCCTGCATTGGTTTTCGTAACACCGGAAGCCCTACGCTGTTCAGACTTACGTTGGCATTTTTTGCAATCGGTATAGGATTCATCATCATGTGGTTGGGTCACGCAGTAGACATATTTGTGTTGCAAACTGGCGAGCCAATCAGATGGGTGCAGACGGTAGGAATAGGGGTGCAGACGGTAGGTTACTTTTTCATCGCGTTTTCACATACGATAAAATCATTTTTTCCAAAGTCAAGCTATCTTCGTTCAGTTGGTATAGTTCCACTCTTTTTAATCTCATTTATTTCGATTGAAAACATCATACGATCTATTTCGTTTATCTTGCTTGCATATGGTGCGATAGAAACCATAATGTCGTATTTTGAAAGTCGGCGAAAGACCGCAATAGTTGTAGCAGTCGGCCTTGGTGCACTCGGATTTGGAGAATTTCTTGGATGGTACTACTTTGTTTTCCCACAGTCCGTGCTTGGTGTCATTTCCATATCTACAAAGATAATTGGCCTAATCTTGTTGTTTATCCCCATAACCAAGGTTCCCCTAACTAAGATGAGGTTTGACGAACAACTATAACTTTTATGCCTGAATTTAGTTTGATAACATAATTTTGTCAAATATTTTTCTCCCGTTAATATATTGAAGAATTACGTTAACACCATTTTGCAGAGGTACCATGAGCACAGTATACAGAACGCACATGAAGATAATAGGCGATATTCTAACCACAACAAGAGATGACTTGCCAGATGAGCAGGGCGCCAGTATCACGTACCTTATACGAAAGGCAAACATCTCACATAGTAGAATCTCCAAGATTTTAAGTACACTTGTGGCACAGGGATTACTTGAGCAAACAAACTCCAATGGTACTTTCAAATACAAAATAAGTAACGTAGGAAGAGAGTTTCTTCAAGCATATAACACATTCAATAAATTTGCCGACGGTTTTGGCCTCACCATCTAAAAGTCCTCGTCTTCCATTTCTTCATCTTCAGAATCTTCAAAATCGTCTTCGAAATCATTTTCCAAGTCGGGATCTGTGCTCATCGCAAAACTAAGAGTCGCTTTGTTTATTTAATTTTTGATATCACGATACCATAATACACAAGAAGCATACAATGAGTTCATTGAAGCTTGTTGTTACATGTGCAAGACATTTCGAAGATGAAACAAAACAAGAAATTCATTCCATTCTTGAAGAGCTGGGTGACTCTGAGCCCAAAATAGAGATCACAAAATTTTCCGGCATACTGTTTGTTGACACATCTGTGGATTCCGGCGAGATCATAGAGGCAATCCGCCGCAAGCTAGAAGACGAGCCTTGGTTGATTAGGTACACCCTCAGAGTGATCCCACTCTTTAAAACTACTAAAAGCGACATTGCTTCGATTTCAGAAGCAGTGCTAGAACAAGTACAAAAGATGATGACTCACGAGACGTACCGCATCACTGTAGAGAAGCGAGATTCCAATATTTCTACGTCTGAGATAACATCTCAGATTGCAAACAAAATAAAGAACAAGGTTTCACTAAAAGAATACGACTGGATAGTCTTAGTTGAGATTTTTGGCGACATAACTGGTGTGTCGGTCTTAAAGAATTCAGACGTCTTGAGTGTGGAAAAAGCAAGACGTAAATCATTTGATTAGGACTGCTGCTTTTTCAACTAGAAGATCTTCAATTGGTGCATCTGATGATGCGGCCTGGATCTGTTTTTTTGAGATGCCAAACAATTTCCGAAGATGTGCTGAATTTTTGGCGTAATTTGTCTCCTTTAGATAAAACTTGAGATATCCATATAGTTTGTTTAACGAGGCTTTGGTTCCTATTGCAATCAATATAAATTCATTACTTCCATTGATGCCGACTTTTTTTACGGCATATGAGATCTGCGTGGATGCTGCAAACCTCAATAGTATGTCTGTTTGGAGTTTTTTTGAAAGCAATAGATCGTGTTTTTGTGCATAAAGCGAAAGTCCGATTATCTTTTTTGCGTGCAACGGCCTCAAAATACATCTTGAAGATACACCTTCAAGAACCAGCCTTGGGAATTTTGATCTAGCGGACTCTAAAAAGTCATAGTTATGGCCTTTCCTGTATGATACACCAAACAACTCTACTGTGTGATTATCTATTTTGAACTGTATTCTTGATGTGCCGCCATGGATTATTGGGATTATGCTTACGATGTCACCTTGTTGCAAAACTGTGTTACGTCCACTTAATGCAGATGAGTCTACCCCATTTATTGCAACAAGAATGTTTTTGGTATCAAAATTTATCGTGTTTGTTGGTTTTATGGAAAGCAGATGAGATAGCATTGCATCGATGGTTTTACCATCAAGATCTGCATGAATCAAATCTGTATTAAATGATTTTTTTGCGCCGCCCAAAAGCTTGATTGTAATCAATTTGTGGTCGGAAAAAACTAATTTGGTTCTTCTGTGGTATTTTCTACTACGATCTCTTGTGGTACCGATTCTTTAATTGTTTGTTCTTCTTCAAGTTCGATGTCGGCTTCCGCTGCTGGTTTAGAGTCTTGTTCATGTTTGATAAATTTTGTAATGAAACCTGCCATCTCATTTTTTAGTCCTTTTGAGCGGATGACGGCCACCTGATCTAGTGTCTTTTTATTTTTTGTATAATCTGTTGTAAATCTATCTCTGTATCTTTCGAGAACCTGCATTGAGAGTCTTCTTATTCTGTCCACATTACAAAATATCTCAAGGGGTATATTATACCTATATTTGCAAATAATTTTTCGAGTTTGTTTCTAATATAGAAGCGCATTCGTCGTATGAAATTCCAAATATTTTTGCAACACAAAAGATCACACTCGGAATAAAACTTGGTTGTGCTGGCTTCATACCAAAACAATGGGAGAATTTCACAGGGCCGTCCGTTTCCACCAGAATTCTGTCCTTATCGGTTATTGAGATGAGTGTTTGTTTGTCATGTGAATAAACAGATGCAGGCCCATAAGATACAAAACAGCCAAGATCAATTGCCTTTCTAAGCTGGCTTTTGTTTCCATTAAACCAGTGAAGCAGAAATCCACGTATGTCATACGATGGAATTATTGTCAAAATTTCATCGAGTGTTCTGCGTGAGTGAACTGAGACTGGTTTTTTCATTTTTTCAGCTTCTCTAAGCAGTCTTGTGAAGACTTGTTTTTGTCTTGTGAATACTTCTTCATCCGCAACATATGTTTTATCGAGGCCTATTTCACCGATTCCGGCAATGTTCCGAGAATTTTGGTGTATTAGTTGTATCATAGATTCTAGGTCGTCATTTGCCTTTTCGGGGTGAATTCCAATGAACGGTAACACTGTTTTACTTTTTTTTGATAATTCTAGTGTGATCTGAGACGAATTGTTATCCATTGACACAGAGCACGCCTTGATGTCGAGTCTTTCCATAGAATACAAAATGAAGTCGATTTCGCCTTTGTATTCATCATCAGATAAGTGTACATGTGCATCAAAAATCGATGTCATGATTTTTAGTTTTTGGTTGTGACTTTTAAGTTTGTAGAATTCTATTGACGTGTAGAATTTTTTCACTCACAATCTTTTATCAGCAGAGGTAGTGAATGATTTTGATGAAGTCATCAGAACTTGGGCTTTCAGCTATGTACAGGATATTAAAAAAGGCAGGTGCAGAGCGTGTAAGTGATGAATCTGCAGACGAATTAAGGCGAGTGTTAGAGGAAATAGCTACAACTATTGCAAAAAGTGCAGTAGAGATGTCAAGCCATGCTGGTAGAAAAACAATTCGTGGTGAGGACATAAAGCTTGCATCAAAAACCTTCACCAAATCATAGGTAAAGAGTTTAATTGTTGTTGGCGCGACGATTTTTTGTCGGTGAGGTGGCAGAGCGGTTATGCGTTCGCCTGCAGAGCGAATTTAGAGGGGTTCGAATCCCTTCCTCACCTCCATCTTACAATTACTTGCCCATCCATCCATGGATGTAATCTGCAATAATAGTCATAGTATCCTCCTTCATCGAATTTGAATGAAAAAACTTGTGAGGGGTCAAGCTGCCCGCTGTCAAACAAACCATCATGTTTATCATAAAAGCCACTTGTGACTGTATGAAATGCCGAGTCATCATTTATCCAAGTAACCGTATCACCTTGGTAAATCATAATCTCAGGAGGCACATAACACGTATCGGTGTTCTCGCAACCAGGTCTTGACGAAGATACTGTGATTGATATCAGATTCTCATGAGAAGAACGTACATCATTTGTATTCTCTTCTGTGCTTATTGTTAAGAATACACCTATGAGAGCAATTGCAGTCACTGCTGATGTACACACCACAAGAACTTGTTTTGACACTGACATTGTTGCCATTGGTTGGCAATTTAATTCCTATGAAGCGTAGATGGTTATTACATAATAACCAGCTTTTCTAAATACCCGACAACCAAGTCAGTTCGTGGCAGAAAAAAACGGATTGTTGGAATATATTCCTGGTTCTCATTCTCTTTTGGTTCAGAAAAAAACTGAGCAGCCACTTGAGGGATTTTCTCAAAATATCAAAGACAGCATACTGGAGTATACCGAAAGTGCAAAAAGCGATGTGGAGAAGGGGTACAATTTTCTTCACTGGGTACTAACAAGAGTGTTTGAAGCAACGGAGGACGACGCAGCTGACGCGATCATCGACGGTGCAAACGATCTAGGCATAGACGCGTATTTGCCGGTGGATTTTTCAGATAATAAGATACGATTGTTCCAATCAAAGTATGGCACAGCACATTCCGAGGAGGCCATCATCAAATTCAAAGAAAATGTCAAAAAGCTGCTCAGCAAGGACGTCACAAAAATGAGGCCGGAGCTTGCAAATCTGGTCACAAAGATCCAAGAAAAAAACCTAAAAATTGAGTGCTGTTATGTGACAAACCAGTCCGTAATAACTGTTGACGATTCAGTCGAGATAATGGATATTGATAAAATAGTTCAGAGTTTGTGGGACAGAATAAAGAAGCCCGCTGCAGGAAAAAAATCAAAAATAAAGCTCGAAGAAATGATCCGGTACAAAAACACCGTCTTGGGAATACTCAAGCTTAGGGAGCTGACAGATTTTGTGATAAAGAATCGAGATTATGTGTTTGAATCCAACATAAGACAGTGGATGCAGTTTAAGACAAACGTTAACAAGGGCATTCGTGAAACCTTGCAAAACTCCCCTGACAAATTCTTTTACTACAACAATGGAATCACAATAGTGGTAAGCGATTTTGAGGTACTTGAAGATGGCAATATGATGTTGCATGCGCCACAGATAGTAAATGGTGCGCAGACATCCAACTCCATACTCGATCATGCAAAGAGAACCAATAATTTGGATGGTAGTATTACGGTGACAATAATAAAAGCAGACGACGAGCAAGATCAAAATAACATTACAAAATACAGGAACTCACAGAATTCTGTGCGGGGAAAAGATCTTGTGTCCCTAATGGACTTTCATAAATCCATCAAATCGCAGCTTGAAAACTATGGATATTTTTATGAGATCCAAGCTGGTTCCTTTGACAGCAAGACCAAATCACAGCAAGCAGAGTTCAAAGGAGATGCGATCTACAATCGATATCTTCCAGATAATCATAAAAAAGTAATTGTTGCAAAGGATGCAATACAAGCACTCGTTGCCGGTATCGAGCAGAGGCCAACTGAGGCATACAGCTCACCTGCACAATTTTTGCCGCGTGGAAGTAAATATGATGATGTGTTCAATGAAAATCTAAAAGATGATTATAGACTGCTTTTGTATCCCTATCTAGTAAAAGAACACGCAAAAAAATCACTAGGTTACGGAAAGCGTGGGGGACACAAAACAAAAAGATATGCAACGCTATTCTTTGTTGCTACATACTTTAAAATGGTACACAAAAGTATTCTTGGAACCAAAGGAGATTTCAAAGAAGACATCGTGAAACTAGAGCCCATTTTCAAAAGCTATAAACTAAATGAGCGTATTTTGAGGTTAGCTGATACGATTGTGACAAAATTTTTGGAGGACACAGTTGTTGGCGACGAGATGGAGCTTGCAAACACATTCCATAATTTCTTTTCGCATCATGTTTGGAATGAAACGATGTTAAGAGTTGTGGACAAGAAAATACAACATGAAGAAGACGAAATTGAAAGTATCAAAAAGCTTGTCAACAGCCTGTTTTAGAACAAGTGCGATAGTTGTCAAGCCTTGTAAAAATTGCAGGAGGTTTACAATGGCCAGACAACATATCGCAGATTTTCTCCCACATACTATTATTTAACAAATTTTTTTGATACTGTAAAAATGATCATGATTTTTATATAGAAGTTAAAGACTCAGAATTGCTTGAAAGATGACAAATGTGTTTTATGTAATGGGCCCATGCCGCACAAATACAGAGCAATGAAAGAGTGGAACATAGATGGTTTCATGTGTGGTACGTGTTATTCTAAAAAGATTTTTGAATATTATCCTGGTGAACACGTCCGAGTTAATTTGGATAAAAAATAATCATTGAAAATTTTTGTACTTATTTACATATAGGCAGTTCCATGATATGGAATCATCCTTGACATCGCTTTCTTCAAGAAATTTGATGTTGGTGATTGTTTTTTTCTTTCTGAGCATGTTTAGTACAAACGTCTCAAATTTTTGGCACTTGCAATCCTCCTTGTTGCATAAGCCATTATGATCCT
This sequence comes from Candidatus Nitrosotenuis sp., assembly GCA_038890395.1. Lineage (GTDB taxonomy): Archaea > Thermoproteota > Nitrososphaeria > Nitrososphaerales > Nitrosopumilaceae > Nitrosotenuis. The sequence goes on along the minus strand of JAWAFK010000002.1, from coordinate 118,938 downwards.
CTTTTTTATGACCGCAGTTACAAACTGCATCGTCTTTGACCTCATTTTCATTTTTTTTCGTAAATACCGCAAAGCGGAGATACGCCTCACCTTGATGTCCTTTTTTGAAGCGAAGATAGTTTTCTGATTTTGGAAGCAGTTTGTAGATCGACATGTTGTGATCGGGTCGTCTAGACTCCGACGCCAAGATAAACCAGTACTGATTGCCTGCCTCAACGAATCTGAGTTTAATGTCGTGGTCACTCCACCAATGTACGGTTTCATTCCACAGATCGGATGCCTCTTTTTTAGTAGAAAACAGTGGTATTACGTTCATCCTCAGATCAAAATACCTATACGCCACTCCAAGAAACTCATCGTACCATTGCATAGAAACGCTTGACACTTTGATGCAAAGAGCCTGCTTTACTATTAAATGATCGTGAGAAAAGTTAATACCCTTATATTCGTGTAGGTAAGACGGTAAGTATGGCCACTTATAGAACCAGTATGCAGATTGTAGCAGATCTACTGACAGCAACTGAGCAGTGTGGTCAAGAGGGAATTAAGGTAACTACCCTCCTTACAAAGGCAAATCTATCACACTCAAGACTTGCCAAATTCATTGAAAATCTAACAGGTGCTGAGCTCATTAACAAAATAGAATACGACGGAAAACACACCTACGTAATCACACCAAAAGGCAAACAATACCTAGAATCGTACAAAAGATTCCATGACCTCGCTGGCTCGTTTGGATTAGATCTTTAATCTCGTTTTTTTGTTTTTGTGTTTTTCTTATTTCGATAGGTAGAGTACGCTATTATGATGAATGTTCCTACAAGCTGAGCATAAAATAGTTCAATGCTTGGTGGATTTTTGAAAATAGAGAACACCATGCCGGCGATAAGCAGTATCAGAATAATGAATAGATACTTGTCCACATCTAGAGTCTATAAACAAACAATATATCTTTTCGAGCTAATGCCTCAGCATGAGCAAACTCCTTGAGTTGATTGGATTTGCTTTGATTGGAGGTACGATCTATTCTTGGATAGGTATGGTGGATAATCCCTTACGATGGCCGATCTTTTGGAGTTGTGCAGGTGGCGCGTTAGCAATCATACTATACAACCGTAAGATCAGAAAACAGAGTTGAACTTTGCGTTAACTGATCTCATTGGCTGATCAGCATATTTTCAACCGACAGATCTATAAAGGAGCACTTGATGATACCTTCGGGGAGATGATGGAACAAACAAGCAAGTGGTGGGAAGGACTTGCTGCTGAACTTCAAGTCGATATAGAAACCCTTGACGAATGATTTTTAGATTAATTTTATGAAGCCTCGAGTGGGATTTGGACCCACGACCTAATGCTTACGAGACATTCGCTCTACCAGGCTGAGCTATCGAGGCATATGGTTGGCAGTGTTATCAGAGTTTATAAAAAGCATTTCAGGCTTTGGTACCATTGAAAAAATCCATTTCTGGGATTCGAGGTATTTTTGGAAGCGATCTTACATTGGTCGATGTTTTACGATTTTGCTCTAACTTTGCACCCCTGATTAAATCAAAAAAATGTGTTGTCGGAAATGACACTAGACCGTCAAGTGAGGTAGTAAGGGAGGCAGCTATTGCTGCACTGATGGCTGGTGGAATTGATGTATATAATCTTGGTATGGTGCCAACTCCTGTTGTTTTCAGGGAAGCGCGCAAATACGGTGCTGGTCTGATCATCACCTCCTCTCACAACCCACTACAATGGAATGGACTCAAATTCATAATCAATGGACGCGGCCCCAATGAAAAAGAATTTGATAATATCCTCAAAGAAAAACCCATGCAAGAGACAAAAGTTGGTTCTGAAGAGAAGATCACATCCAGCTATGTTGCACATGCCGCAAAGATGATTGGTAGGGCAAAAGGCAGTCCAAAGGTAGTTGTTGACATAGGTGGTGGCGCAGCAGCCACTGTCGCACCAATGTTACTAAAGAAGATAGGATGTCGTGTAAAGGTGATAAATCAAAATTCGACTCAAAGAGGGCCTGATCCAACCTCAGACAAACTCAAACAGCTTGAATTACAAAGTAAGAAGGCAGATCTTGGTTTTGCATTCGATTTGGATGGAGACAGACTAGTAGTAGTAAAAGACGGCAAAAAACAATCTCCAGATGCAACGCTGGCACTTGGAGTATCCAAAGCACTCTCGCTTGGATACAGGAGGTTTTGTCTGAGCATAGACACGAGTGTTGCTGTTGAAAAATACATCAAGGATCATAATGGAACTGTGGTGCTCTCAAAGGTGGGCGAAGCAAATGTCATAGACATGATGCTTAAGAAGAATTGTCAAGCTGGTGGTGAGGGAAGCAGTGGTGGTTTTATTCTTCCTGAATTCAACATGTGTCGCGATGGCATCCTTACAGCAGGGTTTGTGGCTGCAATGAACAATACCAAAATTGATGAGGTTATCGAATTTGTTTCAAGATACAAACAGCTTAGAACCAAGATCAACGTCAAATCGAGTCTTCATGAACTTGTACTTGCAAGATTGGAAAAAAAGATGATCTCAAGATTTAACAAATTAATCACACTTGATGGAATAAAAGCCATAGTGGACGAAGACACTTGGGCACTAGTTAGAAAATCAAACACCGAAGACATCATTAGAGTGTCAGTGGAATCAGATGATTTGACAAAGGCAAAGAAAACAGAAAGGGAAATTACTTATCTTCTAAAGGAAAGTTATGACCAGCTTAGATGAAAGTCAAATCATACAGATTTTTCAAAGTAGTTTTGGCAGAAAAAAATTTGTTGCAGACGATGTAGAGACATTCAGAATTGGAAAAAAAATTGGCGTTATCAAAATAGACACACTTGTTGCAAGCACAGACGTATTGCCACACATGAAGTTGTCAGACATTGCAAGAAAGAGTGTAGTTGCAAGCGTTAGTGATTTTGCGTCAAAGGGAGTCAGGCCGCTCTACGGTATAATTTCTGTTTCACTACCAAAAAATTTCTCCAAATCAAAAATTAATCAGCTTGCCAAGGGATTTAGCGCTGCATCAAAAGAATTTGGATTCAAAATTCTTGGAGGCGACACCAACAAAGCAAATGACCTTGTAATATCAGTGGCATTGTTTGGTTCAAGTAAAAGAATCACACCAAGAAAAGGTGCACAGCAAGGTGACATTGTTGTGGTCTCTGGCCCTTTTGGTCTTAGCGCTTCAGCCTTGAAGATATTTCTTGAAGGTAAAAAGGCAACACGTGAATTCAGAAAACGTACGGAAAAGTCAATCATGCATCCCCTGCCCAGATTGAGTTTTGGTATTGACGCCTCTCCTCTACTTTCTGCATCAATGGATTCAAGTGATGGCCTCTCAACATGCTTTGTGGAATTGGCAAGGCAAAGCAACAAGAGGTTCGTTATAACCAAACTGCCCGTTGCCAGTGGGGTCAAAGAGTTTGCCTTAGCAAATAAACTCGATATATTTGATCTTGTCCTCAACGGTGGAGAGGAATACGAAATTGTAGCTACCGTTCCCTTGCGAAATTTTCAGAAATTGACAAAGATTGCAAAAAGACACAAAATAAACCTCATAAAAATCGGAACCGTACAAAAAGGCCATGGTGTGTTTTTGCACTATGGAGAGAGCAAAATAATGATAATGGATCGTGGCTGGTCTCATAAATTCTAAGCCAGTCATGAGAAAGACACTTGTCCTGTCAACGTTCTGTCAAAAATGTATTTTAAACCCTCTAAACTTTGAGTAACCAATGTCGGAAGAACAAGTAGAGAAATGGGGCATAGCTCACATCTATAGCAGCTATAACAACACCATAGTCCACATGACCGATCTCACAGGTGCAGAAACTGTGGCAATCAGCTCAGGTGGAATGCATGTTACTGCTGACAGATATGAATCCTCGCCATTTGCTGCAATGAAGTCATCAAATGCGGTAGTAGAGGCGGCAAAGGCAAAAGGCTTTACTGGATTTCACATTAGAGTGAGAGCCGTGGGTGGAGTCGGCCCGAGAGTTCCAGGACCTGGTGCTCAAGCAGCGATCAGGGCTTTGGCAAGGGGAGGATTCAAGATAGGACGAATCGATGATGTAACTCCGATTCCACACGATACCACAAGAAAGAAGGGTGGAAAGAGAGGACGAAGAGTCTAAACATCAATCATTTTGATTCTTACTTTGCAGCCTTTTGACTGGAAATAATCAGACATAAAGTTTGTATACTTTTCTTCAGGTTTACTTCCTTTTGATTTTTTTATCATATCTGCAAACTTGATTTCTATTTGTGCCTGAAGATTCGGCTTTATCCAGAGCTTGAAAAATGTCCATCCGAATTTGGAGGTAGGTGAACTAAATTCAAAGTCATTTTGCATTCCGCACTGCGCTGCCATATCTGACAGGGCATTGTTGATGAGGCGCTTGTCTTCCATATAGTCAGTCGAACTCACATCAAATACTTTCATTTTCATCAGAGCCTGTCTTGCTTAGCTTGTCAGAAAGCGAGACAAATTTTCCATCCTGTTCTATGTTGATTTTTGTTGCCATCCTTACGTTGATGCCTACCGCCCTGAAGAGTGCCAAGAGCTTACCTCCATCTATCTCTTCATTTATTTCTCCGTTGCGAATAAGTTGTCCAAGTTTTTCTATCACAAGTTTGGCCTCGTTTGGAAATTGAGTCTCTGCGTTTTGTAGTACTTCCATCCCACGATAGCCAAGGCGTGATATCACTATATCTCGGTATGAGATTGGTTTGGCGTCAGTTTTTGGTTGTTCTTTTTGTTTTTGTGAAAAGATGTTTTTCTTCATTTCTGCTAGGCGTTTTGCCTTGAGTGCTTCTAGTTCTTTGTCTTCGCTCATCCCTTTATCACGCCAATGGGAACAAGCTTTGCAACCTTGGTTGCGATTCCAAGCTCGTGCGATACATTTACCACTGCATCCACGTCTTTGTATGCCTCTGGAGTTTCTTCCACCACGCCGTCCCTTGTCAAGGATTTTATGAAGATGCCTTTATCGTTTAGTGTTTTTTTGACATGTTCTTCTGTGTATTCTCGCCTCGCCTTTGAGCGAGACATCATTCTTCCTGCACCATGTGCAGTAGAGCCAAAGCTGAGGCTCATCGAATTTGGTTTGCCCAAAAGTATCCATGATCCAGTTCCCATAGAGCCAGGAATGAGGACTGGTTGGCCCAAGTCTCTGTATTTTTGAGGTATCTCGTCTCGATTTGCGGGGAATGCTCTTGTTGCACCCTTTCTGTGAACCACTACAGGTCTTTCTTTGCCATCGATTTTGTGTTTTTCTACCTTGGCAATATTGTGTGCAACATCATAAACTAGTTTCATCTCCAAGTCTGACTCTGATTTTTTGAAGACCTGCTCAAATGATTTTCGCGTCCAGTGAGTGATCATCTGTCTGTTGCTCCATGCAAAATTAAGTGCTGCAAACATTGCTTTTCTGTATGATTCGCCTTCCTCGGATGTATTTGGAACGCATGCAAGTTCCCTGTCTGGAAGCGAGATGTTGTATTTTTTTAGAGCCTGTTCTGAGACACGCAGATAATCGCTACAGATTTGGTGGCCAAATCCTCTTGAACCGCAATGAATCAAGACAGTCACACCGCCTTCCTCAATCCCCATTCTTTGTGCCGCCACCTCATCGTATACCTTCTCTACTCTTTGCACCTCAAGAAAGTGATTACCAGAGCCTAGGCTTCCAAGTTGTGGTGCGCCTCTTTTTCTTGCGGTGTTTGAAACCTTGTTTGGATCTGCATTTCTCATCTGGCCGTTTTCTTCACAAACATCTGCGTCATCTGTGGTGCCATAACCATGTTCTATTGCCCAGTTGACACCCCTTACTAAGACTTCATCGAGTTGGGAATAGTTTAATTTGACTGCACCGTGAGAACCTACTCCGGACGGAATGGAGTTGAAAAGATCCGTAACAAGTTCTTTTAGCTTTGGTCGTACCTCTTTTTCATTCAAATTCATTCGTAATAACCTCACGCCGCAGTTAATGTCATATCCTACACCGCCAGGACTTATCATTCCCTCTTGCGCATCCATTGCTGCAACACCACCTACAGGGAATCCGTAGCCTTCGTGTCCATCAGGCAGAACAATAGCGTGGCCTTGTATTCCTGGAAGTGTTGAAACATTAACTGCTTGGAGTATAGTCCTATCCATCATCATTTTTGAGAGGAGGCCCTCGTCTGCATAAATTGTGACTGGAACCTTCATGCCTTTGTTAGAGTCCACATCTATTTGGTATTCCATGTTTCTGATTTTTTTTGGAGAAAATGACGACATTACCCCTAAGACGCCTTACCAGATAATTTAAACCATGTACTAGAGTAAATGATTTAATGCGATATATGTGAATGAATTCAAAATAAAAAAATTAGATTGTGAAGCCTATGTTTTGTATGTCTTTTTTACGAACTCTAACGCCTTTTTAGCTTCCATCTGTTTTAGTTTTGTTTTGATTTGTTCTGCCTTGCCAAATGATTTCTTTTGATTTGAATTGTCTTGATTTGATTTTTCAGTAGTGATTTTTTGGATCTTTATTTCGTAGCTTTTTGGTGATAGTTTGTCGTCGTTGGTTACTTTTCTTGCTTCTGCTGGAGATGTGGTTGCAAATACCAACGAAGCTACAAGAATTGTTACCATAGCAGTAACTTTGATTGTCTTCATTGACTTCTTCCTGTCATGTATTGACGTTTTTGATGCCGGTCCAAAATCAATTCCTAGTTTTCTAAGGATCCACGGAGATTCACTTTGGATCTCTTTGGATCTTGTTTGATTTGCTTTCATGCTAACATTATAACAATATAATATTAGGCGATATCCATCCATATACGGTATGCTTTTATTTTATAAAACAATAATTTTTTGATGATTATCGATCAGATTATTCTTAATTTAAGACCTTGATATTTTGAAACATCGGGAAGGTATTCTATTTGTATGTTTGAAGACGATTTTGCCTTTATTTGTACTGAGTGATCATAGCATTTTCCTGCCTGAAGTACTTTGTTTGAGGTTGCAACAAATTGTTCAATTTTAGATGTGATCAAATAAGCAGGCTGAACAACCGATTGTTTGTATGAACACGTCCTAAACTTGACCAAGTACTTTTCTTGTCCTATTGATATCATAGACAATATCTTGACATCAAGTTTTTGTGAGCTACCAACTGATAATAATGCATCAAGTTTTTCATAATTTTTGTCTATTTTGTTTTTACCAACGAAAGACCAGTTGGGATCCTTGTATAGTTTAAGACAATCATATGTGAAACTTTTATTTTTGTATTTTTGGAGGAATTTGGATTCTTTTAGTTCTTTGTACTTTTCATAATAGAATTTACATTTATTTTCGTCTACCTTTGCTTCTGCGTAATTTGTCGACAGACCAATACCAAATACGATTATGGATAGAGTAATGGCTAGCAATTTTTTGTTATCGAAATAATTTGCTAGTTGCAATACAGCATCAGCCTAGAAAAATTAAGAACACAAACTAACGACTGATAGGGGAAAGTTGAAAAAACTGGTGCATTCTTTGTCGCAAAACATAGACATGCATCATCGTAGTTTGTGTTCATAGGAAGTCAACTTCTGTATATTATTAGACGGTAATTGTCATTTTGCGGCATGCCTTTTAGATCAGACATTCAAGATTTCTTGCGTTTATTGTTTGAAGACACTCTAATTCATAAAAACAGTCAATGTGAAATTGCTCTAGTGTTTTCTGTCCGCAGACAATGCATATCTTTTGGATGTCTTTTTTACATTTGGCACATAATGCACAAATTGTTTGATCATTTCCACAATTTCTACAATGTTCATCCGGCATTTCACTATCGAAAGTAATTTTTGATATAAAGAAGCGTCGTTGGTACTGCGGTATGCTTTGAGATAAAATGGTTTTATTACTCTACAATGATAAAAGTTGGCCGCCATCTGAGAGGATCTGATGTGATCTTGTGGGCTTGCTCAAAATAACTCAATGCTTCACCATACCGTTTCATTTCTTGTAATGCGTTTGCCTTATTTACTATGGCGCCCAATCTTCCAGGGTTGATTTCTAGTGCTTTGTCATACATTTCTATGGCTTCTTCGTATTTTTGTTGCTCAAAATACGCTATTCCTTTGTTGACATAGGCTGCATATAGCGTATTTTCGTCGACTTTAGCGGCGTTTGCTAGGACTGTATCAAAATAATGTATGGCGTCTGTCTGGTTGCCATATATTGAAACTGCTATGCCTGCATTAATTACTGCTCTGTAGTCCAGATTATTCTTTTTTTCACCTAGCTTTATTGCCTGATCAAAGATGAATTTAGCCTCGTCCAGATTTCCTGTTCTTGCGATGGCGATGCCTTTGTCTACAAGAGCCTTGACGTTATCTGGCTCACGTTTTAGTGCCTCGTTGAAATACAGTATAGCAATCTCGTTATCTTCTTCTTTGAGGTTTTGCACACCTTTTTCAAGCAATTTTGATGTGCTCATGGACGGAGATATTGAAAATTCTTTTTCCTCAGATTTCTCCTCGATTAATATGTAGCCTTTTTCTACAAGGTATTCTATTGCGTTTAGGAACTCTTTATCAGTAATCAGTCCGTCTGCCCAGAGTTTGGCTACATCCTTGACCCATAACGGTATAGGTGTTGCCGACGCGCTTTGAGATGCAATAATAAGGACAAATACAACAGCTACAACAATACTGCGCCTCATTGTAAGTATATTTTTCATTAATGATATTTAAGTATCAAAAAATCGAGTGGTTGTACAATTCGAGTTGACAATAGCAAAATTCGTGCAGATCCACCAATTCTTTCCGATTGCACTTGACACAAATGGCAAAAACCGTGTTTTTGCACTCTAGGCAAGAATTGCATAAGATCATTTTGTTTTGGCATTTGCTACATATGAATTCGTCTTGATTTATATTGTTGTTTTCTGTCAAACACATGATTAGTTGTTTCATGAGTTGTTTATGAGAAAGTGTTATTAGTGATTAGCCACTATTTTGCGGCATGCCTTCTGAGATAGGAGTTTACGGAAATCTGCATTCCTACAAACTCTATGTTTTGCCCACGGCCAAACGACTTTTTGGAAGTTACTCTTTTAAGCGTAAACCTACCATAAAGCACCACTTCAACGTACAAAAAATGCTGGAGATCATGGCACTTCATGGTCCACTTACCACGTGGGGAATGGCAAAGATATCTATTCGTAGCGATATGTCTGGCATCAGAACAAAAGAAAAAGAATATAGAAGACTGCTGAAGGGCAGAAAAGATCGCGGAAAACATTCACCCGGTGTTCTAGATGTTGGCCTAGTCGTTACCGATGGAAAGAACTACGACAGAGCGCCGGCAGATGTATACCGGTTATCTCTTCATGGCATCTTGTATTGCCTAGATGTACTCGATTTTACAAACAAAGAGATTGATACAATAGCAAAGCATTATTCGCACGTCCTTCCATGGGTTTTTGGCAAGTGGGAATATCTCAAATCCATAATAGGCAATGATGTATATCGCATAAAGACTCTTGCAAACGGCATTTTTCTAGACAATATCCAAGTAACAAAGATGACAAAATTTCCTGTCTTTGAGCTTCTTACGTATTTGTCAATAAAATATCAAGAATATTTTGAATATATTGAGGAAAAAAAATTAGCCGAACAGATTTCATGTTGGTTTTATACCCACTTGTTGATCCCAATTGGAACAAAACCATCCATCGACAATACAAAATGGAAAAGAATTCTTACCGATGAAGAAATTAGGAATTGGTACAACGCATTTGTTACTGAAGCAATAGATTTTTACCAAAACAGATTTACCACAATTAAAAAACTAGGAAAGAAGTGATTATGCGTATTTGTTTATTAATGCTTCTAATGTTTCAAAAGAGTATGGTTTTGAAATAGAATCAAGTAGTGCCATGCTTTTTGCTTTTAGATATTTTTTTTCATCCTGATTGTACGCGGTGATAAGAATGACTTTGGCGTTAGGGTCGCTTTGTTTTATTTTAAAAAACGAATCATACCCATCCATCTTTGGCATTCTTATATCCATAAATGTCAGATCTGGCTTGATATCCTTGTATCTTGAGACGCCTTCTTCGCCGTCACGAGCCGTAAATACATCATGTCCCATGCCTTTTATCATAAAGGCGGTGTTTTCAAGCAAATCAACGTCGTCATCAACTATAAGAATTGTCTTTTTTTGACTCATTTATATATAAGATGTCTGACTTGATAAAAAACTTACTAGGAAATTTTTCATTCGTTTTTTGCTTCTAATGGTATGGTCACCACAAAAATGGTCGGGTTATTCTGAAATGTGATTTTACCACCGTGCTGTTCCACTATGTTTTTACAGCTTGCTAATCCAAGACCTGTCCCCTTTTGTTTGGTCGTTACAAGTGGTTTGAAGATATCAGATATGATTTGTTTTGGAATCCCAGGCCCACTGTCTTCTATTTCTATTATTGCGTTTGTATTTGACTTTTTGATTCTAATTGATATCTTTCCGTCATCATTCCCGATCGATTGAACAGAGTTCAGTATTAGATTTATGAAGACAATTTCAAGCTTTTTTTCGTCGCAAATAATTGTGAGGTCATCGCCATCGATGTTTAACTGAATTTTTTTTGGAATTTCAATTGATTTTATGGCTGAGTTTATTATTGATATCAACGATGTTGGTTTTAGTGATAGCGGAGTTGTTCTCACAAAATTCAAAACGTCTTCTACCTGATGTGCCATACGAGATACTGCCCTATCCATTCTTTGGATCACCTCCTCAAGAGACGAATCAACTTTGGCGTTTCTCTTTATGATGTCCATTCCACTTCTAATTGTACCAAGCGGGTTCTTCATATCATGCGCCATACTAGCTGCAAGCTCACCTATAGCGGTAAGTCGCTCATTTTTTATGCGAGTGTTTGCTTCGACGAGTTTTTTTTCTGTTTCAAAAAGTTTCTTTAGCGAATTTTCCATTTCATTAAACGAATTCGCTATTGAATTAATTTCAGAGATTTTACTTTGTTGGGCCTTGACATTGAAGTCGCCTTTTCCCAATACAGCGGTGAGTTGAGAGAGTCTGCTTAATGGATTCGTCACAAAGTATGACAGAACTATGCTCAATATAACGGCAGAAATTATCCCAATGATTGTGGAGAGCAGGAAATTCTTTTCAAGTTCCTCAAACTCATCTACAACTGAAGACTCTTGTTCAATGACTGTTATCCAACCAAAACCATAGAAATTCCTATAACCTATAGAAGAGGCGTATGAAACGAAGGTAGGACTTGCTAAAGTATATTCAAAATTTCCATTATCTTCGATTATGTTAGGAAAATACTCTTTATGCTTGTCGACTGGAAATAATTTTCCTCCTTCATACAATATGGTTCCATCCTTGTCGAGCAAGACAACATTTTTCTTAACCGCCTGTACTACGTCTGCATCATTAATGAACTCAGTAAGTAAGACACGTAAGCTCACAGATACTCTTAATGTACCAATATAATTTGTTGAATCGCCAATAATTGGATAAGCAAATGTGACTATGTGATCGTTGTAGTCATTATCAAACCTCATTGGCTCAACATAGTTTTGTTTGGTCTTAGTAATTTGCCACCATTCTTCATCTGCCTGCACATAGTCTGATTTACCACTTGACATACCTATGACGACTCCATGTTGATTTGTTACAAAGAGTTCCTTTATTGCATCGTATCCATATTCGTTGTTGTACGCAGTTGCAAAACTACCTAATTCCTTAGATATTCTATTTTCCAGAATTTTTTTAAAAAACGGATCTTGTTGAGTCATTGGAATCGTAGTGTCGATCACCAAATTCTCTTCTATTGGTTCAGATATTGGGTTTTGTTGATTTGACTCCATAACTGCAGATTTAATTTGTGTGGTTTCAGCAAGGTTGTGAAATTCCAGCATTCTTTGTTCTATGTACCTGTCAAGGTCTTGCATTATGTTATTTGCCTGTGCTTGATTTCTCAACAATGTGGTTTTTTTTGCTTCTTTAATTGTGAAATCATAGGTAAAATAGCTATGAATTGCGTATGTCAAAAACAACACTGTGATTGAAAGTATTAACAAATGTGAAATTTTCAATTGGTTTTGTGTCATCTTTTTTCCATTTAAACTCTTACGCTGCCAAAAAGGCATGCCGCAAACTATTAGGTATTAACTAATAATATTTTGTAAAACACATGCTATGAATGGTCAAGAAACTCTTGAAAGAAATTTTGATACTGAAATACACGTACTTGAATTGGAGAAAAAAAGACTTGCACAGTATGACAGTTTGATTAGAAAATTGTTTTATGCGTGTGAATATTGTGATGGTGCACTGATTCAGCTAGCCAATTGTATTGTCTGCAAGAGAGCGGTAGTTAGAAAATGTATTCGTTGCAACACCGAGTTATGCGTTACACATACCATGTGCATCTCAACTACACAGTCAAAACTTACCAATATTTTTGGTTTAGGTGGTTCAAGTTGAAGCTAAAGATACTAGCTACATGTGTTATTGCGTCCTTATTCATCAGTGTTGTTTCCTCACTTCATTACACCGAAGCTCAAGTTTATGAAAATCAATCTAATTTCAAATACGTAAAAGAAAGAATCGTCGAACCAATACCTGGCAAGACCGGTTGGTGGAAATACCTTCTCAAGGTCTGTGCGGACGATCATAGTCTTGCGATCGCAGAAGTGGTGTTGAGTTCTGATGTGGAGAAGATTTACCAAGGCGTAAACAAGGCCATTCCAAAAGGAGAATGCTCGTTTTATGGCGCAGTGATGAAAGCCAAAAATAGCAATACCCTTGGCTATAAAATAACTCAGACTCACGAAGCAGTCCAGAAGATAATTGATTCAAAGCAGGGAAAGCTAACCAACACAAGTTGGGCTGAGATAAGCAGATACAAGTTCATCATCGGATTTTATTAGAAGGCATACCGCAAATACACAATAATGGCTAATAGTCAAGTGAGGAGTGACATGATTGTTGCATGCTCTGCATTCAGCGAAGCGTTGTCACAGCAGATGGAGTTGGGAAACCAGCTCCATCTGTACGTATGTGCTAAAACAAGTTGAGATATTATGAAATGTAAGAATTGTGGAAGAGAGTTTGAAAATAGGCGATCAGAGTTTTGTTCTACTGAATGTGCGAGCAATTATTCAAATTGAATTATTTGGCTTGTATTCCTAAAACAATCACTGAGATCTCTTGTATTCTTGTTTGCCATAATGATATTTTTTCAGTGTTTGCGGAACCCTTTGTGCATATAAACAAAGCCTCGTACTTGTATGGAGACATGATAAGTGTCAAGAACTAAAATATGAGATAGGAATACCAATCACAATTCAATTACGAAGTATCTCTACATCGTAGCAATAGATCAGTTGTTTCTATTGTCTTCTGGTTCCTTTGTATCTAGCTTTGTAAGAGTCCAAAATTGAACGAGTCTGGAATCTATACCATCATAGTGTAGTATCAAGGACAGAAAGTGGAGAAAAACTTTCAATTTCTAAAAACCGAACCTAGTCCTCCTAAAAACACACCCATTAAGCAAGAAGATGCGGTGCAAAAGGCAAATGTGACCATCAGAGACTTACCAGACCCTACAAAATCACCACATCAGTAACTTTGATCAATACCAAAGCAACCAAGATTTCAAACAGTGGTTTGATGCCCAATTACCTCAAAAGACAATCTATGATAGTCAGGATCACTGAACAGGTTCGAACTATCTTTCTTCATGGGTAAAACAATATGCAAAAATGTGGTCAAATGACGAAATTGACGATAGATGTTTTATTGAAGGAATTGATTCGCTCACAAGGCAAGACATAGCTATAGATGAGCGGATGTTAAAGTATGGTAATGATGATAAGACAATCCCAGTATTGGTCAAGAGAACGGTAGCTGGTATGGCCAAGATAATGATAACAGAAGAGGAATTTTTGAGAGATGTTCAGTATTTAATTGAAAAAGGTTTCATACTTGTTTGAGGTAAAACTGCTCTGTTGACTAACTCATAGGCTAGTCAAGATGTCACCATAACGGCCTGTCTTCCATCACGGTACCATGAATCTGTTATACAGTGCTACCTTTAACTGCAATTCCTTCTCCATGTTGTGCCGTTTATGCGCCATAACGTGCTCTCCAAAGATTCTTTTCAGTGCAGAGAATACAGATTCGACAATCCACCTTTTTCCATAGCTTACGCTGTCGCGCCAGTGCTGGTAGTTTCCAAGCTGCGATATCACGGACACCATTCTTGGATAGCATCCATTTGATCTGCCAGACGAGTTCTTTCGCACCTTGATTCCAGGTACGATGTCATTGTAGTAAAGATGCGAGAAATTGCTCTTGGAATCATACGCGGCATCTGCCAGTGCCTTGATGACCTTTCCGTGGTGCGATGCCTGATGCACCAGCGATGGTAGATGCTTGGCATCATGCGAACGCTCATCTGTTATCTTTAGCGATACGATCTTCTTGGAATTAACATCCACTCCAACGTGTATCTTCAGAAATCCTCTCCTGCGATTCCACTTGTCACGCATCCATTCACCACGGTTTGCTACCTTTATTCCAGTTGAATCAACTGCAATGACGATGTCGTCGGTGCCAATCTCCGGATTTATCTTGACATCAAGTTTGTTGATTCTCTTATGTATTGCGGTATGGTCTGGTACCTTGGGTATCATACCATCATATGTCCTGAGCAATCCTTCCGTCTGTCTGTATGGTAATCCGAAATACGCTCTGGCATATCCTACCAGTTTCATAAACGATTCAGGAAACAGAAACTTTCTGCCCTGTTTTTTACGGTTCATCTCCGCAAGCTCCTTATCCCAGCTCTTAAAACAATCACCTGAGATGAGAATCTCGCCTCGTCTGACCAGTTTTTCATTGTATTGATTCCACTCAATCATGGTAACTGGTCAGGAGGTACTGATCCAAAGCTTGACTGGTGCACAAAATTAGATCCGGATGTCAGTAAGAAGAGGAGTTAGTCGACAAAGCAGGTAAAACCAATCATGTATTAGCAAGTAAGTTTATTTTTGAATCAATTCCAGTGATCTTGTGGCAATTCTTCCAATTGATGGTGGCCGGTATGGCACGCCCAAGATGCTTGAGATTTTCGATGATCAAAAGAAAATAGATTATCAGTTACAGATTGAAGGCGCTGTTGCAATCTCTCAATCAGATCTTGGCATCATACCTAGATTCGCTGCTCAGAACATACTTGCAGCTTCAAAATCAGGCAAAATTACCGTAAAAAGAGTAAAACAGCTTGAAGTAAAAAGCGATCACGACACGGCCGCCCTTGTAGAGGCTCTCAGTGAGAAGTGCAGACAAGCTGCACGTCCCTGGATTCACTACGGGCTTACAAGTAATGATTTGGTTGATACCAGTACCTCGATGCAAATTAGAGATGCACTTTCAATAATTGAGTCAAAGGTTGCAAGACTGGGACTGCTTTTAGTACAAAAGGCAAAACAGTACAAAGATGTCCCAGCAGTTGGACGCACACACGGTCAGCATGCAAGCATCATCTCGTTTGGCCTCAAGTTTGCAAACTGGGCCTCAGAAATGGCAAAACATGTAGAAAGAATAGAAGAGATAAAAAAACGAGTGCTCATCTGCAAGACCCTTGGTGTAGTAGGTACAGGCTCTCTTATGGGAGCAAAGGCAGTTGAAGTGCAAAAAAAAGTCGCAAAAAGACTAGGATTGTTTCCTGCCGAAGTCACTACGCAAATTATTCCAAGGGAGAGATATGCTGAATATGTCTTTCAACTTGCATTATTAGGCAGCACTCTTGACAAGATTGCAGTCGAAATACGCAATCTGCAGAGAACAGAAATTGGTGAGGTATCAGAGTACTTCAAGGAAGGCCAGATGGGCAGCAGTGCAGTTCCCGTTAAGCGAAACCCAATCAAAAGTGAGAGAGTTTCATCTCTTTCGAAGCTGCTGCGCAGCCAATTGAATGTGACATTTGAGAACATAGCCTTGTGGCACGAGCGTGATCTCTCAAATTCTGCAAACGAACGATTTACGATACCAATGTGCTCCATTTTACTTGACGAAATGCTAGAGACAATGATAATGATAATTGAAAAGCTCAAGGTAAACACAGACAAGATAGAACAAAACCTACACATCACAAAGGGGCAGATATTTGCTGAATTTGTCTTAGAGGCCTTGATCAGAAAAGGAGTGCCAAGATTTGAGGCATACAGAGCAGTCCAAAAGGTTGCATTCGAAGCACACGATAGAGGAATAGATTACAATGATGCAATAAAGAATGACGATTTTATCTCCTCAAAGCTTACTGATGATGAAATAGACAAAATATTTTCTCCGGAAAGCCACCTTGGTGCATCTCCAAAGATAATCGAGAATGTAAACTCTACGGTACAAAGAATTTGCAAGAGATTTATCTAGATTTTATTAGTGCCTTGTGAATGAACGAGCCGTACTGTAATGCTTTTTTTCTTGCGTTTGCAGATATCTGTGGAACGCCTATTTGAGTTGCAAGTTTCCGGACGATATGTTTTCTATAAAGATCGTTTCCGTCAATTATTTTTTCTGAGATCGGGATAGATTTTGCATAGTCAATGAATTCTTTTGAAAGTAGCGGTTGAACTATCTTTACGCCAAATTCAGAACAAACAAGATTTACTACTTTCATCATTGCAATTTCATTTTCTAGCTTGGAGTTCATCAAGGCCATCACGTTGCTTTCTCCTTCTCTGATTGCATTCCTATATCCATTGTATCCGCAAAAAAGTTCATCTATTCCGTTTGCAGTAACTACTGTGCACAACCCCAATCTCTGTGCTAATTTGGCTACGTGGTAAAATGCAATACTGTTTTCATTCCAAGAAAGGTTTTCTGTTTTTATTGTTGCTTTTATTTTGTCTTGAATATCAACAAACTCCTTTGGATCGATTTCCAATATTTTATGAGGTAACCTAAGAAATTTGTTTATTTGTTTTGAAAACTTGATGTCATGAGAACCTGCAAATCCAATAGTCAGCAACGTCACATCATAGTTCATATCATTGCAGATTTTTGCCATAGTTGCACTGTCTACACCGCCTGAAAATGCAAGTCCTATTTTCTTTTCAGATACAGTTTGTAAGATTGCAGCCTTGATTTTTTCTAGTAACACATCAACTTCTGGCATTTGATTATACACATAAAATTATTAATTTAAGTCCGACTGTTCTTAATTGTGCGACCTGAAAAGCTTTCAGACGAACAGATAAAAGAAGAGCTAAGAAAGCTTCCAGGCTGGTTGTTACAGAACGGCAAGTTGCACAAAGAATATGTCTTTAAGGACTTTGTCGAAGCATTTGCCTTTATGACAAAGGCCGCTTTGCATGCTGAAACTATGAATCACCATCCGGAATGGTTTAATGTGTACAACAAGCTCAGAGTAGACCTAATGACGCATGATGTAGGAGGTATAACTTCAAACGACATAGCTCTTGCAAAAGCATTCGATTCTTTGAACTAGATCCCAAGATCACACTATTTCAATTTATATACGGAATAAAGAGCATTTTTGCAAATGGTAACAGAGCCCGTAATTGTTGATTCCGATTTTAAATACATCGACAAAAAAGGCATGCTGCTCAAGTCAAGAACAGAGCTGTCCGTATCTCAAATGTTATCTTTTTTGGGAATAGACTACTACTATCAACATGCAGTAACCCTGCCAGACGGCAGATCCGTTGTGATTGATTTTAAAACCGAGGATGGAAAGCTAATTGAAGTAATAGATTCTGATTCAGATATTGAGAACTACAGATTAGTAAAAAAATTCAGCCAAGACATTAAAGTGATGGCAATAGGCCAGCCCAAATTTGCTGCAAAAATAAAGGAACTTGATGACATAGTATACTATGACACAAAAGATGCGCAGAGTGGTTCCATATTCATAGAAGATCCTTCCTTTGCTTTTGATTATGCACATATTTTGCCGCTTGTTGAGAAATGTTCTATTTTGCACGGCCACACATCAAACGTTTTAGTTGAGATGGTAGGAGATATGAAAAACAATTTGCTAATTGATTTTGGAGAAGCAAAGAAAATAATTAAAGATGCAATTTCTATTTTAGACCACAAATTCTTTATCAGCAAAAAATATCTAAAAAGCGAAGATCAGACACACTATCGAATTGCCTTTGAGGGACCTCGTGGGACCTTTGACATGCAAGTACCAAAGGACACCACATATCTTCTTGAGGGCGAAGCCACTGTAGAAAAGCTGTCAACTGAGATAATCAAGCTCCTTGTACCAAAGCTTCCAAAGAACATAGAGGCAGTAGGAGTGTACATCTACGAAGGCTACAACAAAGGAGCACACCTCATATCAAAGATCTCAAAATCCTAGGACATGGAACCAAAGATCAAAGAGACCGCATGGAACCCCGAGCTTGAAGCAAGGATCTTGCGAGAATGGCAAGCCACCCATCTCTATGATTTTACACCTCAAGACAAGAATTTTGTAATAGATACACCGCCGCCATACCCTTCTGGCAGACCTTGGCATATTGGTGCCGCAGCGCATTATTCCCAAATAGACATGATTGCAAGAACTGCCAGAATGGCAGGCCATAATGTCTACTTTCCAATAGGAATCGACAGAAACGGCCTCCCAGTTGAACTCTACACAGAAAAAAAACACAACATACGAATGCAAGAAACTGAGCGTGCCAAGTTCTTGGAGCTGTGTAAAAATTCACTTGATGACTTGGAAGCAGAGATGATTCAGATAATGAAAAGTCTTGGGCTTTCCGCAAACTTTGCCAATTACTATAGAACCGATTCGGAAGAATACCGGATACTCACCCAGTCCACGTTCATTGAGTTGTGGAAAAAGGGCATCATCTACAAGGCCGCAAGGCCAAACAACTACGACTGGGTTTCGGGCACAACCATTGCGGATGCAGAAATCCTCTACCAAGACATCCAGACAAAGTTGGTTTATATGAGATTCAAAATGAAAGATTCCGACAAAACGGTAATCATTGCAAGCACTAGACCTGAACTTCTGTGTGCATGTCAAACTGTCATCGTAAATCCTGAAGACGAACGATACAAAGAGTTTGTGGGAAAAAAGATCATAGTTCCACTGATCAATCGTGAAGTCACAATAAGAACACATCACTCTGCACAGATGGAGTTTGGATCTGGTGCAGTCATGGTATGCAGCTACGGTGATCAAAACGATGTCGCGTTGTTCCGCGAGCTAAAGCTTGAAGAAATAGTGGCAATAGGAATGAACGGCCTAATGACGGAGGCTGCAGGCAAGTATGCCGGCCTCAAGGTAAAACAGGCCCGCACTCAGATAATTGAGGACTTGCAAAATGCAGGCTTGGTAGAAAAAATTGAAGAAATCACCCACCGCACGCCTGTTTCTGAGCGCAGCAAAATACCAATTGAGATAATCCCAATGGAAGAATATTACATAAAGCAGGTTGACGCAGTAGAAAAAATCAGAGAGATTGGCAAAAAAATCAAATTCTATCCTGAGATGCACAAACAGATTCTGATGAACTGGCTTGACTCGATTACAATTGATTGGCCTATATCCCGCAGAAGGTTTTATGGAACTGAAATCCCAATATGGTACTGCAAAAACTGCTCTGAACCACATGTACCGGAGCCTGGTAAATATTACAAGCCATGGAAAGACTCAGCACCATTTGACAAGTGTAGTAAATGTGGCCATACAGAGTTTGTAGGCGAAGAGCGTACTTTTGACACATGGATGGATTCTAGTGTCTCACCACTGTTCATCTCAAGATACAAAAAAGAAGAAGAATTCTTCAAAAAAACATATCCAGCGACTTTGCGGCCACAAGCCAAAGACATCGTACGAACATGGTTATACTATACCATTTTGAGGTGTGAACAGCTTACAGGAAAGGCGCCGTGGTCTGAGGCCTGGATAATGGGATACGGCCTTGATGAAAAAGGAATGAAGATGAGCAAAAGTAAGGGAAATGTAATAGACCCACTTCCCGTCATTCAAAAGTTTGGCGCAGATACCTTCAGATTCTGGAGTGCGAGCGAGATAAACCATGGATATGATTTTAGATGCTCAGAGCAAAAAATAGATGCAACAAAAAAATTCCTCTCAAAGCTTTGGAATGTCTCAAGATTTATCTCAAGTTATCCTGTTGTACAAAAAACAGAGCCAACTCCTACCGATGCATGGATTCTGTCCGAGCTTGACAACTTAGTAAAGGAGTGCAAGAAAGGATATTCAGAGTATAACTTTTTTGTGCCCGCAATAGCAGTACGTGAGTTTACTTGGAATGTCTTTGCTGCACATTATATCGAGATGGTAAAGGCGCGAGCATATGGAGATGGGTTTACAGAAGATGAGAAAAATGCGGCAATTTACACTTTACACAAAGTACTTTCTACTATTTTGCTTTTGCTTGCCCCAATTACGCCTTTTATTACGGATTATTTGTGGCAAACTCTATACTCAAAAGAAACCATACACAAACAGCTAAGACCAGAACCTGAGAATCTACAAAATATGAACAAATATACAAAGGAGATCACCGACTTTAATTCTCAAGTGTGGAATGAGAAAAAGTCAAAAGGACTTTCACTAAAAGACTCTATTTCAATAGACATTCCAGAATCATTAAAGATCTTTGCAAAAGATCTTGTCAAAATGCATCAATTAGAAATAAATCATGACTGAATGATATTTCAAAGCATGAACAAGTCATTACCTGTTCATGCTTTGTACCACCAATCGAATTACTTCGACATCTATATTGAATTCTTGTGCAAAATAAATTTTATGAATTAATTTTAGACAATGTTTGAGAGTAAACACCAGAAGTTATTTACTATACAGATAAGTTAGAATGTGTAGAAATGATATTAATCACACATTAGATACATATTAGTTAATTTTATTATATGATGTTTGTTATGCAACGCAATGACTACCACAAATGATTGCTATAATTGTTGGAATTATTATAACAGCATTTGTAGGAATAAATATTGTAATTGTACTTTCTGGCCCAGATTATCTAGTTGTGAATGAATTTACAGCTATTATACAAAACGCAAATCATGTGAAACTCTCTGCTACAACAGATTGAGAAATTCCAAGGAAACCGATAGAGTTCATCAGCGATCATTGCTGTTGCAGGAATATCATGGGCCTATTTTGACAGCGGTAAGGTGTTTGTAACAACAATACATCCTGCACTAAGCAGAGATTCTAATCAGAATCCAGATTCATGGTATACTCACGTTACTGCTCTAAGCACAGACGCAGGAGCCGCAGACTTTTGGGTGTTCCATAGATGCAGCTCCAGCTGTAGGAATATTGATCAAAGGTAACACCATAAGCATCAATGTGAAACAATCTGACTTGTCATTCAATGTATCAGATGCCAATGGTGCTGTAGGATTTGTAATTGAATCAGAAGCAGCATGTGAATCTGAGTTGGTGTGTGTGCTAACATCATCCTAATTCGTTTTTTCTTAATAGAATCGTATATTGTTCTACGTTATCTCTTTGCTAGCTGGGCTAGCCAGCCTTTCTTTGCTTTCGCAGAAGTGAGTTTTTTCTTTTCCGATTTTGCAGCTTCAGCTTCTTCCAAGGCCACACTCGTGTAAAATGATGCAAACAACAAAACCACTACGATTCCTAGAACAAATGTGTTGTAACTTGTTTTCATTAGAAATAAGCTTACTCAATTCATAGTTAATGTTTATCATCAAATTGCGGTATGCCTTTGATAAAATAGTAACTATGTGCTGGCAAAGATCGACTTTCTTCAAGCCCATGATTTGTGGCCGCAGTTTGTACAGCGTAACACTAACGGTTCATTCTGAACAAAGACATACGGTATTTTGGGTTTTGAACAGATCACACAGCGTGTCTGTTTGTACAATTTTTTCCCATTTGTCGGTAAAGACTTCCATTCTTTTATGATTTGAATTGTTGACATGTAATTGTATTAGTTTGCAAAATATTTGACGATATGTACCGCTTTGCGGCATGCCTTAGTGCGATTGCTTTTTCTTTGGTTTTATCATGGAGACAAAGTATTTGTGCCAAGAAACATCTGATGTTAGTTCTGGATGAAACGATGTAGCTAAAATGTTTCCCTGTTTTACCGCTACAATTTTTTCGTTGAATTTCGATACAATTTGGACATCCTTACCCAGTCCCTCAATTGATGGTGCACGAATAAAGACGCCTCTTGATTTTGCAATTCCGATTGGCTGGGCCGAAATATCTGCCTCAAAGGAGTCACGTTGGCGTCCAAAAGAATTGCGCTCAACTCGCACATCAAGCAAGTCCAAAAGTGGCTGATCTGTTTTTCCAACTACGCGGTCTTTTGCATTTTTTGAGAGTAGTATCAGACCCGCACATATTCCAAACACTGGCATTCCTGCCTGTACTTTTTCTTTGATTGTTTTGATTGCACCATTTACCAAAGACATTTGCCCAATCATCGTACTTTCTCCGCCTGGAATTATTAGCGCATCAAGTTTTGAGATTTCGTCTGGTGTCTTGACTTGTTTTACATTACCCCTGATGCCCGACTTTGCAAGTGCTGCTTTTGTAGCAGAGATGTTTTCTGCCACGTCACCCTGCAGGCCCAGAACGCCAATGTTTACACTCATGCCGTACTTCCACGCTCTTGCATTCTAAGTTCCAAATTCTTTACATCCAGCCCAAGCATTGATTGTCTTTCGTCAATCATTCTTTGAGCTTCTTTGACTTTGTCTGGTTCTTCCCAGAATGTGGTTGCAAGAACTATTGCTCGCGCACGCTCTTTTGCGTCCTCTGCTTTGAATATCCCCGATCCAACAAAGATACCATCGCATCCAAGTGACATCAAGTATGCTGCATCTGCGGGTGTCGCAATCCCGCCTGCTGCAAAATTTACTACTGGAAGCTTTCCAATTCTTGCAGTCTGTTCTACAAGATCGTAAGAGACCTTGAATTCCCTTGCTATCCTAACTAAATCCTGATGATCACCTGAATCGTAAATTGATTTTATTGCTCTAAGCTCGTCATTTACTTTCTTGATGTGTGTTACTGCTTCCGCCACATTTCCTGTACCTGGCTCGCCTTTTGTCCTAATCATTGCTGCGCCTTCCTCTATTCTCCTTAGTGCTTCGGCAAGAGACCTTGCTCCGTTTACAAATGGTGTTGTAAAATCCCACTTCCAGATATGATGTGACTCGTCTGCAGGTGTAAGCACTTCGGATTCGTCGATCATATCCACATTTGCTTCTTCGAGTATTCGTGCCTCATAGACGTGCCCTATTCTGCATTTTGCCATAACTGGAATTGTGACTGCATCCATTATCTCTTCTATTACCCTGATGCTTGCAGTTCTTGCAACACCACCGGCCTTACGTACGTCGGATGGAAGTTTGTCTAAAACCATGACGGATACTGCGCCAGCCTCTTCTGCAATCTGGGCCTGCTCCACTGTAGTGACATCCATCACTACGCCGTTTTTGAGCATGTGTGCAAAGCCACGTTTTAGTGTAGATGTACCTCTGCTAATGGAAAAAGACCCCACCTTTTCCCGTACTATGCCTTTTGCATTATTTAGGTCGCCAGAAAGTGGAATCAACGATCCTAGTCGACGATTTGCATATTTATAATACTCGAAAAGCACCCATACAGAATTTTGGAATATATCAACTAGGTATCTTTTTTGTGATGTTTTGAAGCTCCGAACCAAGTATTGTAACTATTGGTGGAACAAAACTAGACGTCGCATTTTGCTCTACCCATTGAATTTGTTTAATCTCTCCGTTCAGAGTCACCTTTAGCGAGAACTTTGCATATTCTAGTGCGTCGTCGTTTGGTGCAATAGAGTCAATTGGTATTTTCATAAAACCTGTTTCTTTTACCATGGCGATAAGTTTTTTGACCTGATCACGCCCTATTGTTGCTGTTTTTTCAGGCTGTGGGACTCCGTCTGCAGTAACAAGATACCTGACATTTCCTTCGTTGGATATCACAAGAATCTCTGATTTTTGCGGCGTAATTCTATCAGTGACTCCAAGTGAGATTTTTTTCAAATGGTGTTTTGTGAATTCGACTGTAATTTTGTCGTCCATGTTTACAGCGCTAAACGGTATCTGTGGATTTGTGATCATTGGAATTGCAATCAAAATTGCAAAGATTATTGGGATCGACGCTGCAATCAGGATCAGCGGTTTTGCCACAGTATTGCTTTTAGTCGTTTTTTAATAAATCTAGTTTTTGTAAAATAATGACAGCACTCTTACCAGTTAAATTAAATCCAAGTTCCCAATTGTTCTGCTTGTGGGGTCGTAGCCTAGCCTGGTAGGGCGACTGTGACGCATAGTCACCGCTAAGGGCTCCAGAAGTAAAACCCAAACTGATTTCACAAGATGATGTGAGTTTGGAGCTGCAGTGACCCGTAGGTCGCCGGTTCAACTCCGGTCGGCCCCACGTTAGTTTTTCTTTGAACGTAGAACGTTTAATGCAGAACCTTTCCTAAACCACTCTATTTGTGCCGAGTTGTAGGAATGTAAAAGTGAGATCTCTTCTTTTGAGCCATCGTCGTGTGTGATTACGCAATTTACCGGATTTCCTTGGTCCAACTTGCCTAGATTCAAAAGCGAAAGTCTGTCTGATTCTTTTATTTTGTCATAATCAGTAGGATTCGAAAATGTCAGTGCGAGTATTCCTTGTTTTTTGAGATTTGTTTCGTGAATTCTTGCAAAGCTTTTTGCAATCACTGCCGCACAGCCAAGAAATCTGGGTGTTAGTGCTGCATGCTCTCTGCTACTTCCTTCACCGTAGTTGTTATCACCTATTATGACCCAACGTATCCCTTTTGATTTGTATTGGCGGGCAATATGTGGAAATGACTCTACTTGTTTGTTGAGCATGTTTCTACCCTTTCCCACTTCGCCTGTGAAAGCATTAACTGCACCCAAAAGCAAGTTGTCACTGAGTTTGTCAAGGTGTCCACGGTACATCAACCACGGTCCTGCAGGCGATATGTGATCAGTTGTGCATTTACCCTTTGTTTTGACCATTATTGGCAAGTCCACATAATCACGTCCATCCCATGGCTCAAATGGTTCCAGCCTTTGGAGCCGCGTGCTGTTTTGATCTATTATGACTTCGACTGAATCAGGATCAGATGACGGTGCAATGTAGATGTCTTTTGTTGTCTGGAAGCCTTTTTGTGGTACTTCTGGTACAACTGGCGGTGGCTGCAGTTTGAATTTTGTACCATCCTTTGCAACAAGCTCGTCCTCAAGTGGATTGAATGACAATCTCCCTCCAAGTGATAATGCAACAACAAGCTCGGGACTCCCAATAAAGTTCATCGTGTTTCTTTTTCCATCGTTTCGTCCAGGAAAGTTTCGATTAAACGAAGTGACAATCGTGTTTGGTTCGTCTTTTTTAAGCTCAGGCCTGCTCCACTGCCCTATGCATGGTCCACACGCATTTGCTAGAACCATTGCACCGATTTTTTTTAGTGTGTCCATCTGTCCGTCGCGTTCAATCGTTGCGCGTATCTGCTCAGAACCAGGCGTGACCAAAAGTGGGATCTTTGCCTTTACTCCTTTTTCTTTTGCCTGCATTGCCACGCTGGATGCTCGTGACATGTCTTCGTACGACGAGTTAGTGCAGCTTCCAATTAGTGCTACTGAAATGTTGTCAATGTAGTTGTTCTTTTTTACATCTTCAGCCAGCTTTGATATCGGCCTTGCCAAATCAGGTGTATGCGGTCCTACTATGTGCGGCTCTAGCTTTGATAGGTCTATCTCTATTACTTTATCAAAGTACTTGGAAGGATCCGCTTCTATTTCTGGATCCTCTGTAAGAATGTTGATGTGTTTGTTTGCCAAGTCCGCTATCTGCCCGCGGCCGGTGGCCCTCAGATATATCTCCATTTTTTCATCGTATGGAAATATAGAACACGTGGCACCGATTTCTGCTCCCATGTTGGTTATAGTCGCCTTTCCAGTGCAGCTAATTGTCTTTGCGCCTGGTCCAAAATATTCTATTATTGCATTAGTTCCGCCAGAGACAGTAAGCTGGCCTGCCACGTAGAGTATGATGTCTTTTGGAGCGGCCCAACCATTTAGTGAGCCCTTAAGATACACACCGATTCTTTTTGGATACAAAAGCTCCCATGGCATTCCTGCCATCACCTCTGCAGCGTCAAGTCCTCCCACACCCACTGCAATCATTCCAAGACCTCCTGCATTTGGTGTGTGTGAATCGGTTCCAATCATCAATCCACCTGGAAACGCATAGTTTTCGAGCACAACTTGGTGTATGATACCTGCACCAGGCTTCCAGAAGCCAGCCCCATACTTTCTTGATGCGGACTCAAGAAACTTGTAGACTTCGTTGTTTTCATACAATGCAAGTTTTTTGTCCTCTTCTGCGCCCACCTTGGCCTGAATGAGGTGATCGCAATGTACAGTAGTTGGTAGAGTTACTTGTTTGAGGCCTGCCTGCATGAATTCAAGCATTACAGTCTGACCAGTAACATCTTGTAGTGCGACTCGATCAGGTTTCAAAAATACATAGCTTTTTCCGCGTTGTGGTTCTCCATCATTCAATTCTGCAAGATGTCCGATGAGAATCTTTTCGCTTAGTGTAAGCGGTCTTTTGACCAGATTTCTAAATTTGGAAACATTGTCTTCTAATTTTTTGTAAACGTCTGAGACTAATTTCGGAGTTGTTTCAATTTCCATGTCTATTGTAAGTGATAGTTTGCAGTTCATTAGTTATAAATCGTTAGAGAGTAAAATTGTCAAACTTTGTTTGTTTGATCTACATTTTGCTAACAGTTATAAGCCAAAAACAACTTGATGATATATGGTAGGGGTCATGTTTGATTTTCATTCGATAAATGGAGGTAGGCTGCATGGTCAATAAGGGATTTCCAACCTTTGGCATGTCGCAAGCAGGTGCATACATTGCCGCCCTCAAAAATTACAATCTTCCAGATTTTATTTTAAAAAAGATAGCAAAAGAATGTAACTCTAATCTTTTAGAAAGAGGTCGTCTCGACGACAGGCTACAAAGCATGAACGACGATGCGTTGACAATGCTGCACAGAATCTTCATTGACTGTGAGAGTGATGCAGAAGGCAAGTTTGCTGATTATCGATTTTATGCCTATGTTGCAAGCATGTACCACAAGTGCGATATTTTGATCAACGAAACAATTCCTGGTGCTTCAGGAAAGAATCACAAAGTTCCAGTTGCAGTCAAAAACAACGGAATGTACATCGCAGTTGCGTTCAACAAGTCAACTGGTACCCCCGTTCAAAAAAGAGAAGCAATCAAGTTCTACAATATTGTCGACGATGTCAAAAAGGGAGATCATGGCACCATGCTGACTGACGCGATCTTGGGAACATCTGTCGGCTTTAAAGGTGAGTCTCTGGTCGAGTTGGAAAAACTCAGCAAGTCACGAAAAGCCGATGCAGAAAACCGTCTTGAAATCAAGACAGCAAATTTTGAAAACAGAATTTATTCTGTAACCAAGTGTAGTTAAATCCACTGCACCCCTTCGTTCTCGTAATACCTCATTTTTGCCCTAGAATGTCTTGGCCTTATATGCAAAATCGAGTTACAGCATGGACATTTGATATCATCCCATACCAAGTAGATGTCACATATTCCACATCTTTTTTGGCCGTTATATTTTAGCGCGATTTGTCCTAAAAATTTACGATATTTTGTCTTACAGTGTCCTTTGCAGATTAACATAGCAACATATCATACTATAAGAATTAAAAGAAATGGTAATTGTGTTATGACCTAAAGCTTGACGCATCAATTGTCATAAAGTAAGGATCTTTTTTAGTCGGTTCAAAATCCTTGCCATACTGTTCGAATGGGTGATTATTGAAGATGTGTTTTGACCAGATTTCGTGTATTGTTTCCACCTGTTTTTTGAATTTTTTTTGCCTCAAAAATTCATGTGCTAGTTCGTGAGATACGACAGTACAATTTTTGTGAGCCAGAAATAAAATGTCATCACGAGTTTTTGGTTTTTGCCACAACACCATACCGAAATTTTCCGCATAGTATCCTTCGCACGTACAATCTGTCCACAATGGTCTAAAGTGACACAAATAAAAATGAAATTTGTCTTGGCCTCGACTTCGATGATCCTCAAGAAGTGCTGACGTATCAGGCCTTTGCAAAATGTTTGTCTTTTGTGCTATCATTTCATCACATTGGACTTCCACTTGTACGTCAAAGGTGTTTTTGATCCATTTTTTGTAGAATTGTGACATCAGTTGGACATACTCAAATTCCCATGTCCGCTTTCCTAGATCTTGGGCAGGGATGACGAATATGAAATGTAAGAGCATGACAGAATAAAAAGAGAGTAGTTAAGATTGACCCTCAATACCCATTAGGGTTAATGTAGATCTAATTTTTTCTATCTTACGAATCTTCCAAGTAATGGTCTCACGTAACGCTTCAACCGTTGGAGATTCAATTTTGGCCAAGATGTCGTATGCACCAAATGTGCCGTGAACTTCCTTTACGCCATCCAACGACTTTAGTTGTTTTATGATGGCTTCTTCCGAACCAAGTTCGCAATTTATTAAAACGTATGCTGTCGCCATGATTAACGTATACACATCGGGATATATCAATAAAGCTATTGGTGATTCTAATTATGAGAGATTTTGAGGATTTCGTTCCAGATTTGAGTTGATACGGGCATCACAGACAGTCGTGAGATCCTAAGAAGATCCCAGTTTGCAAATATCTTGTTACTTTTGATCTGACTTAATGTTACAGGGTTTTTGAGTTTCTTTTTGAATTTGACATCCACTACGACATATCTAGGATCGCTTTCCTTTGGGTTTGGATACGCCTCAGATGTCACCTCCATTATTCCAGCTATGTGCTTGTCGCTGCCGCTGTGGTAGAAAAATGCAAGATCCCCCTTTTTCATTTGCCGCATGTGTTTTAAGGCCAAGTTGTTATGAACTCCGTCCCACATTGTCTTTTTTTCTTTTTCAAGCCTTTCTATGTTGTATGTGGAGGGTTCTTGCTTGCACAACCAGTACGCCATGATTTCTTGTTTTTGCAAATCCAATATTTGTTTTAAGACTGTACCCCGGCACTGACTCACATATTATCAAAGGTTTTAGCCTAATCCTCAAATATGCTCTGTAACCGGGGTAGCCCCATGTCGCACACCTGGGTGAAACCAGAAATCATGTTTTAGCATCATATTCATTCCAGTCCGTCTGTGTGTCTTCTTAGGGCAATCAATTATGGAACTGGTCAAATATTAACTCAGTCTAGATAAATTCAGACAAAATAATTTCAAAGCCGCAGACAGGTACGCGTATTTTGAAATTCTCAGTTACCTGCGAGTCGATTTCTCCTATTGTACCTACACTTTTGTTTGCAACTAAGATGTGAGCTGTTTTTCCTTTTGCAAACATCGGATCTTGCGCAGTCATTGTTTTGCTATCTAGGTTAGAATCTGTCTTTAGTAATGACTGCAATACAGATTTGATTTCTGTGAAATTTGTATCTTTGTGAGCGCTGACGCACGCCAAGCTAATTGATTCTTTTATCGGTGAGTCTACGGAGAAAACAGTTCCAATCTCAAACAGTTTTTGAGGGTATGATTCATGAATATTTCTTGAGAGATTTTCCAAAAGTCCTGGCAGTAACGAGTCACGCAGAATTGTATACTCTTGGCTTTTTGATTCAGCTACTTCGATGATTTCGCCACTTCTTTTTGTTTCTTCATAAAGAACGCGTTTGCTTGTTAGACTTGAGTTAAGCGCCTCTGTAAAACCAAGGCCTATCATTATCTGGGACATATGATCCAGTCTTTTTGTGATTGTGTGTTTTTGGCCAACAGATGCAGACGTTGGAAGCGTTGGCACTAGATTTTGTATGCCGTATCCAAGTGCCACTTCTTCAACAAGATCCATTGGTCCAAAGATATCAAATCTAAACCGAGGTATTTTGCAGAGAATTTTTTTACCATTTGTACGCGCATCAATTCTAGATTTTTTCAGACAGTTGCAAATTGCAGTTGGCGTCATATTTACACCCAATGTTTGACCAACCAGTGATGTATCAAGTTGTATTGATTTGGTTTTGAAGATCTTTGATGCAGTTCCAGAATCACTCTTAAAATCATACAAGGTGAATCCGAGTCCTTGCAGAGTTGTAGCCACTACCGCGAGAGTATCTTCTGTGGTGTTTTTGTCAGTTCCAGTTACTTCGACTAGCAGGTTTACAGTCTTTGTCGTCACAGTTGTCAGTGCAGAGTTAATTATCGGAGGAATCGATATTGTGTTGTTTTTTGTGTCAACGATGAGAGGTACTTTGTCATGCTCGTGCAGCAAACTTCCATAAGTTGTTCCAACTTCCGTATTTGCAAGTACTCCTTCAACACTCATGGTTTCAGTCATGCCCAACGGAACAAAGCTGTGATTCCTTGCCACTGTCGTGTATGTGAGCGGCAAGGCCAGTTTGTCTAAATCATGAATTCCGATTGATGCCTTTTTGCGGTGCCTGCCGATGCCAAAATGGAGATCTTCTTGTAATGCAATGAGTTGTTTTATCGTCTCATCATCAAGCTTGCCTCCCTTTGCGATAATTGCACATACATAGGGGCGGATTTTTTTGACCTGTGGTTCTGTTTTGATGTAACAATATTTGTCTGATTTTTTTATGATGATCTTTTCTGCACCTTTTTTTATTCCAAACATGCCTTGCAGTCCTGCAGCGATTCCTACGTCTGTTGCGTAATCAGGCCTGTTTGGACTGTACTCTACTCTGACGTACTCTTTGGTTTCTTCTTCAATATCGAGTCCAAGAAACGGCAAGGCATCAATTATCTTGGATCTGCTTGCCTTTCCAACAAGTTTTTCCAATCTGTGCAGATACAAAGTTACTACTGGCATTTTGTAGCAGTCCTCAACCAACCAAGGTTGTTGTTGTAGAATTCTCTGACATCATCTAAGCCGTACTTGAGCATGGCGATTCTTTCTATTCCTCCACCCCATGCAAGAACAGGGCTCGTGATTCCAAATGGCCTTGTCACCTCAGGGCGAAATATTCCCATGCCGAAAAGCTCAACCCATTTTTTCAATCTTTCATTGTACACCATAGTCTGTAATGACGGTTCGGTGTATGGAAAGAAAGTGGGCCAAAACTTGATCTTGTAGAGGCCCATCTTTTTGTAAAACTCTGTTTGTATTCCCATTAGATCGCGTAATGAAACATTTTTTCCTACAACTATTCCTTCAACTTGATTGAATTCCACTAAATGTTTGTAACTGACCTTTTCATTTCGGAATACACGGCCAAGTGAGAAAATTCTTGCGTCGTTGGGTTTGTTGTCTGCCAAGTACTTGACTGTGACACACGTAGTGTGCGTCCTTAGAACCATTTTCTTTGCAATGTTCTGGTTCCAATCATACCGCCAACCTTTTTTATGCACTTGTGCAACCCGCTTGATTTGATCCGTACTTGCAAACTTGGATGCCTCCATGTTCTGTATGTAAAATGTGTCCTGCATCTCTCTTGCAGGATGATCCTGTGGTGTAAAGAGAGCATCAAAATTCCAAAAGCTTGGCTGTGCTAAATTTCCCATCACCTCGGTGAAGCCAAGACTGACAAAGACTTCCCTTATTTCGTTAATTGTGTCTTTGAGTGGGTGTGTTCTCGCTGCGTAAATTCGAGGAACTTCTGCTTCCACGTCGATTGCACCCCCATCATCTTTTTCTGTATCAATTGACTTTGCTGCTTCCGAGAGTGAAACCGTTCTTGACTTTATTGTGTCAATCACAACAAAATCCGGCCTCTTTCTTAGCGATGCAAGTGTAGCATGATCCTTGATTTGTTCCAGTGGTACATTATTTTCCGCAATAAATGAAATCATTTTTTCTTCGTGGGTTGGAGCTGGTTTTTGTTTTAGTGATACCACGCTACCTGATTCATTTTTTTGAATGGTTATCCAGTCATTTTTCTTTGCGTATGCTATTGCAATGTTGGTTTCATCGGCTAATTTTTTTTGTAATTCAGAAAATTGCATTGGCTGATTTGCGATCAGGTTTACCAGCTTTCGTTCTGGAAATCCTTCCTGTTTTGCAATCAATCCGTTTTTTCCCAGCTTGACAAAGGATCTTTCAGACTCTGTGATGATTGCCAAGTTCTTTAGTTTGAGCCATTCGATTCCTCTTCTTGTCTGATCAATTGAAAGGTTAGTTTTTTCTGCAATTTGTTCTTCTGTGAGACTCTGTTCTGACTTGAGGAGTTTGATTATTAATTTTTCAATTGGATGGAGAACTTGAGACAAACAACAAAACGATCCGAAAAGACTTTTTAAACCTTAACTTAACTCAAACATGAATGTCTCCTGATGACTTCATTGTAACCCCATGGCATGTCGAAGGAGAGATCGATTATGACAAACTCATAAAACAATTTGGTACTGAAAAGATCACTTCTACACTTCTAAAACGCATAGAAAAGATAACTGGAGAAGTTCATTTCATGCTAAGACGTGGAATTTTTTTCTCACACAGAGATCTCAATCGAATCTTAGACGATTATGAAAAGGGGAAAAAATTTTTCCTGTACACAGGTCGTGGCCCCTCAGGTCACACACATATTGGACACCTAGTTCCATGGGTCTTTGCAAAATGGCTCCAAGAAAAATTTGATACCACGATGTATTTTCAACTTACGGATGACGAGAAATTCTACGCAAAGCATAACCTTACCTTGGAGGAGACAAACCTGTTTGCGCACGAAAACGCCCTTGATTTTATCGCACTAGGTTTCAAGCCAGACAAGACAAAGATAATCATCGACACACAAAACATCAAAACGCTGTACCCACTTGCAGCCCAAGTCGCAAAGAAGATCAACTTCTCCAACACAAAGGCAGTATTCGGATTTACCGGTGAGACTAACGTTGGTATGATCTTCTATACATCACTGCAGTCTGCGCCTTGCTTTATCGAAGACAGGCCTGTGTTAATTCCACTTGGTGTAGATCAAGACCCACACTTTAGAATCACTCGCGACGTAGCTCCAAGAATCGGAAAGCCCAAGCCTGCGCTTATCCACAACATCATGATACCGTCGCTTTCAGGGCCAGGTGGTAAAATGTCTGCATCCGAAGAAATTGGCACAATATACACTACAGATTCACCGCAAGTTGTAAAAAAGAAGATTAACAAATACGCATTCTCTGGTGGCCAGCCCACCGTAGAAGAACATAGAAAGCTTGGCGGTAATCCAGACATAGATGTATCATACCAGTACCTGAGGATTTTCTTTGAGCCAGACGATAAAAAGCTCAAGGCAATCTATGACGATTACAAGTCAGGCAAGCTCCTCACAGGTGAGCTCAAAGCAATACTCATCGAAAAAGTCACGGAGTTTTTGAGCTCGCACCAAGAAAAAAGAGAAAAGGCAAAAGACCAGCTGGAAAAATTTCTTCTGAAAGATAAATGAAGATTCAGATAGTCTGCCAAGACAAGCACGAAGCGGCCAAGCTGGCAAGCCTCATTTTCATAAAAGATGGAAAAGAAACATTCATCTCATCAATCATCAACGCCTATGACAACGAAGTAGTAATCTTGCTCAAAGACAAGTCGGCACATTCCATAGTATTAAAAAACAGTTACGAAGTTGAGCGGTTCGCTGATTTTATCCAGCCTGTTTTAGACAATGTCAGCCAGATAATCGATACAAAAACAATCGGCGAGCTCGTCGAAATAGAGAAGAACTAGACAAGTGATTTATCCATCTCGCTGGATAGCGACTCCTGCACCTTCAAAAAATACAACCTAGTGGAGCTTGGCATCTTGTCCAAGTTGTTGTCCACTGCCATCATAAAGTACCTTACTGCCCTTTTTGATATATCCAGATTGAACTTCATTGGGAGTACAGGATCCTGTTTTACTTTGATTTTGTCCACAAGCCAAGGAGGGGCCATCTCTTTTGTTTCTTTAATTATTTTTTCGTACCAAAATGCCAGACTCTCCGGATGAAGGCCTTGCTGCAAACCGGTCACATTCTGCACGAACTTTTTCATCATGTTGTTGATAATGGTCAATTTAGGGTGGACTCGATGTTTTTTGTTTTATCTCGATAAATCAAACAAGACGATTCAGTTTGTCAAAGTAGGTTGCCTTCCGCGTCGATCTCAGAATTTCTAATCCTAGTGCTGGAAATTCTTTTGCCATCCTTTGCCAAAACTAGTGGAACCACCACCACTTTTACAGAAGGTAGATTCTTTTGTCTTCGTAGTTCGTTGAGCACATCTCCCTGATACGCAGTTTCGCCACTTACGACCAGTGCCTCTACATCTCCTTCGATTGCTGCAGGTCCAAAATCGTTCTCAAGTTTGCTTATGATGTAGTGTTTTCTTGGAAACTTTTTTTTGATTAGCTGTTCTAGTGAGTTGAATCTTTGCGAGTAATTGTGCCATAGTGTTTTTCCTTTTTTTTTGGCAAGTTCGTCACTTGTCAGGCCAATTATAACCTTCTCAGATATGGAGAATGACTCATCAAGTAGTGCTATGTGTCCCTGGTGTATCACATCGAATGTACCACCGGTTGCGACCACTTTGAATTGCACCATGATGTGAGATAGATATCTTCCAATAAATTTATGGCGTAACTAATACTATTGAGACGGTCTTGCTTGGTGCTGCAAGCGGTACTCCATTAGGATCCCACACATACGCCTCTATGAAAAATCCACCTTCATTTTGCGGAGTCCACTCTACTGTTGCATGTTGAGGAGCAGCTGAGCTGAACTGTCCCTCAGCAATTCCAATGAACTCCACAGGTGCCTTTTCACCAAACTGTTTGACCTGGGCATAGTAGACATACGGCTGATTTGGTTTTGTGAGTGCAGAGTACTGAATTGTAAGATCACTTGATATGTTGACTGTTTCACCAACTCTGATTTCAGAAACACGATCTCCTATGAGGTCACTCACTTCTATGTTATTTATTGAGACAAGTCGTGTCATTGTATCCAAAGATACTTTAGTAATGTCAGTCATCTTTGACTGGTATTCATCAGATTCTGCGATTACTTTGAATGATGTTGCACGGTAATCCATCTTTGCAGAAAACTCTACTTCCTCGCTTTTCTTTGCACCAAGTTCATCGATTTCTACCGTCTCAATTCCGACAATTCTAGGTGGCGCAAACGCATCGTATGCAATAAGGTGAACCTTTACTGCTGCAGTTTCTGCTTGGCCACCGTTTGTAACACTGACAGGAAGAATCACCAAATCACCAATGGTCAGTGTTTGTGGCTTTATATCCAATACTTGCTGCTTTGCTGCGGCCGAATTAAATCCAAGTACGTTAATCGTTACTTCTGATATCTCAGGATTTGGGCTATTTGATTTTATGATGAATGGTGATTTGCCTTTTCCAGGCACGACATCAAGCAGTGTGGTTCCTGTGACTGTTTCAAGTGGAGTTGCACCACCCGAACCCGATGCCTTGCTGCTGTAAAATCCCACCCAGACCTTTACGTTCTTGACTGGAAACGTCTTTGTGTTTTCGACCTCACCAATTACTACGGTGTAGCCTTCGTCGTCTTTGTAGCTAAACGGCGCAGTAGAGGTGAGCTTGACACCAAGAGTCGACGGTGTTTCCGTAAGCTGTCCAAAAATCGGAACAGTTGGCAAGAGTAGAAAAACTAGCGATGCTACGAGCAACCTGTGCATTTGATTCTAGTTATACTACTGGGTTAATCACATAAGAAATATCATATTCTAAACAATGTAGACTAGAAGCTTTAACAAAACTAGAACAATAAAAGAGAAGAAATGAATGGTTACTTTCTGTTTCTCATGCCGGTTATAACAAACCAGTAAACTAGACCTGGTGCCAAACCGACAATAAGTGGTATCCATACAGCGATTGATTCTGCTGCAAATGCTGGTGCTGCCATTCCAACAATCCTTTCAAAATATCATATTTAAATCCATCCATTACAGGTTCTGTCAAGTCTATGGCTGATCGTTATAGTTCCTTATTGTGTAAAAAGGCGTTTGACAGACATATTTAACTTGAATTTAGGTTCAATTCTTTGTCAGCCTATTTGTCATGTAAAATTCTATTGGTTATCATGGGTTTAGCCTAGTTAATGGATTTTTGCAACCCAATTATTTTATGATTCCATACTCTAAATCATAGTAAAAAGGATATTCGTTCTCAGTCTTGCAGACAGTACAAAGCGTTACTAATGGTTCTGTTAGCTGATTATTTTGTAAAATCCTATAACTATACCAAATCTGTTCTTCTCGTTTCATAAGACTTTTGCATTGATGGCATTCAAATGGTTCTTTTGGTTCTGGTCGCTCCTTATTGCTTTTAATGGAATCCTTACCTGCCCAAAACATACATTGTGTTTCATTACACTTGGGACATGTACCACGCCACTCAAATTTTGAAACACCGAAGACTAAAATTGGATCGGCTTTACCGTCTGAATAACCCCTGCTTTTCTGAAGTTCACGAAATGTATTACTTAGTATCCAAGTAGCGGCTTCCGTAGAGCCAAAAATTACTGGCTTTCTTGGTTCCCATTTTACTTCGTTATGATTGATTAATGCTTTACAATTCCAGCATTTCATATCGGCCTCTTTGTTAAATAATCGCATGTTTATTGGTAGCAGCATTTTGAATTAAGGTTATCCATTTGTTTTCGCCTTCGACTTTGATACCGCTTGCTTCGGCTGGAGTTTTTCCATCCAAACCCATGTGAGGGCGTATGTAATTATGGAATATCTGATACCCATTCAAAATCGGCGTTTCATTGATCTTTAATCCACGCATAACCTTTTCCCTATCTCTCACTTCGCCGTTCATTCTTTCCATCTTGTTGTTGTTCATATCGCCGTTGAAACGGATATGCTGTATGTGCAAAGGTCGGGTTTTCCTTTCCTTTGTCCAGTATTCCTTGTAAAAGGCAGTCTTGAAATTATAGGCACCATCGGTAATCAAGACCTTTGGCTTTCTGTCCATTATTCGGCTGGCTTCCTTGAACAGCTTGCTTACATCGTGGGTGTATTTCGTGCTGGCTACCTCTTGAGCAATCCAGAATCGGGTTTCATCATCCATCAAAGCGTACATGTATTTCAAATCGCCTCGGATCTTGAGGAACAGCTCATCAGCTCGCCAAGTGCTTGAAACTTGGGGCTTTAGTTTCTCGGAATATTCCTGCATGATTTTGGTGTACTTCTTTATCCAGTTGTAAACGGTTTGGTGAGTAACATCCATGCCCAAAAGCTTGAGGGATTTTGAAACATTCCTAAGGGATTCACCGCTGAAATAAAGTTGCATTGCTGTCGTGATTCCTCTAGGATCATGCTTCATTTTCTCAAAGCCGATATTGATTGTAAAGTGCTTCTTACAATCCTTGCATTGGAATTTCTGGATATTGCCGTACTTGTTGTGCCTCAGACCGAATTTGACAAGTTTTTCAGATTGGCACCTAATGCACCTTGAAGTTGTGATCGGTTGTATGACAATGGTCCTTCGTGCCTCGGCTTCCTGCCTAAGACTGATTGAATACTCTATACCGAAAACATGCTTGCATTTGATATGACGGAAAATTGAATCAGGGCATGTACATTTCCAGTTGGAGCCGACTAGTTTTACTTCGTATTCCTTGTTGCTTGTCTGGGATCTTACCTTATAGTATTCGTCTGTGATTCTTGTTATTTGGTTTTCTGTCTTTGCGATTTCCATTCCTTTTTCCTCACGGATGTTTGTGTTTGTCGAACCCATGATTAGTATTAGGCGCCTACTAATATAAACATTTAGGCGCCTACATTGTAGGCGTAGAAAATATAAATTTATTTAAAGATGAATTAAAAATGGTAGCAAGTTTACGAAGATTGATACGACACAAATTTATATGATCTTTATGCAGCTAAATCGGTGATGCGATGTTGCATCGCTAGAAGGCACAAAGGTGGCGGGTATTGCGATCTTGTGCCTTCGCAATTTTATTTTGGAAATACATACAAACCGTACCCTGAGATCTCACCAGTTGGGCTAGTTTGTAATTTCGAGTGAATTATTTTCCAATACGGATCAAAAAATTGGTTACAATTAAGACGTGCATTAACACAATACACAGACGCATCTGCTACCTGTAGACCTTTTCTCAACGCTGAGTCATAAAATAATGGCTCTTCAATTATGTTTTTAATTCTCTGCAGATTCGTTCCATTTCTTCTAATCTGATTGATTAACTCGAGTATTTTACGGTCTTTTTGATTTAGTTGAGTGGATTTGTTAGATGTTTTATCAATTCTAATGATTCCTTTATTGTTATTTTTACTTAGAAAGTTATCAAAACGTTCTATTAGAAATGTATATGCGGTTTCCAATATATCATAATTGTAGTATTTTGATCGTAATAATTCCGGTTTGTTAATAGCTACGGAAATTATACTAAATTGTAAATTATTTAAAGATGTGTATATGTTTGTAAGAACAGTTTTAATTTCGGATAAACTGATACTATAAAATGCTTTTTGACCTTTATAGATATCATGTATATGTATTTCAGACCCAGAAAACCTACCTAATTTGTTATCCCTAACATCTTGCATTGCCTTCTTCATGTCTGTTAGATCTCGTTCATGAAATATTGCGCCACAAATTACAAAATACTTTGTTTGATCATTAATCCTTTCAACGCCAGATTCATCGATATACATGATATACATGGCTTGCACCCATTTAGCAAATAATAGATCTAAAGGATGGTGTTAAACATTATGTGTATTTAGAATAAATTGCCTCAATTTACATTATGTTTATAGGCGCCTATGACAAATTAGAATTAACTATGAAGTTACAGAAACGAGTAAACCGTAGAGTAGGAGACAAAGAATACCTAAAGTGGTATGTTGATATTCCAGCTGAAGCTATAGAAAAGGCAGGATGGAAAGAAAGCGTTGAATTGGATTTTGATATTAGAGATAATAAAATAACATTAAGACCTAAGAAATGAGCTTTCCGAGCCGATTGTTTCTCTAAATTTCTTAATTTCATCCTCAACTCCCTTTAATAATTCAGATAATTCATCTTGTGGAATCTCTCTAGCTTGTTTTGGCGTAACATACCATATCTGTGGATCAAAATCCCCTACTCCAATCCCATTATTACTATCCAGTTTCTCTATCTCAATATACTTAATTACAAAAGATGCTACTCTCGCAACATCTTTCATGAATAATGTCTCATTTTTATTTTCGAGACTTTTCAAGAATGGTTTCCCAAGGTAATGATTGCCTATCGCACTAACTTTTCCTGCTTCAACGGGATTCGGAAAACAGTCCTCCATATTCATTTTGTAAAGAGTCACATCATCTTGCCCATTTCTCTGCTCTGGCAATACGAAAAACACCTGTAAGGCGTACTCGAATGATGTACTTTGTTCTAGTTCTGTATAGATCGCTTTCATGCGTTTTAAGGTTTCAACACAAGTGTGTTTGAAGTCGGTAGCAGTAAAGACTTGATGTAATGATTCTGGTTGGTTTTTATTTTCTTCTTGAATCCAATTATATTTCCACAAAGCAGCTTTTTCCACTTGTTCAAGGAATTCTTCAAATAAAGGCTCTATACCTCCAGCTGTAAAGACTATTGGTAATTGTTCTAGCATCCTAATTTTATTCGCATATCGCTCTGAACCTGATACCTTTCTATCACCAACTAGAACGATTCCATCTTGACATTTTGCAGCTATAATTAATGTCATTTTTCTATACTTCTTCTTGTGTAGGCGCCTATTAAATTTGATCTCTGATCGCTCATTTTTAGCCCAAAAATACTCATCAAACGGTTTTTTACACGGATAATAACTTGAAGCCTCAAACATAGACTTTACACCACCCCATTACAGTGCGAATTACGCAAAGATCGATAGAGTGGACTGAAGGGGATTTGAACCCCTGACCTCCCGCGTGCAAGGCGGGCATTCTACCACTGAACTATCAGCCCTCAGAAAGTGACTTTGCCACCGTGATTTTAATTGTTGTCCTCTTGAGGCAAGAATTTTATTTGCAAAAATTTGTGCGCAAACTATGGTCGTAATGGAATCACAAGTCCAGCTAAAAAAAGGAGACAAAGCTCCAGATTTTGAATTGCTTGGAATAGACGATAAAAAATACTCGCTTGCAAGCTTTGCCAAGTACGACGCATTACTTGTCATCTTCATGTGCAATCATTGTCCCTATGTCAAAGCAAAGGTGGACGCCATAAATGAAATTCAAAGCAAGTTCCAAGGTAAAGTAGCTGTAGTCGGCATAAACAGCAACGATTCTGTCGCGTACCCAGATGACAGCTTTGAGAACATGAAAAAGTTTGCAAAAGAACGAGGAATCAAGTTCTGGTACCTAGTTGACGAGACACAAGAGGTGGCAAAAAGATACGGCGCCGTCTGCACACCAGATCCATTCTTGTTTGATAGGCAACGAAAGTTGGTTTTTCATGGTAGAATCGACAATGCCATGAAGCCAGAGGACAAGCCAACAGAAAAAACGATGATCTCAAATATTGAAAAATTGCTTGCAGGCCAGTCAATTGTTAAAGATTTTGATCCATCAATTGGTTGCTCAATAAAGTGGAAAAACTAACCACAACGTTAAAAGACCGTTCAATTTGAGATTTTTTTAGGGCCGGTAGCTCAGCTTGGCTGGAGCGTTCGACTGATAAAACAACCTTTCAGAGATCGAAAGGTCGAGAGTTCGAATCTCTCTCGGCCCATCATTTTTAGCCAACCGTCGCTGCTATCGAGTCCACCCACTGTATTATTCCATCGAAGCTATCACTCACAAACTCGGCCTTGATGTTTTTTGCTTTGGAGCATATTGCGGTGTGGAGGTTTTTGCCAAACTTGGGCTTGACAGAGTTTATTGATTCTGAAAAGAATTTTGCACCTTCTTCGGTTGTGCAAAATACCACTATTACCATTATGCTTTGCTTTTGTCTCCAGATTTTTGCAAGAAACTTTTGCAAGTCAAGCTCGTAGAGGACATCTATTGCATCCGACATATCCCCCAGATCCAAGCTCTGCCAACCAAGTGAGCTAAAGACACAGGATGCTGCGTGTGAATACAGCTCGCTTTGTGGATCAGCTGCGAATACCAAGACATTCTTTTTTGGATCAAAATCATTTTGGGTAAGGCTTAGTATCTGCAACGAGTTTGTCACGATTTGGCCAAACAACTTGGATTCAGACTTGCCTATCTTTGCCTTCAGATACATGTCTTCAATTGCAGAGATTGCAGGCAGTATTACTTCGCTTACGGTCTTTTGCGTGTTTGCTCCAGAGTATTGACAGTTTCGAATTAACTGATATGCCTTTTGCGAGAGTCCTGTACTGACGTATTCTAGAAATTTTTCTTTGACATGAAAATAATCCGCTGGAAACTCGAGGTGTTCCGTAGCAGAATCAATAAACCATAGGTTTGCGTTGCCTATGTTTTTTTGTCTGATGAGTCCTTCTGCTGCAAACACGTTAAGATATTTTGCCATCGTGGCACGGTTGATTCCAAGTTTCTCTGCTATTTCTACTCCCGACAGTCCCGTTTTTGATTCTGATAAGATCTCGATTAGTTTTTGCTGCACTTGATCTTGTTGGTATCCTCTAGCCAAAGATGATTTTATTATGACTGGTTGTTATTTATGCTGTTTTTTGGTTTTCTGGTTGGGCAGATCAATTAACAGTCAGGAAGTCAAATTATCAACCACTCGAAAGTGGAATATGCTCACATAAAGTGTTAAATAGTACAGTACCTAATGGTACGGTAACAGGTATGCCAAAAGCAGGATTCAAGTCAATCACGGTTTCAGAAGAAGTCTACGATAAATTCTACGACGTATTTGAAAAGAACAAGGCAGAGCTGATGATGAAAGGCGTAAACAGCTTTTCTGGTTACGTCACATACATGCTCGAGCAGATGATGCAAAAAGACAAAACCTTTGCGAAATATGCACCAAAGCTTGAAAAAGTCGCAGTAGACGAAGACCGCGTGATCCTAAAGGACAATATCAAAAACAGAATTGCTGAGGTCGCAATTCAAAGGGGGGAACTATTCTGCCAGCTTTGCGAGGAGAAAGATTGCGTCCACGTTGGTTTTGTGTTTTCGCTGCCTGACGTTTATGAAATTTTGAATTCTAAGGGAATAAAACATCCCAAATAATGCAGGAGGTGGGATTTGAACCCACGAACCCCTAAGAGACGGGATCACCCATTGTTAGATCTTAAGTCCCGCGCATCCAAAAGCAGATTTTGCTTTCTTTGGCCAGGCTCGGCTACTCCTGCGACATTGCTTGATTTTGACAAAGATTTAACGGTTTAGCGTTTTGCAAAATTTCCTTAGGTATAATTAGGATTTACTTAGGAAACAATTCGTGCTTCGATAGCTCAGCCTGGTAGAGCGTTACCTTGGTAAGGTAAAGGTCGCGGGTTCGGATCCCGCTCGGAGCTTTCTAATAATTTTTAATGAGCAATTCCGTTTGGCCGGTTCTCTTTGTGGAATCGGAATTAATGGCACGATTTGCAGAAATCTCAATTATCTTCCAGTCTTTTGAAAACAATTTGCGAACCTCTTTTGAGTTTGAGTTTGAATGTAGCACCTTGCAACCCCGGTCTGCAAGTTTTTCTGATACATCTACTAGTTTTTGCAGATCTTTGTATGTAAAGTCCTTGTTGGTGTAACTGGTAAAGTTTGCAGTCTTGCTCACAGGCTGGTATGGTGGATCAAAGTAGACAAAATCATCTTTTTTTGCGTCCTGCAAGACCGATGAAAAATCCCTGCAGCTAATCGAGATCTTCTTTGATTGCAGGGCATGGTTTACAGCGTAAAGGTTCTCCTCGTTTACAATATTAGGATTCGAATATCTTCCAAGCGGTACGTTGAACTTGCCTTTGCTGTTAACTCTGTAGAGGCCGTTAAAGCAGGTCCTGTTTAGGAACAACAGTCGTGAAACTTTTTCAATCTGGCTTGTTGGCTCCTTGTTCCTTACATGATAATAATACGAGTCTGGATTTTTGCGATAGTTCTTTGCGTGACACTTGAGTGACTCGATTAGTTCCTCTACTCTATCCCTTATTGTGATGTATGCAAGTATAAGATCAGAGTTAAGATCAGATACTTTGCACTTGATGGCCGGATTCTTTGAAAGCAAATGGAACATGACTGCTCCCCCTCCCAAGAATGGCTCATAGTAACATTCAAACTCGGCCGGCACATACCTTTCAATTATTGACAAAAGCTGCCTTTTGCCTCCTGCCCACTTGACAAATGGCCTTGGCTCAACTGAGAGAATCTGCCTCGTTTTCA
Organism: Candidatus Nitrosotenuis sp.; assembly: GCA_038890395.1. Classification (GTDB taxonomy): domain Archaea; phylum Thermoproteota; class Nitrososphaeria; order Nitrososphaerales; family Nitrosopumilaceae; genus Nitrosotenuis. Next base: position 75,465 of record JAWAFK010000002.1, on the reverse strand, counting down.
ATAATACCTGATATCAAAAAATCATATCCAAACCCAAGACAACAAAAGATCACAACGTGTACAATATTTTTTAATCTAGACCTAACGGTAGGCACAAACTAAAGATAAAGGAAAAGGGTGTAGGGTTTTAGTCCCATTTGGACCAAGCTGCCATCCATCTATACGTCCACGTGTTCAGCTTACATCCCAGCGCGCACATGGTAACTGACAATACAGCACCTGCTCCCGCACCGAGTGCAACTGGACTGTTATAGAACTTGCCTACGGCAGGCTCTATTGGAGTCATGTAGGGAGGCAAAGTTGGTCTTGGATATTTGAATGCAGTCTCTAACGGGTCGGCAACCGTGATCAAGTTTACCATGTTGAACAATGGTAATGACAGTCCTGCCATGACACCACCGAATAGGATCAGTGAGTGCTTGTTCTTCTTTGTTGCCCAGTATGCCAAGTCCATCAACATAGCTGACGGTAGCCAAACCGGGGTGACAATGAAGTCATATGGATAACCGAGTGCAAACCATGCACCTTTGGCAACCCATGTATAGACGGTCATGATCAACGCATAATACGTTGCCGTTCCTGGAACTCCAGTGAATGTAAGATAGTAGGCTGCGCCGACTACCAACATTAACGTTTGTGATATTGAGAATACGACAAACGAAGTCCAAGCCCAGTCAGTATAGAAGATGTAGTCGCCTGCATTGATTGTAAGCAGGGTCGAGTTGACTGCAACCACTACTATGAACAAGTAGTGAGTACATCGTCTAAGCCAGACCATTAATTCATGTACGGTGAGAGTGAGTATATAAAATTTTAGCCACGCACGAAGATCGGAGCGCGTAACATAAGCTATAGAATTGATGATTAAAAATAAGAAAAAGTCTGGAACGCTCTCTTATGTTCCGACGAACAGAGAGATCAATATTGTTCCGATAGCTGTTCCGCCTAGTGTTGCGGCAAGGATACCGTTACTCTTCTTCTTGGTACCTTCCTCTACAACTTTTACGCAGAAGAGATAGCCAATTGCCTCAACAATGGTCAAGACAATAAAGGCATAGTGACCGCTTGGTGTTGGATAAGCCCACGGATAGTAGAAGTATCCTGCAGCCGTTCCACCAAAGGTTGCCAGCCATGCTGCTATGTACGATATGGTGATCAGGCCAACCATGTTTTCAACACGTCTGCCAATCATCTTCTCTACATCAGCACTGGTTGCGCCACCGCCACCTGAGCCAAATCCTTTTGGTAGAGTCATTTGCTTAACTAACCGGGAGAATACTTTTAAGCCTTTCTACAAGCGCGGGCCTACTGCGATCTACGCTTTAAAATGAAAAATGAGAAAAAAAGGGGTTTTGCTTATGGGATGGATCTGCTGTACAGTTTGCCTTCTAGAGCCATCTTGTACATTTCAGCTACATACGGGTTTTCGCCTGGTGTTTCTGCACCCAGTTCGACTAGTCTAGCATATACTCTTACGACATAGGCCAATGCGCCCATGAATGCTACGACTACGCCCATGTTGAACATCCAGTGGTTTGGAACTGCGAAGATTTCCTCTACGAACCAGAAGTGCCACATCTCGTTTACTCCGATTGTGAACATGGTTGCCAGATAACCTAGGATGGTCATCTTGAGACCGGTGTTCATGGAGTTGTTTGGACCTCTGAGAATTGGTACTCTTCTATCATAGATTGCTACTGCTCCCCAACCGAGTGGTAGTGCCACAAAGTGTGAGTACAACCACCAGTGTGCTGGAGTGAATGCAGAGTCTCTGATAGAGGTTTGATGTAGAGAGCCGTCTACGAAGTTGTCTACTTCCACTGATGCTGCTGTTGATCCCATTGCAATAACGATGAGCCAGATCTTCTTGAGTCTCTGGATCTCAACCTCTTTTGGGATTAGTGCCGGCATCTGTGCCATGCTTCTTGGTTATAGTTTATACATATATAAAACATGAGTTAATTTTGACAATAATTTTATCAAATTTTTACAAAAAAAGTCTTAATTTTTTTGATATATTCTACATTAGTTATTACCAAATGTAAAATATCATATTACTTAGAAAACATGATAACTATGTTGAACATTAATGTAGAACAATTAGATCATGGTTTGAAACAAAAATTCTGGTGATCATTATTGTAGTGCAACGGTAAAACATATATCATTCTATGTCGAGTCTGTGATTAATTAACGGGATAACTATGGTCGACAAGAAAGTATTCGTAGTCGCACTCGGAGTGATTCTAGCACTTGGAACATTTGGTCCAAACTTGGCACAAATGATTCAGACTGCAGAGGCACACGGTGTGCAAGCACAGCTACAAAGCCGTTTCGTAAAGATTGAAGACGAAACCTTCAACAGACAGTCACTGCAAACTGGTGAAGAACTAGTCATCTCAGGCAAGTTCGTAAGTCTTGTTGAAAGAGACCTAAGGGGATGGAACTCTATATTCTCAGAGTCAACTAATGCAGGAAACAGATGGGAAGTCCTAGCAAGAACCCCACCAGGAAACGTCTTCAATTTACCAGGTAACGCCGTAATCCCATATGAGATCAGGGCAAAGGCACTAGAGCCAGGCGTATACCACGTACATACACAGCTTAACATTGCTTCAGTTGGACCAGGATTAGGCCCAGGACAAACAGTAGTAGTTACTGGCGAGCCGATACTCAAACCAATTCCATACACAAACATCATGTACCAATCAATCATCATTGGAGTTGGCTACGTAATCACATTCGCAACTCGCCCCTGGCAAGTAATCTAAACCAACACACCCCTCTTTTCATTTTATTATACTCTCATAGAGAAACGACTTTATGTAATCCCAGTAGAACCTGAGCATGATTTGGCCAGGGATGGGTGACCCAAGTAAGAGGGGCAAAACCATCAGATACCTTATCATAACTGCCATAATAGGCATAGGCGTCGCTGCACTAAGCTCAGGCATCCAGATTTTACTAAATGCCGACAACCCTCTTAAAGTGTGCATAAACGACCGAGACATCAACTACCATGTGACTGCCACACTTGAGGTATACGTAGACAAACAAAAGATACCAATTCCGGCCAATGTTGGATTCAAGGACGGCTGCCAGAGAGCGCTTTATACCCAGTCTGACGACGGCACAATTCATGCAGCGTGGACTGAAGAATACCCATTTGAAATAGGGCACTTTTTGTGGGTTTGGGATTTCAAGTTACGAGACATGCAAGAAGACAAGTCCACGATATATGTAGATGGTAAAAAGTCTGCAGAGTTCATCAGGACGCCGCTGATCAATGGTGCCCACTACAGGGCCGAGTTTACCTCAAAGGCTTACGACGAATCCAAGGATAAGGACTTTTTACCGCCGCAATAATGGCAGTCGACAATGTATAAAATCTAAAAAGAATGAAAAAAGAAAGTTTTACCAGTATTTTCCGTTGTCTGGTATCAGACCGATACCTTCTCTTTCAAAGTGTCTGTCTAACTCATCAACCCATCTTTCGCGGTTGTCTTTGTATGACCAGCCATGGACCCTTAGCCAATATGCTATGATTCCTAGAAGGAAGATAGTAAACATCATTGTGCCAAAGATGTAAACCATGACATCGTAGAACAATGGGTCATAGTTTGGTCCCAATTGCCCAAATACGGTAGACAGAATACTGAACACTGTACCGAGTAATGGAGTCATTGAATTACTAACCTCAGTACGTACGATATATACATTTCTCTGAGTGGCAGAATCCGCTATGATCGCATGCTAGAGATAGTGAAAAAATCAATAAAATAGGAAAAAGAATGGATTGTTTTATCCTCTTCCTTGGGCTGCGTATCTTCCGCTTCGTGCTCTGAAGAAGAATGCTGCGGCGATTCCTCCAAAGACTGCTGCGGCGATTGCAGATGCTCCCAAGACACCGTCTGCTGCTAGGTATGGAGTTCCAGAACCTGTTGCTGGGTTTGCTTCGGCATACTCGACTCTGTCTCTTGCGAGTTTCAGTGTCTCTTCTAGCGTGTTTTTACCAGTCTTGCCGCTTTGGTCCACATTACCCATGTATTGGGCAAATGCCTCACCGGTCATCATTCCTACTGATAAAACAGTCACAGCAAGCAGTGCTGCTCCAAATAGTGTTTTATTCATAGTGTTTACCTGTTGTCTTGAGGGCTATCGTTTCTATTTAACTTTTTTCTAATTACCAGATCTAGACATTTTAGGGGGTAACGTTTATGTTTGAACCAAGAACACCCACGCCATGGGACGTGTACATACACACAGACATGGTCAGTCACATTCGACTAGGCCAATTACGACAAGAACCCCTTCATGGGTGACATCAACTCCAAAAGAAGTAGAAGAACTTGTCGTCAAATATGGCAAAGATGGCGTCCCGATGAGCCAGATCGGAATCAAGATGCGTGACCAGCATGCTATTCCCCTCGTAAAACCAATTGTCAAAAAATCCGTTAAAAAAATACTTGAGGACAATGGAATAAAGCAAGATATTCCAGAGGATCTCAACAACATAGTCAAAAAGGCCCTCAACCTCCAGCGACATCTAAAATCTCACAACTCTGACAAAAGAAATGTCAGATCGCTAGAGCTTGTGGAGGCAAAGGTCCACAGAATATCCACTTATTACAAAAATATTGGTGCACTTCCTCAAAACTGGAAATATAAGTCAGTCGTAGCTCAACTTGAGTGATGAGCAGACTAGAAGAGAGTTTAGCAGTATTTTCTAACACCATATCCGATTGCATAAAATCCGGAAAAACGATTGCAGTACTCACACACATAGACTGTGACGGCATCACATCTGGCAGCATAATTACAAAGGCATTGATCCGCGCAGGAGCCAAAGTAACAGTGCGAACCCTCAAGGAGATGAATTCGCATGCAATCAAAGGTATGTGTGAGGACTCGCGCGAATTTCACATAATCACGGATTTGGGCGGAGGTTTTGCAAAGCAGCTTGACGAGTCACTTGGTGTCAACTGGTTTGTCTTGGATCATCACGAAATAACAAATGAGGAATACGACAATGAACGCGTCATAAATGCGTGGAAATTTGGCATTGATGGTGGGACAGGTATTTGTGCAGGAGGTATGGCATTTCTTGCCGCCAAGGCACTTGACAAGAGGAACTCTGATCTGGCCCCAATTGCTGTGGTCTCAGCACTCGGCGACAGACAGGATCAAGGAGAAAAAAAATCATTTCTTGGCAAAAACGCAGAGATAGTAGAAGAAGCAAAGAGCTCAGGACATCTCCAAGTCGATATGGATCTTTTGCTGTTTGGACGCGAGACAAGGCCACTTGCGGACGCACTTGCGTTTACCTCTCAGCCATTCATAGAAGGACTCACATGGAATCGTGACGCCTGTTTTTCATTACTAAAATCTTCTGGAATCGAGTTAAAGGATGGTGGCAGATTTAGAACACCATCTGACCTCACAGATGACGAAAAACGCAATCTGCTCGAAGCAATAACCAAGTTTGCAAGCTCGCAAAACGCAACTCAGATCATGGAGGAGTTGATTGGATACACTTACACTTTCCCAAGCGAAGAGCGCCGCAGTTTTTTGCGCGATGCGCGAGAATTTTCCACAATGCTCAACTCTTGTGGGAGAATAGGAAAAGCTGGAGTCGGGATTTCGATCTGTGCAGGAGATAGAAACAAGATGCTTCAGGAGGGGGAAAATATTTTGGCCGACTACAGAAAGATGATTAGAGAATACATGAATATTTTGACAAGCGAGAGGTGGAGAATAAGCGACTCACCATCTTACCTGATGGTAAATGGCGAGGGTGTGATCCCTGAGACCATGACCGGTACGATATCTTCGTTGCTTGCTGGCTCGCCAAAGAATGCAGGTAAGATAATCATCTTAAGAACTAATGGTGAAGAAAACACGATCAAGTTTTCGTCTCGCAAGTCGATCGGCTGTAGGTCTGGCGTGAATCTATCCATTTTGATGAGGACTGGTGCTGAAAAATTCAATGGTGTTGGAGGAGGTCATGATGCAGCAGCAGGAGCTAGGATTACAAAAGACAAGTTAGACGGTTTTTTGGATTTTTTAGAGCATGGAATCGAAAATTCAGATAACAGTTAGCAACATTTCGCAAAAAAAGGCGCTAGCCATCATAGATGCCTTGGAACCAGACAATGTGAACTTTCCAGAAGGACTCACATTTGAGATAGAAAATCTTGATAACGCACTTGTTTTTAATTTCCACAGTACAGGCAACATGAAAAAACTTACTGCTACAATTGATGAGGTCTTGGCACACGTACAGATGGCACTCAAAGTGATGGAATGATGTTGGATCCCAAACTGATCAAGGAAAAACCAGAGATCATACGAAAGATGTTACAGGACAGAAGGATGGAATTTGACCTAGATGGATTGGTGTGGCTTGATGCAAAAAGGCGTGAGCTCATCATAAAGACAGATGAGCTTAGAAAGAAAAAAAACCAAGTCTCAGTTGAAATCTCTGCCAAAAAAAAGTCAGGCCAGGACGCAAGTGATTCAGTTTCCAAGATGCAAGCGGTCTCAGCTGAGCTAGCAACGCTTGAAGCGGAACAGCTCAAAGTGGAAGCACAGTACAACAAGCTGGCACTAAGCATTCCAAATTTGATCCACGAATCAGTCCCGATAGGACCAGACGAGTCTGCCAACAAAGAGATACGGAGATGGGGAGAGGTGCCAAAGTTTGACTTTAAAGTAAAGGACCACATAGACATATCTCAGAGTCTAGATCTTGTAGATTTGGAGAGAGCTGCAAAGGTAGCAGGCGCTAGATTTTACTATCTCAAAAACCAACTAGTCAGACTAAATCAGGCCTTGATTGGATTTGCCCTTGATTTTTTGGAGTCAAAAAAATATACATTGGTGCAGCCGCCATATCTGATAAACAAAAGATCCATGGAGGGCGCAATCATTGCAGACGACTTTGCAGATGTCATATACAAAGTAGATGACGAGGATTTGTTTTTGATTGGCACGTCAGAGCATGCGATTGCAGCAATGCATTCAGACGAGATCCTACAAGGAAAGGATCTGCCTCTAAGATATGCTGGAGTCAGCCCTTGTTTTAGAAAGGAAGCCGGAGCTCACGGACGTGACCAGAAGGGGATATTTCGTGTGCATCAGTTTGAAAAAGTAGAACAGTACGTCTTTGCGAGGCCTGAAGACTCGTGGAAAGAACACGAAAGCATGCTTACAATAGTCGAAGAATTTTACCAACAGCTAGAGATTCCCTACAGAATCATGGTTTTGTCAAGCGGGGATCTTGGCAAGGTCTCCGCAAAAACGTATGATCTTGAAGCGTGGATGGCTGGACAAAACGCGTATCGCGAGATTGTATCATGTTCTAATTGCCTTGACTTTCAGACAAGACGGCTCAAAATTAGATTCAGGGACAAGACAAACGAGCAGACACAGTACGTCCACTCCCTTAACAGCACACTTGTTGCTACCACCAGAACACTTGTTGCAATTATGGAAAACTTTCAGACAAAGGATGGACATATCAGTGTACCAAAGCCTTTGCAAAAATATCTTGGTTCTGCGCTAATTTAGCCAGTACAACTTATATTTTGGATTCAGTGGCTCGTTATTAATTGGCTAAAAGAAAGGGTTCAAGAGTTAAGGATAAGTGGCGTGAGAAAAAATGGGTCACAGTAATTGCCCCAGAATCATTTAACAACGCGCCAATAGCTTACATACCAATTACAGACGAAAAAAAAGCAATAGGTCGAGTAGTCGAAGTCACCTTGTTTGACATTCTAAAAGGCGACCCCTCTCAGTACCAGTACAAGATTTACTTTCAGATAAACAAGATAGAAGGAGACAAGGCATACTCTATTTTCAAAAGATATGAGTATGCAAAAGAGTTTCTGCGAAGCCTGATCCGACGAGGCTCAAGCAAAGTTAACTTTGTCATGGACGTAAGTACTAAAGACAACTATCTTTTCAGACTCAAAGTGATAGCTTTGACGCACAAAAAGCTCAACACCTCAAGAAAGCATGCCCTCAGATTAATCGCAAAAGACGTGATGGGCAAGACCATACCAGAGATGACAATAGACCAGTTTGTCCAGGCTACCTGCTACGGCAAGATAAATTCAGACATCATGGCGGCAGCAAAAAAAGTCATCCGCATGAGGCATGTTGGACTTGAGAAGGTAAAGCTCATCCGAACTGCTGAGGCCCAAGTCGCATTGCTCGAAGCATAAATTTGGAAAGAAAGCTAGAGGTAGACATTCAAATCATCGTTCATGCCACAGAAGATCTGGAAAAGATCTTTGCAGCATTCAATGAAATGTTTGATCTAGACAAAGAAGAATTCACAGTGCAGAACTTGCAGGGACACTACGAGAATCCAATTATTCTGCTTTTGTGTAAGCTCAAAAAGAAGAAGGCGTGGAGTTTTATCGCAAAACTTGTCAGAGACATTCCAAAAGAAGACATGTCGCTAATAATAGAAGACCTACAAAATAGATGCGACGAGTCTGCACTCCATCTTAGGATTTCAAAGCAGCAGTTAATTTTGGGCAAATTAATTCTGGGAGACGAAGACCCAATCAAGCTGAAAATCTACACGCCAATTTACACGCAAAAAGATCTGATAAAGACATACACTGAGGTTCTCAGTCAAGGCAGAATTTAATATCATTTAGAATAGTAAATAGTTGGGAATGAAGAGCTACAAAGCCGCTCCAGTCTGAGCAACGCAGCTGTGAAGACGCCGCGACGATCTGACCCAAAAATTCGATGTGTGCATTGTTTTAAATAATGTTCTTTCAGCTGTTGGATAGTTGAAACTAGATTACGACATTATTGTTGCCGGTGGCGGATTGGCCGGCATGGTGGCAGCCCAATCTGCAGCTCATTACTCTAATCAGAGATTATCTATTCTAGTAGTTGACAGAAATCCGCCCATTTTGCTTGGACGCAAGTCAATCAATGGCTGGATCTGCGGTGACGCAGTATCAAAGCAGGCAGTTGATTATATGGGCGAGCGAATCAAAGTGACTTGGTCCAAACCCGAAATCGAGCACAAAGTAAAGGGAGTGATGGCATTATCGCCAGACAGGGAGACTGCAATACCATTTGATGGTGATGGGTATTTGCTCAACAGGCAACAGCTCCCACAAAGCCAGTACAAAGAAGTACAAAAGCGCGGAGTTACCGTCGATTTTGAGATAAATCTGACAGGTCTTTTGTATGATGGCAACCAGGTGGTAGGAGTTGAAGGTATCAACAAAAAAACCAGTCAACCTTACAAAAAGACGGCGCGTGTAGTAATTGATGCGACAGGAGTCACCTCGATGCTAAGAAACCAAATAAAAAACACAACAAAAATGGAAAAAAAGATTGACAGGACAGACCTCGAATCTACTGGAAGACACATAATGTATTTTGATCAAGGTGAAGAAGACCTAACCGAATTTGACCCTGATTATTGTCTGATTCATTTAGATCAGGATATTGCGCCAGGCGGATATGGTTGGGTATTCCCAAAAGGCAAAAACAAAGTCAACATAGGCCTCGGCGTTGAAAAAACTCTTTTGGACAAGAGGAATAAGAGGCTCGGCAAGCACGACGATGTCACAGGACTGATAAACCAGTATGTTGCAAGAAATCGAGCAATCAAAAATCCACGACTGTCAACAGATCCTGAAGACGTACACAATGCTACTGGAAATTTCCAAGTTTCAGTTAGAAGACAAAACGACTGCATGGTGGCAAATGGGTTTATGTTAGTTGGTGATTCTGCATGGATGCCAAAACCACTTGATGCTGGCGGCATTGGGCCTGCGCTCATTGCTGGAACCATAATAGGTAAAAATGTGGTTACGGCAATAGAATCTGGTGACGTCACAGAAAATGGATTATGGCAATACAATGTAGATTATGTAAAGGAGTACGGATACAAAACTGCAGGACTCGAAGTTTTTAGAAGATTGTTGCAGATGCTCACCAATGAACAAATCAATTATGGAATGAAGCACTTTTTGGGCAATCTTGATGTAGAAGCAATCAGCCGCGGCGAACATCCGGACTTTTCAATGATTGGCAAGATGGGCATGATAATTCGTGGAGCCCTAAACAAAAAGCTTGCAGATGGGCTCAGGTACACGACTCAGCAAAACAAGTGGCTTGTGGAGCATTATGCAAATTATCCCAAGACACCAGACGGATTTGATGAATGGCACAAGAAATTACTCAAGACGATGAATGAGGCCTACGAGCACTTGGCAAAGTGGGAAAATTAATCGCAATAGTTTTTTACTCAATTTCTGTTTTTGATTTGTGGAATTTCAGATTCTAAAAAATCCAATGAGCATGCTCGAGGTTCATATGGGTAAAGGTGAGACCATTACTGCCGAAGCTGGAGCGCTTGTATTTATGAAAGGAGATATTGAGATTAGCACAAATATGCGCTCTGGTTTTTTTAAATCAGTAAAGGTCTCCCTTTTGGGAGGTGAATCATTTTTTGTCAACAACTATACTGCCAAGGAAAATGGATGTGTTTTGGGCCTGACTGGACCTCCTGTTGGAGACATTGTAGAGATTCCAATCGGAACAGATGGAGGATACATCGTACAGTCTGGCTCATACATTGCGTCCACCCCCCATGTCGACATCGACACAAAATGGCAGGGATTTACAAAAGGGGTTTTTGGTAGCGAGCTGTTTATGCTAAAGGCAACTGGTGAAGGCAGGGTTTTTTGTAATGCGTATGGCGGAATAATCCAAAAACAACTTGCCAGTAGCGAAAAGATGATTCTTGACAACTATCACCTTGTCGCGCTTAGTGCTAATTCTCAGTACAAAGTCACAAAGTTTGGTGGACTGAAGAGCACCATACTTGGAGGCGAGGGGCTAGTTACAGAAGTGCTAGGTCCTGCTACGGTATATTTTCAGACAAAGAACCTCAGGGAGTTGATCGACTTGCTTGGTGTCAAGCATACAAGCGAAACGCAGGGACACAACTTCAACATAGGCGGATTCCGAGTTGGGATGTAGCTAGTCGCATTTTTATAAAGTAAAATCCATTGAGAAATTATGTTACAGGCATCATCTACCTATCTTGATTGGAATAATTCCATTGAGATTCTCAACAAGGCACACGAGTCAAGCTTGTTTGTTTTAATTATTGGGCCCAAGGGAACTGGCAAGACATCACTAGTAAGGGAGTTTGCGGCAAAAATGGGGGCCAATCTAGAATCGATCAACTTTAGTTTGCGAACTCGTGAAAGTCATTTGGTTGGTACCAAGACACTGACTGAAGGAACCGTCGGATTTGACGAGGGTATTTTGATAAGATCAATGAAAGAGGGAAGCATCCTGTATTTGGATGAGATAAACGCAGCTGAGGCCGATGTGTTGTTAAGACTTGATGAAGCATTGGATGACAGGAGGCAGATAGTGCTCAAAGAAGCTGCAGGCGAGATGATCAAAGCAGACAAGAACTGGTTTGTCATCGCAACGATAAATCCTTTAACTCACGTTGGCACAAAGGAACTTCCTCCTCAACTCCTCAGTAGATTCCCAGTCAGAATTAGATTGGACTATCCACCTGAGCAGACAGAGCTTGAGATAGTCAAAAGATACGTATCAGGATCGCATGAAGACAAACTTCGCCAAGGAATCAAACTTGCAAATACCTTGCGCGAGGCAGCCGCAGTTGAAGAGTTGTATTATTCACCGAGTCTTCGTGAAACTATTGCATTTGGAAGACTGCTTGATGCCGGTGTTGATGCAAAAAAGGCGGCAAACATAGTGTTTGCAAATGTGTATGCGCAGTGGGGAAATGTAGAATATCAAAAAGTAAACGATATCATCACATCTATGTTTGGTAATTGATGCAACAGACACATTTTAGAAGCGATACACTGGTGGAGATTGCGACGTTTTTAGCAAGAAGATGGTCTCAAAAAGACAGGATCGTAGTCGAGTTTTCAGACAAAAAAGAGAACCGCACCAAACTCAAAGAAAATCGAATCAGCCTCATTTCACCCGAAAAGTACCTGGGAGGCGATTTTGAAAGATACAGGCAATTTAGGACGTCAATTTGGTACGAGTCGATGCGGGTCAAATTCTGCAAAAAGATCCTATCGAGTGATCACGCCTTTGGATTCATTTTGAATACTCTTGAAACCAGAAGAATCGAACTTCTTGGGAGGAAGATCTGGCGCGGCATGGACGAAGAGCTTATCTTCAATTATGGGTATTCTTGGATTTATCGGCCCAATCTTTCAAACGTGTTGGGAAAGACTAGAATCGTTGAAGCATTTTACCAATACTTTTTGTTTGGAGACATCAAAGGCGAGATCCAGCCAAGCTACCAAGATAAAATAAGAAAAGCCGTCGTGCGTGCAAAAGAGATACTAGATGAAGCAATTCACAAAGATCATGATACCGACTGGCTTGAAAAAAAGGTTCCAGAGATTCTTAGTATTTTGGACGTTGACGCTTTGGTTACAATTCCTCTTTCCGTTCCATGGAAAGGTCCAGGGCTTGTGGTCACTCCGGAAGATCTGCTAAAGGCCTTGCAAAAGATTGCAAAAAACCGTGAGGCCGATTTTGGAAGGATCGAAGTACAAAATGTCCTGACTGGACGTACTGTTGCAGAAGAATTCAAAGTGATAAAAGAAGAAAACCGCAAAAATGAAAACAAAGGGATTTGGAGCACCTCAATAGGAATTCAGATTCCAGAGTCTACCAATGTAGATGAGACGCGAATTTATGATCAGGATTTGATTTCTAATCTCAAGACAAAATTCAAAGATTGGAAGACATCGTGGAAGGAACAACATGTTCTGTCTGGTGACGAGTTTGATGCAGAGACTTACATTGAAGGTCATCTGCCATTTTTGACTGATGTTAAAAAATCAATCAAGGCAAAGATAGTGATTCTAGTTGATCATTCATCGAGCATAACAGACCAGCAGACCCAATACAAAAAAATCACAGTAGCCCTCTGTGAAGTCCTTTCGTTTCTGAAGATCAAGTTTTCAGTGTACGCGTTTAATACCACACAAAAACAAGTAGTGTGCTGGCTGGTCAAGCCGGAAGAGACTAAGTGGAACAGTGCATGCGCCAAAAGGCTTGCACAAATAGATGCAAACGGCGGAACGCCTCTTGCAGAGGTATATCAAAAAATGCATCCAATTTTGCGTTCAAAGAAACCTGACATCTTTTTGACACTCTCTGATGGAGAACCGTCAGATCCTGATGCTGTTCGTGCAATGGTAAAATCACTAAAGATGGTGGGTATCAAGATGGTCGCAATAGGAGTTGGACATGATACTTTTGGAGCAACAAAAATTGCAAACAATCTCAAATATTTGGAATATGAGAAGACGCTGGCAGTGTCTAGGCTAAAGGACATTCCAAATAGAGTAATTACAGTTTTGCAGACAAGCTAAACCGAACAAAATCATGAACTACAAAACAACGCAATCCTTGCAGTATGTAGTTTTTAGATAAAAAATAGGAGATCCCTAGAGTGTTGCTAGGAATGCTCCGATTCCCGCGCCTACGCCAATGCCAAGGACGAAGAAAAGCATGTCCCAAGCTATGACCTTTTTGAAGGGGGCGCGAACGATGTAATTCCAGTGAGTTTGCTTCATCATGATTCCGGTATATCGTACCATATTGATAGAATCTTTTCAGCTAAATTGCTGAATGTTAAGCTGGTTTGATTAATTGTAAATACATCAGCAACCACAGACTTGCAAAACTTCTAAATTTGGCGATAAAATTTTAAATTGTGTTGAATTCAACTGAGATTAGCGCAGACGAGCTGGCACAACTTATTGAGAGTAAAGCGCCTGTTTTGATTTTAGATATCAGGGCAAAGGAAAGATACATGGAGGGCCACATCAAAGGTGCCGCAAACGCCGTGTGTACATCTATGCAGCAAAAACAAGTCATCATGTCAAAGCTACCGCCATCCATGAAGATAATTTTGGTAGATGATGATGCGACGACTGCAAAAGAAAATGCCATAATGATGGCACGATTTGGTTTTGATGCACGCTACCTCAAAGATGGGATAAAGTCTTGGAAGGGCGAGATTATAAAGAGCCGCCAAGACATCATGATTGACGGCGACACGTTATGGGACTCTTTGAAGAAAAACGATGATGTCTTTTTGCTCGATGTACGTGAACCAGAAGAGTATGCCGATTTCAAGATTCCCGGTTCAATAAACGTGCCTCTGTCTAAACTGTTTTCTCAGGACGCACAACTACAACTTCCAACAGACAAAAAGATCATCACAATATGTTCACATGGAAACCGCTCCATGGTAGCAACATTTGCACTTGCTCAAAAGGGAATAGAGGCAACATCACTAGTTGGCGGGATGGCAATGTGGAATCAAGTATTGAATGCAACTCCACTAAGAGAAGATGACATTACGATAATCCAAGTGGAAAAAATCGGTAAGGGATGTCTTTCACACGTTGTTGGCTCCAATGGTGAAGCAGTGGTAATTGATCCCACCTATCCAGCACAAAAATACCTTGAATTTGCAAAAAAGGAAGGCCTCAAGATAATCAAAGTAATAGACACACACCAGCATGCAGATCATGTTTCTGCTGCAAAGGATTTGGCCCAGATTGCGGGGGCGAAGCTGTATTTTAGCAAATTGGAAGAATACAAAATAGACAGCGAAAAAATTTCCGATGGCGACACAATAACATTTGGTACAAAACAGATTAAGGTAATTCACACACCAGGACACACTGCTGGCAGTATGTCGTTTTCCATTGACGACAAGTATGTTTTTTCTGGAGATACTTTGTTTGTTGAAGGAATAGGCAGACCTGACCTGAGGGATCAGGCAGAAGAATTTGCGGCAAACTTGTATGAAACGCTGCACAATAAGTTACTAAAATTTTCTGACGAAGCCAAGATTTTCCCAACACATCATGGTGAAGGCGTAAAACCTACACATAACAACGTCTACTACACAACAGTCAAAATGGCAAAATCACTCCCTTTGCTAGATTTAGCAAAACCTGATTTTGTTTCAAGAGTGGTCTCCATCACCACGCCGCGCCCCATGAATTATTCAATGATAATCAAGATAAACAAGGGAATTGTTCCTATTTCGTCAATGCAGATTCCTGAATTAGAGATGGGACCAAATCGTTGCAGCATCAGAATGTAGATGGCCATGCTCAAATGCCTTTCCGTCTCACAACCATTTGCAGATCTTATAGTAAGTGGTAAGAAAACAATCGAGCTTAGAAAATGGAATACAAATTTCCGTGGAGAATTTTTGATTCATGCTCCTACCAAAATTAGAGCTGCGGACTGCCAAAGACTTGGCATATCTGCATCATCACTTGTAGTGGGCGTTATAGTAGGAAAAGCAGTTCTTTATGGCGTAAAAGAATACCATACCAAAAAAGAATTGGAGCGGGACAGAAAATATCACCTGGCAGGTACAGAGTTTTCTGGTTCCAAGTTTGGCTTTATGTTAAAATCGGCAAAAAAATTTGCAATACCTATTCCACATAAGGGCCAACTTGGATTTTTTGATGTTACATTGCCTGATTCTAAAATCAAAGATAAACAGATAGCTAGCGAGATCTTTGACGAAGAGTATCGCACGCAGTGGATAAACCATCACTAAGTCTTCTAGTATTTATAAAGGATTTATTTACAAACGACAAATGCCACAGACAAAACCAATCGTCAGCGTGGAAAATGTAGTCGCTTCTGCATCAGTTGATCAGAAAATCGATCTCAACGAAGTGACAAAGAAATTTCCAGACACAGAGTATCACCCTGATCAATTTCCCGGATTGGTATTCAGATTAAAAACACCAAGAACTGCGACTTTGATTTTCAGAACGGGCAAGATGGTCTGCACTGGAGCAAAGTCTGAGGAGATGGCAGTAAAGGCAGTGCAGACCGTAGTAGAAAAGTTACGAAAGGGAGGAATCAAGATAAAAAATGATGCAGTGATCGTAGTGCAGAACATCGTTGCTGCAATAAACTTGGGAGGCAAGATACATCTTGAACATGCGGCAAGAACTTTGCCTAGAAGTATGTATGAGCCAGAACAGTTCCCAGGTTTGATCCACAGAATGCTTGACCCAAAAACTGTGATACTGTTGTTTGCGTCAGGTAAATTAGTATGCACCGGTGCGAAAAAAGAAGCTGACGTGTACAGGTCTGTAAACAACTTGCATTCATTACTTGAGGAAAAAGGCTTAATGATCTACGATCAGTGATTAGCTAAAACCTGCACCGAATTTGTCTGCATCCTGCAGTGGGTCGACATCTTTTGCGGATTTTAATTTGAGGTAGAAAAATGTTTCATTTACCAGATTTGTTGAATCTTCGTTGGATAGTTGGAATTCAGCTTTTGCAAAATTGATGTATTTTCGGAGTTTTTTTGGGTCTTGTTCGTCCAAGGAAATATTGTCATTAACAAGTAATTCTGCAATTTCTGCAATTTGGAAGTTACGCGCTTCGTCGTCCATGATTTGGTACAGTATGTACTGTTAATAAGCAATTAGAGGGGTATTTTTTCGATTTTAGGGGGGTGCGACCCAGCCTCCACATGTGGCACATATCAGCATTCCGTCTTCGTCTTCATAGGTTTTTGATCCGGGTGGACATTCACATTTTGGAATCTCAGCTTCCATGATATAGATTTGTGTGCAAAATATTAAAACTAGTTGCCAAGAATGGGTTTTGGAAAATCAGATAGAAAATGGATCGTCTATACTCTAACTTTAGGATTTTCCTGCTTTAGTTTCTCCCAGTCTGCCAAAAAGTTCTTGAGTCCAATGTCAGTTAGTGGGTGTTTTAACATCTTACCCAATACATCTGGTGGTAAGGTCACAACATCTGCGCCTATCTTGCCTGCCTCCACTACATGCATTGGATGCCTAACAGACGCAACTAAGATCTGCGTCTTGAAGTTGTAATTTGAAAAGATTTGTTTTATTTCTGCAATTAGGGACATACCATCTTGACCTATGTCGTCCAATCTACCTATGAACGGGCTGACATATTTTGCGCCTGCTTTTGCTGCCAAAATAGCTTGGTTTGGAGAAAACACCAATGTTACATTCACAGCTATTCCTTCTTGAGAGAGTGTCTTGCATGCCTTTAGTCCATCGTGGGTCATCGGCACCTTGATGACGACATTTGAGCCATATTTATGCAGTCTGTGTGCTTCATCGATCATTCCGCTGTATTCGGTGCTCACCACTTCGAGTGAGACATCTCCTTTGACAATTCTGACTATTTCCTCCATTGCCTTTTGAGGGTCGCCTCCCTCTTTTGCCAAAAGTGATGGATTTGTGGTAATTCCGTCCAACAAACCCATGTCATTGTATAATTTAATGGATGTTAGATTTGCGGTATCCAAAAAGATCTTCATTGTCTTTTCCTACCTATTACTTCCTTAACTGCTTTTGCTATATTAAGTGATGTTATACCATGCTTTTCCAACAGTAGTGGAATTTCGTTGTCACGCGCAGATTCGCCAAATTTGTCTGCTACGCCAATCCGTTTAATCGGTATTGGATAGGTTTCCACCATGATCTCGGAAACAGTAGAGCCAAACCCTCCCATGATGTTGTGTTCTTCGCATGTCACCATACATCCTGTTTGTCTTGCAGATTTTTCTAAAAGCTCTGCATCGATCGGCTTGACAGAAAACGAATCAATCACTTTGCATGAGATCCCTTCAGACTTGAGCGAATCGGCTGCATCAAGTGCCATCTTGACTGTTATTCCAGTCGCGGCGATGGTGCAATCAGAGCCTTCACGCATTACAATCCCCTTTCCGATTTCAAATTCTTGGCTTTCGGTGTGTACTATCGGTGTAGCAGAACGCGCCATCCTCATATAATATGGACCATATTTTTGTGAGATTATCCAAGTAAGCTTTGATACTGCGAACGAGTCAGCCGGAATTAAAACAGACATGTGTGGGATTGCCCTCATAATTGCGATGTCTTCTATTTGCTGGTGAGAGCCTCCGTCTGCTCCAACAGATATACCTCCGTGTGACACTACAAGTTTTACATTTAGCCCTTTTTTGTTACCAGGAGATGGATATGCAATTGCATTTCTTATCTGATCAACACAGCGACCCGGCACAAATATCGCATATGTGCTTGCGAATGCAACTTTACCTGAGATTGCAAGTCCAGCAGCAACTGAGACGAGGTTTGCTTCAGCTATTCCTACATTGAAGAACCGATTTGGGAATTTTTTTCCAAAGTCAGCAGTTTTGAGCGAGTCGGTAGTGTCTGCGCCCAGAACTACTACGTTAGGATTTTCATCGCCTATCTCAAGGAGTGTTTTGCCATACGCAGTCCTCATGTCACCAAGCTGTGAGCTCATATGTATCCTAGCTCCTTTGCAATCAAAGTTAGCTGGTTCTTTTTGTCCCCAACTGCATGAAGATCAATCCACTTTGCTACAAGTTCTTTTCCTCCAAGCTCGTGTGCTTTCTGGATGAGCATCTTGCGGCGTACATATGATATTTTGTTCCTAAATTCACGAATGACACCACGTACATCCTGCTGCCCTATTATCGCAGAACCACCCACAAATGCGCGTGCCCCATCAACAAAACATGAACCAACGTTATCAAGCGTCACTCCTCCATCTGCTTCTATGTATCCATCAAAGTTGTGTTCTGCAAGAGTTTGAACTAGTCGTCGCATTTTTTCATGTGTAGACTCGATGTATTTTTGGCCTGACTTTCCTGGTACCACCGACATCACAATGAGCTGATCCAGTTTCGGAATAAATTGCATGGACCAATCTGGCAATTCGGTGTCTGGGTTTATTGCAAGACCGATCCCCACCTGGCTTGCCTTTAAAATATCATGAATTTCTCCAAAACTTGATTCGTTGCATACTTCGGCGTGAACCGTAATTATGTCAGAACCAGCATCCACGTAGTCCCTAACGTGTTTTACCGGTTCATTTATCATAAGATGCGCATCAAATGGAATTACTGTCAGTGGCCTAAGCTCCTTTATTTTTACATGGTCAAAGGTCTTGTTTGGGACAAACTGGCCGTCCATTACGTCCAAATGTATGTAATCTGCGCGGCCGTTAACACATCGTTTTACTTCGTTTTCCAGATTAGTCATGTCACCTGCAATGATCGATGGTGCAATCATAGATTGTGAGTCAAGCTCCATTTCGATGATTGGTACAAACTCTTTTTTTGGTGCTTGGCCGTGCCACTTAGGATTGTCTTCCATGTGCTCCACTCCTTTTCCCTTTATGGTCCTTGCAACAATGATTGATGGTACGCCTTTTGTCTGAGTCGCCTTTTTGATGGCGTAATCTATTTGCTCTATCCTGTGGCCATCTATGTCTATTACATTCCAGCCAAAGGAACGCCATTTGTCACCGACCTTCCAGCGACTTGCATCCTTCCACATCTCTGAGAGATTATCGCCAACGAGTTCCTCATCGAGTGGCATTACTTTTTCTGTGTACGAATCTTGCTGTATGAAATTCCTGTCCAAAATGGCAGTAAGATTATCAACTTTGTATTTTGCAGCAGTCATTGCGGCCTCCCAGACTTGGCCTTCGTCTGTCTCACCGTCGCCAAGCACGGTAAAAATCCTAGTTTGTTTGCCATCAAGTCTTGCCGCAAGTGCAGCTCCTATTGAAAATGAAAGTCCTATTCCAAGTGAGCCTCCGCAGAATTCAACGCCTGGACATTTTAGGTCCGGGTGGCCTTGGAGCCTGCTGCCAAATTGCCTTAGTGTGTCAAGCTCTGAGAGATCAAAGTATCCTGCAATGGCCATATTTGAGAAAAGGCCTGGTGAGGCGTGGCCCTTCGAGAGTATTAGTTTGTCCCTGTCCTCCCAATTTGGATTCTTTGGATCGTATCTGAGGTATTTAAAAAAAAGACATCCCATTATCTCTGCCATCGAAAAGGATCCACCGGGGTGTCCTGAGCCTGCATTGGATGTGGCGCGAATTACAAGTTTGCGAGCTTTTCTGACATTTTTTTTAATCTGATAATAATTGAGGCCCATATCTAACCAAACTGCAAGATTAACTGGTAAGTTTGCCAGCCCATGTTGAAAGCTCCGTACAAATCAATAAAAAGCTATTTCCGTAAATTTTAATCTCTAGGATGCACAATACATCTATGGATCTTCGTAGTATAGTACCACTTGTTCTCTATGACAACAAGTGTTATCTTTGTATCAAATTTGCTAAATTAGTCAATTTCATGGCAAGGGGCAGATTACTTCTTGTTGGGCATTATACAGATCTTGGTGAAAAAATCCGCACGCAGTTCTTGGATTCAAGTGCGTTAGAGATGTTTTGGTTTATCGATGGTAAGACTGCATATGGTGGTCGCGCAGCACTCCTTCCCTTACTTTCCGCAGTAATTAGTGCAAAGCATAGTCAGGTGTCATCCACTACTAAGATCGAAGTATGCGCAATTCAATGTAAAACTGCAAAAGCCGTCTTTTTAAGATCCGCAAGCCTGTTCTCGAACAGCAAAAAAATACTCATTACCACATAAGATCTATTTGGTTTAACTAAAAGATCTAATCTTTTGTTCCACTGTACTGCAAATATTGCGAATAAAGTAATAATGTGTGTCAGAGATACCAAAGAAGGGCCTAACAAAGGAATTTTTCGACTTTTTGCAAAAATTTGGAATAATCGGCCTTGCAATTGCGTTTGTGATTGGCCAGGCTGCCTCTAAGCTTGTCACTGCTTTTGTAAATGACATAATAACACCATTAGTTGGACTATTGACTCCACAAACAGATGATCTAAAATCGATGTCATTTACCGTATCTGGCTCTACTTTTTCGTATGGAGACTTGATTGCAAACGTAATTGACTTTCTAATAATTGCTTTCATCGTTTTTTTGGCATACAAGCAGCTTTCAAGATTCAAGATTGTAGATGACAAGACAAAGGACAAGGCATGATCCACACATTTTTACAAACTCAAAGCTTTGTTTCAAAAACGAACAAACTCCAAGATAAGAGTCAGAACATTGCACAAAATATGTGTCAGTTGATACTCAGATAGTATGTCCACAGATTAACGTCTGTAGGGAGGTTTCACCGTCACTTATCAAGCATGTTTTGGTGCCTTTTGATGAATCCGAGATCTCCTACCACGCATTCGAGTTTGCTCTTGATTTGGCAAAAAAGTATCAGGCCAAGCTTTCCGTCCTAACTGTCATGCATAGTGAGATCTTAGCCAGCTCTTTTTTGAATATATCGAGTCATCAGAAAATAGTAGAGCGGCAAAGAGTCATGGAACTAAATCGTCTTTTTAGGATCATGAAAGATATTGCAAAAAGATTCAAAGTCCAATTTTATTCGGACATCGTACTTTCTAGGAGTGTTTCTGATTCCATTGTAGCTTTTTGCAGCCAACACAAAGTCAACCTCATAGTTATGGGCACGCGCTCCCGACAGGGACCAAAAAGATACCTTGTTGGTAGCGTTGCAATAGACGTACTACAAAAGGCTTCTTGCCCAATTATTTTTGTGAAATAGGGTCAGTGATGGTGTCCGCCACATCCACACGAACCATGGCCCATGTGGCCTATCTCTCCCCCTTCCTTTTTGAGGCAAGTGTTGCATTTGTTGTAACCCATCGGAGAAAAGAAGCTCTTACCACAAGAGACACATTTCATGCTCGACATGATCTTTGTTTGCAGTTGTGCTATTTAATTTAGTATCCCCTAGAATTTCTGTCCGGCGTGCCTACGTTTGGATTTCTAAATCCGTGTTTTTCCATCATGTGGTTTAGAAATCTAATGTCGTTTTCTAGTTCCAGTCCGCAGACAGTACACCTTGGCACAAGGTCTTGAAGATCTGCTTCTATTTTAAATGATGTCGGTTTTTGGTGCTTTCAGAAGCAGTTTGAATAGAAGATGCCAGCACTACTGCTTCCCAAGGGCTCTCGCACCTTAGTAACACAGTAGCGACATTGGGTTTGACTTCCAGGTTCGGAAAGAGACTGGGTCGCGCCCCAACGCTGTGGCCGGCTTGAAGAAATTTCCTTAATTGTTCTGTATTAAGATTACGACTAAACTCTTAAGGGATTATAAATTGACCACACCAGAAGCATATCATGACACACCGTGTAGCAGTTCTTGATAAAGAGCTGTGTCAGCCAAAAAAATGCGGCCTTGAGTGCATCAAGTACTGCCCAGTAAACAAGTCAGGGGCGGATTGCATCATACTTAATGAGGAGATAAAAAAAGCTCAGATCGACGAAAACATCTGCAACGGCTGCGGCATCTGCGTCAAAGTATGCCCCTTTGAGGCAATAACCATTGTGAATTTAGCAACAGAGCTTGCAACAGACAAGATACATCAGTACGGAATAAACTCATTTAGGCTATACAAACTACCCACCCCAAAAAAAGGCGAGGTGGTTGGACTTCTTGGCAGAAACGGCATGGGAAAAAGCACCGTAGTCAGCATTCTTTCTGGAAACCTCAAGCCAAATTTGGGCAATTTTGAAAGTCCACCAGATTGGGACCAGATATTGAAGTTTTTTGCAGGAACCGAGCTCAAAGAACATTTTGAGAAGATAAAAAACCAAGAGATCAAGGCCTCAATCAAACCACAACAGGTTTACAACGTATCTCAGATGTTTGATGGAACTGGAAAGGAGCTTATAGACAAGTATGATCAGCGCGGTGTTGGCTCTAGTTTGATAAAAGAGCTTGGGTTAGAAAATTCAGTTGAGCATCACGTCAAAGAACTGTCAGGTGGCGAATTGCAGAGGCTTGCGGTAGCAACTGCTGCTGTAAGGGAAGCAGATTTTTACTTTTTTGACGAGCCATCGTCATACAACGATGTATTTCAAAGAAGGGGTGTGGCAAAGGTGATTCACAGCCTCGCAAATGCCGGAAAAAGTGTTATGGTAGTAGAACACGATTTGACGCTTCTTGATTTTTTGTCAGACTACATCGAGATACTCTACGGTGAACCAGCTGCATATGGCATAGTCTCAAATATCCTCTCAACAAAGGTTGGCATCAATGTGTTTTTAGATGGATACCTGCCTGCCGAAAATGTCCGCTTCAGAGACAAGAAATTCAGCTTTGATGTATCTACATCGCAAGACGATTTTGAAAAAGGCGATGTGGTGATAAGCTATCCAGCACTAAAAAGAAAATATCCAGCGTTTTCGGTCTCAGTCGAACCAGGTCAAGTAAGAAAGGGGGAGGTGCTTGGAATCATGGGCGCAAATGCACTCGGCAAAACTACAATGATGAAGATGATCGCAGGCGTAGAAAAACCAGACGAGGGCAATGTGGACAAATCAGTTACGATCTCATACAAGCCACAATACATTCCAAACGATTTTGATGTTGAAGTAATATCTGTACTAGACAAGGCTAATGAAGGTTCCATCATGGGAAGTGTCGAAGAAGAACAGATAGTAGAACCATTAAAAATCAAAAAGCTCTACAATAAGATAATCAAGAACCTATCTGGAGGCGAATTGCAAAAAGTCGCAGTCGCAACATGTCTTCTCAAAAAAGCAGACGTCTATGCACTTGATGAACCTTCTGCGTTTCTTGATGTCGAAGATAGAATAGCTATTGCTAAATTTATTCAAAGATTTGTGCGTTCTTACGCCAAATCCGCCATAATTATCGACCATGACATACAGCTTATGGACTTGATATCAGACAGCATGGTGATTTTTGAAGGAATTTCTGGACTCGAAGGACACGCAAGCTCTCCGCTCACCAAGGCAGAAGCCATGAATCGGTTTTTGCGATCACTGGAAATAACATTTAGGCGTGATGAGCAGACATTGCGCCCTCGCGTAAACAAACTCGGAAGCAGGTTGGATAAGCAACAAAAGGAGTCAGGACATTTCTACTACAGACAGTAATCGGTTTTATGTCGGCTTGAAAATAAAACCAAACAGAGTTGACGCGCATGCTAAAAAAGGCACTGGAGGGAGTACTTACAGCACAGGAGGCATCGGATCTTTATTCTGCGTTTGACCAGATAGGGGGCATAATCGTAATCAGAATTCCAGAATCTCTTCTTTCAAAAAAGAAGTTGATTGGCGAAACGCTTTTGCAAAAGGTAAGTCACACTCGTTCTGTTTTTTACCAAGCTTCCGATGTAGAAGGTGATTTTCGAACAAGAAATCTAGAGATCATAGCTGGCGAAGACAACACAGAAACAGAATACCGCGAATTTGGCTGCCGTTTCATAGTGGATGTAGAGAAGGCCTTTTTCTCACCAAGATTATCCACTGAACGGAGCAGAATTGCAAAGCTTGTTCAAGACGGCGAGATTGTCATCAACATGTTTGGTGGAGTCGGCATGTTTTCAATAATTGCCGCAAAAATGAAAAAATGTACAGTATACAACATAGACCTCAACCCATATGCTGCCAAGTTATGTGAGCAGAATATTAAACTAAACAAAAAGCTTGCTGGTACTGTGATGTCGATTCATGGAGATGCCATCCAAGTAGTAAAAGAACAACTCCAAAACAAAGGAGATCGCACACTGATGCTTTTGCCCGAGAGATCAGATAAGTTTCTTGATTCTGCAATATCTGCGACCAAAAGTGGTGGAATAATTCATTATTATTCACACCAACACGCAAACAAGGGCCAAGATCCAATAGAGGTCTCAAAACAACATTATCTCCAAGTGACTCCTGTGCGATCCGAAATTTTGGGAGGGCGGATGGTTCGTGCAGTAGGTCCTAGATATTACCAGACGGTAGTGGACGTAAGAATCACAAAATAACTACTTGTCATCTGGCAAAATTGACGATGGTGACGACTTGGTTGTTGCCATCATGTATCCAATCCACGATATTACACCCAACAAGCCTCCCGCTATCATAAGCACTGAAAGCTGCAATACGATTGGACTCCACTCAGAAAGCATCAACAGATAAGCATACACGAAAAATCCTATAATGCAGGAGCAAAATATCAGAATTCCAGTCATCTTTCGTCTTGTCATAAAGCTAAACCGTTGCAGAGTGTAATATCAATCTTGTATTCAAATAAATGCATCCTTGATTAATGAATATCAAAATTTTATTAAGAACAAGGCCGTATCATAAGAGATTACATAATGGGAATCATCCGTGTTGGAGGAAGAGGAACCACAAGGCGTATCTCCGAAAAAGAAAGGGATAATTGGACAGGTCCTGCGTTTAGAGAACACCAAGAAGCACAAAAACAAGCGGCAAAGGACAAATACATCACAATGGGTCGTGGAACTGCAAAAATCAGGTTTGGCGACATTGCAAGCACCCCAACCACATCTACAAAAGGAATGTGGATAAGTTCAGGAAGAGGAACAAAAAGAAGAAAGATCTGATCACTGCAGGAACACCAAGTTAGCTCAGTAGAGCAAAAAATAATTAAAAATAACTAGAGAATGTAATGCTTATCTGAATGTGTGTACTTTTTTGATTATTTTGTTGTGGTCATATGTAGACGTGGTGGTGACATATAGTAGATGACTTTTTCCTGCAGGCATTACAATTCTTTTGACTCGTCCATATTCAGCAAGCACGTATTTGCAAGGTCCAAGCTTTCTTTGAAGCGCTCTTCGTATCTTCCAAGCTCTCGCAGCAGATTGCAGTGAAGCTCTGCTTTCCTTTCTTGAGAGGAGGTTTTTGACTCTTTTCGAATGTGCGGAGTAAATCGGTTTTCCTTCGTTGTTGCAAATAGTCACTACTCTTACGGATGGACTTAGATCCAAAAGTCTTTGAGCTGCTTTTTGAACTTCCATTGCATATCAAGTTCATCAAAATTGATAAAGATTTCCTTAGTAGGTGAACTCGATCGCCATCAAAAATGCATCTTCGCCGTCTCTATAGTAAGCCTTGAGTCGCTGTTTTATTGAAAATCCTAGTTTTTCGTACAACCTGACCGCATCGTTGTTGCTACATCTGACTTCAAGATACAACTCATCACATCTGTTTTCTTTGACTCCTTTTATTGCTTCTTCAACTATTGCTGCCCCAAGCCCTTTTTTTCTGTGTTCCTCGAGAACAGCTACAGAGACAACATGTCCTTTTTTGACAAATCCTAATTTTTTAAAATTTGAAAATCCGTACTCGGTTTTGCACATGATGTACCCTACCAGTTTTCCCTGATGTTCTGCAACCAAGAATGCTTCAGGAAGTTCCGCAAGCAGGCTTTCGTAAAAATAATCAGAGTAGTGCTCAGGCAGTGTCTTGAGGTTTATCTCCATAACAGGTATTAGATCACCTGGTTCACACCTTCTGATTATGTAGTCTCCAAGCTGCCTGTTGATTATCTGCATCGATCATCATTTTTGTAGAATTGGTATTTAATGTTAAAGTTGAAAATCATACAAATCAATTAATGTATACGCGTACTCACAAATTTTGATGAGTGAGCCAACGCAGGAAGACGTCATATCTATCGTATCTTCGGTGTTTTCGATCCGAGACATTGTAATCACACTCGATAAGATGGAGTTTGAAATCTCAGATGTCGATTTTAAGGAGAAATTCATTGTTCTTGCACAAAGGTTTGAGGCCTTAAACCTTGTTTGTTTTTTAAAAAAGTCAGAGGGAAGACTCCTGCTTCAAGTAAACAGATTGCCTGCGGTAAGCGCAAAAAGGAAATTGCTTTCGCGGGCATGGATTCAGAGAATTCTTTTTGGCATTGTGGTGGCGTTTGTGCTAGTGGACGGCTACTACAGAACTTTGGGGGCAAACAGTGTGACATACATCGGTGATCCCATTGATTTTGCGGTATTATACACATTATCGTTGGTTGGAATTCTTGGTGTGCATGAAGCAGGTCACTTAGCTGCTGCAAAAATTCACAAAATACGTACTAGTTGGCCGTACTTTATTCCAGGAATCCCCGTCATAGGACTTCCAACATTTGGCGCAATGATACAGTCAAGAGGACTTACCATCAATCGCGACATTTTATTTGATGTCGCCATAGCTGGCCCGTTTGCAGGTTTAGCTGTTGCGGTGGCAGTGTCGTTTTATGGCGCATACACATCTCCTGTCTTGGACACAGCCATCTCAGAACAGCTTGAAAATTCTTTGGTTAAGCTAAACGACAGCATCCTCATGACACTAGCGCTGGTATATTTTGGCAAAGCAGGACCTAACGTAGAAGTACTCATGTCGCCGGTGTTGTTTGCAGCTTGGCTTGGATTTTTGATCACATTTTTGAATCTTGTTCCTGCATGGCAGCTTGATGGAGGTCACATGGCTCGTTCCATCTTTGGCGAAAAGGTGCATAGAATTACCACCTACGCAAGTGTTGGTGTTTTATTTTTGCTACGATATGAGATGATGGCTATCTTTATTCTACTTTTCAGTATGAGAAACATGAGTGTGCGTCCACTTGATGATGTCTCACCGTTATCGAAAAACCGCAAATTGATTTATGTTATTGTGATTGCCGTAGCAGTGCTTTGTGCACCGCTACCATTTTCAGTTTGGCCTTAGAAGAATTCTTGCACCATCTGGAACAATTGAGATCTTTTGTCTTGCGCCTTGATGTTTGAGAACATATTCTAGTGTTTCTTTGACACCATCAAACAGCTTCATGTTGAGTTTTTTGATGTAGAATTCTGGCAGTATTGAAACAATTCCAATCTGTAATTTTTTTTGAACTTCTGTAAGATACAAGAGATCCTCCATTCCTTCGACATACTTTGCTGGCTTTTGCAGTCTCTCAGTACTCATTCTACCTTCTATGTACTGCCTAATTGCCTCAGAACCTACTCCTGCTTTGCATTCACCAAGCAGTAGCGCGAGGCCGTCATCCTTTATCACCGAATAACAGTTCCACAAAGAGTTTAGTGATTTTGCAAGAGTGTCATTGCTTGTGTATTTTCCCGTGCTGATCAAAAGCGTGCGGTGTTTTTCCATTGTTTTTGTAAATGACGCAAGTGTCTGCGATATAGATATAGTGTTTGAGGGATGCCCCACCATCAAGTCCACTACTCCCTTTTGGTTTGCTACAATTTCTATGGCAGATATCTCAAATGAGTTGGCAAAGTCCTTTGCTACCTCCAAGCTTTGCGTCTTTGTGCCGGAGTGTGGCATATTTGATGTTCTTTTTTCATACGCAGAAAGCATTTGTTCTTTGCCGAATCTTCGGAGAAGTTTTGTCGCAACGGTATCAAAGCCAAATAGTCCGTCAAACTCCATTTCTCCCACAAAGACCAGATTCGGATCCACTCTCTCAATTCCTTCAAATGCAAACACCTGGCTTTCTGGTGGAAGTTTTGCCTTTATCACATTCATTATGGTTTTGTCTGCAAAGATCTTTGGTCTTGGTAGATTCTTTTCGACATATTTAGCAAAAATTACATCAAATATTTTGTTGACTGATGTGGTGTAATTGAGCATGACCATAGTAAGCGGTCTTGTAAGATCCAAGCTTGCAAGTCGCTCAGATATGACCGTGTCATCAAGTGTTTGCGCATCAAACTCAATTTTTTGATCCAGATTTTCTGCTTTTATATCAAGCACGACATCCGTGATACCATAATTTAACCAGATCTCAGGCACATCTACCCCACAACATAAGACAAAATAAATCCAGTTTAGTAAATTTTGATGTGGAGTTTGTAAAAGAGTTTGCAACGTTTTTGCACAAAAATAGCATCATCAAGTTCGGCGATTTCACACTTGCGAGTGGAAGGAAAAGTCCCTATTATGTGGATCTAAGAGTGGTTCCAAGCTACCCACACCAATACAGACGCATGATCAGATACTTGCAAAACCTCATCTCCGAGCAGATTGGATTCGACAACTTTGATGCGGTAGCTTCCGTTCCTACAGGTGGCTTAGTAATAGCTTCGTCGTTGGCATACGAACTGGTAAAGCCTCTTGTGTATGTTCGAAGTCAAGTAAAGGAACACGGTACGGGCAAGCTTGTGGAAGGCATAGTCAAAAAGGATATGAAGATACTTATCGTAGACGACGTAGTAACAACCGGCGGTTCTGTCATAAACGGCATCAAGGAACTCAGAAAACAAGGAGCTACAGTGTCCGACGTATATGTAATCATAAACAGACTAGAGGGTGCAAACGAGGCACTTCGCAAAGAAGGTGTTACACTGCACCAGCTTTTAGATATCTATGAGATAGCCAAGATACTATACGATGAAAAGATTATTGATGAACTCACTTTTGCAAAAGTAAAAAACCAGACTATGCATTAGCTGTCGTAAATCATGAGCCCTTTTTCTTCTAACGTGTTATGTAAATTGTGAACTGAGCGGTACACATCGCTTTCCTTTCTTGCACCAGTGCATACAAGTTTGCCTGACGCAAACAACAGTATCACAGTTTTTGGGTCAAGCATTCTGTGAATCAGACCTGGGAATTGTTCGGGCTCATACATGCTTCTAGGCATGATGCGTGCTGCATGTTCAAGGTGTATTTTGCCTCCCAAGTTTGCAGACGCCACAATGTTTTGTACAGTTACTATGGGTTCATTTTTTATTTTGATTCCACCTTTTTTTAGCTGTTGCACGACTGAACGCACGGCTTTTATTGCCATGTCTTCTGACTTGCCACCTGTGCATACCATTTTGCCTGACGAGAATATCAGAGTAGCGGTCTTTGGATTTTTTATTCTAAATACCAGTCCTGGAAATTGATCAGGGTTCCATTCTGTGTCAGGAAATTTTTTTGTGATCTCGTTTAGATCCACTTTTTGTTCCACAGTCGCAGACGCAACCACATTTTCAATACTAACGATTGGTTTTGTCTGCGGCATCTTTTGGTGATTAGTTATCGCTTGTATTTATACTCAAAAGGTAAATTTTTTGGCAGCTCAGACAAATGCCTTCACATCATTTTTCAGACATAACTCTGATTCTTCATTGCGGCCAAAACTTCTTGGCACGTCACTTCTTAAATTGATTGTCATGCGTGTTTTCTGTGTATTTTCAAGATGCACAAACTGGATTATTTTAGATCGACGCGACACATCAAAGCGTTGGCTGAACACGGCCAGATAATTTGCACCAGTGTGGATAATTGTAGCGTAGCTCCTGCCACACTCATCAGACACATCATGGTTCCTTTTGATAATTCTAGTCACGCATTGCGTGCATTTGCGCATGCATTGGATCTTGCTCGAAGATATGGTGCAGATATCACGGTAGTGACTGTAACTGATGAAGATCAAAATGCAGAGTGGATAAACGACACTCCCAGTCGCCAGAGAACAGTCAAGACAAGCAGAAACGCCGAGTTTAGGAGAATATTTCATTCACTTGAGATGCAAGCAAGAAAGTATGGCATACATTTTGACTCGATAATTTTGGAATCAACCAATACTGCATTATCCATCATATCTCTTGCCACACAAAAGAAGATCGATTATATAGTAATGGGAACTCACGGGCATGGAAAATCAAAAGAGATGATGCTTGGTCGTGTCTCAACAAGCATAGCATTAAACGCTCATTGTCCTGTAGTGTTGATCAAATAAAAAGTGACGAAAAAACTACAAAGCGGCCATGAAA
This sequence comes from Candidatus Nitrosotenuis sp., assembly GCA_038890395.1. Taxonomy (GTDB): domain Archaea; phylum Thermoproteota; class Nitrososphaeria; order Nitrososphaerales; family Nitrosopumilaceae; genus Nitrosotenuis. The sequence goes on along the minus strand of JAWAFK010000002.1, from coordinate 44,925 downwards.
AGATTGAGCTGTGCGTTGACTTGATAAAAATAATGAGCAATATTTAATTTAGATGATGAAAAAGACTTGGCATGCATAGCTTTGGGGAAAGACTGGGCATGCCAAGCACGATATCATTAATTGTTGTAACAGCTGTATTGCTTGGTTTTACACAGGCATTTGCTCAGACGGCGCAACAAAACATAGACACCGAATTTACCATAGCTGGGAGTGAAGAAATAAAGAAAAATCCCACGGCTATGAAGATCCTTGAGCGAATAGAACAGTCAAAGAAGATCCTCGCAGAAATGCAAAATGAGCAGAAACAAAAGTCAGAGCATGAGAAATTCATCGATGAACAACGAAGAATTGCAAAAGAAATATTAGAAAAAGAACTTGCATCATTTAACAAAAAATATGAAGATTACACACCACGCAATGCGTTTGCCAGATTCGTCGCAGGGGTCAATGCTACACATAGTGCGTTTTTCTGGGATCAGTTTGACTACATGAATGAGAAGATCAAGCTTGCAAATCATGCAAAGCAAGCGGTTTTGCAAAGCGGTGGCACATATCTAGAAGCACGCACAGAATTCATCAAGTATGCTTCTATGACGCGAGTTGAAATGATAAAGTTAGTCTCGGATCTGAACATAAAGTATCAGTTCACGGACTCTGCAATGCAAGCATACTTTGATGCAAACGGCAAACTCCCAAGGTATGAAGATGATGTCAACACAGTATGTTATGGGTGTGCAAAATACGAAAAGATCAAAGAAGAAATGCTTGCAAAAGAAGAGTTACTAAACAAACAACGAAATATCCAGAGCTCCTAAAAATTAGTGTAGTATTTCATTTAGGAATGTGATCGTTTTTTGCCACGCGTCATTTGTTTCTTCTGGAGCGTATCTGTCTCCTGACGGATTTGCAAATGCATGGTTTACGTTTGGATATATGTGCACCTCATTTGGTATATCAAGTTCATCAAGTGATTTTTCAAATTCCTTGACAGATTCTACTGGAATTCCTTGGTCAAGGCCTGCAAATATACCAAGAACAGGCCACTTAATTGAGGCTAGCCTCTCTTTGTCTGATATGACGCTGCCATAATAAATCACAGTAGCATCCATGTCTGCATTATTTAGTGCAAGATTGAGTGACTGACCTCCACCAAAACACCAACCAATAGAGCCAACTTTCTCCACACCATAGTTGGTTTCAAGATAGTCTACTGCTGAATTCATGTTGGCGATTCCAGTTTGTTGGTCGTATGCAGATATCAATTGCCTTGCTTGATCAGCAGTTGTCGCAGCTTCTTTACCAAACAAGTTTACAGCAAGAACCACATAACCGTGTGATGCAAGTTCCTTTGCCATATCCTTTATGTTATCATTGAGGCCCCACCATTCATGAATCATCACGATTCCAGGAAAGCTGCCTTCAGCATCTGGGACTGCTAGGTACCCCGTATAATTCTCAAAATAAACTACAGTTTTGGTATTTACTGCAAACTCCCCATCCATTGCAAACATGTCTGAGTTGTTATCTGAGCTATCATAGTCTGGCAGTATGTGTATGCCCCAGCCGCGCTCAATTAGAATTTGTAGGCTAGTAGGCTTGACGCAAGCTGGCATGCCGTTGTTTTTCTTCATTATCAACTCGAGTCCTTCAGGGCACTGAATCATGTTTGCTGGTACATCTGATCTGAATTGTGCCAGTGGCGATGCGAGATCAACAAATTCCATGGCACCGTGTGTATGACTTTGTTCTGCGGTTGCAGGAAGCAATGAGATCATTAAAATCATTGAAAATATCAAGGCAGTAAGGCGTGTCTTATTCATCAATATTATTGGTATGAACCTGATTATCAAAGTTAAGGTTCAGCTGTGCCTTTATCTATTTAATAGGATTTTGAGTTCCCAGAAGATATCACACCGAAAAGAACTATGATCGCACTTTTTGCCATAGTTGTTTTTGCGGCCGTGATTCCATCCATTCCTATGGTTTCTGCTCAAGGTGTCGATGATGTATATAATGACAAGACGCCAGATAACAAATTCAAAGGTAGATCTTGTCCTTGCAACAACAGAGGAATAACCACATAGACATCATAAACTGTTTTTTAATTCAAAAATGTCCATTGTACAATTCAATAAACTAAAGTTAAATAAGAAACCCAAATCAAGTTGGCAATGATGGCAGACAAAAAAATCATCATAGGGCTTGTTCAAACCAAGCTTTCAGATGATATACAAGCCAACATGAACAGAACTGTAGAGAAGATAAGGGAAGCTGCAAGCAAAGGAGCAAAGATAGTTTGTCTGCAAGAATTATACCGAACCAAGTATTTTCCAATCGAGGAAAAAAAAGACGCAGCACAGCTTGCAGAGACCATTCCGGGTGAAACAACATCCGCACTTTCCAAACTTGCAAAAGAGTTGAAAATAATCATAATTGCACCTATCTTTGAGGTGGATTCTGGCAAATACTACAACACTGCAGTTGTGATTAGTGGCGATGGAAACATTATGGGCAGATATCGTAAGATGCACATACCACATGACCCGTTTTTTTATGAAAAAAACTATTTTGACATTGGCGATTCAGGATACCAAGTTTTCAAAACTCCAGATGTAAACTTTGGTGTGCTAATATGTTATGACCAGTGGTTTCCCGAAGCTGCAAGAACGCTGACGCTTCAGGGTGCCGATCTCATTTTTTACCCATCTGCGATTGGCCACCTGGATGGCGACCCACTATCTGATAACGACTGGCATTACGCGTGGGAAAACATACAACGATCCCATGCGATTGCAAACGGCATACATATTGCTGCAGTAAACCGGGTCGGGACAGAAGACAAAGTCAAATTTTGGGGAGGCTCGTTTGTTTGCGATGCGTTTGGTAGGCTCATCAAAAGGGCTGGAAGTGACGAAGAAGTTATAGTTGCGGAATTGGATCTATCACAAAACAAAAGAATCCAGGAAGGCTGGGGATTTCTCAGAAATAGGCTTCCTACAAGCTACGGCTTGCTCACCTCACCGGTATTAATGGAGACGCCAAAAAGGCTAGGCTACTCGATGCCTGCAGAATGGGAAAAACACCAAGCTACATGGCTTGCATGGCCACATGATCCTGTCACATTTCCAAACAGAGTGAAAAAAGTAGAAGATGTTTACATCAAGATAATTTCCGCATTGCATAAAAATGAAAATGTAAATATCTTTGTAAAGGACCCTTCTGCCAAATCCAGAGTCAGTAGGATCTTAGAACAAAATAAAATTGACTTGAGAAAAATCAACTTTTATGTCTGGGACTATGCTGATGTGTGGTTCAGAGATTATGGGCCAATCTTCGTAGTAAACAAAGATACAAACGATATTGCCTTTGTTCATTGGATATTCAACGCATGGGGTGAAAAATACGAAGGCCTAAAAAAAGATACCCATATTCCTTCCATCATAAACAACAACCTGCAGCTTGGCAATTTTAGACCCGGCATAGTCATGGAGGGTGGTGCAGTAGATGTCAATGGTAAGGGCACCATACTTACTACGGAACAATGCTTACTCAACGGAAATAGAAACCCCCACCTCTCAAAAGATGAGATTGAGAGATATCTTAGAGACTATTTTGGTGTAACAAAGGTTATCTGGCTCAAGGGCGGCATAGCAGGAGACGACACGGATGGCCACATTGACAATCTGGCACGATTTGTGAATCCTAAGACAATACTGTGTGCTTTTGAAGAAGACCAAAATGGTGAAAACCATACGATCCTCAAAGAGAATTATGAGATTTTGCTGAACTCAACCGATCAGGATGGCAACAAACTCAAGGCGATAAAGGTGCCCATGCCACCTGCAGTTCGTACCTCAGTGCGTGGAAAAAAGACCACATTGCCTGCAAGTTATTTAAATTTCTATATTGCAAATAATGTAGTCTTGGTTCCTACCTATAGACATAAAAACGACTGTATCGCACAAAAGATAATCCAACAAGCATTCCCAAGCAGAAAAATAATAGGAATTGACTGTTCCGATCTCATATATGGTATGGGAGCACTACACTGTATCATGCAACAACAACCGGCCATAATAAAAAAGACCACCAGATCAAAAGTTAGGAAAACACTCCCTCTTCTCCATTAATTATTTGTGTCCAGAATTTGACGAATAACTACGCAGTGACTGGTTTTAATTTGTACTTGCATTATAAGGCGCTTTGTCATACCTTCCGCCATTGAATTTGCGTATTGATCATTTGAAAATTTTACAATTGTTACAAATCAATTCAAAAATCAATAATGTTTAAGGTACTGACAGTTCTTGAAGAATTGTTTTCATAGTTTAACTACAAATTGGTATGACTTGTGCGGATCTCTAATTCTGGCATCAAAGTCAGATTGGAAAACTGGCATTAGGTTTTCTTTTCATTTTTGATAATCTAAGTAGAGGTACTTATTCAGATTCGTCAGCATTATTCTGAATTGAAAAAGCCAGAAATTAGCAGAATTGGCTTTGTACTAGGGCCAATTCTCTTTGCGGTCATAGTCTTGACCCCAATTAATGGACTATCATTTGAGGCAAGAATAGTTCTTGGCACAGCATTTCTGATGGGCGTGTGGTGGGTCACAGAGGCCATTCCGATTTATGTTACCGCACTTTTGCCATTGATTATATTTCCAATTTTACACGTTACGGAACTGTCCAAAGTATCGACATTTTATGCTGATAGGATTATCTTTCTTTTGTTAGGTGGATTTTTTCTTGCGTCTGCAATAGAGCGAACTAATCTGCATCAGAGATTTGCATTTAACATATTGAAAACATTTGGAACGAACCCAAAAAACATTATTGGTGCGTTTATCTTAGTTACAGGCTCTCTGAGTGCTTGGATGAGCAATACTGCCACCACATTGTTGATGCTTCCAATAGCAATTGCCATAATATCATCGCTTGACATAAAAAATAAGGAAAAATTTAGTGTGTGTCTTTTGCTTAGCATTGCTTATGCTGCAAGTATTGGGGGAGTTGCAACTCTTATTGGAACATCTCCTAATGCAATATTTGCATCTCTTTCCAGATCTCTAGCTGGAGTAGACGTAAGTTTTGCCCAGTGGTTACTTGTAGGACTTCCAGTTAGCGCAATTTCGCTTTTTGTCCTGTGGCTTTACATGACAAATCTTGGGATGCAAGTTAACAAAGATCCCGTAATTGGAGAAAAAACACTAGTTATGCAAAAATTACAAGAGCTTGGCAAAATAAACAAGGATGAAAAAATTGTCATTGCAATTTTTGTTATAGCAATAATTGCATGGATAACAAGAGGATTAATATGGGCCGATCTGTTTCCATTGGTAGATGACTCCACAATAGCACTGATTGTAGCAGTATCATTGTTTTTGCTGCCTTCATCAAAAAACAAAAGACTGCTTGATTGGAATGCCGCAATAAGAATTCCGTGGGGTGTTCTATTTTTAATTGGCGGAGGATTGGCACTTGCTGGAAGTTTTACTATTACTGGCGTGGATGTATGGATAGCAGATCAGCTGTCTTTTCTGCAGGGCACTCATTACTTTGTCATAATTTTGGTATTGGTTGCAGTTGTGATATTTAGTGAATATCTTTCCAATACTGCAACTGCCGCCCTGATGATTCCTGTTGCTGCAGCATTGGCTCACACATTAGGAATAAATCCGATTCTTCTTATGATGCCAGTTGCTATTGCTGCAAGCTATGGCTTTATTTTGCCATCTAGCACGCCCTCAAATGCAATTGTTCTATCTAGTGGATATGTTAGTACAAAAATGATGGCAAGGATTGGCTTGCCGCTAAACTTAATTACAGTGTTGCTTGTCTCAATTCTTGCTACCTTACTAGTTCCACTTGTTTGGGGCTGATTTCATGTTAGCAATTATTTTTGATGTAATAATTCTGACAGTATCTTTAGCAGTGCTAGTAAAAAGCGCGATTTTTGCAATAGAGCGAATTGTAAAATTTTCCAAAATAACTGGATTGGGAGAGCTTGCTGCAGGATTTGTCATAGTTGCAGTTGCCACATCCGCTCCAGAGATAAGCGTGGCAGTCTTTTCAACACACACAGATAACATAGGAATCACTCTGGGCGATATTTTTGGCTCAAATGTCACCAATATTGCTCTAATTACAGGCCTGTTTTTACTGATTTCTCCAATAAGGCAAATAGAGAACAAAACCCTCAAAACGCTTTTACCATTGCTTTTGGCCTCTTCTGCAATTCCCTTGGCATTGCTGATAACACAGCAAGGAAGCAAGTTTGTCGGGGTTGCACTCTTGGCAGTCTTTGGGTTTTTTCTGTATTATACCTTCAAATGCCATCCGCCAGAGCCACCTAATCGCCAGCCAGAACAAGGCTCGGCGATAAAGCAACTTGTCTATTTTTTTGTCGGAATTGCACTTGTGATTATAAGTGCAAAATTTATCGTAGACAGTGCATCGTCAATAGCTCTTGCTACTGGAATAAAACAATCGGTTCTAGGTGCGACAATTATCGCGCTAGGCACATCTTTGCCTGAATTAACCGTGGACATAATAGCAGTAAGAAAAAGACATCTGGAGCTGGCACTAGGAGACATAATCGGCTCCTGCGTCACAAACATTACGCTTGTTCTAGGACTGGTCTTGGTGGCATCAACTATAATTGTCAATTTTGGTATTCTGTCCTCGCTGATTGGGTTTGCAGTGCTTGCGCCTTTTGTAATGTTTCTGTTTATAAGAAAGGCAAAGATCAAAAAATGGTACAGCGTATTGCTTTTTGCAATTTACGCTACCTTTATGTTTACAATATACGACATCCAGTTTTTGTTCAACGGAATTAAAATTGGATAATATCAAATTTGATAAGAGCAGATTGGTTTTTAATCGATTGATGAATTTAACATATCATGGCATACAACAAGATTCTAGTACCGTTTGATGGTTCTATTCCTTCCAAAAACGCTCTAAAGGAAGCAGTAGATCTTGCCAAACAAAGCAATGGGACTATCTTTCTATTGTATGTTATACAGGAAATAGTTTTGCCGCCTTGGACTGGTAGAGCACCAATTACTAAAACAATGAAAGAATATGAGAAAGAAATGTATCATGAGGCAAAAGAGCGTGCATACAAACTATTGGAGGAGAACAAGAAAAAATATGAAGATGGGATAAACATTGAGATTAAAACGTTATACGGAAACACCTCTGAAAAAATACTGAGTTTTATCAAAAGCAACAGAATAGACATTACAGTAATTGGAACTACAAGCAGGACTGGAATATCAAAGATAACTGCACTTGGGAGTGTTGCAAGAAAAGTAGTGGAACAGTCTACGTGTCCAGTATTATTGGTTCATTAGCCTAGACAACATAATAACACAATTGAGATGTTGATTATTGATAAAGACCGTTTGTAATAAGAACAAAATAAAATCTAACGGCTGTCAGTTAAATCACATGCTTATATTGTTCTGGGCACACAAGTTACTAAAAGTAAAAAATGTCTGGCATAGACGCAAGTGGAAAGCCGGCAGTATTTCTAAACAAACAGGATAGAGATGATCTTAGGATCACATCTTCTGCGAGTGTAATGAGCTCAAAAGGCATTACTATTACCATTACAATACGTTGAAACTCTTCTGAAAGGCAGTCTGTTCTAAAACAGGGCCCGATCCATAAGTAGGAGGGGTTCATAGGTCTTCGGTATGTCAAGTGTAGTGAAACCCAAAAACAGGCAGAAAACGAATTGGGATGTTTACAATATTCCTTCATTTTTTATAATTATTCCAGCACTCCTTTCAAAACCTGATTGACGACAAATGAAAAACTGACGTTTTCTTTTGACTTGTTTATCATTTCTGCTTGGATAGTTCGGAGCTTGTCGACTAGATCCTTTTCGATCACAACAGATATTCGTGTATAATTTTTGTCCATATTTCTTGCCTCAAAAAAAAGAAAAAAAGTTAGTAGTCAAGAACTACTTTGGCACTTTCCAATGCTTTTTGCAGTGCAGGCATTGTTGGATGCTTGTCTACTGTAACTCCTTTCAATGATGAATTGATTTCGTTCATTTCAAGACAATGCTGGCACGCAATTATTTTGCCCCCCATCTTCAAAAACGACTGAAGTGTGTTATAGTGATATTTGAGTTCATTTGGACGATTGTTGTCAATTAGTTTTACACCATTTACGTCCAAAAATACCACTACTTGCTTTCCTGCCTTCTTGAAGGCAAGGGCATGCTCTACACCCATCTGGGCAGAGTGTATCTGAAAGTGATCCTCTGGATCGCCGCTTTTGATGTGGATGACATAGATGTTTTGTGAGCTAGCAGTTGCTGCATTCGCTGTTTGAAATGTAGGAATTGCAGTAATTGTTGCAAGCAATATTGCTGCAATTATCTGTACTGAATATTGTTTATTCATTGGAATGATTTTGTGAAATTAATACAAAACCAATTTGGTGTGTTCGTCGAATGTACCAGTGCTACAGTGCCAAAAAAATATCTTCAGCATGCTCAATATTTTTATCAAACAATTTTGAGAATTCTTTTTTGAAAGTTTTTTTGAACAATTCCACATCTTTGACTCGATAACAGACCTTGTCGTTTAGTACGCATTTTTCAATGACACCATCATCAATCAACTCAGAGAGATTCCACGAAAGTGTTGATGGGCTTTTATTTACTTGAAACGTGAGCTCTTTGAAGCTAGGCGTTCCAGCCACAATTATTTTGAACAATATCTGTTTTTTGGTAGGTTTTCTAATATTGCGGATTATTGGGTATTCTTCTTCTGAGACACTTGCGTGATAGTACCTTCTATGCTTTGTTGCCTTTTGGGATTTTATTACTCCTTGTTCTTCCAGTTGACGCAAGTAGTATGTTATCACACCGGTCTCAAGGCCTGTCTCTTTCATTAATTCACTTAGACTGATTCCTGGAACATCTTGGATCACTTTCAAGATGACTTCCTTTCTGTTCATATCATGAAATGTGTATGGAGTTTTAAAAAACATGATACGTTTACCAGAATTCGAAGAATCTACCAGTTTCCTTTTTAGGATAATTCACATATTATTACCCGAGAAAAAATGTCTCAATACAAACAAAAGAAAATGCCATGGAAATGGTATGTTGGATTAGTGCTTGGTGGACTGGCAATATTGATGATAACAAGCATTGCACCCATTTGGCACTGGCTTCCAGTACAGATAACAGAGCAAGGAACTGTTTTGGCAGTAACAGAAAAAGGATGTATTATCAAAACACCTACACTTTCTAATACATTTCCCCTAGTTCAAAAATGCAATTCTCAGCCAGGTGATGTCATTGAAGTGACATATTATATTCCTTCAAAGATAACAACTGGATATTTCCAGAGAATGCAAGAAAAGGCAACACTGATCCAACCCTAGTAATTTTTTGTATTGTTGTTGAATGGAATTATTGCGCATATGTTGAAACATTAAACTCAAAGTTGAAATTCATGTCCTTGTTTTAAATTCATTTCTTACTAATTTCTAGTCATGCAGAAAGCTGTTTGGATAGGAATAGCAGGATGTATTATTGCAGTAGCAGCATTGTCATTAGTTTCGTTCAACATGATAACCTCAATTCCACTGCCTAATGGCTACAACATGGGAAGTATGTCAGGAGGCATGAGTGGTATGGGTGGAGGTCATGGTATGAGTATGTCAGGAGGCATGAGTGGTATGGGTGGAGGTCATGGTATGAGTATGTCAGGAGGCATGAGTGGTATGGGTGGAGGTCATGGTATGAGTATGTCAGGAGGCATGAGTGGTATGGATCACAGTATGACCAGCCCGATGCAACAGATATGCAAACAAGCAAGCGGAATGCCACCCCATTATTGCGAACCTACTTACATTACAATGAGCTCAGTTCCAGGAATAAAAATTTCTAAGGTAGAACCAGTGTCAGATACTGAGGTAAAGGCAATCATCAAGGAAGTCACAAATGCAAAAGTTTCACAGAAACTGGTTTTTGTTGGTGGATCTGGATATTTATCAGGAGCAACAATAATTGAGGATGGATGGTCCAAAACCAAAATAGTTCATCTCAAATTTGACGGTAAGGGGACGATATACGATTTCACTGAAATACACTTGCATTTGTTTCCATATACCGGAGAATAATTTATCAGAACGATCCAAATTATGAGTGTCGTTATTTACCCTTCATTTTGAAAAAAGACTTTGATCCTCTCATAGTGAAACAGAAGATGAGTCCAAAGGATTTCACAACTCAACATATTGAAGCCATAAGATAAGCAAAAAGCGAATTGGGACGCTTACAGTATCACTTTCCTAATTTTTTTGTTGAAAAATCATTTGGTTTTCACAGGACGGCGGGCCTGAATTTTTTCATAAATGCCGCCATTCCACAGATGGCAATTATTGTAGTTATGCCACTGTACAACAGAGCCGTATCAAGATTAAACGAATCCCACAAAAATCCAAACGCGACATTACTAGTAAAAAACGCAATACCAGAAACTAAATTGTAAATTCCAAAGGCAGTTCCCCTTAGATCAGAGCCGACAAATCGTGGGATTATTGCGCGCTGAACTGTCTCAGAAATTCCAAGATACAGGCCGAAAACTGTTGCAACTACATATGTGGTATTTACATCATGTGCGGCACTCATCAAAAACAAAGAAAGTCCAAAGATGCCATAGGAGATCAAAATGACAACCTCTTTGCGGATCTTGTCTGAGAGTATGCCAATTGGAAATCCAATTGCAGTGTGTGCCACGTTTATTACCAGATAGACCAGCGGAATGAAGTTCTTCTCCACGCCAAGCTCCGATGAATGCAGTAATACAAATGAAAAATTGAACGCGCCTGCACCGAATATTCCGCTTATCACAAGAAAATACACAAACGGCCTGTTGTTTTTGAGCGTCTTTCCGAAAAGAGAAAAAATCTTTACCGTGTTACTTCTTAGTTTGTGATTTGTCTTTTCTTTTACCAAGAATGCCAAAATCAGAACTGCAATTGCACCCGGGATCAGTGAGAAGAGAAAGATTGTTCGAATATCTACTACTTGCAATAAGAGGAACGCCGCTAGTGGTCCAGCTATTGCGCCAAGCTGATCCAATGTTCTGTGTAATCCAAACGCCCTTCCATGTTTGGAGTCAGGTACAGATTCTGAAATCAATGCGTCGCGCGGGGCGGTTCGTATGCCTTTTCCCACCCTATCTGAGTTTCTTATCAGAAAAGTATCAAGCCAATTATTTGCAAACGAGAAAAATGGTTTGCTTATCGCTGACAGTCCATAACCGAAAATTACAAGTGGTTTTCTCTTGCCTATTTTGTCTGATATCGTACCTGACACCATTCTAAACGCATAGCTTGACAGTTCAGACGATCCGTCAAGAATGCCAAGAAATGTCTTTGAGAGACCTAGCGTGCTTGTGACAAAATACGGCAAAATTCCAAGCACCATCTCTGATGAGAAATCCGTGAAAAAGCTGACAAGGCCAAGTCTCTTGATATTTTTCATTCCATCTTTTTGGTCAGCATCGTTCACAACATATCGAATGGAACGGATAATGAATAACCTTTAGTTTTGAAGATGCGATTGCGTACTATAGTTAAGAGCAGAAAAGTGTGAAATTGCTAAAACCATCTACTGTTTACATATTGGTGCGCAAAAAATTATTTGGGCCGATTTTAAAAAAAGCCTACTCCGACAAAGGGATCGAAACCCAAAGGCTTTGATCCTTTGATTTTTGAAAAACTCTGTACAAATTAGAAAATCTCTTTCTGAATTCCAAAGGAATTGTTTAATTGAAATGGAAAATTGATGAATTTTTCATCATCAGAGAAAATTTTATAGATTCAAAGGTTTGTGCTCATACGTAAGGATCGAACCCCACACAACGGCAGGAAGCGAATTGGGACGCTTACAGTATCCCTTTCATTATTTTTGAATTTCACGCTCCTAAGAAAACAAAGCCTTTAAACTGTTTTATTGCCATATAGGATATCAGATGAGCTCAAAAGAACTCAAAATGATCAGAGACGAAATTAAAGAGATGAGGTTGCTATACAAGAATTTGGTTGACAAAATCATACCGCTAGAAGAACCAACATCAAGCGATAGATCAGCAATTAAAAAGAAAGAAAAAATCGTAAAAGAATCCTCGTTAATGAAAGCGTTAGATTAACTTGTTTGAAGTCAACGCAAAGATTAGCGTTCTGAAATTTATCAAAAAGACGGATTCAAAAACAAAACAGAGGTTAAAGGATATTATAATCACACTCAAAGACAATCCGGTTCCCGTTAGAGTCTATGATGTGGCAAAGCTAAAGGGATTTGACTCCATGTACAGGTTAAGGATTGGAAGTTTGAGGCTTGTATACGAGGTGTTTTGGGTAGATAAGAAAATAATAATACATAAAATCGAGCCGCGTGAGAGTGTTTACGAGAATATGTAATGGGGCTGAGAAACAGGCGGAAAGCCATTGGTGGGCTTGGAATGCCACTTTCTAATTTTTTATCGATAAAATTATCAAGAAATATTTAGCATTTGGAAAGATGTTTGTATGGATTAAGGCATTCTTTAGTTTTTTATCTACCTGATTCAGTATTTTATCGTGATTTTTGTTTTGTTGAGTCTCTTCAAATTACCTAATCATAACTCTTCATAAAATTTTTCTCTTTTGCCAATCTTGATTATCAACACTTCGTTTGTTGTAAAATTTACACTAAATGCAATCCTGTAATCACCAACACGTTTCCTAAACACGCCAGAAAGTCCAGTAAGTGGCTTTACATCTCCTTCAAAAGGATCATTTGCCATAGATTTACAAGCGTCCAGAATTTTGCTTCTCGTATTAGCGGGCAGCGAATTAAGCTCTTTTAGTGCGCTTTTGTGTATTTTTACTGCCAGCATTAGTTACATCTTCCAGATTCACGAATTCGCTCTTTTTTCCTTTGAGGTAAGAGGACAGTCTTTTCTCTATTTCTTTAGATTCTTTTTTTGACAGTGTTTCTTTTTCCTCAAAAAGTAGTAGATGCATAGCCTTAGACAGCAACTCCACCTTTTTTTCCAATTTGTTTAGTTCTGTTTGTGCTGTCGTCATCGTTTTATTTGTACCTAACTTTACATTAAAGGTTTCTTTATTATGGAGAAAATCAGGTAATCCAGCCATAGTACTTAATGGAACTTTCCCGTGTTTGTTAAGAGAGTTATTGAAACTTTTTAACACATATTGTGATACTGTGAGGGTGGCCAAGACTAAATCATCTCACACTGACAAATTTGCTGACGAAATGGTTGATACCATTGTTTCGATCGTAGAAAAGCACGGTCTGCTAGTTGGTGGCGGAATCAGAAAGATTTCGGATGGTGTCTATAAAATCAATTTTATGACACAATCAAAGGAACATGATAAGATTAGACCGAGTAACAAGGGCGCCAAGAAAAACCGCATTGGCACGTAATCACCCGCTATTACTTGCCAATTGAAACAAAAACCAGTGAATTTTTGATTCTCAAAGAAAAAATCATGGGCCCAAAGGGTTGCGCCAATACATAATCGATGGGAACCGGAAACGGCAGGGAGCCATTGTGGGGCTTAGAATACCCCTATGTTATTTTTTTTTTTTTTTTTTTTTTTGTTCTAGAATGCAGTCATAGTCGTATTTACATTATTTTACGGCATTGAGTTTATGCTCTTACAACAATGTACAAAGCCTTAATTATATTGAGGTAGATAATGATTTATGCAAAAATCGAAGTCAACGTCTGATGTGGATGATTTTTCTAATGAAGAAATTGAGGCCATTGAAAAATACAAGGTAGGAAAACTCAAGTTTAAGAAGTTTACCAATGCCGATGACGCAATAAACTGGCTTCAAAAATAAACGACCGATTGACTTGTGGAATGTCCTTTTTGATAACAGATTCAAAAGAGAATACAAAAAATTAGATAAATCGTTGCAGAAAAAGGTAAATGACGTCATAAAAAATCTTGCAGACAGCAAGGATCCTCGTCAATTAGGCATTCACAAGACAGCAAGATACAATTGCATACACGCCTATGAAATTGGAAGACGGTACAGAATTCTGTACGATATTGATAATAACAGTATGACAATAACGTTCCTAAGTGTTGGAACGCATAAAATCTATTGATTATTTTTCTCGCCATAGGCGAACTTGGTTATAAGTAGTTGAGGTTTGGGCATAATTCCTTCCAAAAAAAAATCTAGCACCCAAGCATGTGCTTGACATATTGCGGATTCTTTTTTCCAGTCACACAATTCCAGTATATGGCAATCTGGTACACAAAGACGCACACCAATACATACGATGACACGTTGTCCATTCCCCTTACCGGGAGCGGCTCTATCCCAAAGGTATCCTTTATCCTATCAAACAGCCTTTCGATGGCACCCCGCTTACGTATTATTCTCTGACCCTTCCTTGAGCAGAACAGACGGTGTCTTTTCAGGCGAATCCCTTTGGTGTGCCGGTACCTCCTGATCGGACACACAAGGAGTACTCCCCTGCCCTCAGAATAATCGTACAGATCCTTGCCAGAATATATTGAATCAGCTGCCATGTGCGATACCAGGCCGGCAAGTGGCTCAATTAGAATACCGTACATGTGGGGATCATAGACGTTTGCCGTGCTGATACTGGCAGACAACGGTACTGCTAGTTTTCCGGTGGAACAGCACATGTGCAGCTTGTAGCCAAATATCCATCCCTTTGATTTTGAGAATCCCCATCTGGCATCGGTGTCAATGCCAGAGATTGGGATGTGGTTTTGTTTGATGTCTGATTTATGCCAGACCTTCTTGCATGGTATGATGGCCGAATCTACAGCTGCATCTCTTTGTACCAGATCCTCTCTTAGGAACCTCTGTCCTAGGATACAGATGATGTTCTGTACTGGAATGACCTTGAAACGACGATCAAAGGTTCTTCTGTCTGGGATACAGTTCAGGCCGCATGCCCTCATCACTTTTTGGTTGTGTGTTATGTCAATTGAGAAATAATACCATAATGCGTTGTTGGAGGGGATTCTAAACCATATCTGCACCACAAAACATCGTAGCATGACTGTAGTTGGATACACGTATGGTCTTCCTCGTTTTATCTGGTCAGAATCATTACACAATGAGAGCAAACCTATCAGATGCAAAATGCCAATAAGGATGGATTCGTGTCTAATCTTGCTGAGGATCTTCTTGATTTGCATGTTGACAATGACATAGCAAGAATGTGATCCTTAGCTTTTTTTATTAAATTATTTTGAGAAATGGTTCAAAATTTGGTGTGCAATTATGCCCAACCCTCAATTAACTTAGAATTACAAATTCTTTTTCATTTTGTTTATTGCCATAACTTACGCTTAGCTTATACTTTCCAGGTTCATTTAGAATGATTTGTTCTTTGGTAATTTGCCCCATCTTCCATGAATGATTAATTATTTTGTATTGGGAATCTACACACGCCGATTTAAAATCAGCCCAAACTATGTTTGTGTCTGTTGATGATAAGACTTTATTTGTCTTAAAGATTACAGCGTTGGGCATAGGACATACGTTTCCAAATCCAACCGCTTTAATTTCAAATGCAATCGGTTCATCCACTTTGTATTCATGTTTTAGACCTTCAATTGTGATAAAAATTGGTTGACCAACGTACAGTATCGATATAGAAAGAGGAACAGCTGCGATAAGAACAATCAAGATTATTGTTTTATCATTAATTCCCTTGAGTCTAGTGCGAACAATGCTGACAACGCCGACTACAAACAAAACCAACGACAAAGGAAGCACGGTATAAAAAAACTCCCAGTCCAAGCAATAGCTCCCAAATACATGCGCTAATTCGTTGCAAAAAACCGGAATTATCGAGAAAAGTGAAGCACCTATCAGAATACTGCCAATTATCAAATATTTCTTCATCAAAAACATCCTCTCTTGAACAGTTGGTCATAATCTGAATCTAATCGCTTTGATAAATTACTCAATAAAAAATGAGTTTATGGTACGACAACTCGCGTTGCGTACCCGTTACTTTGGAAGTAATGACTTGAATCTACCCATCCTCTGTTATCGTTGTTGAAGAAGTTTACATTGTTCGAGTAAGCAGTATAGCCTTTGCTAATGGCAATTGCTCTAAAATCGCCTTCAGCATATTCACTATATCCACTCCACGATTCAATTGGATAGTTATCATAATGAGTAGAACTCACAGTGTACTTGCCCCAGCTGATATTTTGTGCATAATCGGGCGGATTTGGTGCATATACTCGTTGATGTAGGTTCACGTACTGACCTAATGCAGACGACCATACCACTGCTTTGGTTCCTCTATCGGTGTCGGTAATCCATCCAGCTCCATCATTCATTTGATATTTCATTTCGTTTGCAAATGGGTTTATCCCAAAGTAAATGTATTTTACTTTGTTTACATCTGCATTACAACAGTGAATCATGGTAATTGGCCAATCAACATTACTGCTCAATGGAACTGTGGTTTGAATGAAGTCGTAGTTGTAGAGGATGTCCTCGTTTTTTGAGATGGTAGTCAGGTACGGTGTGGATGAGGCATATGCATTAATGCCTACTCCCAGTATGAGAAAGACGCTTGCAACAGCACCTAGTAATTTAAGTGAAGTTTTCATTTCAGTTTCTCTCCCTTATCACCTTGGCTGTGTATTTGTCCACAATCTGGTTGTTGCTAAGGTCTACTCCAACACTTAACTCACTGCCATCAGTAGAATCGATCATGTAGAATGCGATTCCATCAGGATGCTCTGGAGTTTGGTATATTGCGAGCAGATTGATCGTCAGATCACTTTGCTTTAACTCGCTAACTGCCTTTGCTTGTGCGGCATTCTTGGCTTGAGCATGTTCGACTGATGCCGGTGGAGATCCTGCTGGATTTCCTACACCTGGATCTATGCCTGTAACGCTATTTTTGTTCAGGTCTACAAACACATCTAGTGCACTGAGCCACAATTTTGCAGTGTGTTCCTGCTTTGTTGGAGGATTGTGATAGGTACCTTCGAACCAGATTGGTTTTTCAAGTATTGATATTGCACATCAAACAGTTAAACCAAAATTTGCATCGTTGAAGATGTTGTTTTTAATCTCTGATTGAATTTAAAATACATAGACTCTTGCATGCTGTAACGTCTATGATAAGCTTGGACAGCGCTTAGCCCCCTTTCCCCATACTGGCTGTCCAAGTTTTCAGTTTATCTTGATTTGTCTTTTCTTTTGTCTTATTTTGTAATATGTGATAATATTAAATCCAAAAGTTATGGCAAGACCCGCATAAGACAATGGTTGGCTGTAATTAATCAAAGCAGCAGATAACCCAGTACCAAATATGCTTGGTAGAAACGATATTGCGTATAACCACCAGCCACAGCAACCAAGCGGAATCAGAGAAAAAAACGAAAAAAACGATGCAATCACAGTGCTGCCAGAATTTCCGCCAGCGGTTCTACGCTTCATTGCAAGACTGCAGCCAAATTTCTTTGAATAATCAGAAAGAAATGACTGTACTCCAACTCCTATTCCCATACCTATGATGATTGGTGAGTTTAGCTGAATTGCAGCAGACATTGCACTGATTGGATCTAGTGCGGGTGTTGTGAGTACCACAATTCCAAGATAAGCAAGAACCGTTATTGTTCCAAATATTACGGATTTGGTTATTGGCTTCAAGTTGTTAAATAGACCTCAGTGGTAGGATGAAATGCGACCCACTCAAACCAAAATCCCGGATTAAACGGTACTCTCTCAATCTGTTTTCCTTCTAAGGGCCCAGAAATTGCTAGTCCATCAAGACTCCATTTTGAGCCTGTTTGTTTGTCAGTCATTGTATTTTCATTTAATGTGAACTCTAGAACTTGGCCGTCTACCATACCATCAAATGCGCGCACTAGAGATGAAGCCAATGACACAAGAACAAGATTTTTCCCATTGATGTTGTCGTTGATGATTTTTTGTGATTGGATATCTGAAAGCTTGTACGCTTTGTATGATTTATCGTGGTCAAATCCTAAGATTATCTCCTTTGAGTGCATTCTGTCGTCTGAATTTTTGACAGGAAATATTACTCGTGAATCAGTGTAATAGTCACCATACGGATCAGAACCATACGGTCTGGAATATCCTGTATCTGTAGATAATACTATAGTATCAGGGTATAGTTTCTTCCAATCTGACCATTTTGCTAAATCAAATGGAATTCTTTTCAGCTCGTATCCCGTTAGCTCGCCAACTACTGCCTGCCCCAAAGCCTGACTCCACATAGAATCAGTATTTCTGTCATACATTACCAGATTGCTGTTGTAGAGTTTTCCTGACGTTCCAAATTCTGTTTCTTTTTCATCTATGATTCTATCAAATACCTGTGTGGTAAAACACAACGGGCAGTATGTCACGGCCACTGGTGTGTCGCCTATTTTGTCATTTACAATCTCATGCCATACCAAAATGGACAGAGGGTATGCGCGTGATTCCCCATTGAGCCTCAACCCAATCACCAGATCATCACCTGAGAGAAATTCTGCGTCTTTGACAAATTTGGGGTTGTCAATTGATGGAATGCCGTCTTTTGGCGGGCCGCCGCTTTTGATTTCATCAAGTGGTATGATGTGTTTGACTCCATTTGTAATTTGGACTTGATTTGTGGCTAGTTTGGTATCTGTTTCTATACTGTTTGTAGTAGAATCTGGTTGTTGGTAGGCGTAAAATCCCAGAACTATTCCAGCTACAACTATGCCGCCTGCAATCGCTACAACATATCGATAATTCAACGCCCATATCTGGTTTGAAAAATATTAAAGAATTTGTCCAGATTGAGCAGTTTTTTCTTGAACTGTTAAACTATTGATATTAAAAAGAAAAGGAAAATCCGTTTTTACTGGAACGGATTGATGAACGGACAGTTCACTACATGATCTTTATTCATTGGTCTTGCCAATGAAACGTCGATCATTCCTGCTGATTTGAGTGCGTTGATGTCGCTTGTTGTTTCTAGTACTGATGCCTTTGCAGGATCCTTCCATCCTATCATGGAAATTCTCCATAGTGGAGAATAGTTAGAATCTCCTGGCGCTGACGCTGCAATTCCTGCCTGGAATCCCATTGGGCCTGAACCCTTGATTCCATTCATGAATTGGAACAAGTCAACTGCCGCAGGACTCTTTAGTGTAGGTGCAAGCGTTGGTGCATTAAGAACGCCCATCATCTTTGCAGGATCAGATGGTGTTGCATCAGTTATGATATAGTAAATGGATCGTCCGTCTGGGCCCCAACCTCTATGTGCAACAAATGTAACCTGCATTTTCTTTGTGTCAATGTTTGTGACTTGTCCTCCAACATATGGCATGTCATCAGAGATTTTTTTGTCAGCTCGTACTTCCATCTGTCCTCCAGGCCACACAATTTGCGGCATGTTTAGGACAACTTTGTCAAGTGTCTGGAGTGTTACAAGTCCTTTCTTTTCAGCATCCTGTATCTTTTTGACTGAATCTAATACAGTAGCCTTTGATGCATCTTTCCATGTTACATGGATATGTGATCTAATGGCAGTGTATTTTTCTGTCTGCGCAGGAGTGCTTGTAAAGACTTCGTCTTGGAATCCATGAATGCCACTACCCTTTTTGCCGTTTGTAAAGACATAGACTGCATCAAGTGATGCTTTTGGAGTTTTGGCAAGAGGAGGTGCAAGCTCGACTTTCCATTTTTGAGCCTTTGAGATGTCATCTGCGTGTTTTTTATCACTAGAATCCGTTATGATGTAATAGACAGGCTTTCCATCAAACCATCCTTTGTGCATCGGTATGGTTGCAGGAACGCTTGCCCGTGAGAGTTTTAGAACAGATCCAGGCTCTTCCGTTGTTTGTGCCGCAGCAAGATTTGATGTCGAAATTACCAGCATTGGCAAAATCGCAAATATTGCTAGCAGCTTTAGTTTTTGTCTCATTGAAGACTACGAATCCCAAAAAAAGTATTAAGCATTTGTCCAGATCCTGCAATTTTTTCTTGAATCATTCAATTATTTTTTGAGCTTGCACTCAAAGGTCAGGGCCTTTGTTGTAGAATAATATGTGTAGGCAAGAATCGCAATTGCGCCAAGGCGTAACGGTATCTCATAATTTGATAAAAATGCGGTTGCCACTCCACCTATTGTTCCAAATGTAGAGATCGCGGCAAAGCCGACAGGGCCACAACTACACGCCCCTGCAGAAGCACCAATTATGGAACCAAGCAGGCTTCCGCCCATCTTGGTTTTGCTTTGCTGCAACAATCTAATCCTATACACATTCATGCTAATCACAATGCCCGACAAAACAGATACTATAACAATCAATGCAAAGCCAAACATTCCATCAAGTGGAACATGCATTACAAGATACGGACTGATAAAGATGTATTCTGATAGTAAGGAAAGTGGGATGAAAAAACCGATACTGATCACCGATGCAACAGTAAGATACTTGCGTTCTGCAAAGATTACTTTCAATATATCATGGTTCATGCCATCGAATCCAAGACTTGCTTGAAAATAGAAAATGGTTGAGCTCCCTCGATGGTTTCTTGCTCACCACTTGGCCCAACTATGATAAATGTAGGTGTTGCACTTACTCCGTTCCGCTTTGCTTCTAAAACGTTCTTCTCAACCCTGTTTTTGTACTTGTCAGAATCAAGGCAGCTATCAAAAAGATTCCTGTCAAGACTCAGCTGTGAGGCAAATGACTTGAGGTTATCGGAACTTGCCCAACCATCATTGATTCCCTGCTGGCTAGAATACAAGATGTTGTGAAATTCCCAGTATTTGCCTTGGTCGCCTGCGCAATATGTCGCTTCTGCGGCATTTGTCGAATCTGGGCCAAAAAACGCAAGATCTACAAAGTAAAGATTTACCTTTCCTGTATTGATGTACTGCTCCTCAATGTCTGGTTTTATTGTCTTAAACCACCTGTCACATTGTGGACATTGGTAATCTCCAAATTCTATAATTGTAATCGGGGCTGAATCCGATCCGAGTACTGGCGAGCCCATTGTAACGTCAACAGAACCAAAACGCTGCTGAGCGATGTTTTGTGGTGTGCTGACCATAAAATTTGCAGCAATAATTGCAGCTGCAATAGCTATTATTCCGATAATCCCCATCATGATGTAATTATTTTTCACGATACACTGACAATGAAATCTGTTAAAAGATTATTTCCAAATCTGTAAAGATTTTGTTGAACCGTTCATAGAATGATTTGATTCAAGGAATAATTGAACAGTTCAACTTAATACTTTAGTACTATCAATAGATAGCACCACAATGGTACAGCAGACCATCCAGATTGCAACTTTTGGCGAGGATCGTGACGGAATCTTGGCAGGAATTAGGAATTTTCCAATACACAAGCTTGTCCTGTTTCATTATCAGGAAGACAAAGATGATGCTGATGAGTTTGCTAGAAATCTCAGAACCACGCTTGGCATACCAATATCTCTGAGAATAATAACAAAACCAGATGTTATCAGAAGTGCAATGGGACATGTGGCTGATATATTGAAAAAAGAAGCAGGTCAGTTTGAACAGATTCTCATAAACGTCAGTGCAGGAGATAAAATGATAGGATGTGCCGCACTTTCATGTGCATTTGTAAATGGGATCAAGGCATTTGGAATCGATGCAGAAGGAAAACCAATGATGTTGCCAATTTTGAAGCTCAGCTACAATGAGATAATCTCTGATGCAAAGATCAAGATCCTGCAGGCAATAGATAGTTCCGGAGGTTCGATAGAAAGCCTAGAAGAGCTTACCAAAATTACTGATTTTGGGAAACCACTTTTGAGTTACCACATTCAGGGAAATAACGAATCTAAAGGGCTAGTTCAGCTTGGTTTGGTTGATGTAGAAAAACTTGAACGAGGTCGCTCAAAGATAATCCTAAACACGCTTGGAAAGATGCTTATCTCTACTAAGTGATGGTACATGGAAATAAAATGTGCTGATTGTGGTTGTCTGCCTTCTGAGTGTAGAAAATCAAGATCACCAAATGAATGTCCTAATTGTACGTGGAATGAATGCTGTTGTTGGAATACGATCAACAGATCATAGGAATAATACTATGTGGTGCAGTTGAAGTGTTAAATTTTTACTTGATTTAATCAAGGATCTTCTTTTATAATTTTGTGAGATATTGTTGCACATGTCTCCACAAGAGAATGCAAAAAACGCTATGCAATCAGCACAAGAAGCGTGTCAAGCTTCCATAAGAGCATCACGAAGATCTGTAGAAGCTAAAGAATTGGCAGAAACATTGCAAGCAGCAAGTCAGACTGCGCAAGCTGCTCAGTTGGCTGCACTTACTGCCAATCAATTGGCTCAGATAACAAGCAGTGATGCTGAAGTAAAAAGAAAGGTTCAGGAAGTAACTGATGTTTTTGCCGAAGCAGCAAAAAGAGCAGCCCAAGCAGCTACAGTTTGTGAAAAATGCATAGAGATGGAACTCAGTAACAGGTCTTAACACCTGTATTTTTTTGTCTGATTCGACTTGAATTATTCTGCAGGATAGACTATAACTAAATTTATGATGGCGTCGACAATCACAACATAGGATCGAAGCTTCAACGCCCCTCTCATTACGAAACCTTCCCCTATTTTTTACAAGATTAACATAGCTAAGGTAGCGAAACCGGGAAGGGCTCGCTACCTGTCTTTTAAATGAAAATAGAAAATATCGGACTAATTGTAAATCGAATTGAAAAAATCATAACGAAAAGTTTGCAGAAACAAGGTTTCGCTACCCAGAGGGTAATGGGCCCAAAGGGCTTCGATCCCTTGGCTCACCGGTTATGAGCCGGTTACTCTACCAAGCTGAGTTATGGGCCCCAAAAAACAGATTTCTCTTTAATATAAATGTCATTGGCAGTAAGCTTGGTAGCAGCTGTCCAATAGATGATTTTGTGCATCAAGTGACTTTTCTGCCACTTGAAGTAGCTCATCGTGTCTTTCTTGCGGAATTTCATCCAATATCTTTGCCCAAGTTGCTGCATGCCGAATGTCTGCCTCCATGTGCAATTTGAAATATTCTGTTGCACTATTCGAAGTAATTCCATAAAATTTGCCAAGGCCGTCCAGCTTTGTGTGGCTTATCTTTGGAATCTCTTTTTCAAAAGCATACATTGCTGCTGCCCCTGATTCCAGAGACGTAATCAAGCCAGACAACTCAGACACAGCCTCCTTTGTATTTGCAAGTCCTCCATAGTTTGAGATCTCGCCATAGTCAACACCCAGCCCTGTTGCGAAACCAATCCATGGCTGTATGTGTTCCGCTTCTTCTTCCTGGTTTTCTCTGATTTCGCTTACAAGATTGCTTGGTGCAAGTTGTGCTATGTGTCCTACAAACAAAGGTACAGCCTTTACCATCTGAAAGTATTCCTTTGAGTATCCAGCAAGCGATTCCTGTGAGAGTTTTCCTTCGCTCCACATTTGATAGAATGGATGCTTTAGCAAACTTTTCTGCTCAATTATTGCGTCGATTTTTTCTGAAAGAGATTTCATGTCATTACCACTTTGTGCCAATAAAAAAATCTTTCATGTTCAAAACGATTTTAAGGTCTCAATCCGTCGATGCAACGGGCTCCTGTGGTGTAGTCCGGTCAAGCATATCGCCCTTTCAAGGCGGGGATCCCGGGTCCAAATCCCGGCGGGAGCACCATTCTTTTGTGTACGTGCGTCAAAACCCACAACCAACTACCCACAAATATTAATACTCTCAAAAAAAAAGGATCGGCAGTGCAAGTTTTTTGGATCGAAAAAATCTAAAAATCAACCCGCTCCTTGAGACATACAAGGATTATATCACAAAAATAGATGACGCTCTAGAATCAGAATTAGCTTTATACTCCAAATCCGAATTCATGCAACCCCTTATGTACGCCATAGAAGGTGGAAAAAGAATCAGGCCGCTCATCTTGCTTTTGGCTGCAGAATCGGTAGGCAAAATAGATGAGCGTGCATATGCTGCCGGATGTGCAGTAGAGTTTTTGCACACAGAATCCGTAATTCATGATGATATAATCGACAACGAAACATCAAGAAGGCACAAAGATCCTTTCCACATCAAATACGGCTACAACACAAGCATTCTGACTGGAGATTTTGTATTGGGACTGATACTAAACATCTCATCAAGACTCAACAACCCAAGAATCACGCGCGACCTTGCAAATACTGCAATGCTCATGAGCGAAGGCGAGGTAATAGAGACAAGACTTGAGACAAGTCAAGACCTCACATTTGATGATTATCTGAGGGTAATCGAGTACAAAACTGCAACTGCCTTTGAGACCGCAGCACGACTTGGAGCGATCCTTGGTAACGGTAGTGAAGACGAGATAATTGCGCTATCCGAGTACGGCAGAAACATAGGAATTGCATATCAGATACGTGACGATCTCATAGACTGGAAAAACGAGGACAAGCTCTTCAACTTACTAGTCAAGCGAAGCTTAGACCCACGTGATGTCTTTAACCACATGGAAGAGCTGCTCAAAGACTATGCCACAAAGGCCACATCAAGCCTTCGAATAATTCCAGATAATGATGCAAAATCCCACCTAGAATATCTTCTAAGACTTACTACCCTGAAGCTATAAACGAAGTTCCAAGAACCGGAACGGCGTTCTTTGTAAATTCAATTATTGGATCCGGATACACTCCTATTGCTACAAGGAAGATTATCGAGAACACCATGACACCAATTATTGCCTTTGGCTCTGCAATTCTCTTTTCTGTCTCTCCTTCAAAGTACATCTTTCTAATCAGCCAACCATAGTACGCCACAGAGAGCGCCGAGTTGAGAACACCTGCTATTGCAAGCCACGCTGCCCACGACGGCACCGCCGGATCAAGTGCTGCGCCAAACAAGATGAGTTTGCTCCAGAATCCTGCAGTTGGTGGCACGCCGGCAAGAGCCAAAAGCGATATTACAAGTCCCAGCGATATGATCGGCATTTTTCTTCCAAGACCCCTAAGCTTGTCGATGTTTGTTATGCCGATTGTAGTTACAATTCCTGCAATTGCAATGAATGCTGCACCCTTCATGACTGAGTGATTCAAGACGTGGAACAAAGATCCCTGTATGCCAAGGGGCGTAAATGGAGCAACTGCAAGGCCAATTAGTATGTAGCCTGCATGACCAATACTGGAATACGCAAGCATTCTTGAGATGTTTTTCTGCATGATTGCTGCAATGTTTCCAACAGTCATTGTCATTACTGCGATTACTCCGAGTGCCAGTGTCCAGTCAAGATTTAGTGCTACCGTACCCATTATGATGACGCGTAACGCTGCTGCAAATCCAGCCTTTTTGGTTCCTGCTGCAAGGAGAGCTGTGATTGTCGGAGGCGCCCCTTCATAAGTGTCTGGCAACCACATGTGGAATGGTACAAGGCCCATCTTAAAGCCGAACCCTGCGATGAACATGCCTACTGCAAGCAATGCAAGAGGCATCATGGATTGATCTACTTCAGCAAGTCCGCTTATCACACCTCCAATGTTTGTGGTACCTGTCAGACCGTACACTATTGATATTCCGTAAATTATGATTGCAGATGAAAGCGCGCCAAACAAAAAGTACTTGAGTGCTGCCTCGTTTGAGCTTGGATTCTTTTTCATAAATCCTGCAAGAACGTATGTGGGAATGCTCATCAGTTCCCATGCTACAAACAGCATTACAAGATCAGTCGAGTACGCAACTAGAACCATTCCTATGGTGGAAAGCAAGATAAGAGAATAGTAGACTGGTGTGTGCGCTTGTCCCCTCATAAAGTTAAATGAGCCAGCGGTGGTGATTATTGCCACAATCAGCATTGCGATTGCAAACAGTCCGCTAAACGAGTCATTTGCCAAGACATCCTCAGAGAACACAGAACCCGACGGAAGTTGATTTGTCACAATCTCATACACAACATACCCAATCGATGCAATCAGTGCGCCAAAGGCTATTGCAGCGTATAGTGAATTTGATCCTCTTTCCTTCTTTGCTATGCCAATTATCGGAAGCACCATTCCAATTGTGCCAAGAATTGCAACCAAAATTATTGGAGTCGAGGTAATCTCTATCATTGTATCACCCTAAATGAACAAAAACAGGACCACAAAGAGGATTCCTGCTCCAAATACATACAGATATGACTGCGCAACACCAGTCTGAGTTGCCTGCACGACTTTGGCACCCCATCCTATTGCGCGCTCAAAGCCCACATTCATGCCTGTATCTATTGCAGTCCTCTCAAAGTATCTCCAAACGCCCCTTGCAATCCACAGTGGTGCGACAACGAAGCACCAGTACACCATGGCGTTTAAGTACCACCTGTTGAGAATTGTCTTGTGAATAGCGTAAAAGAAGATGTTTGAATTTACGAACTTGACTGGGTCTACGAACCTTCCAATGTAAAATACATAGCCAAGGCCTATTCCTATCGCAAATGCTGCTAGGGACGCCATGAGTGCCACCGGATTTATTCCGGCCAAAAATGATGGCAGTTCTGAGCTCTCTGTTACCTCGTGCTCCGATTCTATGTGGAATGTGTGTGCAAGGTACTCGGTGAACACTTCATGAATCCCATGCTCTGCGGTAAGGCCGATTACACCTATTCCGATTGTCAGAGCGGCCAGGATTCCGTACGGCACCCACATTGAAAGTGGTGCTTCATGGATGTGGTGTCCTTCCTTTTCCATGTGCACTATGTGTTTTGACTTGTCACCAAAGAAGACCATGCCGATCATTCTTGTGGTGTAGAAAGCAGTAATCACTGCAGTCAAAACCGCCATTGCAAACAGTGGGATCGCCCATGTACTTCCTGATTCGTACACTGCTGCAAAGATTGCATCTTTGCTCCAAAATCCCGTTGTGATAAACGGAGCCCCCATCAGGCCAAGACCTGCGGCCCACATAAACGCGTATGTCTTTCTCATGTGTTTTCTGAGACCACCCATATCAGTCATGAATCTGGATCCTACTGTATGTAATAAGGATCCTGCAGCCATAAAGAGTGAGGCCTTAAACATTGCGTGTGAAGTAAGGTGGAAGAATCCTGCAGTGTATCCATCAACGAACTGGTGTGACAGTCCTGCCACCCCCAGTGCCATCATCATATAGCCTATCTGAGAGCCAGTCGAGTATGCAAGAACCTTTTTGATCTCAGAGTTGACCATGCCTTGTGTTGCCAAAAGCAGCGCCGTAATTGCGCCAACCCATGCTACCACCATAAAGAAATCATCAACTAGGAATCCTGCAGCACCAAGTGCAAAGAACAACGGTCCAAGCCTTGCAACCAAAAAGACGCCGGCCTTGACCATAGTTGCCGCATGAATGAGGGCCGAGACAGCAGTCGGTCCAGTCATTGCCTCAAGTAGCCACTCGTTTAGCGGGAACTGGGCAGATTTTCCAATCGCGCCTCCAAAGAGCAAGACTGCTGCTGGGACCAAGAGACCCTGCGCCTGCATTGCTGATGCCCATGCAGTATCATGCATGAGTTCTCTGAATCCAAATGTACCTGCAAACGCAAAGATGAGGAACATGCCTGCAAGCATCATGATGTCACCGACTTTGGTCATGATGAACGCCTTCATACCTGCGTGTGTTGGAGAATAGTATTCTGCAAGACCCAAGACTGTGCGTCCTTTGACTCCTACGTGATCCTTGTCTTTGTCCCTGTACCAGAAACTAATCAGAGCATAAGATGCAAGTCCCACACCCTCCCATCCAAAGAACATCATAAGCAAGTTATCCGATAGAACTATCAACTGCATTGAGCCAACAAAGAACATCATCCAGAACCAGAACCTGACAATGTCTTTGTCACCTTTCATGTAGCCGGTGCTGTACACCATGATCAAAAATGAAATCCACCCAACAACGTTTGCCATAATTACTGCCAGTGGATCCGCCAATACCCCTGCCTTGATTCCTATTGTCGAGATCCAGTTGACCTGATCATGTATCTCGTGTGCTTCCAAAGCTCCAGAGAACATCGTTGCTGCAGAAAGTGCGCTTGCTGCGGCAAAGCCTATTGCCACCCATCCAGTGGCTCTGTGTGAGACCCTTCCCACTGCTGGAACGATCAGTGCTGCAACAAACGGTAATATCCATACAAGCCAAGCATTGATTGGCCCCGCTTCAAGTGCAAATCGAGTCATGCTAGCTTCTACCATTATACACCGAGCACTCCTTTCATGTACGGTATTATATCTTCAAAGAAGATGTCTGGGTATATTCCAACCACAATTGTAAATCCTGCAAGCACCATCATTGGTGCAGTCATGTACCAGCTTGCCTCCTTTACGTGAGACAGATGTTCTGGAAGTTTTCCGAAGAAGACTCGCTTGAGCATCCAAAGCATGTATGACATTGTAATTACTGTTGCAACGAGGCCGAGTCCAAATACCACATACCTAAGAACAGAACCAGTAGCTGCGTTTTCTTTTACTGCAGTATCAAGTGAGCCTGCAAAGAGCGTCCATTCTCCCATAAAACCGCTTGTTGGCGGAACGCCCGCTATTGTAAGTGCACCAATCACCCCACATACTGCAGTAATTGGCATCTTGCCTGCAAGCCCTCCAAGCTTTGTGAGGCTTCTAGTGCCACACTGTACAATGAGAATTCCTGCAGTCATGAAAAGCAGAGCTTTGCCCAAGCCGTGAGTCACATACATGAACTCTGCTCCAGCAAGCCCCAGTGTAGAGTACGAACCAATTCCAAACAGTATGTATCCCATTTGGCTTACACTGGAATATGCCAAGAGTCTCTTTACGTCATCCTGCATCAGTGCCATTGCACCACCATAAATCATTGTGGCAAGACCCCAGATGTGCAACCAGATTGCAAGCTCCGAGTAAACGTTTGGCAAAAATTCTATAACCAGCCTAAAGATGCCATAAGCACCAATTCCGATCATCGCAGGAGACAAAAGCGCGCTAATTGGAGTCGGTGCGGCACCGTGTACATATGGCAACCATATATGGAACATAAATGCGGCAAGCTTGACGCCAAGTCCCAAAATTATTGCCACTGCGGCAAACATGACTACATCTTGCGGGATCTTTGATTCTTGTATTGCTGCAAAGTCAAAGCTTCCAACAGACAGACCTATTGTCAAAAATCCAAGTAAGAGAACGACTGCGCCAACGTGTGTCCAAAACAGAAACATCAGTGAGATTCTTCTTCGCGGACCATCACCCCAGAATGCCACTAAAAAGAAACCCGGAATCAGCATAACTTCAAAGAAAATGTAAAATTCAATGAGGTTTGTAGCAAGTACTGTTCCAAGCATTCCCATTGCAAATACCAGATATAGCGCAAAGTACAGGCCTGACTGGTTGTTGACGTATCTTGCATACCCTTCTGATTCTATAAGTGCAGTTGTCTGGCCACCGTGAGAGCCCCCAGTGGAATGGCCTGTATGTTCCTCAAAGAACTCGTGGAATTTGTGAAGCATGTATGGTTTTGAATACAAGGTAAGCACCGTGCTTAGAATGTAAATTATGATTGCAAATGGAATTGCCAGTCCATCAAGCTTGAATCCGAACTCGCCGAAAAGTCCGGTCCACTGGTAGTGTTCCTCATATGTGCCTTTTAGAGCCACATCGATTAACAAGAATGTGCAGTACAACAACAAGCCAAAAGTAAACCAAGTCGCTGCATTTGGTCCCATTTTACGTCCAATTACATAAGCTACTGGTGCCAGTAAGAGAGGCAGGAATACTGCCTGCAGCAATGCGAATTCCACTATCCCTTCAGACTCCTGAATTCGGCAATGTCGACGTTCTTGTACATTCTATATGCTACTATGATCAGTGCGAGTCCAACACCAACTTCGGCTGCTGCGATCGCAATCGAAAATAGCGCAAACGTTTGTCCTTGGCTGCTTGGCAGAAATCTTGCAAAAGCAACCAAGTTGAGGTTAGCTGCGTTAACTATAATCTCTACTGCAAAAAGCATACGGATTGCATTTCGTTTCACAGATATGCCGTAAATTCCGATTGCCAACAATGCGATCGACACTATAAGAAAGTCACTCATTGTATTGGTCATTTGTTACATCCTCCCTCCTTGCTAAAGTAAGTGCGCCAATTACAGCTGATGCCAAGATGAGCCCCATCAACACCAGAGCTGGCCAGTAGTATGTGAGAAAGTCTGCACCTATTGTCCTAAAGTCCACAGGTGGTTCTTCTGTCTGGATTGATTTGATTCCAGAGCTGAGAATTATCGCGCCCAGTGCAACCATCATCACAAGCATTAGGCCGATTCCAGCATACCTTCTTCGTTTGTCTTCAATCTTGATGAAGATGAGCTGCCGTCTTACCAGCATGACTGTAAAAAGAATCAAGACTGCAATTGAGCCAATATATACTGCAATTTGGAACATTGCCACAAACGGTGAGTCCAAAAGTAAAAAGAAGCCGGCAATTCCGCCAAGTGTTCCCATCAGTGCGATTGAGCCATAAATCAGTGAACGTATTTCTAGTGCGGCTATTGCGGAGCCTATTGTAATTACGGCAAGGCCTAAAAATACTGCGTCAGCCATGTGTTGCACCTCTCTTATCGAAGACGATTTCTGCGTCCTGCTGCACGTTTGGCTTTACCTGTAGTTGTGCAGGTGTGTAGATCAATCCTTCCTTTGTAAATGAAGACAATTCGTAATCATTTGTCATGTATAGTGCGTAGAATGGGCACGCGTCAACACACAGTCCGCAAAAAACGCACTTGCCATAGTCGATTTGCGGCATAATTGCCTTTTTGTTCTGTTTCCATTCCTCTTGGACCTTAACCATTGCGATTGCTTCTGCCACTCCCTCACATGCAATTGAGCATAGCTGGCAGCCGGTGCACTTGTCATGAAAGAGCATGTGTCGGCCCTTGTATCCTGCAATACCCACACCGCTGGTCGGATCAAACTGGTACCCATCTCCTACAAACTTTAGCTTCTGTTCCGGATACCTTAGCGTGAATCGTTTGACTGCAAGATGCTTAATTCCAGAGTTAAGTGCCTTGATGATTCCTGTCGCAGTTCCCATTTTACAATATTCCCTCCGGCCCCAACACTCCGGCATACAGCAAGCCGAGTGCTATAAAGATGTTAACAAATGCAAGACCGATTAATTTGTACCAGCCAATGTGCAATAATAGATCAATTCTGATTCTTGGAAAGACACCTCTTGGAAGCAGGATAAAGAAGATGACTCCGACTACCTTCACTACGAACCACAGTACATCGTTGAGCATTTGTTGTTCAAGTAGTGGGAGTCCTGGAAAGTGGGCAGTGACTGGACCCATCTCGATTCCCTTTTCAATTATTTCTGGTGGGAATGGTGGCCACACGTTTGGGCCGTTCCATCCTCCAAGGAACAAAACCACAAAGAGTGCTGCAAATGCATACAGTTTCAGATACGAGCCGAGCTGCACAAGTCCGTACATCATTCCTGAGAATTCAGTAAGCCAGCCGGCAACTATTTCGCTTTCTGCTTCTGGCAGGTCAAATGGAATCCTTTCAAGCTCTGCAAGCATCGCAATGAAAAACACAATTGCGCCTATTGGTAAAAAGATAATCCACCAATAGGTGTGCTGGCTTTCAACAATCTCGCTTAGATTTAGTGTTCCGGTAAGAATCACCACTCCAAGAACCGACAAAATAAGTGGGATTTCAAATGAGACCATCTGGTGAAGTGCCCTGATTCCCCCGATGAAGGGGAATTTGCTGTTTGCTGACCACGACGACAGCACTGTGATGACTGGGAAAAATCCAATTACCGCAAAGACTGCAATTACACCAACGTCTACGTCTGCTACTACCCAACCACCTCCTGCTACTGGAATCAGCGAGACAAAGGCAGCAGCCGTTGCTACAAAGAGGATCGGAGCTGCCCAAAATATTGGCTTGTCTGCCTTGGCAGGAATTATGATCTCTTTTGAGAGTAGTTTGATGCCATCACTCATAAGCTGCAAGATGCCTTCAATTTTTCCACAATAGAATGGACCCACGCGAAGCTGCAGCTTGGCAAGCATCTTTCTTTCAATGAAGATGGTTCCTGCCGCAAGGAGTGCCGCAAAACCAAATCCTGGGAACATGGCGATTCTGAAAAAGTCGGTCTGTATGAACGACTTGAGTAGCGGGATCTGCCTCGAAGGATCAGCCAAAATGGTAAATGCAAGATATGGGCCGAGCAGGTTGCCCCCAATTACTGGTAGTTCCAGATAGAACAAAAGTATTTGCACGAGTGGAATTCCTACCAAGGTGAGCAGAACTATTGCCCAAAAAATATTATCAAGAATCGACTTGATGAAGTAACTGAATCTGAATTTTGGTGCAATCGTGGACATTTATCTGTCAGCCTCCACCGGCCAGTAGTTAAGACTCCAGTAAACTGCCGGCATGTTTCCAAGTTTTTCGCCTTTGAGAAGATATGGCATGCAAATGAGATTTCTAAACGAGCCCACACTCATCTTGACGCGGTATGGTTCTGGTTGGCTACGCGATACAATGTAGCAGCCAAGTGAGCCGCGTCCAGACTCGACTCTTTTGTAGACTTCGTCGTTTCCTCCTTTTGGATTTGGTTTGAGCTTTACTCTGACTGAGCCGGACTTGGGCATTTTTTGCACAGCTTGGCGGATTATGTTGCAGCTTTCCAGCATGTCAAGCCAGGGGATCTTGGAGCGTGCGTATGCATCTCCTTCTTTGAGTGTGTTTACCTTGATGTCAAGCTCGTCGTATACGTCATACGGCTCTTTAGCTCTGAGATCATAATCGACTCCGCTTGCGCGTAAAGTGGAACCTGTTGTCCCAAGCCGTATCGCATCTTCGCGCGACAGTATTCCCGCATCGCGTGTTCTTGAAATCAAAATTGGGTTGTCGTAAAATATCGCTGCATATTCTTTGATGCGTTTTTCAAAATAGCCGACACGTCTCAGTATCATGTCTTCAAAGTTTGCAGGCACATCATTGCGAATTCCTCCTGGCACAAAGTATGCATGTGTTACACGTGCGCCAGTCATTTTTTCTAGTGCGTCGATGAAGAGCTCCCTGTCACCTGCAGGCCACATAAACATAGTAGAGTGTCCCAAAAAGATCCCATAGATTGCAAGCCAGTATTGTGTGTAGACACATCTGTTGAGCTCAGACGCAATAACTCTGATGTATTTGGCACGCTCTGGGACTTCGATGCCCAGAAGTTCTTCGACGCCAAGACAGTACGGGTACAATATATTGCAAGAATCATGAATCACCGGCCTTTCCAAGTGTGGAATATTTTGGATGTAGTTTCTGTATTCTGCCATCTTTTCTTCACCACGGTGCACGTATCCTGGATCTGGATCGCAAGACACGATATAGTCACCATCTACTTTGACTATGAGCCTCATGTGGCCGGATCCTGGATGTTGCGGTCCTACATTGAGCGTCATTATTCGCTCATCGAGTTTTTCTATTTGTAGGCCTGGTGGTAGCTGTGCGCTCATCTCTATCTTCCCTTTATCTTGAAATCTTTTCGCAGTGGTGGCAGATCCGCCCAATCTTCTGGGAGCAAGAGTCTTCTGTTATCTGGATGACCTTCAAAGTAAACTCCAAGCATTTCAAAACATTCCCTTTCATGGAACTCTACACTGTAGAATATATCTCTAAGACTGGGGAGCCGTGTGCTATCGTTTCCTGGATTTGGATTATCTTCTCTTGGCGCTCTAGTGGCCAAAGACAGCACCTGTTTTGCAAGCTGTGGATCCGTATAGGAGCCAAGGTGGTACACAACCTCGATTTCTTTTTGGTCAGGATAGTCCACTCCAGTTACGGATTCTGCGTGATCAAAGTGTAATTCATCGCGAATAAATTTGGCAACATCGAGTATGTCTTCCCTGCCGACTTTGATCCTGATTCGATCAGGCTTGACAAACTCGATTAATGTCTTTGAGCTGAATTTTTTTTCTATTCTGTCTGCAATTGATTTTTCAAATGCAGGAAGTTCTTTCGGCTCTGGTTTTGCTACTGGTTTTGCTTCTTCTGTGCTCATCGGGATCTTCTACCTAGCCTTCATCCTTTTGATTTTCTCTTGGAGTAGCATGCATCCTTGAATGAGGGTTTCAGGTCTAGGGGGGCATCCCGGTACGTACACATCTACTGGCAGTATGCCATCTATTCCCGGCAGGACATTGTATGAATCAAAATACAGTCCGCCAGTTATCGCGCATGCTCCCATTGCTATTACGTATTTTGGCTCTGGCATCTGATCATAGACCAGCCTTAGTCGTGGTGCCATCTTTCTTGTGATGGTTCCCTGCACTACGACTAGGTCGCATTGTCGCAAAGATCCGAATGCCTCTATGATTCCGAATCTTTCTACATCATATCTTGGACCAGATGCAGCGCCGAACTCGACACTGCAGCATGCAGTTTCGATGTGTACAGGCCAAAGAGACCACAATCTACTCCAGTTAATGGCGTAGCCTAGTGGTGCGTCGACTGCCTTGACAAGGACATCACCTAGCTTTCCCACAAATACATTGGCATTGTGTGGTGTAAGGAGATCCTTTAGCAATCCAATCCCTTGCCCGAACTATGCGTTGATTGAGTATTTAGTGTTACCATATGTTTCTCCTCTTTGATTGGTATAGTGCAAATGCCATTGCCGCAAACATGATTCCTAAAAATGCAATAATTGGCAAAGTGGCAGTCTTTGGCAGCTGTAAAAGCGAGCTTCCCCACGCATACAAAAAGATCGCCATAACATCAAAGATCACAAACATCAGGACGTACGCATAATACTGCATCATAAAATGTGTTCTTCCTTCCCCCTTTGGAACCTGACCTGCCTCCATGGGAAGGAACTTGACTGGATTACTACGCCTACGTGGTGAGATCATACGAGATATCAAAAGTGCCGGTCCAACTGCCACTATAGCGAAACCGAACATCAGAAGAACATGACTATAGTTAGCAGCATATTCTCCAACCAATTCAGCTTCCAACCCAGATTGTTTATATAAAAAGGTATGCAAAAAATTGGACAAAATTTTGCGATCAAAAATTTCGTAATGATTGATATACAACGACGCCGAATTTTCTTACATGCCAGTAAACGTTGGAGATATGGCTCCAGAGTTTGAGCTTGTAGATACCGACCTAAAAATGAGAAAACTGTCTGAGTTTCGTGGTAAAAAAGTTGTCCTATCTTTTTTTGTTGCTGCAAGCTCACCGGTGTGTACAAACGAGATGTGTACATTCAGAGACAGATGGGGCGAGATCCAAAAACTAGGAGCCCACGTAATTGGAATATCAAATGATGGACCGTTTGCAAACAAGGCGTTTGCGGAAAAATTCAACCTCAACTTCCCAGTACTTGGCGACTACAAAAGCAAAACAATTCGAGACTATGACATCCTGATGCCAGATCTTTTGCATGTCAAAGGATACGATGCTGCAAAACGCTCCATCTTTATTGTGGACGAGAATGGGAAGGTCGCATACAAGTGGGTCTCAGACAATCCGCTTGTTGAGCCGAATTACCAAGAGATAATAGATTTCCTTAAAAAAGGAAAATAATATTTTATTCTATTTCTGCAATCACGTCGTTTTTTGCAACAGAGCCGCCACTTTTGATTCTGATTTTTTTGACCA
The DNA here is from genome assembly GCA_038890395.1 of Candidatus Nitrosotenuis sp. Lineage (GTDB taxonomy): Archaea > Thermoproteota > Nitrososphaeria > Nitrososphaerales > Nitrosopumilaceae > Nitrosotenuis. The sequence continues at coordinate 9,243 of JAWAFK010000002.1, read as the reverse complement.
TTCCATCTTTGTGAGACTTGATTGAAACTTGCATCTTCATTGACTCCAAAACGCAAACGGCGTCACCTTTTTTGACTTTGTCTCCCTCACTGACGTTAATTGAGACAACCTTGCCAGGGATTTGGCTGTGAAGATTGGTTTGTGCGTCTGCACTCCCTCCGCCTCCACTGTTTTTGTAAACTATTTCATCGAATCTTGAATTCAGTTTTAGTTTGATTGGTGTTCCATCTACAATCAGGTTCATTTGTGATGTAGAGTTTTCAAGGTATTTGGCTTTGTGATGTTTTTGATCTAAAATGAATTCTATACCTCTTGAATCCATGTGCAAAATTTTTAGTTGGTGTTCGCGTGAATCTATCTTAATTACGTACTCGTTGTTTCCGAGATTTTTGAGTATTTCCGCATCAAATACACCTTCAATGTCTTCGATTTTGTATTCCATACTAGTTACACCAATTTGCTTTTCCAGCTACTGCTGCTAGTCGGATTAGATACTCTGCTCTTGAAGTATTCTGAGTGGAGTATAGCTGCGGCAAGTGCGGCGTCTTTCTTTTCAGATTTTTCTGCCTTGATGTCTTGTGTCAGCTTTTCAATGATGTTGTATCTTTTCAAAAAGTCGGTTGATAGTTCACCTTTTGTGTATTCCTCCGTTTTTAGGATGGTCTTGTAGAGCGGAATCGAAGTCTCCACCCCCTGGATATAGAAATCATCCAATGCGTTAAGCATTCTTCGTCTTGATTCTTCAAAGGTCTGGCCCCACGTACACAGTTTTGCCATCAGCGAATCGTAAAACGGTGAAACGGTACAACCTGGGTACAGATATGTGTCGCATCGAACTCCAGGACCCGAAGGAATGACAACATCTGGTACAGGCCCTGTAGACGGTGCAAAGTCCAGAAATGTGTCTTCTGCATTTATTCTGCACTCTATTGCATATCCGTTCATCTTAAGATCTTTTTGTTTGAATGGAATTGGTTCTCCATTTGCTATGTCGATTTGCAGCTTCACAAGATCCAGTCCTGAGACGAGCTCAGTGATTGGGTGTTCCACTTGGAGCCTTGCGTTGATTTCAATAAAGTAAAATTCTCCGTTGTCTGCCCTGAGAAACTCAGCTGTTCCCAAGTTGGTATAGTCAACTGCCTCTGCTGCTTTGACTGCAAGATCTCCTATTTTGTCTCTTGTTTTTTGGTCGACTACTGGCGACGGTGTTTGTTCTATGAGTTTTTGGTTTCTTCGCTGAATGGAGCACTCTCTTTCAAATATGTGAACTGCGTTGCCGTGTTTGTCTCGTGCAAGCTGGTATTCTATGTGACGAATCTTTTGAAGAAACTTTTCAACAAGAATTGCAGATTTGCCAAAGGCTGCAATTGATTCGCCAGTTACAGTTTCAAAAGCTTCACGCAGCTCTTTATCGTTATTTACCAGTCTTATTCCTCGTCCGCCTCCACCGTAGACAGACTTTAGCAAAACTGGATAGCCTATTTTGTTTGCAATATTAACTGCCTCATCAACATCTTTTACAAGATCTGGACTTCCCGGAACAGTTGGAACGTGAGCCTTTAGCATCGCAGCTTTGCACCTCATCTTGTCGCCACAAAGATCCATAGAGGCAGATGATGGGCCAATAAAGTTAATTTTATTGTCTTCACAGAGTTTTGCAAAGTCAGAGTTTTCAGAAAGGAATCCATAACCTGGGTGAACTGCGTCTGCGCCGGAAGCAAGAATTGCTTGTAGTATTTTTTCTTGATTTAGATAGCTTTCTCGTGGTGCTGCTTTTCCGATGTGATACGCTTCATCTGCTTTTTTTACATGCAACGAGTTGTAATCTTCATCAGAGTATACGGCTACCGTTTTGAGTCCAAGTGCTTTGCATGTACGAATCACCCTTAGAGCGATTTCACCTCTGTTTGCAATGAGAACTTTCTTTATCATACCAATCACAAGTTGATGTTTCCATGTTTTCGCGGTAGTTGCCTGTCTCTTTTGTTTACTAGCATCTCGAGTGCCTTAATCAGCATGGGTCTTGTCTGCGCAGGATCGATTACGGCATCCACTGAGCCATTTGATGCTGCAACATACGGGTTTGCGAACTTTTCATTGAATTCTGCAGTTAGTTGTTTTTTGAGCTCCTCTGGGTTCTTGGCGCTGTCAAGCTCTTTTTTGTTCATGATTTTAACTGCTGCTTCGGAGCCAAGTACGGCAATCTGCGCAGTAGGCCATGCATAGTTAACGTCTGTTCTGAGGTTTTTGCTTCCCATCGCAATGTAGGCGCCACCGTATGCCTTCCCGATGACAAGTGTGATTTTTGGCACCGTTGCTTCACAATATGCATACAAGAGTTTACTTCCATGTCTGATGATTCCGTTGTGCTCTTGATTTGTACCTGGCATGTATCCTGGTGTGTCAACAAACGTGATAATTGGAATGTTAAAGCAATCGCAATATCTTATGAAACGAGCGGCCTTGTTTGATGAGTCTATATCAAGTGCGCCTGCAAGATAGAGTGGTTGATTTGCTACTATTCCCACAGTGCGGCCATTCATTCTTGCAAATCCCACAATTACATTTTGTGCAAATAGCTCATGTACTTCAAAGAACTGGTGATTATCGACTATTGACAGGATTATTTCTTTCATATCGTATGGTTGCAACGAGTTTTCTGGAACTTTGTTGATGAGATTGTGATCAAGTCTGTTCGGGTCATCATCGGTTTTCATTAGAGGTGGCTCTTCTGCATTGTTTGATGGAATGTAAGACAGCAGTGTCTTTATTTTGTCAAAGCAATCATACTCGTTTTTTGCAACAAAATGTGCAACGCCGCTTTTTGTTCCATGTGTCATCGCGCCACCAAGTTCCTCAAAAGAGACCTCTTCTCCTAGGACCGTCTTGACCACCTCTGGTCCTGTCACGTACATTGTGCCTGCCTTTTCGACCATTATAACAAAATCAGTCATTGCAGGAGAATACACCGCTCCTCCTGCGGACGGCCCAATACTTGCAGTGATTTGTGGCACAACTCCTGAAGCCAATTCGTTATGATAGAAGATGTCTGCAAACCCGTCAAGACTCAGAATGCCTTCTTGGATTCTTGCTCCGCCGGAGTCTATTATGCCAATTATCGGACACCCAGTGCGTACTGCGTGATCCATCAGTTTTGTGATTTTCTTTGCGCCCATCTGGCTTAGTGTGCCGCCCAAAACCGTAAAGTCATATGCAAAAACAAAGACCTGTCTTCCATGTATGGTGCCGTAGCCGGTAATAACACCGTCCGTGAAGAACTTTTTCTTCTGCATGTCATATTCGTAGTAATGGTGAGTGACAAGTGCGTCTATTTCTGTAAAGCTGCCTTCATCTAAGAGCAGGTCGATTCTTTCTCTTGCAGTTAGTTTGCCTTTGTCATGTTGAGCCTTGATTCTGTCTTGTCCGCCAGCTGTAAGAGCTGTCTTTTGTTTTTCTAGAAACTTTTCAATCTTCTCAGAATGCATGGCCCCGCAACAACTGACCAAGCGCAGGTTATATTAATTTTAGAATTGCTTATTCTCGGATTTTGTCACGGCCACCTTTTGCTGTTCTAAAGACGTTCATTCCGATGTGGTAGTTCTCATAAAGATAGTCCAGTGTCTTTAGATCCTCTTCGGCCTGACGGATCTCAAGTTGGCTGGCCTCTGGGTCACGCTTTAGTCGTTCAAGTCTTTCCATTTTTTCTCTGACCAGTTCTGCTATTCCCACCTCATAGTTTGACGTTCCTTGGTATTCTGGACTTAGGATGTGTTCTGGTTTGTATGGTGGGACTTGGTATGTCATTTCCTTTGTTTCTTCTTTTTTCGTCTCAATTTTGGTGCTTTCGTTTGCCAACATCCAAGTTCAACATTGGTCAAATTTTAAGGTTTTATCTAGGGCTTAGTTCGGCTTCATTAGGATCTTGCCAAAGACGTTTCCTTTTAGCATCTTTGTATGCGCCTCAGGTGCCTCTTCGAGTGTGTAGATAGAATCTATGATGGATCTAATCTTGCCTTTTGACATCCAGAACAATGCCTCTTCTAGCTCTGCACGCGTTCCCTGTGTTGAGCCAAGAATATTTGTCCCCTTGAAGAAGATGTGTCTCAGATCTGTCTGCACATCATATCCCGTTGTCGCTCCTGTGGTGACAAGCGTGCCACCATACTTTAGCAGTGTGAGTTCTTTGTTCCAGTGTGAGCCGCCTATGTGTTCGTATATTACATCTATTCCCGGTGGCTGGTTTTTCCCTTTTGCCAGCTCCTTTGAAATCGAAAATACTTCTTTGTGCCAGTCTTCTTTTCTATGATTTACCACATAATCTGCACCTAGCTTTAAGCATCGTTCATGTTTGTCAGGGCTTGCTGTTGTTATGACATCACAACCAAATAATTTTGCAATCTGAATTCCAAATGTGCCCATACCGGAACCACCTCCCATTATTAGGACTGTTTGTCCTGGTTTGATTTTTGCTCGGCCGACGAGCATGTGCCAAGAGGTCATAAGTACCATTGACGCAGCTGCAGCATCTTCGTATCGTATATTCTCTGGAATCTTTACAACATTTACTTCCGGCAGGTGGGTTATCTCGCAGTATCCGCCCCACAGTGGGCCTGTTTGGAATCCCCACACCAGACGCTTTTTGCAATCATACTCCCTCCCTTCAGTGCATGCCTTACATACACGGCAAGATATGTTTCCGTGCGACACAACTCTGTCGCCAACTTTGATTGTAGTTACATCTTCGCCGACTGCCATTACTTCGCCTGCAGCATCTGTTCCTGAAATGTGAGGCAGTGGAATTTTGAGGGGTTTTCCTCTCATGCCCCATATGTCATCGTAATTTAGTCCTGCAAACTTGACTTTGAAGACCACCTCGTTTGGTTTTGGTTCAGGCTCCGGTATTTCCTTTATTTTGAGAATCTTTGCAAAGTCGTCATTTTCCACGTATTCTTCATATATTAGCGCCTTCACGAAATGCGGTTTTTTCCAGTATAATTTCAGCTTTATTGTTTGATATTTAGTAATTGGAAATTCTTTTGCACTGCCTTTTGATATTGCTCAAAGACATCCTTTGTGTCACTGCATTTCTTACATACGCAATACTCTGAGACAAGCTCCCTGTCACAGTCGTCCTGAAATTCGCATTTTGGACACCCCGCTGGCCCCCCACAGATTATGCATTTAAGCTCCTTTACTTCGCTGCTTGCGCATTTTTCGTGCTTTACGCCTAGTCCTTTTGCCCACAGCCCCACTTCATTTGCCTCTATTTTCTGGTTGCACACAACGCATGTTCCTGGGAACTTCATTGTGATCTTACGCCAGCTCATTTGAGTAGCTCGATCTCCTTTTGTATTAGTTCTGTGTGCTCCGGATTCATCTCAAGTTCAAGTTTTTTGTTTTTGACACAAAACAAAATGTATGGTAGATAAAATGTCGCGATTGTGCTTTGCGACACATGAAATCTTTTTGCAAAAATTTTGGTAATCTCTCTAATTGTTTTTCCGTCCCAGCGAAGTCTATTTAGCAGAGGCCATTGCAGGTTGTACTGAGAATATTGTATTGGGAGATTTTCTGCATAAAGTTTGAGGAGTATGTTGTCAAGGTATCTGAGCAATCTCCATTCTTGTGTTTTCATTATCTTACCATACAGTATGTCTGCCTCAGAGATAACCTCGAGCATCTTTGACATTGTTTTTGCAGGAAGATCGCTTGTGATTATGCTGGAGTAGAATGCGTTGATTTTTTCCCTTGGATCTATCCTCAGGGAGTAAAGCACTATCTGTGCCTCTTCTTTTGATTTTGCCTTAAAGAATGCATTTACTGCTGCTTCTACATCAAGTGTCTCAAATGATTTTTCGGTTGGCAGCTCAAAACCTCCTATTTGAGCCTGCGCCATGTTGAGAAGTGATCTGATATCACCTCTTGATTCTACAATTATCTTAATTATGGTTCCAGGCCCAAGCTTTGCTCCCTCTTCTTTGAGGACTTTGCCAAGAAATACACCCAACAATCGGGGCGGGACAGGTTTTAGGTAGATAGGTTTTGTTGCTTTTTTGATGTTTTTCATCTTGTCTGACTGATCCGAGTTTGCGGCCAAAATTATTGGGATGGTGGGCTCTTTGAGAATTTTTAGTAGTGCTTCTGCGCCGCCAAAGTCTGCGCGGCCGTGTATCCCATCGACTTCGTCGACAAATATCATCGGTCTTCCAAGAAGGCTGGTGCTTCCCAAAAGTGGCGTGAGTATTTCTTCAATGTTTGCCTTGTTTCGCACATCGCTTGCGTTGAGTCCGATCAGATCATAGCCGAACTCTTTTGCCGAAAGTTGCGCAAGTGTGGTCTTTCCTATTCCAGGAGGTCCAATCAAAAGCACTGGTTTTGCTCCCTTTTTCCATTTTGCGAACCATTCAGCAAAGGAGTTTCGTGCCTCTTCGTTTCCTACCATGTCAATGATTTTTTTCGGCCTATATTTTTCAGACCACATCATGTCATTATCACCTTGGAAGCTTCGAGGAAAACTCCGACCACAAACTAACTTTGTCTAGCTGATTATACCAGTATTGATTGTAGTGCTCAACTGTCAAAAATAAAAACTCTAAAAATTCCGTGTGCGAGAAGTTCTGCGGTAGCAGTTCTAGTGCTATACGCGCATCCGAAAGATAAAGCTCGCTTTTTTTCATCGTAAATTCGAATCCTCTTCTCACATCTCCTGTCAAAAGTGAGTAATAAAGTGGCCAAGAAGGTATTTTGACAAACTTGTTTTTTATCGAATCCTCTATTTCGTTGCCGCAGCCAACCGATTCGGCAGCACGTGCCATTCCAAGATAAAATATCTCGCCAAGCGGATTCTTGGCAAGCGCCATGTTTCTTCCGGCAGTACCCATCACCGCTCGGTATTTTTTGTAGCACTGGTTCATCTGTTCCTCCGTAATTTTTGTCGGAGTCATCTTGAGTTTGGTGTCTATGTACTGGCCAAGCCTTGCGTCCTTGAAGCCTTCCTCAAATTCCGCAAGAACTTCTTTGCCCCCTTTTGCGATTTTAGTGCGGGCAAGCCTCAGTATGTATGGATTCATGAGTTTGTAGTCATCAAGATACTCCAGATCTTCATCTTTGTCTACTATTCTATCCATAGGTTCACTAAGATCAATTGCTATTATGTGACCGTCCACCAGATCTTGGCGCATCTGTGGATCTTTGTTTCCATAATGATCTGCAGCTGCATCGTACAAGGCGCAAAACACAGGCAGCGTCATCTTTACAAAATTAGAGTTGAGAATCCTGAGTACTCTATCTTTGAGCATGTCGCGGTTTTCAAGTTTTGATTTTATGTCTGAGATTTGTGAATCTTGGAGTATTATTTCTGTGGTGCCGACCTCGCTTGCAAACTCTTTTTGTGTGTTTGACGGTGAAGGATCTGATTTTATCTCCCTGAGCAGGTCATCTGTGAACCTGTCGGCAAACTTTGGAAATTCTGATTCGGCTTCTTCTTTGTAATGGTTGAATAACTTGAATCCCTTTGATTTGAAGAGTCCTTGTTTTAGAATTTGTTTTCCAGCTTTTGTAGACATCAAGGCGTCTTTTGATACAACCGAATGGTCTTTGCTGCTCACAGTAGCACACCTCAGCCTATGTTATTTATCCTTTCAATATTTCTTGACTTAAATTACGAAATAATCAAGACGGATCATGCAAGTAATCGACGTCCTCAAAGAGGCATCAAGGCAAGTATATGAAAACGTAAAAGACATCGCAGGAACCGTTGAGGCCGCCGAAGATCACGGCCGTGGTGCTGGAGGAGATATTTCTCGCAAAATAGACATCATCGCAGAAAAAACTGTCTTGAACTATTTAAAAAAAATCAATTTTGAGTGTATAGTTTTGGGGGAAGAGTGTGGCAAAGTTGAGCTTTCAAAAAACCCAAAAGGCTTTCTCATAATGGATGCGATAGACGGATCTGCAAATGCAGTGCGCGGAATTCCGTTTTTTTGTTGCTCTTTGGCTTTTGCGACCCAAGACAGGCTAAGCTCAGTAACCGATGGGGTTGTAACAGATCTTTCAAACGGAAACATGTACTGGGCAATAAAAGGCAATGGTGCGTTTTTGAATGAAACACGGATTCACGTCCACAAACAAAAACCAGTCTACAAAATTGTCGGAATAAATGTTTCAGGCGCCACGCCGGAGCTTGTCAAAAAAATACAGCCAATCTTTGAGAACTCGAACCACTCAAGACATTTGGGTGCAAACGCGCTGGAGCTTGCACTTTTTGCAAGAGGCCTAATAGACGTTTATGTGGATTTGAGACAAAAGATCCGCGTAACGGACATGGCCGCAGGATACATCATAGCAAAAGAAGCAGGCGGCATCATACTTGATGAAAGCCTCAGGCCGCTTGACTCGGATCTAGGCTATGAGACAAGACTGTCATTTATTGCAGCAGCAAACCAAGAAATTCTTTTGGAAATAAAAAATCAGCTAAAACTCTAAAAAAAAGTTGTAAGCGCCCTTGGCGGGGTTTGTCAAACATTGTAAACACTCCCACTCTTACACCACCTATAAAGAACATTACATATTTGGGTTCTGTCGAATCTACGGCTCAGGCTCACGATTTTTCTTCATGTCAAATCTTGGCTTATTTACAAACCCATCTACACGGTCGAGCTTAAAGAATAGTAGTTCGAACAATAATGAAAAATTGGAAGTCTAGATCGTTGGAATTTATTCTAATATTAAAAAAGGCTGCTCTGATTATGATCGTCTTTTCTACATTTCAGGATTACAAAATATTTTCCGCATCGTTCTTTTTTCTTCCCCACGTCTGTTTGTTTAACCATGATGGATTGTTTATGGTATAAACAATCACCGAGTCTTTCTCCTTTTCTATTACAGCAAATATCTTGAGGCGCAATTCCTCTAAAAGGCCTTGGGTTATCTCTCCTTCGAAGGCAGAGTTTTGGATCCATGTTAGATATTGTTTTAGTATGTGTCTTGCCGCATCAATTCTTTCTACTTCTATATCATAAACGACAATGACGTACATTACTTGCTCCTAAAACCCTTGTAGGCTTTCTCACCAAGTATGTGCTTGACTAGCTTAAAGCATTCTATTCTTATGAGACGCTGATAGCTGATATTTCTCTTTAAGATCTGGTTGTGGATTGTAGTCTCTAGCTTTTTCTTATATTCAGATACAAAGATCTTTCTTCCCTGTTCATTTAGATAGCTTGCATTTAGCTTATTATCAAA
>JAWAFK010000001.1:0-177048 GCA_038890395.1 Candidatus Nitrosotenuis sp. | reverse complement strand
TTTTCTGTGACACAGAGAATCCTCTTGTCGGAAGCAAGGAAGCCTTTCATGAATTGAGCTGCCAGTGCACTTTTTCCTGTACCGTGGTCGCCTTCAATCAACATGAGAGTAGGGAACGGTATTCCCCCCCCAAACTGTCTGTCAACTTCTTCGTTTCCACACGGGATGATCTCAGTCAACCAAATACCTCCGTCCAGTACCTATAGCATACGGTATACCCGCTACAATATTCAACATGAATTGTGAAAAAAATTTTGATATAAGATCGTGTTTGGTCTTTTCGAACGAATATTGGAGATTAGGTCGAAGTCGCGTTGGTTGCAACTACTCCGTTGTCAGTAGATATTGCTACGCTGACGGTTCCCGAGATGGGAGTCTGAGTCACCCTTGAGCGGATGCTTATTGACTCGTCTGTATTCAGTATTTTTGGATCGACTTTGTCAGAGTTGAAGGCAGTAATGCACCAAGTTCCACTGCTTGGAGGGCCAGAGCAAGTGCCGGCGTAACTTAATAATTCGCTTCTTGTCTGCCCTGACACTGGATAGGTGATGATGAGATTAAAGTTCTCAAAGTTCCACAGCTTTTCGGTTCCTGTGTTTGATACGGTGAAGTTAATTGCTCTTGATCCAGAAGCGGCATAGATTGCCTGCATGTTGATGTTTGTTTTGAGTATCGAGTTTTCTACTTCTGAGATCTCAGTTGATGCCTTGGTGATCGAGACGGTCTGGTTGATTATGCTCGGCAAGGTAAGAAGTATGTAGAGTAACGCAAACAGGACTATTCCCCCCGAAATTGCGATGCTTAGTCCCAATTTTTATCTCCGATTACGTAGATAGGATATAATCCGCATAAACTCCGTTTGGAGCAGTCACTCTGATTGCGTATGTCTTGCCTGTTGTCAGATCCGAGTCTGTTATCTTGATTTGAACGGTGTCCATTTTTTGAATCAGTGTAGGTGCAGTTGAGGGGTGGAACCGCCAAGTGTCTTGGCCTCCAGAGGCGCTGTACGTGATCCTTTGCGAGGATCCCACCTCGCCGTAGTAAACATCCATGGATGTGGGCGTAGTGATTGGGTCTATTCCAATGTTCTTTACCCATACCTCCAGTGTCTCAGGCGAGGCAGTGCTGTTGTACATTGCATGGATCACTTTTATCTTAGTGAGCATCTCATTTTTTTGGTTCTCAGAAGTGGACGTAAATGTGGATTCAAATGAGCCTACCTGCGACAAGACGATGCCTGTCATTACGGTTGCAGCTATGATCGATGCTACGATGAGGATTCCTTCAGTAAGTATTCCTGATGCCATTTAATCCATTGCCTCGCGTTTTGGTCTTTTTTGTGCATTCATTCTTGCATAGTATGCGTCTGCTTCTTTGTCGTTGAGGCCCACGATTTTTGAAAATCTATACAACTGCGATATTGCCTCCTCAGTAGACATACCGGAATTTTTGAGCATGTCGATTATGTTGTATATTGTGTGCTCGTCTTCTGGCTTGAGTCCCATGAGCTTGCATTGCTCCACAAGCAAGTCGATGCAGTCTTCGCCTTTTTCTGCAAACATTTCTCCAACAAGCTCAATTATTGCCATCATGTTTGCAACGGAAAGGTTTCCAGAAAATAGTGGCTTCATTACAGAGTTCATCGGGTTGTCAAGATCGGTTCCCTTTACTAGTCTGTCCATCTCACTTCCTGTGACTACTGAAGAAGGCAAGCTTTGAGGCGTGGCCGCATTTGTGTTGTTTCCTGCAGCCTGAATTATTATTGGCACTGGATTGGCTGGTGGCTGAAGAGCAGCTACTTGTGGTGGTGGATTTGTCGGTTGTGAATTGTTTTGATTTGTTTGTGCAGTTTGCAGTATGCCTTGCTTTAGAGGTAGGGATGGATCTGAGAGGTTTGTTAGATCTAATGCCTCAAAGTACTTTCTCATAAAGTTGAGTGGATTTGATATCTCTGCTTGGAAGGCCTTCATGTCGGTGAGTGTTCCTTCAAATGATTCCGTTAGAGTGTCGACGCTTTCTTTTGTTATTTTCATGTCTTCTTTGATCTTGTTTAGATCTTTTTTGAATGTGGTTAGATCTTTTTCCACCGGCTCAAATTTTTGATCAATGAGCTCTCGAATTTTTGTTTCATCAAAACCTGCTGCCATTGTGGATTGTACCTCTGTTGTCACCGTGTCACTCATTGTTTCAGCTGGCGGTGCTCCTCCTGCAAGCAGGGCATCCAGCTCGGCATTGGAGCCGCCTATTTTTGAAATGTCTAGGTTTTCTTCTGGCGTACCTGTTGTTGACTGTGCGTCAGCTGAGCCCTCTCCAATTATTTCACTTAGTGGATCTACTGTTGTGGGTTGGACTTTTGGTGCAAAGTCCTTTGGGCCTAGGAACTTTGGGAGTGCTACCAATACAGATGCGATGGCACTTACAGGAATGACAAAATAATACAATGAGTAATTAATGTCAAATAGATATCTTGGAAATACCTCATAGAGGACAAGGCCATAAGTTCCCACTATGCTTCCAGCAAGGAACATTCTAAATCCCTGCGTAAGACTACCAAGTGTTTTAGTTAAAAGAGAAAAAAGGTTGCTTGGAGCGATCATAAAAACACTCCATTGGTTTACCCTAGGTCTACAACTGTTGTGGTAATGTTTGGTACGTTTCTTTCTACCGTCAAGGCTGCGCCTGTAGGTGTGATTATCTCGACTCGGATCTTGTCAAGAGATGTTGGTCTGTCGTTGTTTGCATATGCAATTGCTACGTTTGCGTGCTCACCTTGGTCAAGGATTGCATTGTCATTGATGTCAACTGACCAGTATATTGTCGCAAATGTCGATGATGGTAGTGACCTTGTTACTGGGTTTGTGCTAGCTGTGCATGACGAGAGTATGCCGTTGCATGCTGCAAAGGCCAGTGTTGCGTTGCTGTATGTAGTTGTAGCTGGGAGTGGACCATCATAGATGTCATCAAATGATTTGGAGTTGCTGATATATTTGATTGACGCCGTTGCTGCTGCAAGGTTGACAGAGTCACCACCTGATGCGATTTTTATTGGGATGATTGTTGCGTTCAGGTATGGTGTGGAACAACCTTTTGCACTAGAAGTACAACCAATTCCTTTGACTTTACCTGCCACCTCTAGGCTGCTGCTTGCTTCACCCAAACCGGATATGATAGTCGTCTTTGCCTTCTGTGTTGTAGAGAAACCCATATTGAGAACGACAAAAGCCAAAGCTGCTGCCACGATTACAAAAGCAATCATAACAATTGCAGACTCTACGCCTATGACTCCTCGATGGGATCGTCTATGTCCTTTTCTAATAAGGTTCATTGGTTTTCTATTACACCGTTAGAGTATATGCTAGAGTGTGATCAGGATGATCAAACATTGAATTACGACAAACCTGTTGATTTATTGAGTATGCAATAATCGTTGTCCACATCTCCGACTTGGCAAATTATTTGCAAAAAATTAATCACTGATGTTTGTTTGAATAAGACAGACAACAACTAAAATCATTATTATCTTTCTGATTTTACATGATGTTCATTCAAAAGAATTTTAATCGAAGAGATCAAAGTTTTCAATTTGAATTTGGTGGTTTGCAATGAGCGTTCAAGAAGAGATTATTACCTCACTGTCATACTTTGGTCTTGAAAAAACTGATGCAATGGTCTATCTAGGACTTTTACAGATGGGCTCCGTCACAGTCGGTACCATGTCTGCAAAGCTTGACATAGACAGGGGCAAGGCCTACAGATCATTAAACAAGCTCAGAAACTTGGGGTTGATCACAACTACCTTTTCAAACCCTACCATTTGTAAAGCAATTGAACCAAAGGAAGGCCTCACTACAATAATGCAGCGACGCGAAGACGAAATAGTGACAATGCAAAAACTATCACGTAAGATAGTAGAGCAGTTACAACAGATCACAAGACCAGAAACGACAACTGAGATCTCATCATTTTCGATCATCCAAGGAAGGGCAAATATCTACGCGCGAATCGGAAAACTTATTCAAGAATCGACAAAAACCATCTACATAGTTACTACAGTTGAAGACATTCTAAGGATGTATCATACTGCCATTCCAGAAAAAATCAAGATGTGCAAGCAGAACAAAGGCGAAGTCAAAGTTCTGACTTGGACAAACAGTGAGAATTTACTCCCCCTCATAAACAGACTGAACGCGACTGAAACTAGAATTGGTAAGCTTCCATCAAAAAGTAGAATGATAGTAGAGGATGGGAATCAGCTCATCATGTCCGGCTCTATTAAAGAATCAATGGACCTAAACGATGACAATGACTCAATCATGTACACAAATTCCTCTGAAATGATTAACAACATGTACAGTTTGTGTACTCATTTGTGGAAAAAAGCAAAGCCAATCGAACTTTTAATGTAATTAAAAAATTAACTTGTAATTGTTTTGAAGATAGGATTTGAGCCAAGCCTTGCAAAGGCCTCATCCATTTTGGCGACTTGTTTGTAGGTAGGATTTAGGCTCGTTGCAATTTGAAGCGCCTTTAGTGAATCTGCAATTCGTCCCAATAAAACAAGCGACTTTGATTTTGCAAATATTGCTTTCGTGTTTTCTGCATTATTTGTGAGAATCTGCTCCAGCAAGCTTAACGCTTCAGTATGCCTTGCGCAAAGCTGAAGTATCTTTGCTTTTTGGAATAACACTTCACTATTACTTGGCTCAGATAAGAGTGCTCTTGAGAGGCATTCCAGTGATTCGGTGTATTTGCCTGTGCTTGCCAAGACAGCCGCCTTGTTTTTATTCGCGTCAAAGTTGTTTGGTTCGTTTTTGAGTATTTGATCAAAGCAGACAGTTGATTTTTCATACTGGCCCAAAATTGAATATAGTGATGCCTTCTCAAGAATCACGTCATGAGTGTCCTCTTTGATCCTCTCATAACATGTCAAGGCATCTTCGTATCTGCCAAGTAAGACAAGCGATTGGCCTTTGTGACGTAGTGAAGCAGTGTGATCTTGATCTTGACTTAACACTTGGTCGAAACACAAAATTGCACTTTCTAGTCTACCGAGTCTTTGGAGTGTCATACCTTTGTTGAGAAGGCAAGGAAGGTGGTTTGGATGAGTTTGCAAAAATCTTTCAAATGCATTTAGAGCGTACTCTAGTTTACCTACGCCAAGTTGGCACAGCCCAAGATAATGCAGAGTTTCTTCATAATCCGGGTTGATCGATTGTATTTGCTCAACATAAGGTAGTGCGTCCTGGTATTTTCCTGCCTTTACTAGAATTGTTGCCTTTGTGTATGTCGCATCGAGATTTGTTCTATCAATAGAGAGGGCTTTGTCACAGTATGCTATGGCGTCTTTGAACATGCCAAGGCCGAAAAGTGATTTTGCTTTGTAAATAATAGAGTCCAAGTGGACAGGATTTGTTTCTAGAATTTGATCGAGTTGAGTTATAGCCACATCAAACTTGTCCATCTTGAAGAGAATTCTTCCCTTTTTGAATAAAGAGTCTGTATGAGTGGGTTTCTTTCTCAATATTTGATCAAAACAGGCTATGGCGTCTTCGTAATTTTTCATCTCCTCAAGTATTGTTCCTTTGTCAAAGCTGGCCAGAATGTGGTTTTCATCCAAAGTCAGTATATGATCAAATAATTTCTGTGCGTTTTGGTATTTCTTTTGTGACACATACAATCTTGCCTTATCATATAGAATCTGTGTGTTGTTCGGATTGATTGTGAGGGCATGATCAAAAGATGCCATTGCCTCTGTGTGTCGTCCAAGCTGTGACAGCAACAATCCTTTTTGGTACAACGAATCGGTGTGATTTGGCTCAATCTCTACTGCTTTATCAAAATATGAAAGTGCTTCTGTATTGTTGTGAAGTTGAACCAATATCATTCCTTTCTGATAGTATGCATCAGCAAAAACAGGAGCTAATTCTATTACTTTGTCAAACATTTCAATTGCTTCTTTGTGTCTGCCGAGTTTTTCTAATACCAGACCTTTGCCAAAGATAGAATCGGTGTGATTGCTTTCTATCTCCAGCGCCTTGTCAAAACATTCGAGTGCTTCGCTGTATCTGTTGAGCTTGCAAAGTGCTTGTGCTTTGTAATATAATGCAAGATAATGGAATTGATCATACTCTAATATTTTATCAAAACATGTTAATGCTACAGCGTATTTTTTGTTTTTATACAGGACTATGCCTTTGTGATATATGACGTTGGAGTCAAAGGGGTTGATGGCAAGGGCGTGGTCAAAGCAGGCAATGGCGTCGTCGTATCTTTTGTTTTGTGATAGTGCAAGGCCTTTTTGGTAGTAGGCTTCGTAGTACTGTGGATTGATGGCAAGGGCGTGGTCAAAGCAGGCAATGGCGTCGTCGTATTTTGACGTCTTGTAGAGTGACAAACCCTTATGATAGAATGCTAATACGTGTTTTGGATTTTTTTCTAAAACCTCATCATAGAGTCGAATTGCGTCGTCGTTCAAATTCAAATGTGCCATAGTTCTTGCTTTCTCAAACATTGTAGACACATTGGACTTGTCTGCCAAGAGTATAGTGTCAAAACAGGCCAGTGCGTCTTCATATCTTGAGAGCTTGTTGAGCGACAAGCCTTTTTCAAATAATGATGTTATATGTGATGGTTCCTTTTCAAGTATTTTGTCATACATTGAGATTGCCTCTTGGTGTTTTTGCAAATTAAAGAGCGATTTTGCATATCCTAGCTGCGCTTCCAAATGATCTGGGTTTATTGACAGTACAGTACTGTAGCAGGTCAGGGCGTCACCATGGTTGCCCAAGCTTGCGAGTAGTTTTCCCTTGTTGTATATTGCTTCAATATATTTTGGATCCAGCGTAATTGCTTTCTCAAAGTTACTAAGGGCGTTTTCATAGTATCCAAGAATTTGTAATGAAATACCTTTCTTACACAATGCATCACCTAGCTGCGGATTTGCTTGCAGAGCTTTATCGTATAGGTTTATGGCATCAAAATGTTTTCCCAATGACGCCAAGGCTACTCCTTTGTGGTACAAAGCAAGTGGGTCTGAGGGGTTGATCTGAAGTGCTTTGTCATATACTGTGATTGATGATTCCAAAAATCCTAGTGTAAAAAGTGCGAAAGCCTTGTTGTGCAATGCCTCAAAATTTGTTGGTTCAAGTTCTAGTACTTTGTCAAAGTATGTTATTGCTTGCTCGTACTGTTTTAGTGAGTGCAGCGTCTGTGCTTTGTCAAACATGGCTTGCACATTGTTTGGCTCAAATTCTAGTACTGTGTTATAACATGTCAGCGCAGCATCAGGTTTGTTGAGTGATTGGAGAACCTTTGCTTTGTGATAAATGGCTGCTACATTGTTTGGTTCAAGCTTTAGTGCTGCATCAAGATTTATCAAGGCATTTGCGTGATCGTTTAGATTGTACAACGATATTCCTTTGTTTAACAACAAGTCTACATTATTGGGATCAAAAGAAAGAGCTTTGTCTATGTATGAGAGTGCTTCTGTGTAGCGGCCAAGCTGCGACAATGCCATACTTTTATGATATATTGCATCTGCGTTGTCAGGACTGGTCGCGAGAACCTTATCAAAATATGTCAAAGCTTCTGTGTGTCGGCCAAGCTGCGACAAACAAACTGCTTTGCCAATAATTGTCTCAAGATGGTTTGGATTTATTTTGAGGATCTTATCGAAACAGGTGATTGCCTGCTCGTTGTGTCCAAGGTACATAAGGCACAAACCTTTGTTGAAGATGCTGTCGCCATGTTTTGGATCTACACGCAGCGCTGCTTCGAAACACTCCAGTGCCTTGGTGTATTGACCGAGTAATTGGAGGGTGCGGCCTTTGTTACATAGGGCATTAAAATGGTTTTGTGATATCTCAAGTACTTGGTCATAGACTGAGATTGCCTGCTCGTGCATGCCAAGATACGACATTGTTTCTGCCTTGCCATATAGGGCGTCAACGTTTAGTGGCTCATTTTTGAGTGCTAGTTCAAATTGCTTGAGTGCCTGCCTGTGATCACGTAAGGAGCCAAGTATGTTGGCTTTTTGTAAGATGGCGCCCACAAAACCAGAATCTATCTGTAACGCTTTATCAAAGCATTCCAAGGCGTCAGATTTCTTGCCTAGTTGGAGCAGTGACAATCCTTTGTTATACAGGGCAAGTATATGTCCTGCACTGAATTCTAGTGTTTTTTCAAAATAAGAGATTGCAAGTTGATGTTTTCCAAGCTTTGATAAACACACACCTTTGCTGAAAAGCACTTCTGCATGGTGTGGATCTATCTCCAGCGCTTTATCAAAACAAGGCAGGGCAGCATCGAACTCAGATGTTTCAACCAGCGAAAGTCCCTTGTTGTATATGGCGTCAAAAGATTTTGGATTTGACTCTAACACTCTGTCAAAGAGTGAGATTGCCTCCTTGTGGTTGCCAAGCTTTGACGTAGCGATGCCTTTGTTGATGAGAATTTGGGGATGATTTGATTCTATGTTTAGTGCCTTATCGAAATATGAGATTGCTTCTTCATAATTGCCCAAGTTGAACAATGCAAGTCCTTTTTTGTAGAGACCATCAAAGTAGTTCGGATCCAATTGAAGAGTCTGCTCGTAACACGAGAGTGCTTCATTGTGTTTTGAGAGTACTGTCAATGAGTCACCTTTGCAATGTAGCGCCTCAAAGTATTGCGGGTCTATTTCAAGTACTCTGTCAAAGAGTGAGATTGCCTCCTTGTGGTTGCCAAGCTTTGACGTAGCGATGCCTTTGTTGATGAGTGCGGCGATCTCAAGCGGAGCTGCCTTAAGGGACTTTTCATAGAGAGTAATCGCCTTTCCGTATTGCTTGTCGTAAAAATAGAAATTTCCAACCAGCAGATCCATGTCTTTATCCATCAACTTTCTTTGATTTTGTTTGGATAGTCGTCCTTGGAGTTTTTCTCTAACCTTTAACATGCTCTGTATCTTTGATTTGCTATCAAACGGTAACTCTACTTTCTGCTTCAAGTCTAGTTCGTTTTTGATGCCATGACTTTCTATTAGACGTTTGATAAGACCATTTACTAGGTACAATTGGTTGAAGACGACATCATCTGATGAGCCCATTACATTGAATAAATTTCAAAGATTTTTTCTAATATCGTAGTATTTGTTCAAAAAGCTCAAACACCGTCTTATATGATTTTTTTAGGGCAGAAGAATGTTTGAGAGTAGGGATAATCCTAGCTGTATTCATAGCTTATACCATCACTGTGAGCCTAGCGTATGCTGATGAGTTTGACGTCAGGTTTGTTCCCTCCAAGCTTGTGGAGAATTCTGAAGCAAAGATGCATGTTTTTGTTACGGATGGAACCCAGACGATACCAACCAAAATTTCAGGACTGACTGTCACATCACTTGATTCTTCGGTGTTACACATAGAAAAAGTGCAGGAAGGTAACTCGTTTGTAACTGAAGTCGTAGTGAAATCAGGTAAGGCCGGAACCACTACGATTTATCTTGCAGCACCAGGTTTTACATCAAAAGAGATTCCGGTCACAGTATATGGAAATAAAAACAATGCTGCAACATTGCTGATTAAAGTCACTCCCAATACCTTTACTACAAGTGGGATAAGTGAAGGATACATAGCGGTACAGCTGGCAGACGAGGATGGCTTTCCAGTAGTTGCAAAAGAAGATACGGTAATCACACTAAACACTGCAAGCAGGAACATTGTTGAACTTCCCACGCAAAACCTGATCATCAAAAAAGGCGATTATTTTACATATACCAAATTTAACATCAAAAAATCAGGTACCGCAGTATTGTATGCTACTTCACCCGGAGTTGAAACACAAAGTAGCACCATTACGGTTGGAGAAGACAAGGATCTTACTGTCAAGCTATACACATATCCAAAGACACTTACCATCCATGATGCATCAAAAGGTTTCATAATTGTACAGCTGCAGGATTCCAGTGGTAGACCCGTCCTTGCACAAAAAGACATTACCGTTTACTACAAGCTTGTCGATTCAGACGATAATGAGGCCACCAATTATAGTTCGACATACAACTACAAATCGTCTGGTTATTTTTCGATAAACAAGGGTTCGTATTGGGGTTCCACACAATACTCACTTCCACAAGGGACTGAGGACACGTACAAGCTAATTATTTCTACTCAGGATCCCTTGGTAGTAGAAAGCGAGGAGATTGTAGCAGAAGATCTTGAATTAATGGACGACAAGATAGTCAAATTCGAGACTTTGCCAGTGTTGACCACAGGCAAATCCGAACTAATCGGTGTTGTCTATCTGGAGGATGAAAACAATAATCCTGTTGTTGCGAAAAAAAACATACAGATAAAGATTGATTCGTCCGATATCAAGTCTCTTTTTGTCCCCGATGTCACTATCATCAAGGGTGACCAAATTGCGTTAGTATACGGTACTGTAAGCAACAGTGCTCCGTCCGACCTTGAGCTTAGACCGGTGGTAAATAATGGTAAACTTACAAGTGTGGACATCTTTGGCCCAGACAGGGATTCCTTGGAGCTTGTCGCAGAGCCACTGATATCAGATGTGTTGGCAGGCACTAGTTTTCCTCTGATTCTCTATCTGAAGGATGGTACAGAAGTTACAAGCTTCCCTGAAGCGCAGGAAGTTTTTGTTGCGCCGAATGCATACGTCGAAGCTCAACCAAAGAAGATCCTGCCAAAAGACAACTTGGTGTTACTTGATGCCAAGGCGTTAAAGAAAGGTACTGCCTCTTTTTCCGTTGAGGCGGGAGATTTTGAAGATACTGTTACCATCGAGAATCTTTCATTGGATCCAGCAAACCTCATCTTGGATCACTCTAAAACAATTTTTGTAGGCAACAACGATATCTTCTCCATCCAGTTGGTGAACTCTGCTGGTATTCCCACATATGCGACAAGTGATGTAGAGGTCAGTGTGGTTGTAAAAGACCAAGAAATATTGGATATCCCTTCAAAAGTGATAATACCTAAGGGAAGTCACTATAGCTTATTTGATGTCGCGCCAAAGGCAAGCGGCAAGACTGAGATTTCATTTCTATCAAAAGAGCTCCCCCTCCTCAAAGATGAAATAACGATAAGTAGTCTTGTACCACAGCTTAGTGTCACTGCACCCGATTCTGTAAATGCGGCAGAGGGCCTTATCGTAACTGCCTCTGCCAGCTCTAACGGAAAGCCGCTTGCGGGATTGAATGTTAAGTGGCAGGTAGATGGAGGTTCTCTCGATATGGCCGATAGTACAACTGGCCCGACTGGTGAGGCTGCAGCATCCATTATGCCATTAAGCCCACAAGTCACAATCAAGGCTACTGTGAGCGGACAGTTATACCCTGATACTACAGTGACAAAGGTGATTCAAGTGATTTTCGACGGCACGCCTGTGATCATAGAAGAACAGACACAGCAGCAGTACTCATTTGAGATCTTTGGTTTTGATCCCATACTGATCATAGTTCCAAGTGCAATCGGTGCAGCTGGCTTTATGTTAAAAAAGAAAGGGCAGCTCACAATAAAAAAATAAGTTTTGAAATTTTGTTCAGAATGAAATTTTTTGTTTATTAAACAAACAAAAAAATCGTATGTTCAGTTCGAACATCAGCTTAATTATGAAATTTGATTTTCAAGTGTAAATGAGCAAAAACGGAGCAGTGATAAGATTAACTAAATTAAATTTTGGTAAGCTTAGAACATTTGGCAGAATTCTGAACAAAAATTCTGACAAACAAAAAAGAAACTTGGTGTTTCAATCTTTGCTAAGTGGCGATGACATCACACTTGACACTTGTACTTTTGAGGAGGTATTGCCGTACTCGCTGTTGTCCATTCCAATTTCTACCATAACCCAAAATGACAACATCTGGATTGCTACATCGATGCTGGCAAGAATTTCTGATATTACGAGCAATCTTGTGGTCGTCGAAGACGAGTTCCCAATCGGTACTGTAAGTGCTTTTGATATAATTAACGGCCTACAAAAGGATCCGACTCCCCGCTTTTTTGATACCGCTGTCACCAAGATAATGAATGTAGACTACTACATAGACTCCAGAAACGTCAATGTTGCTAACATCCTAAAGAGGATGAAGCGCGTAAGAAACCCTTTTACCCTTATTCAGAACGATAAGATGAATTTTTCACAATTTTCAATCAGGCAGGTTCTCGAAATTGGTGCGTTGTGTAAAAACAACGTATCTGCTTCCTCTTTTCCTAAAAAGCAGATTCCGGTGTATAAGAGGCAAGACACAATCAGAGACGTAGTTGAGATACTAAACAAAGACAAAAACCAGCTAGCACTCCTAGAAGGCGAGATCTCATTTGTCAACTCTGAGATCCTGCTTGAAAAGATAAAGGAGCTAAATACTCCGCAGATCCAGAACATTCTTGAGTTAAGTGCGAGCACCTTCAAGACGATTACTCCCACTTTGATTTCAGAGCGCATGACGCTTTCTGACATCTGCAAGATAATGATCAACACCAGATATCCCTGTGTGATGACTTCGGAGCAGGTCATAACACCGCAGGATGTACTTGAAATCCTCTGCGAGGGACCCTGAAGATGTCAAACAACTCACTGAGTCGCTTAAAGGAACACTTGGAGTTAATGAAAAAAGAACTTGGAGAAACTACTGCACAAATAAAACAACTTGAGAATAGAAACAGTACAGAATGGCAAGGCCTTGACTTTGTTCAAGGCGATTCGATTGATGAGCTTAAAAAGCATCAAGGTGAGCTTGTGAAAGAAATATCGCAAATTCAAAAACAAATCAAAAAATCAAGATCAAAGGCTCTGCTTGTAGCAGAGCTGTGCGTTCTGCCTGCAGTCTTTTTGTTGATTATGGTGTCTGGCATAGGCGATATGCTAACTGATCAGCCGCAACCTCAGTCACAAACAGTACTGAAGACCAGATACTTTACCGAAAACCTTCGTGGCGATACAGTAGACACTTGGAAGTCGTGGCGCCTTGTGGGAACTACACTCAACGTGAATATCCTCAAATCTCCACGGGTCACAGAACATCAGCTAGGCGTAATCAAAAACGCAATACTTTCTGAACGCGCTTTAGAGTTTGATGATTCTATAGTGCACAAAGGGCCAAAGGGTTCGACGTCAACATATTATGAGGGGTGGGCCGGTGCGCTCAAAAGCGCATCAAATGTGCAGACGAAATACAAGCTTCCAACAGACTTTAACTTTGTAGACAGCTCTGGTGGCGAAGGCGACATCATAATCACTTTGTCTAACATAAAAGATAGCGACGGCTACACAGGCTACACAAAATCCATCACAGAAGACAATGAAATACTAAAATCATTTATCACAATCTACGATATTTCAAATCTCACAGACGGACAGCTTGCGACCATACTAAGACACGAGTTTGGCCATGCCCTTGGCCTCGGCCATTCCACTGCCCCCGAAGACCTCATGGCCCCTTCAATCGACATGACCATACCATACATTTCTGAATGCAACGTACAGGCAATCGTAGATTTGTACAATGCAAATGAAGGAAGCAAGACAGTCTGCGAAAAATAGTTTCTAAAGGCTGTTCTCGCTTAGAATCATTGCAAGTAATGCGGCCCTTGTGAATTTTCCGTATTCTGCCTGCTTGAAGTATTTTGCCTGTTTTGTTTTGTCAACGTCTGTTGAGATTTCGTCGATTCTTGGCAGAGGGTGCAGTATGATCGAGTCGTCTTTCATTTTGCCTACCACGTCGAGCCCAATTTTGTAGCTGCCACGCACTTTTTGATACTCTTCTTCGTCTGGGAATCTTTCCTTTTGTATTCGAGTCACATACACCACATCCAAGTCGTCTATGAATTCATCCAGATTTGTTGATTCTTTTAGCGAGAGCTTTTTTTGGATTTCATAAATCGAGTCTGATCTGATTTTGAGTGATTCTGGAGATACAAGACGTATGTCAACGTCATAGTTTGAGAGCGCATACAAAAGTGAGTAAACCGTTCTTCCGTACTTGAGGTCCCCTATGATGCCTATTTTGAGGCCGTCAATTCTCCCCTTTTCTTTTTTAATTGTGTAGAGATCTTGTATTGCCTGGGTCGGATGTTCCTCGGTTCCACTTCCCGCATTCAGTACAGGCTTTTCTGAGATCTCTGCAGCAAACCTACTTGAGCCGTCGAGTGTGTGCCGTAGTGCTAACGCATCGGAATAAATCGACATCATTCTAACCGTGTCCGCAAGGCTTTCACCCTTTTTTGTTGAAGATGAAGATACATCTGCTATTCCAAACGAGGTTCCGCCGATCAGTGCTATTGCTGCTTGGAAGCTGAGCCGCGTCCTCGTACTTGGTTCAAAAAACAAGTATCCAAGTGTCTTTCCCCGCCCAATCTCGCGTCTGTGTGTTGGATCCATTTTAATTATCTTGTCTGTGGCCACAAAGATCTTTTCGAATTTGTCTTTATCCAAGTCACGCACAGATATGATATCTTTTTGGTAAAAATCGTTCATTTCTTTCAATCATATATACTGGTTACTATACAAAGTATTCTGATGCAGGAGTCAAACCTGATCGTGAGGCGGATAAAGGATGGAACCGTCATAGATCACATAGAAGGAGGCAAGGGCCTCAAGGTTCTTGAGGCGCTTGGAATAGATGGTAAGGACGGCAACGTAATCACTATTGCGCTCAACGTGCCAAGCGGCAAATTCAATAAAAAAGACATCATCAAGGTGGAAAACAGGTATCTGCAGGATTATGATACCAACAAACTTGCTGTTATCTCGCCAAACGCGACCATAAACATAATCAAAGACTACAAGCTGGTCGAAAAGAGGCGCGTTGCCCTTCCAAACAAGATAGAAAAGATCTTCCGTTGCTCAAATCCTGACTGTATAACAAACAGCCGCGAAGACATTGATTCAGTCATGGACGTAATAGACAAGACAGGCCGCGTACTTCGCTGCAAGTACTGTATGAGAATTCTAGATGTGAACCAGATAAGATATTACTGAAAACAAGTGGTAGGGACTTATTGTCCCAAGATAATGAACATCATGACTATTCCGTAGATTGCGATTGACTCGACCATACCTACGAATATGAATACCTTTGACTGTAATGCTGGGTTTTCACTGATTACAGCAAGACCTGCAGATCCTACATAACCTAGTCCGATGCCTGCACCGAATGCGGCAAGACCAAATGCCAAACCTGCGCCAAGAATCTTCAGTGAGCCAGAGTCTGTTGATGCAGCAGCCCCTTCCTCAGCTGCAAATGCAAGGCCTGTCATTGCTGAAAGTGTCACGACCGTAGCCAAAAGTAGTGCGAAAGTTTTCATTTTCGATTATGCTCCACGGTGTCCATTATTTAAATCATGGTATACTTTTTTGAATTTTGTCCAGTGTTTTTGTTTTAAGAGATCTCAGTTCTGTTTTGATTGTGTTTGCTTGAGCTTCGTACTCTGCTTGCAGTGATCTGTCTGCGTCCTCTAGTAGTTTTTTGATGTCTTGCTTTGCCATTACTTCTTCTTCTCCATGACTGCCTTTACTTTTTTTAACCTTGCGAATTCTTCTCTCTCTCTTTCCTCAAGTGTCGCCAAGATGAATTTGATGCGCAATCTGTACTGCGGTATGATGACGTTTTCAAGTGCGTTTAGCAGCTTTTGTGTCTTTTCGAGCGCCTTTGCCAATGCAAAAATGGAATTCTCATACTCTGCTGCCTTGCAGATTTTTGGTAAAAGAATCTTGATCTGTTTTGCGGCCCTGTCAATTGAGGAATTTGTGTCTGCAAATCCGTAAGGCATGGATTTTGTGTCTTTTTCTGTGACGTTGAGTGTTGGAATTGATACATCCACAATCCTTCTTACCTTTGTGTCTACCTCCATGACTGCTGGTGCAGATTGGGCAACTGAGTCGACTGTGGCTGTACCTAGGGAAAGATAAGCGTCATTTACCGACTTGTAGACGTCTTGTAGTGGTTCCCAGATACCCCCTCTTGCCTTGTTTGCCTCTGTGATCATTTCTTCTATGTTTTTTAGCAGAACCTTTCTTTTGTCGTCAAGAATCTTTTGGACCATCGTTGCAACCTGACTTGAGCGCTTGTATTTGAGCAGCTCTATCTTGGTTGCTGCGACATTTTGCCCAAAAGACATTTAGCTATCTTTCCTTGTAGTATTGCTCGATGAACTTGTCTTTGACTTTGGTGATCTCGTTTTTAGGTAAGAGTGATACTACCTTCCACTGAAGCGCCAGTGTCTCCTCGATAGTACGGTTTTCATCCACTCCCTGTGTGAGAAATTCTTTTTCAAAGGCGTCACCAACTTCGAGGTATTTTAGGTCGACTCCGGTGAGGCCTGCCTTGCCTACGATTCCGGCAAGTGCGCGTACTTCTTGAGCTCTAGAATAAGCATCATAATTTTGGTTCGAGATCTCTTGGTGATCGGCTCGTGTCCTTCCTTCGCCGATGCCGTCCTTCATGATTCTGGAAAGACTCATCAGTATGTTTACCGGTGGATATACCCCTTGTCTGAAGAGATCCCGCCCCAATACGATCTGGCCTTCTGTGATGTAGCCTGTAAGATCTGGAATTGGGTGAGTGATGTCGTCTGATGGCATTGTAAGAATTGGCATCTGCGTGACACTACCTTTTTTGTCACGCAGCCTTCCTGCTCGCTCGTATATTGTGGAGAGGTCCGTATAGAGGTATCCTGGGTATCCCTTTCTTCCCGGCACCTCTTCTCTTGCTGCGCTGATCTCTCTTAGAGCTTCAGCATAGTTTGTCATGTCTGTCAAAATTACAAGTACGTGCATGCCAAGGTCGTAAGCAAGATATTCTGCTACAGTAAGCGCTACCCTTGGCGTGATGATCCTCTCGATTGCGGGATCGTCTGCCAAGTTCAAAAACAGGACGCTTCGTTTTAGTGCTCCTGATTCCTCAAGACTTCTTCTGAAATATTCGGCCTCAGAATACTGCACACCAATTGCTGCAAAGACTACTGCAAATTCGTCTGTAGTACCTACTACTGCTGCCTGCCTTGCGATCTGTGCTGCAAGTATGTTGTGCGACATTCCAGAGCCTGAAAATATTGGAAGTTTTTGTCCCCTGACGAGTGTAAGCATTCCGTCGATGACAGAGACGCCCGTTTGGATAAAGTCTCTTGGATACTCTCTTTGTTCTGGGTTCATTGGCGCACCGTTGATGTCTAGGAATTTTTCTGCAATTGGGTCTGGCAGGCCGTCGATTGGTCTGCCTAGTCCGTCAAAGACTCTGCCGAGCACCTGCTCAGACACCGGCATCTCCATTACTTTGCCTACAAACTTTGCACTAGTTCCTGAAACTGAAAGACCTGTTGTTCCCTCAAAGACCTGGACTATTGCCTTGTTTCCGCCGACTTCGAGTACCTTGCCGAGTCTTTTTTGACCGTCGGTAGTTTGAATCTCCACCAGCTCGTCGAATGCAACGCTCTCTACGCCGTCAACTATGACGAGTGGGCCTTTGATCTCTGCAATCTTGCTATACTGGACTCCACCCTGTGCGCTCAAGCTGCAACCTTCACTCCGGTTATCTTTTTGAACTCTGAATCAATCATACTTGCTATCTGGTCGAGTTTTGCCAATTGATTTTCTGGCACCTCCATTCTTGCCTTGAGCAGAGTCGCAATTACTGGCATAGCTCTAATGTCGGCAAGCGATGCGCCATCTTTTAGTGCCGCCTGCCCTCTCTTGTAGAAATCGACAAGCAATGTGAGGAGCTTGAACTGTTTTTGTGGGCTGCAGTACGTGTCCACTTCATCAAAAGAGTTTTGCTGCAAGATTCCTATTTTGATCATTCTTGCAACTTCAAGGATGAGTTTTTCTTCGTCCGGTAGTGCCTCTGGTCCAAGGAGCCTTACGATTTCTTTGAGTGTGTCCTCTCTTTGCAGGATTCCGTATGCTTCGCGTCTTAGCTCAAACCATTCCTTTGAGACATTTTCGCCCCACCACTTTGCAATGTCTGAGAGATATCCCGAATAGCTGTTCATCCAGTTAATTGATGGGTAGTGCCTAGAATACGCTAGCTTGGCATCGAGTGCCCAGAAGGTCTTGATGAATCTCATGGTGTGTGTTGTGACTGGTTCTGTAAAGTCACCGCCTGACGGCGAGACTGCGCCAATCAGAGTTACGGAGCCGTCTCTGTCTGGACTGCCTTGAGCTCTGACGCGTCCTGCTCTTTCATAGAATTCTGCTAATCTTGATGCTAGATATGATGGATACCCTTCCTCTGCCGGCATTTCTTCGAGTCTTCCGCTCATCTCTCTGAGTGCTTCTGCCCACCTGCTTGTCGAGTCTGCGACAAGTACTACATCCTTGCCCATGTCTCTGTAGTATTCTGCAATCGTCACACCAGTGTAGATGCTTGCCTCTCTTGCAGCCACCGGCATGTTGCTTGTGTTTGCAACAAGAACGGTTCTGTCCATCAGCGGCTTGCCGGTTCTTGGGTCTTTGAGGTGTGGGAATTCTACGAGTACTTCGGTCATCTCGTTGCCGCGTTCACCGCATCCGATGTACACTACGACTTGGGAGTCGGCCCACTTTGCGATTTGGTGCAAGGTGACTGTTTTTCCTGTACCAAATGCGCCTGGAATAGAGCCAGTTCCACCCTTTGCAATTGGAAAGAAGGTGTCAATGACTCGCTGTCCTGTTAGTAACGGGATGGTGGGGTCATACCTGCTCTTGTATGGCCTTGGTTTTCTTACTGGCCAGTAGTGGTACATCTTGATTGGTGTCTTGCTTTCCGAAGTTGTCGCAAGCTCCGTTTCTAAGTCATACTGGCCTTCGCTGACTATCTTGGTTATCTTTCCTCCCGGATGATCTGGTGGAACCATTATGCCGTGTTCAATGAGATCTGTTTCTTGCACGCTGCCGATGATACTTCCAGGCTCCACTGTGTCTCCGACTCTGACTTTGGGTGTGAATTTGTATTTTTTTGTCATGTCAACTGGAGTGGTTGTGATTCCGCGTCCAATGAAGGAGCCTGATTTTTCTGCCAAATCCTTTAGTGGCCTTTGGATTCCATCATAGATTTGACCAATAATTCCTGGCCCCAAAAGTACACTGAGTGGATTTCCTGTTCCAACTACAGGTTCTCCCGGCTTGAGACCGCTTGTTGATTCGTATACTTGGATAAATGCTACATCGCCTGTGAGACGAATCACCTCGCCGATGAGTTTTGCGTCTCCCACAGAAACAGTTTCATACATTTTTGCATCTGACATGCCGTCTGCCTTTACTGCAGGACCGCTGACCCAAACAATTCTTCCTTTAGCTACCATGTCTTCTACCTTCCGAATTTTGATGCAATATCTTTCCTTATTAAAGGCTTCAGGCGTTCAAGTCGTGCATCGATCGTGTTGTCAAATGTCATGGTGCCATCCTTTGATTGTACTTTGACTCCGCCAAGGCAATTGATGAGCTCCGACGACAGTGTAGCCCCTTTGAACTTTGAGAGAAGTGACTCCACGACCGGTTTGTCTTTTGAGTTTGTTTGAATAATAATTTCCGATGTCCCTATGGCATTAATTGATTCTTGTAACAACGATGAGATCAGATTGGTGTAATTTTTGTCCCTATTTCCATCTTGGATTTTTTTGATCGCTTTTGCAAAGACCTTTTCTATTGATTCCTCTATTAGCAAGAGCTGTTTGTTTCTTGCTTCCAAGTCGGCGTTTCCGACTATCTGTTTTTCAAGCTTTTCTGCCTCCTTTTTGCCTTCGGATACTATCTTGTCGTATTCCTGCTCAAGTAAGGGTTGTGAATTGGAAAGTACTGTTTGTGAGGATTTGAGGGCTTCTTTCAGACTGGAGAGGATCTGTTCTTCCGTGCTTTGAAGAATTTTTTCTACAGTGCGTTCTAATGCCGAGTCAACACCCATTAGTCTGGCTCCAATTTGCAACGGATTTTAATGTTTGGGGGCACTCTGATCTTCGACAAGTTTTGGCGTCGTCGTGTGTGGAAAGATTTTAAAATCCTCCAAAAATCCGTTAAGGTGTCTTGGTCGTAGCTGATCTAAAGCTTGGTAGCATTATTTTGCCTAGATCAGAATCACCGCAAGCAGTGTCACGTCTTGCCGAATTTGAATGGTTTCACAAAATAGAGACCGAAAACGATACAGTGACTCCAGAAATTGACGACCTTTTGTTGCGAGCACAGAAGACATACCAAGCAGTAGACGATGTCGTCAAAGGACTACAGATACCCCCCCAAGTTGGAATTATGGAAGTCCTCTTCAAGGGAACAGTCATCAAAAAGAAACAGTATGAGCTTGATGAAATTGAGACTATGGTTACAGACTTGGAAAGAAAAGCACCATCAATAATCGATGGCCCTGCGAAGCTTCTTGAAGAGGCAGCAATTACACAAAGATCCATTGATGAATATTCCACCATAAAGGAGACACTCGATGTAGTAAAGAAACTCAACGTTGACATTGGTGGCTTTGGCTTTATGAAATATTTTTATACGAATCTTTTTGTCATAAATTCCTCAGAGTTTGCTGAAATAAGCCGCACTCTCGAGGGGGTCACACTTTACAAGTACGAGCTTGAAACAAAAGACAAAATTGCAGTGATCGTAATAGGTCTTGCAAATGAGTCAGATAAGATTCTCAAAGTATTCCGCGGCTTTAACTCAAATCCTTTTGTCATCCCGCAGGGGCTTCCTCAGGTGCCTGCACAGGCGTACTCCCTAATAGAATCAAAGCTAGCAGAGCTTACAAAAAAACTAAAGTCGCTTGAGTCAGAGCTCGCAAAAGCAAAGCATGCCATGCGCCGCGATATTTTGTCGTTTCATGAAAGCGCGTTTTTGGCAAAGGAGGTTCTTGAGACTCTTCGAAAACCAGGCGGAACCAAAAGGTTTGCGGTGATCCAAGGTTACATACCAAAGAACATGGAATCAAAATTCAGAGAAGTAACAAAGCAGTGGATGTCCATTACCGAAGACATAAAGGATCCAAAGCTCTTACAGAGCAGACCCACACTATTTGAAAACAAGAGATGGGTGAGAACATTTGAGGTAATCACGCAAAGTCAGGGCATACCAAAACGCGGTGAGGCAGATCCAACACCTATGATCTCACTTATGTGGCCCATATTTTATGGGGTGATGTTTGCTGATTTAGGACATGGTTTGCTATTGATGGGCCTCGGCCTACTGTTCAAGATGAAGGGTCAAGGCATCATGTCAAAGTGGGGCATGCTCATTGCGATATCTGGTGCATCCGCAGCTGTTGCCGGCGTTGGAGCAGGAGAAATGTTTGGTTTCCACATAGATCACCTATCTCCGTTTGAAGATCTTTTGGAGGGACCACTAAAGCCAGTCTCATGGCTTGTCGGAGTGATCAGTGTTGCAGAGCTCACATTTGATCAGGTAATTACCATACTCAAAGTCTCAATATTCCTTGGAATAATCCATCTTGTCTGGGCCTTCATTCTCAGAATTAGGAGGCTCAAAAAGGAAGGACACACACAGATGATGTTTCTTGAAGCGATTCCAAACCTGACTCTGTACGGCGGAATCGTCGTCATCATGATGTGTGCAATAGGATCAAGCTACGACGTCATGAACATGTATTCTAGATCACATAATGAAGTCGTCCCATGGGTGACGATATTTCTTGGAGACTGGGCAAGAGTCTGGATAATCACAAGAATTGCAGTGGTCATTGTCTTGGCATCCATGGCAATAATGATGATCGGAGGAATCCTGCACGCAAAGCACCACCCCGAAGACGGCGGAAGTGCGGCAAATGTAATCATGGAAGTTCTTCTTGGCAAGACCGTAGAGTGTCTTGCGCACACCATCAGTTATGCACGACTTGGGATCATGCTGCTTGTGCATGCAGCGTTGCTTCTCACGGTAAACAATTCATTTCACTCGCTTGGCGGCTGGTCGTCACCTGGCGGCATCGCAATGATTGTTGGAGGAAACTTGGGAATCATGATGATCGAAGGACTCATCGTTTACATCCAGTCATTGAGGCTCCACCTATACGAGTTCTTTACCAAGTGGTATGACGGCGGCGCTCAGCCATTCAGACAAGTGGTACCTGAACTGTTGTACAACCAAATTATCTGGAAAAGAAAATAGTCACTCTACTGGCAGTTCAGTTCTATTAGACCATTCACCCCAGGAACCAAGGTACACTTTGACATTTGTAAAGCCGAGTTTTTTTAGCGCCAAAAACGAGTTTGCGGCCCTGTATGCGCCTTGACAATATGTGACTATCTCGGCATCTTTTGGAATTTTGTAGAGCTCGCTCAGCTGTTTTGCGTCCTTGAGTGTTCCATCCTCTGCTATGTTCAGATTAAAGTCCACGTTGATTGCACCTGGGATGTGGCCACGTCGTGCACCCCGAATCACCGTACCGTCGTATTCGTTTTTTGAGCGGGCATCAATTAGCACTAGTCGGCCTAGGTTTTCTTTGATGTGTTGGTAGTCGGTAATGATTTTTTGATTTATTTTTCCGTCGAATTTCGATGGCAAGAATCCGTTTGTTTTTGTCTCGGTAGGCAGTTTTTCTACCTGCCACTTTTTGAATCCACCATCTAGCATAAATGCTGCGGGGTGCGAAAAATACATCAAGATCCATACACCACGTGAAGCAAGCATTCCTGAAACGTCATCGTAGAATACGACTTTTTTTTGGTCAGTCACACCTGCAAATGAGAGGATCGTCTTGGTTTGTTCATTGAAGATCTCTAGTCCTTGTTTTGATGTGTCGAACCAGTGAAACGCAAAGAGATCCAGATTCACTGCACCTGGGATGTGGCCTTGTGAGTATTCTTTGTAGGATCTTGCGTCTATGATTAGGAGGTCTGGGCTGCCTAGTTCTTTTAATAGCTCCGATGTCGTAATTAGCATGATTTGGTTAGCGTCGATCGCGTTAAAATCATTTAGAAATAAAAAGTAAAGAAAGGAGGGTTTTTTCTATTCGTTTACGTATGCTCTTTCGCCGTGTTGAGCTAGGTCGAGTCCTACCTCTTCTTCCTTTGGAGTAACTCTGATTCCGCCCGGCCACACCGCATCCATTACTTTGAGAATCACTATGGTGATTCCAAATGCGTAACCTACAGAGATCAAGGCTCCTAAGACGTTGATAGCTTGTTGCTCGTAGCCTTCTGGGGTTCCAGTCCATGCACCGATTCCGTTACCGGTATCCCAGATGTGTGGGCTTGCCAATGTGCCAGTAAGAATTGCACCTGTAAAGCCTCCCATTCCGTGGACTCCCCATACATCGAGTGCGTCGTCCCATTTGCGGGAGTTCTTGAAGGCAACTGCACCGTAACAGACAGTTCCTGCTGCTATTCCTATTATGATTGCAGCCATTGGGCCTACGAAACCTGAAGCCGGAGTGATTGTGACCAGTCCAGCTACTGCGCCAGATGCTGCACCTACGATGCTTGGCTTGCCTGTGTGGGCCCATGCCATGAGCATCCATGTGAGTGCTGCCATGCCGGTTGCTGTGTTTGTGACAACCCATGCCGATACTGCAACTCCGTCTGCTGCAACTTCTGAACCTGCGTTGAATCCGAACCAGCCAAACCAGAGTATGCTTGCTCCGAGGACTACCATGGGTATGTTGTGTGGTTCCATTGGAACCTTGCCATATCCGAGTCTTCGTCCAAGGATTAGAGCTCCTGCCAGTGCGGAGAATCCAGATGACACATGTACAACCGTTCCTCCTGCAAAGTCAAGTGCCGCAGTGGGTGCAAGATCTGGGTTCAGATCGAGTGATCCTCCTCCAATGAATCCTCCTCCCCAGACCCAGTGTGCTATAGGATCATAGACGAAGGTGGCCCACAAGAGAATAAAGACCACAAAGGCGCTGAACTTGATTCTGTCAATCAGTCCTCCAACGATGAGTGCCGGTGTGATGATTGCGAAGGTTGCTTGGAACATCGCGAATAGCTGGTGCGGTATTGTTCCAGGCCAGCTTGCACTGCATTTTACATCAGAGCTTACCACGTATGGTGATCTTAGAGTATAGTAGACCTGGTCAGTACATGCACTTGGCGAGCCAAGTGGAGCTACGTGTGATACCTTGTTGAATCCCACATAGTCTAGTGCCCCCATGAACTTGTTGGCATCCGATGTGTTTGGACCAAACGCAAGCGTGTAGCCCCATAATACCCACTGGACCGAGATTAGGCCCATGACTATCAAGGTCATGCCGATTACGTTTACTGCGTTCTTTGATCTGGAAAGACCGCCATAGAAGAAAGCAACACCAGGGGTCATGAATAAGACCAGCGATGTTGCTGTAAGCATCCACGCGGTGTCACCGTTGTCAATCATACATGGAGCATACGTTCCGGAGCCAGGTTCTGTTTCATACCAACATTCATTGGGGTTACCAGTGTCTATTCCGGTTCCCCTTGTTAGGTAGCCGTCCATGCCATCTTCGATTTGTTGTGCGTAGGCAGTGGACAGTACGCCTGTAGCTGTTGCGGCAACTGCTACCACAAGTAATAGAGCATACTTGTGATTCCTGTTCCTCATTGCACGTTTGAATAGGTGAAAATTATTTAAGCATAGAGAAGTTTCAACTCAAAAAAATGTAAATTGTTAAATAGATATATTCTAAGATAATAACATAAAACCAAAGAATTATGTTACTACTGAGGCAGAGCTGACCAGACTCGGTATCTTTGAGACATTTAAGACAAAAGACGATCTTACTGGTGAGGCGCTTCGCCAGCGTGCAATAATTGTAAGCCTTGCAACTCAAAGCAATCCGGCACAAACCACAAGGACTGCCATAGCACAACGAATTGCGCAGGATAGTGGAACAGTCTGGAAGAACATCTACTCTGGAATATTTCGCGACCTCGATGAGATCTTGATTCCGCTTGGAATTGTGGAAGAGGCAGGTAGGCTCCCACTAAAGCGTGGCCCAAGGGCGTTGCAGGAAAAGGGCGTTCCGTATTATCATCTTACAAGTAGGGGGCTCTTGGTAGCACTCGCTCTGGACGAAATTATTGGGAGGGAGAAGATCCTAGAGAGATTTTTTGCGCAATACAAGGATATAGATGACGAATTTGTTGAGCAGATCGAGATCCTAGCAAAGTTTGCCTCGCGTTTTGTGTTTTCCCTGTTCAAGAGTTACGTTAAGGCTTATTGCGATGGCAAACTTGAAGACCTGCTGCCTTTTGATAAAAGACGCTTCCTCCAAGTATCAGACGAGTTTATCTTAACTCAAAAAGAATTCCTTGAAAGCTTCATTGAGATGTCAAAGCTGGAAAAAGAAAAAACGCTTGGTTTTCTCAAAAGCGTCGGTTGAACTGGCAAAATCTCCAAACATTAAAATCCGTTGCAAATTGGAGCCAGACTAATGGGTTCTGGTGGCTCACAAAGGGTTTTTGCCTCAGTAAAATCATACAGCCAAAGAGGCAAGCTGCTCTCAAAGGCAGAATTGCAGACTTTGGCAGAATCACGCGATCTGGATGAGCTCATAACAAGGATAAAGAACACCAAGTATGCAGATGCCGTCTCAAAGATAAACAAGCCGTTTACCGCAGCAAAGATCGAATCAGCTCTTAGAAGCGAGCTTGCAGACATTCACTATTCCATTTCAAAGACAGCAGGACGGTCCGCAGTTCTTGATGCGTATTATCTCAGATTCATAATCTCCAATCTAAAGATGATTCTGAAAGGAAAGGCGCTAAACAAGTCTCAGGAGGAAATAGAGCAACACCTCAATTTGCACGCCGAAGAGCTCATTGGCCAGCGTGATATCGTCCTTAAAGCTCTTGTATCAAAGGATTTGGAAGAAGCTGTAGCCAGCCTAAGCACGATCGAGTTTGGTGAGGAGATGGCAAAGGCAGTCACCATATACAACGACAAAAAGAACATCCAGGTCTTTGATGTCTTTTTGGACAAGATCCTGTATCAACAGCTTGGCCGCGCAGTAAGAAACACTAGAGACCGGGAGCTCATCAGACTAGTTGGAATGGATATTGATTTTTACAACATACTTTCGATTCTACGTGGCAAATTCTGGGGGTTGGACGAAGAACAGATACAGCATTTGATAGTCACACATACACCTAGCATACCTCGTGATGTTCTAGGAAAGATGATCTCGTCTGATTCGGTAAAAAGCGTCTTTGCTGAGCTTGCTGCAACAAGATACCGCGATTTGGTTCCACAGACAGAAGACGAAATTGAAGCCATCTCACAGTTTGAGCACTCCTTTGAGATGGCAATCTACAAAGCGGTAAACAGATCGTTTACCAAAATGTTCAACTTTTCTACCATAGTAGGGATCACAAAGCTGACTGCCTATGAGGTAAGAAACATTGCTGCAATCGCATTTGCAGTTGAACAAAAGATCCCGTCCCAGACTACGATGTCTAGGCTGATAGTTGAACAGGAATGAATTCAATAAATATATGGAAGTAGCCGCCAAAGGCCATAAATGATAAAACTACACAAAAAAAAGATCGAGATCACAACTGAGACTATTGTAAATACGGTCTGGGTGAGCACGTTTTTGGCTCTGATCCTAACGTTACCAGCACTTGGTCTGTTTTTGGGAATTTACTTTACCACCGCAAACCTTGTAGCTAGTGCAGTTGTCGGGTTTGGTTTGCATTTTGTCACACTTGCATTCTCTGATAGAATCTCTAGATTTTTGACGGGGCTACTAAGTTAGGTGATATTGCGTCATGATGGGCGACAGAGACTATAGGAGAATCATCAGCGCAGCAGCAGACGCATTAGCAAAGGAAACTGGCTTTGAAGTCACAACTCCTTCTGACAACAAGACGATCTTTTTGCACGAGGTGGTTAGATGTATGAGGAGGTCGTATTTTGATAGATTTGACAAGCGTGAACAGGAAGACAGGAGCATCATGGAGATGGTTGGTGGCCTCATAAGGAAGTTGCCTTATGGCGCAAAGGCAGGCGAGTTTGCAATCGAAGACATCAAGCTTAAGGGCCAAGCAGACATGATAGTTGACGACATAGTCTTGATTTTCAAAAAGGCATCAGCGCAGCCTGAGACGCCAGATGCCTCAGACGTGCTGTACATAAATGCGTGCTTGTGGATCTACAACAAAACTGATGGCGTCATAGTGTACCTGACTGACGAAAAAGAGTCTTCCTTTGTGATAATGCGTGATAAAAAGATGTTCGAGGAGACAATAAGGAGAGTTCGCGTTTTTTCCAACCTGATAGCAGAAAAAAAACTGCCCATTTTGGAGCCATCTGCTGAATGTTCCGAGTGTCAGTATTACGAGCGGTGTTACATCAAAAAGCACGAAGGAAAGCAGTTCTCACTTGCAGAACTGTTTGGTCAGAAAAAGTAGCTTGTACAGTATTAAAAAGAAGTAAAAAAAGATCTTTTGATCCTATTCTAGTGGTTCTGGGTGGCCTTTGCCTCGTAGTGCAAACAACACTACAGCTAGTGCAATTGCCACACCGATAGCTGAACCATATGCTGCCAATGATGCTTCTGCCATTTGCTTGCAATTTAACCTCAAATCTTATATAATTTTTCCAAAATTTTCCTTGTTTAGACAAAATATCATAATTTTACTATTTTATGATACAGTAAAGCGACTCTTGAGCTCTGCAAAGGCAGAGTCCAGCTCTTCGAGTTCGTCGTTGAAGAGATCTGCCATTTCTTTGAGGAGTAGCTTTTGTTGTTGCGATTCTCTTGTTTCCGCCCTGATTCTCTGGATAATTTTTTCAAGTTGGGGAATTTTCTGGTTTAGTACAGTAATAAGCTCGATTAGGAATGACTCGTATTGTTTTAGATCATTTGCGATTGTCGAGTCTGATTTTTTTAGCTCATCTGCGTCACTGTTGTCTACAAACTCTGCAAGTCTGCCCCTCAACACTCTAAGTTTTGTCTCAGTCTCAGACAGCTTTTTTAGATTGCCGTCAAAGGAGATTTTGGTATCCTGAAGCTCGATTCGGCCCAGCTCATCGCTTAGGTAATTGGTCATTTTCTTTACCAGCTGGCCTTGCTTGTGGGCCTGTTGCTGTTGAGAAACTACTTCGTCTTTGAGTTTCTGTAGTACTTGGAGTTCTGCGTTTAGCGACTTGGCCAAGTTGAACAGATACTCTGCTGCGTGGGTCAGATTGTCCACCGAGTAAGGGCTGATCATAATTGATCTGCACCCAAAATGTAAACTAAAGCTGTGTTTGTTTGATGTGAACAGCCTATTGTGTGAACTCAAATGGGATTATGTTTTCTTGGCCGCTTGTCATGGAGCTCAAATTAAAATAGACTTCGCCCTTAACTAGCCATTGGATTTCGTCGTTTGTCAGAGCAGTCCAGAATTCTGGATCTGTGCCGGTGTTTTTGACGGTGAATGTGTCGCTGAGTATCTGCGGGTTATTCCTCAGAATTGTAAAGTAGTTGGAGCTGTCTATTGCGCCTTCTGCCCTCTCACCGATTTGGCCTACAAATACACGCTTGCCGTCATCGTAGAGCTCGTATTTGATTGTCTGGAGTATAACTGATTTGTAGTTTGGATTGGTTATCCTAAAGTCGATCTGCATTTGCGCCTCTGATTCGGTAACGGAGAGAACAGACAGATTGGCAAGCTCTACTTCGATTGGAATTACCTGGATTGGAGACGATGAGATCTTTCCGAATCCGTCTTCTGTGACATCATTGATAATTTGGGAGCCGGAAAATCCAATGAAGCCAATTACACCTGCAAGGCCTGCGGCGATTGCTGCAAGTATTATTTTAGAGTTCAACAATTAGTTTGTGTTTTTCTGTATCATAAATGTTGAGAAATTAAATTTGGGACAACCTTATAGCGAGATTTGGTTTGAGATAATCAGTTGCAATACTTTCAAGCAGTCAAGATAGGAAAAGAGCGTGCTGCAAAGTCACAGATGACATTGTTCAAGCTTGGCGGCTTTGCTATGTTGACTTTGACCACAAAGAAAAAAGACGGCCAGTTCGTTCCAGTGGGGGAGGAGGATCTGGTCGCAATAATAAAGACTGCTGATGGCTACGTCACTATCTTAGTAGATGAGGAAGGGTACACAAAGGCACAGTCAAAGGCCCTGCAAAGAGAGGCCGCACTGGATATTTTCAAAAAGGCAATTGAGGCAGGGATCAAAGAGTATCCGGGCGACAAAGTTGAGATCTGGACTGACCAATATCCGACCGTACAAAATGAGTTAAGGTAGCATTATTTCGGTGCCGACTGGCTGGCCCTTGATTGCCTTTTCGATTGTCGAAATATCTGCCTTGATTACGCGGGTCTTGATTTTTGAGCGCTCTATGACTTTGAGTGCTACTATGTCCATTAGGTCGTAACCGCCTGCAATAGAGTCCTCTCGTACCAAAAGGCTGCGCAAGTTCTTGAGCTCTATTCGCTTGAACTTTTTTGCATTGGGGTTTTTGTTTGGATCCGAGTCATAAATGCCGTCAACATCTGTTGCGTTCAAAAATTCCGCTGCGTGAACCTTTTCAGCAATGAGTGCAGCCGTGCCGTTTGTGCTCTGACCGGGGTGGAGGCCGCCTGTCACCACGATGAGGCCGCTGTCTACTGCGTGTCTTACCTCTGTAAGCGTGGTTGGCGGATGCGGATATGCCTTACCTTTGAGCGCGTAGATAAGTAGCCTTGCGTTTAATCTTGAGACTTCGATGCCAAGCTCATCAAGTGTGGATTCGTCCGCTCCTGATGATCTTGCATGTGAGATGTAGTGTCTTGCTATTTTTCCGCCACCGGCAATCACTATAGGCTGGCAGATCTTGTTTATTTTGACTAGGAATGTAGCATAATCCTTTAGGATCTTTGTGCTGTTGTCCATGCTAAAGATCTGGCCGGACAGTTTGATGACTATGCGTTTTTTCATTCTATTCACCAAGGATCGATTTTGCTGCCATTTCAACTTTTTTTCTGTGTTTTTGCGTGGTGTATATTCTAAGTATGTTCATCGAGTCGGCCATCGAGGACACTACAGGTATTTTAGAGAATGGGATCTCGTGGGCTGAACGTTTTGTACTCCCCATAAGAATTATTGATTTTGTTTTTTCTTTTGAGGGCGTCAGAGGGAGGGAGGAGGTAGTTGAGGTGTCTACAAAGATCTCGACTTTGTCAAGCTTTGCCCTGTTTGCGATTTTATCTCTGAGACGATCTTGTAATTTTCCGAATTTTTCTGTCATGACCTTTTCAAAGACGCATTTTAGCAACCGTCTGTCTTGGTAGTTTTGTGCAAACTGTTTTGCCCGCCTCAGCTCTGCAGTATGGGATGCTAAGCTGAGTATTTGCGAGACCACGAACTCGTCAGTCATCTTGACATAATCGTCTAAATTCAGTGTTGTAAAGCCGCATGCGTCGTCTGCAAGTCGTATTGCCTCAAGCATCATTACTTCAGCTGAGCGTACTGTTTTGTGAAAGTAAACTGCCTTGAACATCTGGTATCTGGACAGTATCATGGACTCAAATGAATACAGTGCGGAGCGGTCAAGTGCAAGTTTGCTTTTGTATACATCAAGTGAGCGAATGATTCTTTGATGGTCGATTTTTGCATGCTCTGCGCCAGTAAAATATCCGTCGCGTTGCAGATAATCCATCATGTCTGCCGAAAGTGAGCCTGAGATTATCTCGTTGACGAACCGATATTTTGAATCGCCAAAGGCAAGTTTGGTTATGTGTTTTTTGTTGACCCCATTTTTGTCAAGTATGTCTCCTATTTCTGAATGAAGAATGATTTGTTTCCCAATTTCCTCATGTGTGATCTTCTTTTTTATCTGAAGTACTTCTTCGAAGAGATGTGAGAAAGGTCCGTGTCCTACATCATGAAGTAGTGCTGCAAGCCTGATGTCTTGGATTTGTTCTGAGCTTAGCAATCCTTTTTCTTTTAGGGTGTTTGCTGCCTGTCCTGCAATATGCATTACACCAAGTGAGTGTTCAAATCGAGAGTGCTGAGCTCCAGGATAGGTAAGGTGCGCCCCCGACAGCTGACGAATTCGCCGAAGTCTTTGAAAGATTGGCGAGTCTATTATTTTTCGTTCTGCTTCATAGACCCTGATAAAGTTGTGAATTGGATCTACGATGTCAAGGAACTGCTTTGTCATAGTCTTACAAGTTTGCTTGA
Source organism: Candidatus Nitrosotenuis sp. (assembly GCA_038890395.1). Classification (GTDB taxonomy): domain Archaea; phylum Thermoproteota; class Nitrososphaeria; order Nitrososphaerales; family Nitrosopumilaceae; genus Nitrosotenuis. The sequence continues at coordinate 145,983 of JAWAFK010000001.1, read as the reverse complement.
GAGTATCTTCATTATGTCTTGGTGAACTTGATCCTCTGTTTGCGATGCGTCAATTACTTTCCAGCCAAATTTCTTTGCCAAGGTTTTGTATGTTTTTGAGATCTTTTTGAGAAATTTGGTATTTTTTTCGAATCTATCACGCTTTGTCTTTTTGCGCAAAAATGAGACTTTTTGTGGAATATCAAGAACTATTACAAGATCTGCTTTTGGAAGTCCCTCATCTAGGTTCTGAAGCCAATTCAGATTCAGGCCGTTTGCCACACCATATACCAGATTTGATTGATAGTATCTGTTCATGATGATAACAGAATTTTTTTGGTGTGCCTGCTGGATTTCTGTGAGTTTTTCCCACCTATTTGCAGCCAAAAGACAGTGAATCACTTGGGGCGGAAACTTTCTTTTGCCATGCAGAAACTTGTTGATTTCTTGTCCCAGTGGCGTGGTATAATCAGGAAAGCTGAAAATCTTTGTTTTTATCTTGTTTTTTCTGAGGGTGTTTGCCAAAAGCTGTGATTGTGTTTTTTTTCCTGCCTGATCAGAGCCCTCAATTACAATAATCATTGAATGTATTGAGTTTGGTCGTTGTTATTAAAAATCTATCAAGACTTATAATTAAAATTGCTAAATTAGACATAATGGGCATAGTAAGATACATGGCAAAAGAGATGATAAAGGAAATAGGCAACAAGTCACGAGAGTTTTACGAGTTTGTGCTTCCGCCTATTGACATGTATGTAGACGGCGATTCTCTGATTGTTGTGATTGATCTTCCCGGGTTTGAAAAAAAAGACATCAAGCTCACCTTGCACAGAAACATGCTCTCAGTAAAGGCCGAAAAACAGGAACAGCAAAAAGTAGATGTTGTTTGCAAGCAAAGACCAAACATCATAGACAAAAAGATTCTGCTACCCATACACGTCAAAGAAGATGAGGATGCGGTAAGCTCTGCCAAGTTTTCTCAAGGAGTGCTTACTGTCAAGATCCCTATGACGCAAAAAGGAAAACAAATCACTATAGAATGATTATCTCTTTCTGAATATTGCAAATATTCCCATCACAACTAGCGAGCCAATCATTCCACCAACTCCTACTGTTTCGTTTGATGAATAGATGAGAGCAGATCCAACAAAGATAGCAGAAGAAAGAATGCTTCCTGCCAAGAGTGTATTGGTTTTTGGTTTTGCATTTAGGAGCTGAAGTGAACGGTTTTCTTCTAGGAATTTTTTGAGCTCTGGTGCAATAGCGATTGTAGCATCAAGAGATTTTGCAAATCTTGTAAATGAGTATTTGAGCTCTTCAATGTATGCATCTTTGATTAGTTGTTCTTCTTCTAAAATTTGTTTTAACACCTTGACAAACTTGAAATCAACTTTGTGTGTTTTGTAAATTCCTTCTATGATTGAGCTCATCCTCAAATAAAGTGCAAGATTTTTTGGCAGTGTGAACGGGAATCTCGACATGGTTTTATTTGCGAGCTCCAATAGTGCACGAACCTCCATTTCATCTGGCTTTTTTCCGTGCATTGTGCGGATGGACAGGTCTATTCCTTGCTCTATTACCGAGCGGTTAAAGTCCGATGTCAGCATTCCAAGCTCGCTCATTGCGTTTACGGTTCTTGTGGGGTCTTTTTCCACAAGCGCCAAGTATAGACGTACCAACCTCATTCTGGTCTCGTTGTCAATTCTGCCCACCATACCAAAGTCGTATAGGATCAGTGAGCCGTCATCGGCAATCGAGATGTTTCCTGGGTGAGGGTCTGCGTGGAATATCGAGTCGCGCAGAAGCATCGTAAAGAAGATTTTGTGGACATCGATCACAATTTTTTGTCTGTCGATTCCTTTGTCGTCAAGCTCCTCGACGTTTGTTATCTTGATGCCTGGAATGTACTCAAGAGTCAGAACGTCTTTTGTGGTGTGGTCGTCAAAGACTTGGGGCACTATGACATTGTCATGACGCATCAGATTTTTTTTGATGGTCTTTAGGTTCGCTGATTCCCTTGTGTAATCGAGTTCTTCGTGGATGGTTTCTATGAATTGTGCAAGCATCGATTGTGCAGAAAATCTCAGATTTGGATCCACAAATCTCATTGCTAGTGGTAAGACCTTTTTTAGAATCTTGATGTCTTCTTCGATTACTTGTTCGATGCCGGGTCGTTTTACTTTGACTATGACATCTTTTTGTTGGATTTTTGCTCGGTAGACTTGGCCTAGGGATGCACCGGATAGTGGTTTTGTCTCAATGAATGTAAAGGCCTGATCCAGCGGGCCCAATTCTCTTTCCAGTATTGGTTTTACTTGCTCAAATGGGGCTGCTGGGACATCATCTTGAAGCTTTGCAAGCTCTTCCATGTATGGTTGGGGCAAAATATCAGCCCTAGATGAAAGCCACTGTCCAAGTTTTATGTAAACCGGTCCTAAAGACACGAAAGTGTCGTGAATCTTTTTTGCGTTTTTTGAAAATTTATCATAATCTACATTTTTTCCTTCAGCTTTTACCCATTCCCGTCTATCACGTCGTAGTGCAATTATGAGTGGCACGAGCTTGAAGAGAACTTTGACTGTACGAGTAGCCATGATACCTCCTATTGGCCCTTGGCTTTTTTTGCAAGCTGATAACCAACGTAGCCGATTACAAGCGATGATGCTATCCCTGCTGCAACTGCAATCTGCTTGTCCAATTTTGTTTTTTTGCTTTTATTATACAGGTATGACGCCACCTTTGCACCACCTACTGCACCACTTGCAAGGCCTATCAGCACTTCTTGTGCGTCAAAGATCAGGTGGCCCAGTGGATCTTTGAGCGGATCCACTCTGTCAGTGTGTACAAGGTATTTATCATCGTACTCTCGTATGTGCAAGTTACCATACCTAAATTGTCTGATTGCACCGTTTCTGTGCCCTAGTTTGGTTTCTTTTGCTGCATCAAGCATGAACGGTCGCAATTCCTTTGGGATTTCAATTTCATCCCCCTGCATGAATGGGAATCTCTGTCATATGATATAATTTATTTGGTTTTGATGTGCTTAATTTTGAATACGGAGAACAGTATTATTTATTGTGAAAGAATACTCTGTCAAATCTATGGCTCACCATTTCTAAAATTCTGTGTCAAATGTCAGCTCGTTTGCTGTTTGCTTATACGATAGAAGAAGATTGATCGAATTATGAGAAAAAAACGCAGTCTGTGTGAAATATGGAAAGAAGATAAGATCGTTTGGAATGCCATTATAATTATTGGTATTTTGTTTTTTCCAACTGCATTCATTCACGAATCTGGTCACATTTTGGTTTGTATCAGTAATGGGTTTGATTACACATTCAACATAGAGGATCTTGCTTTCAATGTTCATTGTTCAGATTCTCCACAACCTATTGAACTGTATTGGGCATTAGGTGGTATTTTTGGGACGATTGCCAGTCTGTCGTTGTTGGCTTCAAAATGGGTTAGAACCAACAAAGGAGTGTATATCGGTGTTGTTGTTACAGCATTTGATCATTTACAAAAAGCGGTATTTGAAACGACTTCGCATTTTTCATATCTTTCTAATCCAATATTGCTTATTTTCATGAGTATTCTCTCCTTGATCCTCTTGTGCGGGTTGTTGTGGCATTTTGGTTATAGACCTCACAAAAAATCCTAGTCCAAACGCAAATACGCCAAAAAGGAAAATCCATTCATGCAAGGCTTGCATTCTCTATCAGATTCCTCCATTTGTCGTCGCCATTGATGATTATTCCCGCCTTGTCCGCTGGAGTAGGATGTTTAGAGGATTTGAGACAATTCACAAGTTTCAAAGATTATCAAATCCTATCACAACTATGTAATACCGCACATGAATTTGGATATCCTCTCACTACCTAAATTCACCATTGAGTATTTCCATGAGGATGATGAGCACCAAAGTCAGGGGTGACGAACCATCAGATGCCAAGCTTAGGTTCGCAAAGATCTATAGAATTGATTTTGGAAGGTCGGATCTGTCTGTGTGGATTTTCAGTATGTCTTATGCTAGTTTGTCATTTACAGATCTAAAAGGAACCAATTTGGAAGGTGCGGGCATGGGCAGTAAATCTCAACCATTGTAGAAATCATAGTACCTGTAGGTAGGCATCAACTTGTAGCAGGAGATTCCTTCTTTCTTTTCTTTTTGTAGATGACAAAACCTACTGCAGCAGCTGCTACACCAAGTATGATAGGCATATAATCTGCCACAGTAGGTTCTGGCTTTTTGGTTGTGTCTTGAAGGGTAACGGTTGTGTCATAATTTATGAGGTGCTCCTTTCGCAAGTCATCTTTGTATCTTACTATGATTCGGATATCGTGATCGCCGAATCTGGGCTCGCCTTCAAATTCCACCGGTATGTTAAATGGAACTGGTGAGTCTATCTCTATTTCATCAATGAATTGTGTTACTTTTTTTATGTTAGAGCCATTGCGAGGTTCCAGAGTCACAAAGGCAAAAAGTGCGTTTGTGTTTCCTTCGTTTATCACCTCGCCAATTATGGTCTGCTTGCCAGAAAGATCGATCACGCTTACGTTGTAGATTCTTGCGTCAATTAGGCCATGTATGTAAAAGTCCACAGTTCGGTTGTCTGTGATTTTGTCTCCGTGCGCATTAAAGTAGGTTATCTGGAGTGGAGTATGCAACGTTTCGGTACGTACATTTTCTGGTACAAACACATTAAATGTAAATTTTTTTGATGATTTTGGATCTATTGTTCCTATATCCCACTCGTTTTGATCAAAGACGACATTTTCTACATTTGTGATGGGATTTGCAGTAGCGGAGACAGATGTCTGGGTGTTTTGGAGCACAATCTTTACGTTAGCGAGTGGTGCAGTTCCTGTGTTTGATATCTCTACCGTGATATTGTTGTTATTGATCGACGCCAAAAATGGATTTAGTGCTTTAAGGTTGAGGACACTTTCTCCAGTCACTTTGAATTTGAAATCGTGAAATGATGTTCTTTGGCCTGCTTCTCTGAGTCTAGAGTAGTCGAGCTTTACAGTAGCTGGATATTGTTGTATTGGAATGTTTTTGTCAATGTTAACAAAAAACGTCAAAGAAAAATGCTTGCCTGCAAGGGCTTCTGTATCGCTGTCGGCTAGGATAAGCGCTCCTTTCCCATCAGATGGCGAAAAGCCAATAGGCATTTGAAGTTGTCCCTTTATTCCTGTGATATCTTGTGAGCCAATATTTGCAAATACCACCGTAAATGGGACATTTTTGTCTCCTGGTGTGACTTCAATTTTCTGGTTGAGTGTTCCAAAATAGGCATCAAGGAACTTGATGTCTTGAAACTGTCTTTCAAATGGTGAATCGCCTTTACCAAGTTGTGCCCAGATATCAGTTGTGGCAAATTGTACGATAAATAGTAACAGTACTGTGAGAACTAAGAGTTTCATACCACAACCTCCATTTTGTGAGGCATGTCTTCTCCTTCAAATGCTCGTCCATCCTTGATTGTTATGACTCGATCCACATCGCCGAATTGATGTCTGTCGTGTGTGACCACGATGAATGTTTGATTGAGTTTTCTTGCCATCGACTTCATGAGCTGGATTGTAGTTTCGGCTGTGATTGAATCCAGGTTTCCTGTCGGCTCATCTGCCAAAACTATTGCCGGTTTGTTGACAAGACCTCGTGCTATAGCTGCCCTTTGAGCCTGTCCTCCTGAGATCTTGTTTGCTCGCTTGTGCATTTGGCTTTCAAGGCCTACACCTTTTAGCAGGTTTATGGCATCCTGCATTGCAGTGTGGACGCTTCCTTGTATGTTTCGTGGCAACATTACGTTTTCAAGAACCGTAAGATCAGCTAAGAGATTTGAAAATTGGAAGATAAAGCCTAGCTTAGAGTTCCTAAAAGCCGAGACTTGGTTGTCCGAAAGTTTCGTGGTGTTTACGCCGTCTATGTATATCTGTCCGCTTGTTGGCTTGTCAAGCAGGCCTATCATATTTAGCAGTGTTGATTTTCCAGATCCAGAGCTACCTACAATAAGAAGGAATTCCCCTCTTTTGACTGAAAACGAGACGTCAATTAAGGCGTGAACTTGGGTCTCACCTTCACCGTAGATTTTGTTGAGGTTCTTTACTTCCAAGACGAGATCAGACATATCTCATTGCCTCCACTGGTTGAAGTTTTGTTGCTTTGTATGCAGGGTAAATCGAAGCTGCTACGGCAAGCGCAAAGGCAGTCACTGCTGTTTGAATGATTTTTGGCCAGTCGTAGCTTACCTCCAAGGGGATGCTTCCCTGAAATGTCATTTTGGTCTCTTTTGCATAAAAGGTGTAGGTAAGGCCGAGTGTGGTTCCTACGCTTGCACCTAGGGCTCCAATCATCATTCCTTGAACTATGAAGAGTACTAGAATGTCCTTTCTTTTTGCTCCTATTGCACGCATTATTCCAACTTCACGAGTCTTGCTTGAAACAAGCATCATCTGAATTGTGACTACTGCAAATGCAGACGACATCATTCCAAAATATCCTATCATGTTTATCATAGCGATTCCAGATCTAAATCCGCGTAGTGCGTCCTCTGCAGATTCTTCTATTGTCTCAGCTATAAAATCATCATTTGGAAATGACTGCAAAAAGAATTCTTTAACGGCGAGTGCTCTTTTGGGATCGTTTAATTTTACTAGAATTTGCCCGGTCTCTCCGTCCCTGTCCAGCATGTCACGTAGTGTGTCTATATGCATGATGACACTTGTATCAAGACCCTGACCACCTGGAGAGCTAACAATCCCGGTAACAACAAAGTTCCTTAGTTGATCAACTCCATGTCTGTCTGTTATTTTGATTCTAAGATTGTCGCCAACTCTAATGTCACCAAGATCTCGGGCAACTGATGATCCCACTACAATTGAGTTTCTAGAAAACACGTACTGACCCTCAGTTACTGTCTGGTGAACTGTGGAAACCCTAGTGTCGCGGAATGGATCGACTCCGACTACCGGTACGCGGAACTCCTCGATTCTTTTTCCATTTTTTGTTACGTTAATTGATGCAGAAGAGTCTAGGCGGGGAGCAGCAGCTTCCACGTAGGGAATTCGCTCAAACCAATTGACCAAAAAAACGTCGGATTTTGTGATAAAGCTTTCTTCGTCTGTTACTCTGACATCGCCGAACCTATAGCTTGAGAGATCTCTGACTATTGCGTCATAGAGTCCCTGAAATATTACAAAGTTGACATGAATTACTAGAATTCCTATGGATACGGCCAAAACGGCGCCTATGAGACTTCCTTTTTTGTTTGCAAGCATCCTTTTAGCAAGCTGAACGCGGTAGTCCACGATACCATAAAAAGAGTCCGATATTTAATATATAGTGTGGATATTATGAATATTCTAGACATTTTTATAAAAAAATAGTATTATTTAATAAGAAAGTATACATCATCACTAACAAATTGGACAAATTAGATCTCAAAATTCTAAGTGCGTTACTTGATAACTGTAGAGAGTCAGACAGGCAAATTGGAAACAAAATTGGGATTTCTGGCGCTTCAGTAAAATCAAGAATAGAGAAGATGCTTAAAAACAAAACAATAGAGAATTTTGCGCTAAAGATAGAGCCACCGGTTTTAGGCTACAACGTTTTGTACATTGTGACTACTGGACAAGACATAGACGAGATTCTCAAACAAATAGAGCTTATTGGAGAGCCATTCTTTGTAGTCCCATGTGTGGGTGGAGTTATTGTTTGTGCAATCGTAGTAAAAGAAAACGTGTTGCAGAAAATGGAACTTGTAAAAAATCTGATGCGTGATGTACAAATTCTCTCCATATTTGAAGCTGAAAATCCTGGAATCAGATCGGATCTTACCAAGACTGATCTGGAGATAATCAATCACCTTTTGAAGAACCCACGTACAAGAATTGATGATCTATCAAAAAAGACAAACCTTTCAACAAAGACAGTTGCAAGATCATTAAAAAAATTGCAAAACGACGAAGCTATTCAGTTTACCTTGATTTATGATCCTGTAAAATTTGGCCAGTATATTCCGTTTGCAGTTTTGGTATGGGTTCAAGGCAGCATGCAAGAAATACTCAAGCAACTAAAAAAAGAATTTTCGGCTTCGTTTTTACAAAAACCGTTTCTTGCAAAAAACCAGATTGTTTTATTTTTTTACAGTAACAATATTTTTGAGCTTGACAACATAACTCAACAAATTAGGCAAGTAAAAGGAGTTACCAGTGCAGATCTATTTATTCCAAAGAAAATTGCGTTTCCACAAAAATGGGTAGCTAATGCCATCAAAGCTGCCAGAGCATCCACAAGACTCCACCTAGCATATCAAACACATTAAATATCATCACCAAGTAGAATTGCAAATGAAAAAGAAGATCATTTATGATGGCAAGATTCTAGGCCTTAGCATTTACGACATTACTGTGCGAGGCAGAAAGATAAGACGTGAAATGGTAGAACATCGTGGTGCTGCTGCAGTTTTGGCATTTGATGAGAATGGAAAGGTAATCCTTGTAAAACAACACAGATTCGGACATGGTTATATTCTAGAAATTCCCGCAGGCACGCTTAACAAAGGAGAAAGTCCAAAACACTGTGCATTTCGCGAAATTCAAGAAGAAACCGGCTATAAAGCCACCAAACTTATGCATCTTCTTACATATTATCCGTCTGTTGGCTATAACAAAGAAGCCATTTACTGTTTTGTCGCAAAAGGACTCAAAAAAGTAAGCGAGCAGACATTAGACGAAGATGAAATAATGTCTGTAGTTAAAATTGATCTAAAGAGACTTATCGGTATGATCAAGGCAGGTAAGATAATCGATTCTAAGACCATTTGTGCTGTTCTTACATATGCTGCAAAAAACAAGCTTCTCTAATTGTATATTGGTTTTACCAGATCTGCAATATCTACCCATGATTTAGATACACCTTCAAACATGTAGATGAGATCTAGTAAATCAATTTGTAATTGATTTGTTTGTTCAATGGAAGAACGAATATCTGATATTTTTTTCTGAAATTTTCTATGAGTAGATATAGCATCAATTGCGAGTCTACGATTTTGATCTATGAATGCGTCAATAGATTTCTGATGGATCATCTCGATGTCTTTTGTGAGCTCGTATATTTTTCGTAGTTCATTTCTTGAAAGTTTTGAGTTTGAAATAGAGTTTGCAATCTCGACTAACGTATCACTCGATGTCTCCATAATGTTTGCAGCTATTCTGTAGTCGATGACATCAATATTTTTTAGATTAAACATTGATGCAAGTCTTTTGTCGTTTATGGTGCTTCGAATCAACCTCACCAGAAGAAAATACTGTCTGTCTACCTCATCATCACGATTTGAGAGCGTCTGGAGGTTTGATTTGTCGCCTGTACTCAGTGCAAGCGAGATATCGTTGAACATGCCAAGTGAGATGGAGCTAATTCGTTTTAGGATCTTTTGTGGATTCAGTGTTGCTGCATCCAAAAGAAACTGCACATTTACGTTTGTAGAGTCTTCTTCGACTATCTCCATTCCTACAAGGCGTCGCATCGAATTTCTAATTTTTTCACGATCCTCAATTGGGATGCTTGTTTTTCCTTTGATCCGAATTATGTCATATCCAAGAAGATAGGCTCCGGTTATATCTGCAACAATGTTTTCGTCCTGTGGAAGGGGGTATGAGATTACTACTTCCTTTGAGGGACGCTCCGTCTCTTTTACTGTAATCGAGACAGTGTTGTCTGATGTCTCCAGTTCGACTTCGGCGCTTTTGCCCAAGTTATGTGCTTCAATCCATTCTTTTGGAAGTGAGACTAGGATGCTACTGCCTATCTTTTGCAGGCGGCGAATAAATTTAGTCAATTTATACTGATTTAAGTAATTTAAGCCATATTCTTATATTTTTCGTGAAATTTAAACTCGGATCAGATGAAAGGAACTGCATTTAGTCCTGCACACATCACAGGATTCTTCAAAGCTGAGCTGGACGAAAACGCTCAGCCGGAACTTCAAGGCTCGCTAGGAGCTGGGTTTTCAATAGAAAAAGGAGTTACAACCACAGTAGAAGTAGAAGACTCTGATTTTACTGATTTTAAGATCAAAGTAACGGGATACCAACCAGACAACACCCAAGTCTCTGAATATGTATTAAGAGAGTTTTTGCAAAACGTGGAAGGAAGCTATTTTGTAAATGTGCACCATGAGATCAAGATTCCGGTTGGATATGGACTTGGATGCTCTGCTGCCGTTGCACTTTCTTTGGCGTATGCGCTCAATGAAGCATTTGGAACTCGTTACTCAAAAAAATACCTTGGCAGGATGGCGCACAACGCTGAAGTGATATGCCGAACAGGTCTTGGCGATGTTCTTGCATCGTATCATGGAGGATTTGAGATCAGGGTAAAGAGTGGTGCTCCAGGTATAGGCGAGATTAAAAAAATTCCTACCGGAACAGATTCTGCAATTATGATCTGTTTTTCCCCCATTTCAACAAAACAGTTTCTAAAAGAAAGACTTGCGTCAATAAACGGTCTTGGCGGCAAGATGGTTGACAGTCTGGTTCAAACAAGAAATATCGATCAGTTCCACGATTTTTCAGTCGAGTTTGCAAATTATGTCAATATAATCACTCCAAAGATGAAGACGGTGATCAATGATCTTGCCTCACATTGCATCAAATCTGGTGTTGCGCTTTTTGGGGAGACCATATTCACGTTGGTGCCAAAAGATTTAGAGGGCAAAGTTATCGAGATTTTAGAAAAATACCAAGACGGAATAATAATCAAATCAAAGATAGATGACGTGGGAGCAAGATTAGTTAGCTAAATGAAATCACAAATTCCAAAAACACATCCACGTGCAAAGTCTCTGTACATAAGGGAAAAACTTGTACACGCATTTGACTCCGGTCTTGTTGCAAAAGAGGGACTCATGGCACATGGAAGAGGAGAAGCATTTGATTATCTGATTGGAGAACGCACCTCTAATGCTGCCAAAAAGGCAATCAAGGCTGCTGCCGCCACACTGCTTTTGGCAAAGGCTCCAGTAATTTCGGTAAATGGTAACATTGCAGGGTTGTGTCCAAGAGAGATAGTTGAGCTTGCCAAAGTAAGTGGCGCAAAAATTGAGATAAATCTGTTTTATGCAAACAAGAAACGAAAGGAAAACATCCTGAGAGTTTTGAGAAAGAATGGTGCAGATTCAGTATTAGGAATTGATAGTAAGAATTCTGTGAAACTGTCAGGCCTCGACAGTGCTAGAAGAATTGTAGATAAAGATGGCATCTATGTAGCAGACGTTGTGGTCGTACCTCTAGAAGATGGCGACAGGACAGTGGCACTAAAGAAGACAGGGAAAAAGGTGATCACCTTCGATCTGAATCCGCTTTCAAGAACTGCGCAGACAGCAGATATTACCATAGTCGACAACGTGGTTCGTGGCATCAAGGAACTAATCGCAACATGCAAGAAGACAAAGACTCCAAAAAAAATCCAGTTTGATAACAAAAAGAATCTGGCATACTCAATAATTCAGATAAGAAACAACTTGACACGGAGGGCGCCGCATGCATAAATCAGTCAAGGACATTGTAGATAAGAAAAAAGCTGGCCAAAAGATCTCGGTTATTACTGCTTATGACTATACGCTTGCGTCGTTGTGTGACAAGGCCGGAATTGACATCTTACTTGTTGGCGACAGTGCAGGAATGGTGATGCTTGGTTACGAAAACACAATACCAGTTACTATGGATCAGATGGTTATTTTTACAGAAGCTGTCAGTCGCGCAAGACAGAATGCACTAGTTGTTGCAGACATGCCGTTTATGTCGTATCAGGCAAGCGCATCAGATGCAATAGCAAACTCTGGCAGACTGATCAAAGCGGGTGCGGATGCAGTGAAGCTTGAGGGGGGCAAAGTTCTAGCACCAACTATCCGCGCAATAGTAGAAACTGGCATACCGGTAATGGGACATATTGGATTTCAGCCCCAGACTACCACTTTGGCTCAAGGGTATCGTGTCCAGGCAAAAACAAAGGACGCAGCACTCACACTTATCGAGGACGCCAAGGCACTGGAAGAAGCAGGCGTATTTAGCATTGCGCTAGAAATGGTGACAGCTGAGGCCTCAAAGATCATCTCAGAGAGTGTTTCGGTGCCAACCATTGGAATAGGCTCTGGGAAATATTGCGACGGCCAAGTTTTGGTGGTTCATGATGTGCTTGGCATGTATGACAAACTCAAGCCGAAATTTGTCAAACGCTATCTTTCGTTATCAGATGACATAACAAAAGCACTAACAAATTACAGACTTGATGTGGAAGCTGGCAGATTTCCGACAAAAGAAAACTGGTTTTCAATGGACAAATCAGAGCTTGAGAAGCTCTTGAATGAAGTTGGTAGTTAGATCTAAACACCCTTCATTGGACATTGCAGAGTCATATGGTACAGAGCTTTCAGGCAAAAAGATAGTTTTGTGTGTGGCCGGAAGTGTTGCCGCGTACAAGGCAATAGAGCTTGCAAGACTCTTGATGAGACATGGAGCAGATGTCACTTGCGTTGCAAGCGATGCAGTAACAAAACTGATCCAGCCTGATTATTTCAAATGGGCAACTGGAAATAAAGTAATTACAAAGCTTACAGGAGAGCTTGAACATATACGACTCGCAGACTACAAGAAATCAGATCTTATCGTGGTGTATCCTGCTACTGCAAACACTCTTGGCAAATTGGCAAACGGTATTGACGACACGCCTATTTCTACAGTTCTGACCGTTGGCTTTGGTGCAAAGATCCCCATTTTGATGGCACTTGCAATGCATGAGGCAATGTACGAAAATGCTGCAGTCTTGAGAAATGTCGAGTTTTTGAAAAACAAGATAGAGTTTATTGAGCCAAATATAATCGAAGGCAAGGCAAAGGCTGCAGAACCAGAAGATGTACTTGATTACATCCTAAGGAGGTTTGGCCACTCCAAGATCCTTGCAGGAAAGCGCGTTCTCATCACGGCTGGACCCACAGTTGAGCAGATTGACCCAATACGCGTAATCACAAACAAAAGCACCGGCAAGACAGGTGTTTTACTTGCGGCCGAGCTTGTTTCCGCAGGCTGCAGAGTCACCATGGTGTATGGGCCTGGTACTGCTAAGCCACCAAAAGGTGTCAAGGTGATTCCAGTAAAGACGGTGCAAGAAATGTTTGATGCGACCATAAAAGAAATCAAGCAGAAAAAATTTGATGTCGTGATCATGGCTGCTGCAGCAGCTGACTACACAGTACAAACGCAAAGCAAAACCAAGATCAAAAGCACAAAAGAAAAGCTCATCATCAAACTTCGCAAGGCACCAAAGATAATTGATCAGATCAAAAGGTTTCAGAAAGATGTGTTCCTTGTAGGATTCAAAGCAGAAGCAAATGTATCAAAACAAAAGCTCATCAAATCTGCAAGAAACAAGATGAAGGAGTCTTATGCTGACATGATAATTGCAAACGACGTTGGAACCAAGTACGCAAAAAACCCAGATTACAACGAGATCCATATTATAGATGATACAAGAGTGATCAGCTCGGGAAGAAAGACTAAGGATCAGATAGTAAAGCTTATCAAAAGACAGCTCGAATCAAGACTCATTTGAACTTCGGTACACTAGCAAGGATTGCTTTTGCAATTGTTGCAGTTTTACTAGTAAATCAAGTTCCTTCCTAGTCTGCACAATTAGATTTTGATTCGTATGAGATGGGCTTTGGCATACCAGAAATTACTGTAAAGCCCTTGTCTGGCCCTCCTGGCTCCAAAATTGAGATCATAGTAACAAATATTGCCGTCACCTCCTGATAACAAGATCCTAGAATCGAATTTTTTGTCTACTTACCATTTGTTACTACTCTTGGAAGCAATGTAGCAAAAAATTGTGCAGGAGAAGCATGTTTTCCATTATATTCATTTGAGGAGATAAACGGGGACAAAGTTGCGGCAAAGACGATCATCTTTACTTTGTTTAGCACACAAAATCCTAAACCCACTCTTCAGAGCGGTCAGTGGGAGTCAGTCTGTGACCTCAAGGTAAATGAAAGAACTATTACAAGATACGGCACCATATGCAACGAAAAAGATCAACCACTTGGTGAATATGAAATCAAGTTTGCGTGGGGCATATAAAGATCGGATTTATACGACATTAGAAAGACAGTCACGTTCACTGTAACTGAAGCTCCAGAAAAACCAGAGTAGGGATTTCAGAATCCTGATGACATAGTATTTGAACAATACAAAAACGGTGAGATAACGGAAGAAGAATTTGAGAAGAAGCTTAGCGAGCTTGGGTACGATGCAGAAGATATGCGACAGGCAAAAGCGCTGCTTGGCAAGCTTCTACACCAACAGGGCTCGTATTCACCTGAACAAAGAGCCGCAATAGAAGAAGGGATCAAAAAGGCAGAAAAGCAAAGAAAAGCAGAACGTGAAGCTGCTGAATCTGTTAATAAAAGAGAGGAATTTGTTGGTGATGATTTACATAAGCCAGAAATATCTGAAGAGGTTCAGCCTATTTCTGAATCTCAAGAATCTGAATCGAATCAAAAAAGCGGTTGCCTCATTGCTACTGCAACATTTGGCACGGAGTTTGCACCACAAGTACAGCTTTTACGTGAACTTAGGGACGACACAATTTTGAAGACCGAATCTGGCCTGTCATTTATGACAGCATTTAATGCGGTTTATTACTGGTTTTCGCCTACAGTAGCTGACTGGGAAAGACAAAATCCCCTAGAGAGGCAGTCAAGGTGACTTTGATGCCTATGCTTTCTACCTTATCCATGCTGAGCTATATCGAGATTGATTGAGTCGGAGATGCTTGGATACGGAATTGGGATAATTCTACTAAATACAGGAATTTACTTTATCATTCCAGCTTTGGTAATAATTAAAGTAAAAAATATCAAATAGTCAGTCAATATACGAAGTTATCTTTGCATCATCACGTAGTTGGTTGATTTCGTGAAGATCTCCATGCTGTCATCTTGACTAAGTTTGAGCTTACGGTGTACAATATATTGTCTATGTAAAACGACCTGCTTCTGTATCCATAGTCGTAGCTTATATTGTCGTCTTGTGTTTGTTTTTATTTCATGATATGATATCTACATCATGAAACATCACATCAGAGTCACGCCACCTGGGCCAAACGCTTCAAAGATCATATCTTCAATGAAAACTCACGTTTATGATTCCACATTTATGTACCCTCTTGTCATCAAGGGAGGTCATGACTGTACCATAGAAGATGTGGATGGAAATGAATATCTAGATTTTACATCAAGTGTGGGTGCATGCCCACTTGGATATTCTCATCCAGATATTTTGGAGGTACTAAAGAAATACTCGACAAATGGAGCGCACAAGATAGCAGGCCAAGATTTTTACACTGAAGAACATGCAGTGCTTGCAGAAAAGCTTGTCTCGATTCTGCCGCCAGATTTCAAGGTATTTTTCATAAACAGTGGGGCTGAGGCAGTTGAGAATGCATTAAAGATCGCCTACCGCAAGATGGGCCCGCTTACGGGAATTGGATGCAACAATGCATTTCATGGAAGGACGCTTGGTGCTCTTACATTTACCTCAAGCAAACCAATCTATAAGCTCAATTTCCCAGAACTACCAGTACTTAGGATCAAATTTTGTACAACAGATGATGACCCAGAAATTGATGCAGCCGAAAAAATCCTCAAAGAAAACAAGGTCGCTTTTATCATAAGCGAGATAATTCAGGGAGAAGGCGGTTATTTTGTTGCAAGTAGGAGATTCATCAAAAATCTAAGAGTACTTGCGGACAGATACGGTGTTCCATTGATTTTAGACGAGGTTCAATCAGGCTTGGGGCACACAGGGAAATGGTGGGCCTTTGAACATTATGGAGTAAAACCTGACATTATGAGCATGGCAAAAGCTCTTCAGGTCGGTGCCACAGCTTTTGACAAGAAGCTGGAACCGACAGACAGGGGTGTAATTTCAAGTACCTGGGGTGGAGGCGCAAGAATAGATATGGCAGTAGGTGCCAAGATAATCGACGTTATAAAGCGTGACAGACTTCTGGAGAACGCATCAAAGATGGGCCTGCTCATCAAAAAGGGATTTTCAGAACTTGTTGGTAAAAAAGGAGTGACCGACGTGAGGGGCCTTGGGTTGATGATTGGAGTAGATTGTGAGTCAAGAGAAAGACGAGATAAGGTCTTGCTCAGTATGTTTAAGCACGGTTTGCTAGCACTCGGGGCAGGCCAAAAAGCAATGCGGATAATCCCACCACTAATAATCACAGAAGAGCAAGTCAATGAAGGTATTTCGATCATGCATGAGGCATGCGCGGCAGCTCAGTAAGCTCTGTATTGATCGCCTAGCTGATTGAGGCCTATCTTTAGTTCCAAGACTTCATTTGCGCCCTCATAGATTATGATTGCGCGTGAGTCAAGAAAGTGCCTTGCAACTCTACTTGTTTTTTTGTAGCCTTCGGCGCCAAATATTTGAACTGCTCTATTTGCAGAATCAAAGGCACAATTGCTTGCGTGAAATTTCGCAATGGAGGTAAAATTGTCTGCTTCTTTTCTTAGTTGTGAATATTGTTTGTTATGTCGATTTAGTTTTTGCTGCCATTGTGCTGTCTTTTGTTTGAATTTTTCAACATAATCATGTAGCTTCTGCCTCGCATCACAAGTTTTGTAGACTAGCCATCGCGAGCTTTCTATGTTTGTTACCATGTGTGCAAGATGTTCTTGGATTAACTGTTTTTTTGCGAGTGGCCCACCATGTTGATGTCTTTTCTTTGAGTGTGAGATAGATTCTGCAAGGCAGTCTTCCATGACTCCTACTGCCCCTGCGGCCACACTAAGTCTGCCATCAATTAGAGTGCTAAATGCGATACTGAGGCCCTGCCCCTTTTGTCCAAGAAGATTCTTTTTTGGGACTATACAGTCCTGTAAGGTGATTTCGGCATTCTTTACTGTAAGCAAACCCATTTTGTTTTTCATTTCTTTTGCTTTGAAGCCCGGCGAATCGGTATCTACTATGAATGCAGAGATCTTTCCATCAAAGTCCTTTGCGAATGTAGTGATCACTTTGGCAAAAGTCCCGTTGCCTACCCAATGCTTTTTTCCATTGAGGACGTAATTTCCTCCTTTTTCTTCGAATTTTGTTTGCATCGATGACGGATCGCTTCCGGCTGCGGGTTCTGTGAGTGCGAATCCCATGATTGATTTTCCGGATGTCGTCTTTGGCAGGTATTGTTTTTTCTGTTCTTCGTTTGCCCACGACTGTAAAACCATTTGGCCAATCGAGATGTGCGCAGAAAAAAACGTCCTTAGTGAGTTTCCTTCCCTACCTATGCGCTCCAATGCAAGTGCATAAGTGAGGATGTCGTATCCAAGGCCGCCATATTTTTTTGAAATTGGACAGCCAAGCATTCCAATTCTGCCAAATTCTGGAATTACTTTGTTGTTTAATTTTTCTTGGAGATAAGATTCTTCTTCGTCATCTCGAATTGAACGACAGACTTGGTCTACTTGAGCTAAGAAGTTTTTTTGTTTTTGTGATATCTCAAAGCTCATCTGTGAGATATTAGAATACACAGATCACATACTGAATATAATTATAAAAATATCCGCTTGTTTTTTACGACTAGATCTCGTTACAGATTGTTTGTGTTTGTTCTCTCAGAAATTGAGTCAAGTAGTAAGAGCCACCTGCACCTTTGCCCGAAATGCCGGAGCTCTTCCATCCCACAAACGGTTGTGCCTGCACCATTGCGCCCGTAGTCGCACTTTGAGCACGGTTTGCGTACGTCACTCCTGCCTCTATTCTTGAAAAGAACTCGTCGATCTCCTTTTTGTTTTGGCTGAATATACCTGCGGTAAGGCCGTATTCAGAGTTGTTTGCTTGCCTTATTGCATCATCAAAATTTTCAAACTCCTGAACACACAAAAACGGCAAGAACAGCTCTTCTTTGATTAATTTGTGGTCTTTTGGTAGGCCGGTCACAATAGTTGGTTTCACATAGTAGCCATTTTGGTAAATTCCATCATCGAGTGTTTCGCCGCCAAAGATTATCTTTCCATCTTTTTTTGCCTGCTCTACCGCTTGTAAGAATTTCTTTTTTGCAGCTTCATTGATTATGGGTCCAAGGTAAGTATCCTTTTCCCATGGGAGGCCGATCTTTAGGTTTTGAACTTTGTATACAAGCTTTTGTGTGAATTGATCTGCAACCTTTTTGTGCACATATACACGTGAGCATGCACTACATTTTTGCCCCCCGTATCCAAACGCGGCCCGCAGTACGCCGTCGGTTGCTTTTTCAAGATCCGCAGAATCGGTAACTATTACGGGGTTTTTTCCGCCCATCTCGGAGATGAACGGTCGCGGCGCCTTGCTTGTAAAGGCTCTATACCCAGACATTCCAACTTCTTTTGATCCCGTAAATGCAATACCGCTAACGTGAGGACTTTCAATGATGGTTTGGCCTACAACGGAGCCTTGGCCAGTAACAAAGTTTATCGCACCTTGCGGAACTTTTTTGTAAATCAGTTCTACGAATTTGAAGGCAGAAAGCGGGGTATCGCTTGCCGGTTTTAGAACTACTGTGTTTGCGGTAATTAGAGCACCGCTGCTCATTCCAATTGCGATCGCAGATGGAAAATTAAACGGTGAGATTATTCCCCAGACGCCGTACGGTTTTAGTACGCTTTGTGTTCTTTCGTTTGGGTTTGCACTTTTTGTAGGCTTGACAAATCCTTGGTTTGACTCCAACTGGTCTGCGTAGAATCTTAGAAAATCTATAGTTTCGTCTATTTCCCCCATTGCTTCGAGTCGGTTTTTACCATTTTCCATGCTCACTATGGCAGCCAAAGTGAATTTCTGCGCAGAGTATTGGCTTGCGACCTCCCTGAATAGGCCGACCCGGTGCTGGTATGGAGTAGCACTCCATTCTGGGAACGATTCTTTTGCGGCTGCAATGGCCTGCTCTGTTTGCTCCTTTGTCGCAAGCGGGAATTTAGCTAAAATCATTCTTGTGTCAGCTGGTGATTTTACCTCGAAGGTTTTGTCTGATTGAATCTCTTTTCCACCAATTACCAAAGGATATGTTTTACCAAGTTCTTTTTTAAGAAGGTCAAGTGCCTGATCAAATTTTCTGTGAAACTCATCCGTTGTGTTATTTTGTACTGCTCTTGCCCATGTGTTTTCGTTTTCAATCAAGATATGTGATATAGCATGTTATCAAATAAAATGATTTACAATTTGATTCTTTTTTATCCGTAAATCTATAATCAGCCAGTGACTAGATCCAATTAGTGTGTCAAAGACAATATTGAAAGAACCTTTGCAACGGATAAGATCTCCATTACGTTATCCTGGAGGCAAATCAAGAGCAGTAAAAATTATTTCAAAATATTTACCTCCAAAAACTGCTTCACTTTGTTCACCTTTTTTCGGGGGCGGATCTTTTGAGATCTTTTGTGCGCAAAACGGCATTAAAGTTTATGGTTATGATAACTTTCAACCGTTAGTAGATTTTTGGCAACACTTGTTAACAGACCCAGATCGGTTAGCAGATAGCGTAGAAATGTATCGTCCACTAACACGTGAAAAGTTCTACAGATTACAGCAAGCTCAGTTAGAATCGGATAACAGTCTTGAGCGTGCCACTTTGTTTTTCGTTTTAAACAGGGCATCGTTTTCAGGCTCTACGCTCTGTGGAGGCATGGCATCTGGTGGCAAGGATGGCAACCCAAGGTTTACCAAATCATCTGTTGAGAGGTTGCGTAGTTTCAAAATTGACAATTTGACTGTAGAGCATGCAGATTTTAAGAATTCAATTTCCAAGCATAAAGACACTTTGTTGTATCTAGATCCACCTTATCTTATAAACAGTAGGCTCTATGGCATAAAAGGCGATTTGCACAAAGATTTTGACCATCAAGGACTTGCAAAAATACTCAAACAGCGCGATAAGTGGATTTTGTCATACAATAATTCAAAAGAAATTCGTGAAATTTATTCCGATTTCGTGATTTTATGTCCGGACTGGAAGTATTGTATGTCAAATGACAAAACGGCAAGAGAGGTACTGATTTTTAGTCACGATGTTGCAAAACTGAATGGTCTAAAGTAGCTCTTCTGGAGCACAGTGTTTGTGAACCCATTTTCCGTCCTGATTTTTTGCTATTTCTTTGCCTGGTGTGATCTTGTCGCCACAAGCGATGCACGAGGTAGCAAACTTTGCCTTCATGTACTTGATGAGTCTGCATCAAGATATCAAGGATCTCATTGATCAAGTGTTGAGCACAGGTAAGCTCAATTTAATGTGAATTCTACAATTATAAACTCTGAATATTTGAAGTTCGTGTTGCAGTTTGACTCATTAGGTAGACGCGTTCGCAGCAGCTACCCTCAAATCGATCTAAAAAGACCAAGAGAGCCCATATCACTTGCTGAGGCGTTGGATTTAGTAGGACAATTCGCAGGGAAAGCTCCGACCCCAAAACAATACGAAATAATCAAAAAAATCCAACACGCAATAGAATCTGGATACAAAAAGATCTTACTTTCTGCACCAACCGGAACTGGGAAGAGCTGGATTGCAATAGCACTATCACTATACATGAGATCTGCTACCATACTCACATCGACTGTACTTTTGCAGGATCAGTACAAAAATGAATTCGGATTTTTTAACACCGTACGGGGAAAGAAGCGGTTTCTGTGCGAGCAGACAAACCGAGTCTTTGACTGCACACATGGATATTGCAATGACTGCACCTTCAAGCCCCAGTCAGAGTTTTACGCAGTATCAAAAAAGGGAACAATTGGAGAGGTTGTCATCGGCCAAGACATGCCAAGGAAATGCCCCTATTATGACCAAATTGAGATCGGCAAAAAATCAAGCTTCGTAGTTTACTCGTATGCGTCATATCTTTCGCATCTATTATCAGGCGAAGAGATGCCTCAAAGGAAGCTTCTTGTATGCGACGAAGCGCACGAGTTGGACGAGGAGTTGGCAAACCAGCTTTCAACAAATCTCAATGGATTCTACGGTGAATTGCTGGGAGTCGAGATGCCCAAGTTTTCGGTTAATTCCGACATCAACAAGATAAAAGAATATGTTACTTTTTTTGCCGAGGCATTCAAAAAGCGAGAGGCTACAATCAAAAAATGTGCCGAACACACTCTCTATCTACAATCAGAAGAACACATCAAAAAACACACACATTGTATAAAACATGGCATCAAGATAACAAGCAACTGCGGTTCATGTAGCAAAGTAAGGGAATATATCAGAACTAAGGAGTTTCTGCGATGCAAAGAACATGTAGAATGCAAGTTCGATCACAGGTACATCAACCACTTTGTCCTAAACGATCTCAAAAATTATTCAACAAAGATGAAGATTCTACAAAAAGGCCTCCAGTCAGCAGATCAAAACTACATCATAACTGACATACAATCAAAATTCCAAGACGAAAGAAAAGGCCACAATTTTGACGAAGTAACCATAAAACCATGGCACATACACTGGTTCATAGAAGAGTTGAGCTCAAGTTTTGATGTCACTTTGTTCATGTCGGCCACAATAAATCTGGAGTTGTTCTGCAAGGAAACAGGCTTTAGAAAGGACGAAATTTATTTCATTAATGAGGACTCTAACATACCTGTTGAAAATCGTAAGGTAGTATTCCTAAAAACTGAATATGTAGAATCAAGTTCTGAATCCGTCCTTCCAGACAAGATAATATCTCAGATCGAGGCTATTTTGAAGCTTAGAAGCAACCAGCGTGGAATTATTCTTCTTACGAGTTACTCACAGATGGACTATATTTTAGAGCACATCTCATCTGAGTTAAAGTCAAGACTATTGCCTCTCCAAAAAGGCCAAGATAAATCGGAAGCCATATCTGCTCACAGAAAACTTGCAAACTCTGTTCTCATTTCACCTGGTTTGGAATCTGGTGTCAACCTTCCAGACGACGACAGTAGGTTTCAGATAATTGTCAAGGCGCCATATTATCCCACAGTCGATGATCTCCGTATGAAGAAGATCTACAATTCCGAGCCGGATCATCGAAGATACTATCTTAAATCTGCATACAGACTGTTGCAGATGGCAGGGCGAAGCGTCAGGCACACAGGGGATTATGCAATGACGTATGTTCTTGACGCCAAGGCAGAGAGAATGGTATACTACCAAAGAAACGATCTTCCAAGATGGTTTATTGAAGCGTGTGATGGGCTATCGGCCTAGAGATCCTTTCTCATCAGACAAAAAAGCATCCTTCTGTCAAGCTCTTTTGCGTCGAGTCTGGTTTTTTGCCGCATTAGTACTTGAACTCTCTTTGATTTCATCTGGTGTGCCTTGTTTTGTATATAATGCAGAATCTCCTTCATCCCTTGTTTTGTGCCGTTTATGTAGCCAAGCTGCAAGACATTCTTGTCAAGATCCGACTTGTTCCATATTCCAACACCGATCGTCCTTTTGTCTTTTGTTGCCACGATCACACGCCTTTTTTTGATTAATTTGCTCAAAGTTGGTTTGTCTAGCGGAAACCACTTCCAAGACTCTGAGTATGTGCTCGAGTTAGCCAGATCACCTAGTTGGTGTGTATTCGTCGCGATTCGTGCGGAGGTTTGGTGTTTTTTTGGACGCATGTTGCATAGCCAGAATTTGTCTTCTATTTTGTAGCCAAGGGATCTTGCCATTCTAAGTGATCTAGTGTTTCCTTGCGCAATCAACATCCTTGAAATCCGTCGCCCCTTTTTCTTTGCAATATTTTCTATGTGTGAGACCAGCTTGCTTGCGTATCCTTTTCTTCTGAATTTTGGATGGATTCTAAGTCCTTCTATCCAAACCTGATGTTTTGAGAATGAAGCATTCCCAATTCCTATCGGTTTTTTATTTTCCTCAACTGTGAGTAGTGTTTTTCTTTTAAGCCAGCTACCCCACACACGTTCGATATAATCGCCCCACCGGAAGGTTCTGTGCAAGAACGAAAGGATCGGTTTTTTGTCATTTGGTTTGGTTCTTCGAATTATCAACTGAGCTCTTCTCAGGTTTGCCAGTTATTTTTCTATCGTATGTTGCTTATGGAATTTTTTACCGTGTCATGTTTTGTTTTTTGTGTTGATGAGTCATTTTTTGATTTTTTCTTTATTTGATCGAATTTCTTTTTTAGATCATCATTAAGTTTTTTTGGAACGATCTTCTCTTTTTTCATAGGTTTCTTTTTGTCTTTGGTAGATTTTTTTATTGATTTGTCTTTTTTGTCAGAAGGCTTTTTATCATCGCTGTCCATGTTGAGTGATTCTTTGAGGTTTATGGTATAGCTTTCAATTCGCTTTATCGTTAATTTGTTGCAGTCATATCCCGTATTGCACGCAGACAGGATCACCATTGGTGTGTTTTGTGGCAGTGCGGAAAATCCTGATGCTGCTTGGCCAAGCAGACACGCTGAAACAAATATTGCAAGAGCCGCAAAGGCTATCTTCGACTGACCATTCTCCTTAGAATCATTACTAGTGACATCTAATGGTATGATCCGCCCACCTGCTTTGGATCATACAGAATTTCTCACATAAAAAGAACATGTAGGAATTCTACGAGATTATTAAATACAGAATTCAGGCTTGCACAGCTGGTTTGAGCGTCAAATCGCTGTTCATTGTCCTCCTAATTGCGTTTTCAACAATGCCTTCTTTTGCAGATGAAGCGTGGGTAGTAGTTGCAACCGACAAACCTCAATATCTGCCAGGCGAAACCATGGAGATCTTCGGTTATGTTCTGGAACGCAAGATGCCTGTCATTGCAATGAGTATCTATGATCCTGATGGTGTAATACTTTCTGCCAATAATATCGAACTTCAAGAAGACGATAGCTTTACTAAAACAATTTCTCTTGATTCTCCTTTTTATGACAAATCCGGAATCTACCTAATTGAGTTAGATTATGGAAAAAACACAGACAGCCTTACCTTTGAGGTGATTGGGGGGATTCCAGAGACTCAAACGCAGCCTCTTCCACAGATAAAACCCGAAGTCATTTTTTTGGAGACAGACGAGGATGTGTATTCTGATAACGAGTTCATCACCATTTCTGGAATTGTTTCCAAAATTGGCGAGCCTACTATTCTGATTGGGATTTATGATCAAAATAACTTTCCGACCGGCTTTTATACACCACAAATAAGCTCCGACTTGGAGTTTTCTGTTTCTTTTTTGGCAAAGGACGGTGTAAATTTCAAGACTGCAGGAAAGTATTATGCAAAAGCGCATTACGGTGAATCAAAACAAGAAGTTGAATTTGAGTTTTCAGGCTCATCACAAATACCATCCCGAGAGAATTCGAGAAGCCTAACCCGTCCACAAATAGTTCAAACGCAGTCTTCAATTCCACAAGATAATCCGAAGACACAGTTAATGCCACAAACATCGGTGGCACAACAAAAAACACCAGTTCGGGTAATTGATAGTAACAACTTTCAAGTTATTTCATCAGATAATGATTCGTCTGGAGAAAACAAAGCCGATAATCTTTCAGTAGAAGACCAAGAACTTGGCAAGCTGTTAAACGAGATAATGCTGAAATGTGATTCAAGCAAATATTCTGACATAATACTGTATTATGATGGAATGGGTCCAGCACTGATGCGGTTGTGCAATTACGAACAGGCGATTTCATACTTTGATAATTCACTCATTAAAGATCCAAACAACATAGAGGCACTCACAAACAAAGCAACCGCATATGCCAAGCTGGGCGATCTTGATGTCGCAATAGAATATTATGACATGGTACTTGAAATAAATCCTGACTTTGTTCCTGCACTAAACAACAAAGCAAATGCACTAGCACAGCTTGGCCACTTTGATGAAGCAATTTCAATCTACGAGTCCATCCAGAACCAAGACCACCACGTACAAGCTAATTTGCAAAAAGCTAAAGAGAGCCTAGTTCAAAGTAACAAAAACCAGCATGAATCTCATGAAGTTGTTTCTCCAGTGGTTATAATGCCTACCAAAATAGAGGCACCAGATGCGGGCCACGAACCACCCAAATCTGGGAATTTCATTGAACAGATTGGAAGTATTTTTGCAACCTTCTTTGGATTCCTCTCATGATATGTTTGTATTCAGATATGAAAAAGTGGGGATTTAGCATCAGGATTCATATTTTGTATTCAAAAAACTGTGTGTTCATTTTAAAATCATAATACGTTATAGATTATCATTTTGCGCAGATAGTATGAGAAAACAATGTTGTAAGAAATGTGGAAAAGAGCTAGACGGTGTAGCATCTGATTCCATATATTGTTCAATAGAGTGTGCTTATGGCCTGACTTCGTTTAAAGAAGATATTGCCAGCTTCCCATGAGTTCTGACTATTTTGTTAGGATTTAGTATTAGTTTTGGATCGAATTGTTTTTTTAATTTGACAAATGTTTTGTATGTGTTTGCACCATACTGTAGCTTGACGTAATCTGTTCGTGCAATTCCGTCTCCATGTTCGCCGGTAATTGTACCCCCAAGCTGAATTACTCTAGAAAAGAATATCTTTGCGATTTTTTTGATTGTAGATTTATCACTTTTCTTCATAGCAAGCCTGATGTGTATGTTGCCATTTCCTGCATGACCATACATTACTAGACTGGCATCAAACATTTTTGGTAGGCCTTGTGCTATCAAGATTAATTCTTGCAATTTTTCTATTGGCACAGTCGCATCCTCAATTATGTGCGGTAATGATCGTCCTGCAAGAAGATTTTTCAAGCTGAAATACAATGCTGAATTCCTGTAATTCCACCACTTTGCAATTGATTTTGTGTCGTCTAGTTTCTTCAATACCTTTCCGACTGAGATTGCTTTGAGCCTAGAGATGCTATTATGTATTTGTGAATCAAACTCTACAAACAAAAGGCAGTTCGTTCTTTTAGGAAATTTTACCTCAAAATTCTTTATGGTAGAATGATCAACAAATTCAAGGGCTGAGGGGCGGAGCTCTACCAAATTTACACAGTCTTTTATCGCCTCTTTGATGGTGTCATAACCTAGAATCACCAACGTACGATTTCTTGGTAGTTTAAAGATGTGCAATTTTGCGGAAACTATTATGCCAAGCGTTCCTTCTGAGGCCGCAATTACTTTGTGTGAATCATTGTGGTTTGAGATGGTATCTAGTCTGTAGCCACACGAATTTTTCGAAACCTGTGGAAATCTGTTCTTATCAATAGTTCTTGCAAGACGAAAAACTGAATCTGCAAGATGCGACTTTGATGGAAGTTTTACAGTTTTGCCTTTTCCTGTTACAATCGTAACTTCGAGTAGGTTGTCAATTATACTTCCATATTTGATGGACCTGCTACCACTTGCGTTTGTTGCAATCATTCCTCCAACAGTACAGTATGGCCCAACAGATGGGTTTGGGCCTAGGAATTTTTTGCGTTTGTCTAGTTCTTGATCCAATTTTCCTTTTGTTGTACCTGCGCCAACAACTACGAAATCTTTTCCGATCTTTATTTTATCAAAATTCTTCATGTCAACGATTATTCCGTCATTTAGCGCGCTACCTACCAAGCCTGTGCCTGCTCCTCGCGGAGTAACTGAGATCTTGTTTTTTGTTGCAAATCTTATTGTTTTGATGATATCTGAGGTGGTTTTTGGAATGACGACTGCTTTTGGCCTCACTTGGTAAAAGCTAGAATCAACAGAGTAATAGTCAAGAATTTCTTCTTCTGTGAACACTTGGCCCTTGATTGAATTCCGTAGTTTCTGTAATTCCACGCAAGATCTATGCCATAGCCCTATTCAATATTTAATTCTGATTATGGTTTTAATTAGGACAAGTTGCTCTATGCTGTACTGTACATCTTAGTTGCATGGTTTACTTTTGAGGCTGCATTAGCACAACATTGGGATGAGCTACCTCAAATGCCTACGCCCAGAACCGAAATTGTAGCAGTTCCACTTGGAGAAAAGATCTTTGTAATAGGAGGATTTGATGAATCCGGTTTGGCGTCGGATCTTGTAGAGGTTTTTGATACCAAAACAAACTCGTGGTCGACGGCATCTCTGCTTCCTGAAAGACTGCACCATGTAGGCGCGGCAGAACACGAAGGCAAGATCTATGTTGTGGGTGGATACAGGGACGGCTGGATTGCAACAAACTCGTTGTACATTTACGACCCTACATCAGACAGCTGGTCAAAGGGAGCAGACATGCCGACAGCGCGAGGTGCTCTCACTGTACAGTTTGTTTATCATATTTTGTATGCGGCGGGGGGCGCGGATCATATTGTATACCCAGTTGTCGAAGCATATGATCACGTCTTGGATGCTTGGTATTCAGCAAGTGAGATGCCTACAGCGCGAGATCATCTTGCTTCAGCAGTAGTCGATGGCAAGATGTATGTGATTGGTGGAAGAAAAGGCACATTGAATTCCAATCTCGGTGCAAATGAGGCCTACGATCCGATGTCTGATAGATGGATCACACTTGAGCCGATGCCGACTCCAAGAGGAGGATTAGTTGCAACTGCGTGGAATGGAACCATTTTTGTCTTTGGTGGTGAATCTGATTTTGGAACATTTAACGAAAATGAACAATACATTCCCGGAAAGGGTTGGATAAAACACCATCCCATGAAGACTGCACGTCACGGACTGGGTGCCGCAACCATAAATGACAAAATCTATGTAATTGGAGGCGGCCTGTATCCTGGCCTAAGCGTTAGTGGGGTAAACGAAGTCTACGTGGTTCCTGAATTTCCATTTTCTTCGATAATTCTTGCGACTTCACTTGTAATTGTGATGGTGGTATGGAATTTTAAAAATCATTTGCGTTGAGTTTTTGAGTAGAGATCCGCAAGACGTAGTGGTTCTGGAATCCACTGGCCAGGTCTTATCGTTTCTGCCACAACGCTCACAGCTGTTTTTAGGCTGATTTTGTGGCCCACACTTACAAATACGGTTTTTTTGGTTTTTATTACCGCACCAAGTATTTCTCCATTGACTAGAACGAACTCATTTTTGATCATGCCGCAAAGAAGGTTTTTGGCAACTCCAATTGTTGGTTTGTCCAAAACCAGTCCAAGATAGCACGCAAGGCCGCATTTGCGAGGATGTAGTTGGCCGTGTCCATCCACCATCAAAAGATCATAATCGTTTTTCAACGATCCTAATGCTACTAAGGCAGGTGGAGCTTCTCGCAAAAACAAAAGCCCCGGAACATAAGGTGAAGTTATTACATTTTTGAAGTTGACATGCTCGATGACTTGGAATGTCTTGTTGACGATCACTGCAGAAGCAAACGCAACTTTATTTTTGTATGAGACGTCTACTGCACATATTGTATTTATTGATTCAAGCGAATCATTTGTTACAACCTTGCTAGCCAGTTTTTCCTGAAGTTTTATGTATTGTGCATGCATTTGTTTTAATTACTTGATGACTACAAAAATCTTTTATCGAAAATCGACGTAATTATTTGCAATAAAATGAAACGCGGATCCAAGTCTTTGTTGGCTGCCGTTTTGGGGTTGGCATTATTAATTACACCGTACACAGCTTATGCGTATTTTTACCAACAAGGAATCGCAAATACCGGCACATACACTGCCGTAGTTAAGACAAATAAGCTCAGCTATGGTGCAGGCGAACCCATTGTAATATCGGGTGAGGTAAAGCCGTATGAAAAAGGCAGGGATTTGCAGATCACCGTACTGAGTTCGGCAAAAAAGATCCTCTTTCTTAAAGTGATTCCAGTAAATGACGATGCTACATTTTTTGCGTCTATATCAGATACCTCAAAGTGGGGCAAGGATATTTACACCGTCATCGCACAATATGGGACAAGCGACGTAGAAACAGGCAGTACATCCTTTTCGTTTGATCCCACAAAGATTGCAGAGCCTGTCAAGGTAAAAGGAAAAGCAAAGAAAGATGGCGAAAAAGAGGCCAAGAAGAACATAAAACCGCCCAAGCTTATTCCCAAGAAGATGGTGAAAAAGTGAGGCCAAATCAGTTTTTAAAAATCTTTTATAGCTAAATCGAGTAATTAATTGGGTTGGGCCTATTTAGTCGCAACAAAAACGTTTGTGAGGACTGTAAGGAAAAATTCGAAAATTATTCCGATCTGATCAGTCATGCAAGGCGGGTACACCGCCGAACCATTGTCAGATGTAGCGGCTGTGGCAAAGAATTCATTCATGAAAAAGACAGATTACACCACTCAAGAGAAGAACACCAACAAAAAATAAAGAGCAGGTATCAGTAGCGCAAGTCTTTTATCAAAATTCCACGTTATAATACCACACATGGAGTTTGAACATCTTTTGGACAGAGTAATGGATCTTGATGACAACATACGGCATGCAAGGGTGTGCGACATGGAAGGAAACGTGGTCTGCTCAAGGCAGCGTAAGGGAGTGATTAATCTACTTACGGAGGAGGAAACCAGAGAGTCACTAAAATATTCGGTTAATTCGTGGAAGGTCAGGGCTCAGTTATCACATAAGATAGGCAGGGGCAGGTATGTGCTCGCAGTTTATGAGAAGCTTCGAAGGGTTACAATGCCACTTGGTGAGAACCACCTACTTTTGGTCAGCTTTGACAACAAAGGCGGTCAAATGGACATAGTAGAAAAACTAGAAAACGAGTTGCATGGCGATTATACCCATTACTAAATCTCTATTTTTTAATTGTCCATAGCTGCGAATTAGGTTTAAATTTGATTTTTAGTGATCTTTTTAATTTGATGACGTCTACAGAATCGTTGCGAAAAGACACGATTTAAAAGAAAAGGTACTCAAAGTAATGGATGTTACACTGCGGTTATTAAAAAACGGCAAAAAGATCCCAGAATCCATTTTGTTGCCCACGCTGGATTTTGTGAAGAATTTCGTAGACATATGTCATCATGGAAAATAAGAAGGGTTGCTGTTTCCCGAGCTTGAAAAACGCGGGATGCCAACACATATTGGTCCCATTGCCACCATACTCATGGAACATAAACAAACTCGAGAAATTGCTGACAGGATGGCAATATCATCAAAAGAATACCTTGAGAGTGGTTCTGCAGAAAAACTGATTTCTGATATAACTCAATACATAGAGCACATGGTAAAACACGTCTGGAAGGAAAACAACAGGCTCTGTTATGGCCTAGATGAGATTGAAAGGTATGCAGACCAAATGAACAAAAGCTTAGACTATGTTGAGAAACAAAAACTGGAGCAAATTGGGAAGCGCAGAGACCATTACGAAAATCTTGTTGCAGATTTAGAGCAGAATCTTTCCAACTTGAATTAGATTTATGGAATTCAAAATCAAAGCTTAAACATCAGCTTATCAGCTGAAAAAAATTTTTAAAAATTTTTGAAGAATATTGTACCATGATCCGAATCCCCATTAAGAGTCTGACAGCAAAATATGTTGTTGCCGTAATGGGGGCACTTTCATTGTTGCTGCTCTCATTTGGCTACACATCAGCTTTCTAAGTGTAAAGGCGCCTGACGCGCCTTCTTTTTTACCACACGTCGTCTACTTCGTCTAATTCCTTATAGTCGACTGGTTGATCCTTGCGTAGAATCTTAAGCCTTGATATGTCTCTATCAAAGATCAGATCTGCGGTCCAGTCAAGCAAGATCCTCAGCCTTTTGTTGAATTTTGGAATCTTTCTAAGATACACAGTTCGCCAGATCCACCATGCTACTATACCATAGATGTTGAGGCCGGAGATCTGTGCGATGGCAGTTCTTTTCCCAATTATTGCCATCTGTCCCTTTGAGACATAGTCTATCTTCTTTTTTGGCCTGCCCGATATTTCGGCATAAAGGTTGTAAGCTGCAATCCTTGCTTCCGCCTCTGCGTTTTGTGCGGTGGGCGGATATGGCTTGTTTGTTCTTGGATTTATTGTGAGACTGCAGTCTCCTATGACATACACTCCTGGAAACTCTGGAACTTCCAGATACTCGTTGACAATTACCTTGCCGCGGTCTGTCTTGAATAAAGAGTTCTTGATGGTGTCAACCGGTGTGACTCCTGCTGTCCACACGAGCGTCTTTGTTTGGATGGCGTCAAGCTCTGACTGCTTGACTGGATTTTTTGTTGCGTCCACTACACTTTTTATGATTACTTCAGATCCATCGAAGCTGAGAACCGCTGTGTTTAGCTTGATTTCAATACCACGTTGTATGAGCTTGTCTTTTGTGAATTTTGCAAGTTTTTCAGAAAAACCTGGGAGAACCACCGGCAGGGCCTCGAGTATTATCACCCTGATGTCCTTTTCAGAAATCTTTGGATAATGTTTTCTTGCATCAAGCAAAAAATCGTGTATCTCTCCTGCTGTTTCAATTCCTGCAAATCCTGCGCCAACGATCACAAATGTTAGTAGGCTCTGCTTTAGAATCGGATCCGTCTCGTTTTCTGCCTGTTCTAGCATATCTATGACGCGGTTTCTTAAGACCACTGCATCATTGAGAGTCTTCATCGTATATGCGTGGGCCTCGATATCTTGGTTGCCAAAAAAGTTAGTCTGCGAACCCAAAGCCACTACCAGATAGTCGTAGTTTAGCGAAATTCCCCTTTTTTCACGTGTTCCATAGAATGTGACTCGTTTTCCGTATGGATCTATGTTTTTTACTTTGTTTTCATAAAAGGTAGCCTTTTTGCAGATCATTCTAATGGGGATGACGATGTGTCGAGTCTCGATCATGCCTGAGGCTACTTGGGGCAGCATAGGTGTGAACAGCAGAAAGTTGTCTTCTGACACCAAGACAAGCTCGATGTCAGGGTTGTGTTTAAAGTAAGACTCTAGCTTGCGAACGCACTCTACGCCTGCAAACCCACCCCCAAGTACGAGAATCCTTTTCTTTGTCACCTAGTTACTGTCAATCAAGTTGTTATAATGTTTAGTTAACTAGATTCGATATAATTTTTGTAAATTTTGCTATATCGGGTTCTGGTAATGAGTTAGTTGTTGTAGTTACCTGAGTGGGTCTCGTAAACGTCCCCACGGTTACAGTAAAATAGTACAAAAAGCAATGCAAATCATATGAAAAAGGAATATGTTGTAGTCCGAATCGATGCGGCGCCAGATGGCGCGCCATATGTGGTTTTGTCATTGTCGCTAACAAAGGACTTCAAGGAATCACAGTCATTTCCGCAGTCTCCTTTTGGCACAGGAGTGATGGGCTTCTCAAACATGGACGAAATGATGAAGGGTCTAAACAAGATGCTTTCTGGAGGCCTCTATGGAATGCCAGGAGGCATAACTAGCATCAAGCTTGACATGCGTGAATACAAAGAGCTTGGCGTTTCAGTTGGAGATAAGGTATATCTGGACATATCCAAAGCCGAAAGCTTGGGCGTCTAGTTATCTTGAAATCTCTGCTCTCAATACTTCGTATGCTTTTGAGGCGTCCTCTTCTTTGAGGACCAACACTATATCGTCCTGAGAAAAGAATGCGTTTTGCATCTCAATACCGTTGTTGTGGAGTAGTTCTGCCACATATGACACCACATCTGAGCGGTTTTTTTCCTGTGGTATTCTTATCTTTATTTTGGCCAAACCGGCACTGAAAAAGTTCTTTGCAGATGGAAAAGACTCAAAGATCCTTCGTATATCTGCCAGATCCTCAGTCAAGATGCGAAACGTAGAGTCTGCCAGTCTGAAAAACTCATAGTCAGAATCATACTGCTCAAACTTGTTGAGAATCGACGTCGCCTCGTTTTTGTCTATATCACTTGCAGAAAACTTGATGTCAAGAATTCCGTCAGTGAGAGAGAGTCTTGCATTTTTGAGAATCGACTCTGACTTGACATCCTCCTTTTCAGTAAACGAGTCGGCGTAACGCTTTATGGCCACTACAATGGTGTTTAGGTTTACTGGGTTGCCAATCTGTTTTTCAACATCAGGCTGTATCTTTACTGCAAGTGCTGTATAGTTGATGATGTCCATCTTCATACAGTCGTAAATGGAACGATTCCTTGTTATGATCTCCCTTACTGCCTCTGGAACGGAAAGATTTGCTGTTCTCACAAAAATTCTTATACTATGTCATATATAATAGTCTTATGTCAGTTTTTATGTTATTTTGCAAAATCTTTATATAATGTCATATACATTACAAATACTGAGTGATTATGACAATGTTCTTCGATGACGAATTCGACAGGCTCTTCAAAAGAATGTCAAGGTCGTTTATGGATCTTGATGATGTTTTTGAAGAGGCTGCAAGACGCGGCGGTACCACATTTGGGCCATATTATTACGGTTACTCAATGACCGTTGGTCCAGACGGAAAGCCGCACATAAGAGAGTACGGAAATGTCCGACCAGGTTTGCTTCCAACTGCGGACACAAGGGAGCCACTGATTGATACTATCGTGGACGAAAAAGAACAGCTCCTCAAACTGGTAGCCGAGATGCCCGGAGTCGAGAAAAAGGACATCAAAGTGGTAGTGGAGGGAAATGTAGTCAAAGTGGATGCAGTACACGGTGACAAAAAGTACCACGGAAAGGTACCAATCAGAAATAAGATCGACCCAGACTCGGCAAAGGCCACATATACAAACGGCATCCTTGAAGTCCAGTTCAAGCTAAAGGAAGACAAACCAAAGGGCAAGACCGTGGAGGTTACCTAAACCTCTATTTTTTGGTGATGATATGAGCGAAATTATACTTAGAATTGACGAGATATCTCAGCGCCACGTCGGCAAGGGGATAGCTGTAATAGATCCTAAAGTAGTAAAAGAAAACAAGTGGCAAACAGGACAGATTGTAGAGCTTTTGGCAAACAAAAAAACCCATGTAAAGATCTGGCCTGGTTCTGCAGAGGATTATGGTTCTGGTATCATACGAATCGACGGCCTCACAAGGCACAACATTGGCGCAGGGATCGGCGAGAAGGTCTCACTTAAACTCGTAAATGCTGCCGAGGCAGAGCAGATAGTTCTTTCTCCTATTGAAAAGATCTCAGTGGAAGGACTTCAAGAATACATGTCATCTTTGTATGAAGGCCATGTATTCACCACTGGAGACACCATCATGGTCAACACACATCTTGGAGGTAGGACACAACTTGTTGTTACATCCACTACTCCATCAAAGCCTGTAATAGTCACTTCAAAGACGCAGTTCAAGCTAGGCTCGATGACAAAGGCGGTAGACAATTCCATACCAAGAATCACATATGACGATCTCGGTGGCCTCAAAAAAGAAGTTCAAAAGATTCGCGAAATGGTAGAACTTCCAATGAGGCATCCGGAGTTATTCGAAAAACTAGGCATCGAGGCTCCAAAAGGTGTACTTTTATACGGTCCACCAGGTACAGGAAAGACCCTTTTAGCAAAGGCAGTAGCAGGCGAAACGAACTCTCACTTTATAGCCATTTCTGGCCCTGAAATCATGGGCAAGTATTATGGCGAGTCCGAAGAAAGACTAAGAGAGATCTTCAAGCAGGCAGAAGAAAACACTCCAAGTATCATATTTATCGATGAAATCGACTCCATTGCGCCAAAACGTGATGAAGTGACAGGTGAGGTCGAAAAAAGAATTGTCTCTCAGCTTTTGACGTTGATGGATGGAATGAAGTCACGTGGCAAAGTTGTAGTAATTGCTGCAACAAACAGGCCTGACTCAATCGATCCCGCACTAAGACGACCTGGAAGGTTTGACAGAGAAATCGAGATAGGAATTCCAGATGAGGTAGGCAGACTGGAGATACTGCAGATCCACACAAGAGGAATGCCGCTTGATGACAAAGTCAACTTAAAACAGTTTTCCAAAGTGACTCACGGTTTTGTTGGAGCTGACCTCGAGTCTCTTGCAAAAGAAGCAGCGATGAGATCGCTGAGGAGGATTTTGCCCGACATAGATTTGGATCAGGAAAAGATCTCAGCTGAGATCCTCCAGAAGATCAAAATCACAGATGAGGATTTTAAGGAAGCGCTAAAGGATGTAAAACCGTCTGCACTTAGAGAGGTCTTAGTTCAGATACCAAACGTAACTTGGGAGGATGTTGGAGGCCTTGATTCCCTAAAAGAAGAGCTCAAAGAAGCAGTTGAGTGGCCGCTAAAACACAAGGAAGCCTTTGAGTATGTTGATGTATCTCCGCCAAAGGGCATACTCTTGTACGGCCCACCCGGAACAGGCAAGACGTTAATTGCAAAGGCACTAGCAAAGATGACAGAGTCCAACTTTATTGCAATCAAGGGTCCTGAGCTTCTCTCTAAATGGGTAGGCGAATCTGAAAAAGGAGTACGCGAGGTCTTTAGAAAAGCAAGGCAGGCTGCACCGTGCATCATATTCTTTGACGAGATAGATGCCCTTGCACCGAGAAGAAGTGGTGCAGACTCTTCGCATGTCTCAGAAAATGTAGTATCTCAGATACTCACTGAAATTGACGGTCTCGAAGAGCTTCACAACGTACTGATAATCGGTGCAACAAATAGGCTGGACATAGTAGACGAAGCATTATTACGCCCAGGAAGATTCGACAGAATAAT
Organism: Candidatus Nitrosotenuis sp.; assembly: GCA_038890395.1. Taxonomy (GTDB): domain Archaea; phylum Thermoproteota; class Nitrososphaeria; order Nitrososphaerales; family Nitrosopumilaceae; genus Nitrosotenuis. The sequence goes on along the minus strand of JAWAFK010000001.1, from coordinate 110,486 downwards.
TGAAGTTCCAAAACCAGATGCGCCGGGAAGAAAACACATCTTTGAGATTCACACAAAGAAAAAGCCACTTGCTGCAGATGTAGACCTATCAAAGCTGGTCGAGCTCACAGACGGATACTCTGGGGCAGAGATCGCAGCTGTGTGCAACAGAGCAGCCATTGCAGCACTCAGACGACATGTAAGTGGCCAAGCAAAGAATGTTAAAGACATCAAGATAACTCAGCAGGATCTTCTAGACGCAATAGAAAAGGTAAAGCCGATCACAAAAAAGCAAACAGTAATCGCATAGGCTAGGATAATATTTTTTCAATATTTCCTACCTCAAATTTTATCCGGTCACAAAATATTTGCTAGGTTTTGTCGTCCACATAGGATAAAAGAATCTAAATGCGACATCACAAAGATCTAAGAAAATGAGATTACGTGCAAAATGTTCCAGTCTGTTTTTTTGATCCCTCAATAGATGTCCCCTCCACCAGTTTCTCGTCTTGTCGTTTTTGACAAATTTATGGTTCGTTTGGGGGTTTTTGATGCTTGGAATTAGAAGAATGAATATTTTTTGATATCAATTACACATATTTTATAGTCATATCATTTGTTGTCTGCCATACGCAACCTAGTTATCACTAGTGTGTAGAAATTAAAAAGAAATTTTTGATGACTGAACTTAGTCGATAAGTTCAGTCCAGCCCTTAACGAAGACTGAGTTCTTGTATAGAGGAACTGGTTGACCTACTGTGAAGTCCATTGGTCTCATCCAGAAGATTGCCTTTGTTGGGCAAACGCCGATGCATGCACCATCAGAGATGCATCTTTCTGGGTAAAAGACAAATGCCTTACCTCTTTTCCAGCCTTCAACTGGTTTTACTCTAAGTACATCTGGTCCCAGGCTTGTGCAGATTTCAACACATAGTGCGCAACCAATGCACATCTGTTCACCAATGTCTGGTAAAATTGCTACTGGCATTTTTATCGAGTTTCTTTACCTTTTGGATCTTAATATAATTTCCCTAAAAATCTCCAATTATAACGGCGTTAGAGAATTTTTAACGCTGTTATAAAATTTTGATCGCAATTCAGATCAGATCAAGCTCTGAAAGATCAATTGACGATTTTATAGAATTATGATCATCTACTAGATCCAGATGGAGAGATGAGTTCTGTCGCCGAACTGAAAAATGGTTCATCCTGTCTACTTTGACTATGTGTCTGCCTATTGCGGATAGTACCCACCCCTCGTCTTTTTTGTATTTGGAGATGCTTCCCACAAGAATAGTCGAGTCGGCTTTTTGTCCTATGCTTGCAAGCATGATCAATGCATTGTTGATGAGTTTGCCTCCGTTTTTTTGATCTGCAAGAACCGTAAAGAAGCCGTTGAGAGAGTCAATTATGACTAGGCATCGCTTTTGGGATATCTGGTCTAGAGTCTCTGCAAGTAATTTTTTCCACGTATCTTCTTTTGGCTGATGTACAGTTGTGTTTTCATGTTGTTGTAATATGTTTGCGGCAAGGTAACCACTATACAAGAGATCAAAATCAAAGTAAATGGTAGGGATTTCTGTTATTGCTGCTATTTTGTGAAAAAAATACGTCTTTGTGATTGCGTTTTCAAATGAGATAGAACCGAGTGGAGAACTGAGGATCAATTTACGGATGTTATCTGTATCAACTGGATTTTTATCCAACAAGAATTAGTTGAGTGTGTGATATAATAATGAATTTGGATGATGAGTTTGTTTCACAATCGTTTGTAAAGGGTACTCGCATATACCTCAATAACGCCTCATCTTCACTCATTCCTATCAACACCATGAAGGCAATGACTGATTTTACCATGCAGTACAATACACTTGGTCCTGATTCACTGGATTTTGCAACACTACTTGCAGAAAAAAACATCCTGCTTCGAAAATCCCTCTCAAAGCTTCTTAGATGCAGGCCGGAAGAAATAGTCCTTACACAAAGCACCACAGAGGGGATCAATGCAGTTGCAAGCGGAATGTCGTTTCCAAAAAATTCTAATATAATAATCCGCGGAACCACTCACGAACATCATTCTAATTATTATCCTTGGCTTCGGTTGGCAAAGCAAGTAGACCTTCGCAGCTTGCCAGTAGATCAAGACGGTTTTTTTGATATTGAAGATCTTCAGAGAATCATAGACACGAACACTAGACTCGTCACACTAAGTCACGGCCTCTACAACACTGGAGCAATACTTCCGGCAGAGCAGATTGGGAAAGTGCTTAAAGAAAAAGGAATTACATACTTTCTTGATGCTGCTCAGACCGTTGGTTGTATAGGTGACTATGATTTTACAAAAATTGGTGCTGATTTCATTGCGTTTAATGGTTACAAGTGGCTTTGCGGCCCAATGGGAATAGGAATCCTTGTGTGTAAAAAAGAATCTGCTGGCCTGCTTGAGCCAATGCAGCTTGCAGGAGAGTCAGCTATATTGTATGATACAAACAAACTTGCATATAAGGAACTGCCAGACAGACTACAGGGTGGGTTTAGAAATTTTGTGGCAGTTGCAGGTCTTGAAGCTTCCGTCTCGTTTTTGCTTCACTTGGGGCTTGATAATATAAGAAAGAGGATAATAGGTCTTGCAGATCTCTTGCGCCAAGAGCTTGCAAATATTCCTAGCATTACTCTGTATGGGCCGGTGGATCGAGAAAAGAGGACAAGCATTGTGTCGTTTTCGCATGCGGAGAGAAATCCACAACAGATTGTAGAATCATTTGAAAAACAAAAAATTGTTCTTGCAGTACGTGAGATTTCTGATAAGAAAATCGTGCGTGTTGCACCTCACTTTTTTAACACAGAATCTGAGATTTTGGCTACGGTGGACGCAATCAAGAAACTATAGCTTTTCTTGTTCGTCGATTACCATCATTGTGAGTGTGGATTGGACCTTCTCTATTTTTCGTATCTTGTTGGTAATGACACTCCTGAGATGGTCGGCGTTTTCTGACTCGATTTTCACTACTATATCGTAGATGCCATAGACTCCTTGAACTTCATACTTGAGTCCTTTTTCGACTGAGAGGATCTCTTTTATTTTTGTGATTATTTCTTGGTCAGAACCCAAATCGGAGTTCAAAAGAATGAATGCAGTAGGCAATGTAGAAGTAGTTTGAGTGAGGTCTATTTAATATCTTTGATCAGTAAAAAATAGAAGTTGTCCTACAATAGTTTTGTGAAACCATTAGATCTTACTTTGGTAATATCAGAAAAAATTCCTACTTTTCCCGGATCGCCGCAGCCACATTTTATTGAGTGGGCCGAGCTGGAAAAAGACAAATACAATTTGGAGATGCTTTTTTTGAGCTCACACACTGGCACACATGTTGATGCACCATATCATTTTCTCAAAAGTGGCAAAAAGATTCACCAGATTCCACCTCGCAGATTTTTGCGTGAAGCCATACTAATTAGGATAAAATCAGGCCAGTCCTACAGAATCTCCAAGTCGGACATAACAAAATATGAAAGAAAACATGGAGCGATTCCAAATGGTGCCACTGTTTTGTTTGCTACGGGTTGGAATGACAATCTAGATAGGAAAGACTTTTTTGAACATAACCCCGGACTTGGTGAATCTGCAGCAAAATATCTTGCATTAAAGAAGACAAACTTGGTCGGAATCGATTCGCCAAGTATTGATGTTGGAACTAATGCCAAGTTTTCTGCACATCACATCTTGCTTGCAAACGATGTTCTTATTTTGGAAAACCTCTGCAACCTTGGCAAGATAAGAAAGACAAAGTTCAGACTTGCAGCCTTTCCACTGAAATTAAATGGTGCTACAGGCTCGCCAGTACGCGCCGTGGCCTTTTAGATCACAAACTGGAATCTGTTTTTCTTGTAGTCCTTGTCAAGTTGGCCGATAATTGGGATTTGCTTTCCGCAGGTCTTGCATTTGTTGTGCTCGTCTAGGTTCCAAGATGTGATATCAAAGCCATATCTTCCGACTGCAATGTTTTTGCAGCCAGAGCAGTAGGTGTGTTCGTATGGATGACCCGGCACGTTTCCAAGATAGACGTATTCGAGTCCTTCCTTTTTTGCTACTTCGTAATGTTTTTCAAGTGTCCTGATTGGTGTTGGTGGGAACTCCATCATCTTGTAATCTGGGTGGAATCTCAAAAAGTGAATCGGCATTTCTGATCCGAATTCATCATACAGAAACTTTGAGAGTTTTTTTGCGTATTCTAAATTGTCTCCCACTTGGGGTACGATGAGATCAGTGATTTCGACATGAATCTTTGTCTTGTCACGGATCTCAATTAGAGTATCAAAGATTGGTTTTGGATCCGGAACTCCGATGTATTTACGGGTGAATTGTGGTTCGGCACTTCCTTTGAAGTCTACTGTGATGCAATCCAAAAATTCATTCATCATCTTTACTGTTTGTGGCGTGTCGTATCCGTTTGAGACAAATATGTTAAAGAGTCCTTTCTTGTGGGCCTCAATACCACAATCTCGCGCAAACTCAATGAAGATTGAGGGTTGATTGTATGTGTATGCTATTCCATGGGAGCCAAAGTCTATTGCCATCTGTACAACTTCGGCAGGTGAGAGGTCTTGACCTTCTACTTTTCTTCTTTGCGAGATGTCATAGTTTTGACAATATTTACAAAGCCAATTACAGCCGGTTGTAGCTATAGAAAAGATCCTTGTTCCAGGCCTATAGTGAATTACCGGCTTTTTTTCAATTGGATCTACGTGTCCAGTAATCACTTTTCCATACACAAACAAGTCCAGCTTTCCCTCAATGTTTCCGCGAATGCCACAAAGACCTATCTGGCTAGGCTTTATCTCGCAGTATCTAGCGCATGCTGTACATCTGACTTTGTTGTCAGGTAGTTTGTCATACAAAATAGCTTCTTTGTTCAAAACTACACTCTTACGTTGTTTGTCAATATAAAGAATCACGTCTAAATATCTGAAAATCTGAAAATCTGTTGATGAGCAAGCCTGGAAATCTTTGGCGCAAGATTCACGGAAAAATTGCAAAGAGGCCCACCAACTTTTCATGGTTACTTGATGATATGCTTGCTGGTTCTGGTATGCCCACAAGTTTTGAGGAAATTAACTGGATCAAAAAACAAGGCGTCAAGTCCATTGTCACAATGACTGAGCAGGGGTTGCCTGATGCTTGGATTCAAGAAATAAAGTATTTGCATGTCCCAACTGAGGATCTTACTGCGCCGGATCTTGAGAAGATAGATACAGCAGTAGATTTCATAGCTGAGAGGATCAAAAACAAAGAACCAGTCATGGTGCATTGCGCAGCAGGGATTGGCAGAACCGGCACCATTTTGGCAAGCTATCTCATCAAATATCAAAACATGTCTGCAAAAGAGGCAATAGAAAAGGTAAGAGAGGAACGCCCTGGCTCCATCCAGTCAGAATCACAAGAGATTGCAGTTTCTATGTATGAAAAATTTGTAAAATCAAAATGATTATTCTGGAATAGAGATCGTCTCTATTTTTCCATCTACTAGCTTGATGAAAAGAAATCTGTTGTCCTTAAAGATTAGAGTGACCCCGCCTTCTGCATCAGGTTCTTCCACTTCGAGTACTGGTTGGCCCAAAAGTCCGTCATACTTTGCCATAATTTTTTCACCAAGAGCTGGCTTATAATTCCTACTTGATCGTTACTTCTATTTCTTTAGATTCTGCCTTTACGCTATCTGGATCTGTAAAGTGATGTTTTTGCCAAGATGCATATACTTCTGCTCCAATCTTGTGTTTGCCTTCTCCAAGCTGGGACGCCTTGATTGTTATCTTTTCATCAAAATCGAACATCTCTGCTCGCACGTCGTCTTCTGTAAGCTTTATGAATGGTTCAAAGTTCTTTGCCACCTGCACCCAGACACGTTTTTCTTTCATAGGGTTTACGAGTTTGGGGTTTCGAGTCCAGAACAGCGAGGCCTTTCTATACGTGTCTATTTCCTTGAGGGTGTGTTTTCTGAATCCTCCTGAGATTAGCTTTATTCCGTATTTTAGCTTGAATAGATTGTCGAATTTGTTGTAAGAGTCTGTCCAGTTTTGCTCGTTGAAGGCCTCCCTCAATCCACCCTGAATTGAGAATCTTACTCCTATCACAATGTCGTCGTTTTTAGAATATTCGTCTTTGTCTTTTGTAAGACTTATTTCTGAGATGTAGTTCTTTTGGCTTCCCATACGCACGATGATTTATATCCACAATAAGTTGTTTTCCGATTAATGAATGCCCAAATAGTCAAATCTTCGTCAAAGGAGACAAACCTATCAATTCGTGGTTCAGACATCAGTACTTTGTACATCATACAACATGAACTCCTCAAAGACCAACAAGTGGAGTTCGCAGGTGTTGTTCTCAGGCATCCGCTCACTAACGAATACTCAATGAGAGTAAATTCATCAAAGGGCAACCCAATTAAGGAGATAGAAAAGGCTACAGAAGCTGCTATCGAGTTTGCAGAAGATCTAAAACAACTTATTCATTCTAAGATTAAAGGTGACTAGATGCAATTTTGCCCAAAATGCGGCGTGCGTCTAAAAAAAGGTGTCTGCCAAAAATGTGGCCATGCGGAAGCTGAATCAAAACAAGACACAAAAAAAACGACTGCACAGCTAGACAAAGATCTTACGGTTTTTGATGAACCACAAGAAGACAAATCACTGCCTACAATCAACATAGATTGTGAAAAGTGTGGTCACGGCGAAGCTGTTTGGTGGATGCTACAGACTCGAAGTGCAGATGAACCGACAACTCAGTTTTATCGTTGCACTAAATGCAGTCATACTTGGCGCAACTACGCATAACGTTTAACTGGCACTACATCAACACCAGATTTAGCTTTGTTCTCTGCAAAAACCAGCGGCTCAGATGAGTGGAAAGCAATTCTTTCTGCAATATCCACACTTGTCGAAGAAGCTACCTTTGAGGCTACCTCCGAAGGAATAACCTTTCGTGGAATGGATCCGTCACATGTAGCTCTAATCGATATTTCTTGGCCAAATTCCGCCTTTGAGAAATACGAGTCCGACGGTGACATCAAATTCGGTGTTCGCATCGATGAATTCTCAAAGCTGATCAAACGTGCAGACAAAACTGAGTCTATTGAAATAAGCATAACAGACAACATGCTCCTCATATCAATTGGCAAAAACAAGCAGTACAAGATGAGATTAATTGAGAGCTCTGCTACCGACACACCGCTGCCAAAGATACCATACGACGCAAAAATAGAGCTCGCTACATTGTTGTTTGACAAGATACTTGGCGATGTCCAAGTGGTATCGGATTATCTTACGATCAAGACAACAGAATCAAAAGCAGAATTCTCAGGCAAAGGCGACTCTGGCGAAGTCCTAATCTCGCTGCAAAAACAACAAGACGAGCTCACAGACATATCGGTAAAGGAGGAGAGTACTGGTACATACAGCCTTGAGTACCTAAACCCCATAGTCAAGGCGGTGGGCACTGCATCAGGCTCTATTATCTGTGAATACTCATCTGCCAAGCCACTGCGAATAGAGTTTAAGGTGGCCAACATGGGCAGGATCCACTTTTACTTGGCGCCACGGGTAGAAAGTTAAATTATGGTTTGAGACACAATGTCAAAGTTGAGATTAGTGATAAAGTTCGGTGGCACATCACTTTCCACTGCAAAACAAATAAGGGCTGTTGCCAAGTTCGTACATTCCACTGCCAAGAGTAATCAGGTGGCAGTGGTCTGTTCTGCCGTAAACGATGTAACGGATCAACTGATTCAGATTTCTGACGCAGTACAAAAGACAAACAAGAAGGCAGCTGATGGGGCCTTTGCAAAGCTTGCAAAAAAACACATACAGCTTGCCAAAGAAACCATTTCAAATTCAGGGATAAGAAAACGTCTAGTGACAAAGCTGCAAGCAGACCTAGCGGAGCTGCAAGGGCTACTACATGGTATGTCCCTTTTGGGCGAGGTGACTCCGCGATCGTCTGATTATTTAATATCTTTTGGTGAGCGGCTTTCCATTCAGATAGTGTCACACGCATTAATGGATCTGAAATCAAAGTCAGTTGCACTTTCTGGAAAGGAGGTGGGTATTGTAACCGATTCAAATTTTGGAGCATCCAAGCCGCTCATGGATACGACGCGTCTTCGGGTTTCTACAAATTTGGAACCATTGTTTGCAAAAAAAGTAATTCCAGTAATTGGTGGATTTGCCGGAGCCGACCAACACGGTCATATCACAACTTTTGGGCGCGGCGGTTCTGATTATACAGCTACTATCATTGCATCATGTGTCAGGGCCGACGAAGTATGGCTTATGAGCGATGTCGATGGACTCATGACTGCAGATCCAAAAATAGTCAAGGATGCCAAAGTGATCCCAGAAGTTTCGTATGTAGAGGCAATGGAGATGGCGCTTTTTGGTGCAAAGCAGATTCATCCAAGGTCGTTTGAGCCGCTCCTCTCAAAAAAGATCCCAATGCGGATCAGAAACACATTCAATGTAGACAACCTGGGAACACTTGTTACGGCCACCCCCGACGAGGCCACAAACAAGACAGTCAAATGTGTGAGCGTCATTCGCCACAACGGCCTAATTGACATGAGGGGAGGAAGCATGGTCGGTGCGCCAGGAACTGCGGCGACCATATTTTCTGCACTTGCAAAAGCCGGAGTCAACATAATGATGATCTCGCAGAGCCCCTCTGAATCGAGCATATCAGTAGTGGTAAAGAAAAACGATCTGGACAAAGCAGTAAACACCCTTGAGATGAATCTGCTTGGCAAGATGATAAAGAAAATTGATGTCACCACTGACGTCTCGATAATTGCACTGATTGGTTCCGGCATGCGCGGAACTGTGGGTGTCGCATCAAAGGTTTTTGGAGCTGTTGCGCAGAACAGTGTTAACGTGATGATGATTGCACAGGGTTCGTCTGAGCTGAATCTGGCATTTGTTGTCAAAGACGATGACTGTGAAGCAGCCGTCAACGCTTTGCATCAAGAGTTTGAGCTGGCAGACCAGATAAGCTAAAAACGCTTAAACATCTTGTTAAAGCACGATTCTCAGTGAACAAGCTCGTAATAGTTTTTGTAGCTGTAATTGTTGCGGCCGTAATCACAGCGCTATATTTTTCCGAGCCGTTTGCTACGGCAAGGCCACAAAGCAAGGTTCACTTTACAAAAACGATTTCGTCTACGCCGGATCCAGGTATTGGTCAAACCGGAAACCAGTTCGTCCTTCTTTTGTCCCCAAACCAAGGGAGTATCTACGATGGTTCTGTCACCTTTACTGCCACTATTCCAGTGGAGTTTGTAGTGTTACATGAGCTTGACAAGTCAGATGATAAAGGACAGCCGACGTGGAGTGTAGACGGCAACACAATATACGCAATGAGTGTCATTGAGCCTCCAAGTAGCGCCAACTCCCTTGAATTTACCGGAGCTGCAGTGGCGTTCAGAAGCAAGACTCCGTTTACCATTACCGCAAGTGTGGATGGTTGGATTAGGGGCCAACCAACTGAGGTGGTCATTCAACAGCTCAAACCTGTGGAAAAGTCATTGTATTTGCCTGATTCACACCTTAGCGTCACGATACCTATGAGATCAGGATTGTTTGCAAAAGAGCCAGTATACTATATCATCACTGACTCAAGTAACCAGACTCTTGCAGAAAAGGCTTCACGTGACTGGAAGGTGCAGTTTGCTCCAAAGCTGAGGTGGGCCCCTGCATCAGCACAGGATTTACTTTATGTCTTTACGAACGGTGAAAAGGGGGGCGGCATTTACGGGTACCAAGCAGATGTCTTTGCGAGCACACCATTACAAAAAGACAGCTACAGTCCATTGCGTAACTTGGTCTTGGTATCATGGAAGTCAGGCCAAAAGCCACAGCTGCTCGACTCAGTTGACGCCATTCTGAAAGCAGAAAAAGAAAGTAGGATCAAGCTGTCGCCCACAAATGTCACAATCAATGCGCCTCAGATAGTGTGGCCTGGCGGGCAAATGGTAGTAACAAATCAGACCATCTCAGACGAGTTTGGCAAATCACAACTCACCAACATAGACAAGGATTCCAGAAAAGCTACGTTTGTGGCTCACAGAGTGTGGGGTGCAGATGGGAGAACCATTTACCACATAATCACCGATGCCACGCCGGTAGGCCCCGCAGAGATTCTTGGAGTTCCTGTCGCACCCAAACTTGTCAACACACTATCGGCAAATGTGTTTTCCGATATATACCAATTCAAAAACGGGATCAAAGGCGCAGGTCCGCTCGGATTCCAACAAAGCGTTATGAGCTCAAAGCTTGACAATGATTACATTCCTGTGTGCAGAATCTCAGTTGTAGAATGGAAGGATCAGGGAGAAGCTGTAATTCTTGAAACGGTAGAGGATATCAATAAAAAACAGTCCGATGGTAAGATCCGAGTTCAGCTTGCAAGGCCCTTAAGTGAGGATCATCTAGTTAACTGTCCTGTAATTGAATTGCCAAAATCCAACAAAAGATAAAATATCTTTTCAAAAGACTAGAATCGCTTGTCAGGAAAACTCTACATCGTAGGCGTAGGACCAGGAAGTCACGATCACATGACGTTTAGGGCAAAACAGGTAATTGAGGAAAGCGACACCATTGTCGGTTACGACACGTATGTGAGTCTAGTGGAGGATCTCATCAAAGGAAAAGAGGTGCACCGCTATGCGATGACCCAAGAGGTGGAGCGTGCAAAGCAGTGCATCGAGCTTGCACAGCAAGGAAGGATTGTCTCTCTTGTCTCAAGCGGCGATCCAGGTATTTACGGCATGGCCGGCTTAATTTATGAGATATTAGCAGAGGCCGGCTGGGATCCAAAGAACGGCCTTCAAGTAGAGATAGTCCCAGGAGTCTCGGCTTTGAATTCTTGTGCCTCCTTAGTTGGTTCACCATTGATGACTGATTTTGCAGTAGTAAGTATGAGTGATCTTTTGGTTCCTTGGGAAATAATTGTAAAACGAGTAGAGGCCGCAGCACAGGGGGATTATGTAATTGTGATCTATAACCCATCAAGTAAAAAAAGGATACACCAGCTTCAAGACACCCGCAAGATCCTCCTCAAGTACCGCAAACCCACGACACCAGTTGCAATAATCAAAGGGGCATACCGTGACTCGCAGTCAATTGTGTTAACAGATCTTCAAAACATGGAAAACTTTGCAGACAGGCTTGGTATGATAAGTACTGTGATTATTGGAAATTCATCCACGTATGTATTCAAAGATCTTATGATAAATCCGCGTGGATACACATCAAAATACAATCTTCAGACTAACTAAACTGAATTTTTTATCGCGTAATAAAGATCTGCGTTGAGTGCGATTTTGTCTCTGATGGGGCCAATTATCTTTACCATGTAGTTTGCAATTGTCTGCTTTAGATCAGAAGGATGAAGCTTGCCTGTAGCAAAGGCCGATTCCATCTCAGAGTAGCTTGCGTATGTAACATTTCCACCAAATTTTTCTGGCCTTTCTACTGTGATTTCAGAGAACTCGTGAAACACGATGTGTTTTGCCATCGGTAAGATCGGGTTATTTATGTTTCCTGCCTCACACCAACCTTTCTTGATTTTTGAGCGGATCTCGTCATCTGAATCATGTATGAAGATGCCAGAAGCCGGTTTTGATTTTGACATTTTTGTTCCTGCTTCGTCTGAAGAAAGAGGCTCTGTTAGTCCAGGAAGGAGGCTGTGGTGGACTGCTACAGGCACCTTCCATTTCATTTTTGGAAAGATCTCACGCACAAGCATGTGGATCTTTCTTTGGTCCATGCCTGCGTGTGCTATGTCTACTCCTATGGTGTGTATATCCACTGCTTGCATTGGTGGGTATAGAAGTTTTGAGAGGTCAATTTTTTCCTCACTCTCGGTTCGTCCCATTATCGTAAGGGATCGCATGGTTCTTGCAAGAGACATATGTTTTGTAAACTGCACAAAGTCCTTCCAGTATTCTTTGTGAGTATCGTACAGTTCGGTTCCGCGAATTATCTTTACGCCTGGACAGACAATCTGAAACGCCTTTTCATAGTATTTTGAGACTTTGGATACAGTCTCCCAGCTTCCCCCAAGTTTGTCGTTGATTACGGTGTGCCAGTCTGCCAAAAAGACGTTGCAATCTACTCCGGCCTTGAGAAAGTCATTGATTTTAAAGCCGGTGCTGATGAGGCTTCCAAGATGCAAAAATCCAGAGATTTCAAGGCCTATGTAATGTCTAGGTTTTGAGTTTGTCTCAAGTAGTGTGGTAAGCTCTTCTTTTGTTACAACCTCTTCTGTCGGAGGCCTCATTATGAGTTCTATTTTTTGTGCAACATCCATTCTAGTTGACTTTGGCTCAAACTGCTATAAAGTTAATGAAAAATTTGAGAATGAAGCTTGTTATTTTTTCTGCATGTGTTTTAAGAATTCGTGGCCGGCGTCGTTGACCTCTTATGGCAACATGTCTTTTTTGTGTGTTGCAATACTCCAGATATGACCGAATGGATCCTGTACTTGGCCGAATCTGTCTACCTAGAACATTCTGTTACTAGCATCGTCGGCTTGGCTCCTGCAGAACATTATGCTTTTGCCATCTGGCACAACAAACCTGTAGAATTCTTGTACATCAAACGCCTTCTTGTAGAATTCTATTGCGTTTTCGGCATTTATTATCAGTGATGCATCGTGTTATGTAACCATCTGGAATTGGTTTTGCCATTTAATTGGAGATTTTAGGACTTGATTTAGGTTTCTTTCGATGGAGTTATAGCTCATCAAGTGACTTTCTTGGCCTCGTACTCAAGTAAAACGCGTGAGCTGAGATTAAAAATGCTGCGAGAAATATTTTTGTTGCGAAGATGAGATTCCACGGCCTGTTTGGATCAGGATAAGCTATCGTCAGTGAGTCAATGTCGGGTACCTTACCGTCTACTATGCCTGCCGATATTTGTGCGGAAAGAACTGTAAAATTGTACAGCACCTCGTACAGCGTAATAATACAGAATCCCAGAAGCATCAGCTGTAAAAGGGACATCTTCCAAGAATAGAGGTTGGTGGTTTTTTTCCAGCCGATTCTTGAAACACAGTACCAGCCAATTATGATTGAGAAAAACAACCATGTGATCAGTTTTGCAAAATGAGGGAATGGTATTTCGGTCTTAACTAGAACTTCACCCATGATGTAAGTGCCTTTTTCATTCCATTCCTCCATCATTGCATAGACTGCGTAGATGGTAATTGACGTCATCATGAAAGCGCAAACGTAGAAAATGTACAGAAATATTTTGTAGCCTCTCTCATTTTCTTGCAGATGGTGTACCTTCATGTATTTTCCAATTTTTCTCTCATGGTATAAAAATCAATAACGATGGCCTGACCGCTGAACAGCAGAAGCGATGAAGTTTATTAGCACTATCCAAAAAACCAATTCATGAAAGTTCCAGTAAATCTGCCTTTTTTGGGCAAGGAGGAGATAGCAGAGGTAACCAAAGTTCTTCGTTCAGGCACACTCACAACGGCCGCAAATTTGGGCGGAAAAAACGTCCAGGAGTTTGAGAGGCTTGTCTGCAGGTTTATCAAATCAAGATATGCCGTTGCAGTAAATTCTGGAACTGCTGCTCTTCAAGCAGCTCTATACGTTGCAGGCGTCAAACATGGCCACGAAGTCCTTCTTCCTTCCTTTACATTTGTTGCAACTGCAAACGCTGTAGTCTCTGTTGGGGCAAAGCCGGTTTTCGTTGATATTCTAAAAGACAATTACACCATGGATCCGGCAGATCTAAAAAGAAAGATAACCAAAAAGTCGAGAGCAGTAATTCCTGTCCATCTTTACGGCAACGTGGCGTATATTGATGAGATCTCTGAAATAGCAAAAAGGCATGGCCTTGACATCATTGAAGATGCAGCCCAGTCCATGGGTTCAACTTACAAAAAAAGACAGACTGGTACGTTTTCTGAGCTTGGTTGCTTTAGCTTGTATGCCGCAAAAGTAATGACTTCAGGTGAGGGGGGAGTAGTTGTGACAAACAGCAAAGACATAAGAGATAAGCTCTTGATGATCCGAAACCACGGGATGGTTCACGGGTATGATACCAGGGTGTTGGGCCTCAATCTCAGACTGCCAGAGGTAAATGCAGCAATTGCCAAGGTGCAGATTAAGAAGCTTCCCAAATTTTTACATTTGAGGCAAAAAAATGCAAAGATTCTCACAGAATTACTTGCCGGCCTTGATTTAGTCTTACCAAGACAGAGAAAACATGAAAAGGTCAACTGGTACCTCTACACAGTCGCAAGCACAGCAAGAGACAAGATCCTCAAAAAGCTTAACGCAAGTGGAATAGGCGCAACAGTATACTATAGCACACCCGTACACAGGACGCCGTTTTACAATAAGAGGATCAGCCTGCCGGTGACCGAATGGGCTGCAAGAAGCGTTCTTTCTCTTCCTGTGCAGCCCATGGTGACACAAAAACAGCTGGAACTCACAGCCAAAGTAATCCGCCGTGTCCTTGCATGAAGCTCACAGATCTTGCAGGCGAGATTTGCAAAATACTTCTGCCAATACGCCAAGATGTATTTTACGGTAATTCAGCTTCACACATAGCTGTCTGTACGCTCGCAAGCATGGACTTGTTAAAAGAGATCTCGAGTTCTGAACTTTTGAACAAGGTTGCTGTGGTAGGCAGACTGCTCTCAGAAAACAAAGGCATCGATACGCTACTTTCTTTTCTGACAAGTAATCATACAATCAGGACATTGATTGTGTGTGGTAAGGAGGTGCCAGGCCACCTAGCAGGCCATTCCCTCGTAGCACTTTACAAACATGGTGTCGACAAAAACAACAGAATAGTTGATTCTCTTAGTCCATCTCCGACGCTTGAGTCCACAATCTCGCAAATAGAAGAGTTTCAAAAACGAATTACGCTTGTAGACAAGATAGGCGAGACCAACATAGATAAGATAAGGTATCTGATTGATTCTCTTTAGTAGCCGTTTCGTTGTCTTTCGCGGTTTATCTCGTTTTTTCTTTTGTATTCTGCAACAATGTCGTCTGGACTTAGATTGAGCTCAAGCGATGCCTGCACGACAAAGTGCCAGATGTCTATCAGTTCCTCTTTTGCATGAGCTGTGTTGAACGGGGTTGGCTTTTTCCACCATTTCCAGCTAGTCGTGCGCTGCAGCTCAACTGCTTCCTGTACTATGGCAGTACATAGTGCAGCTATTCTGCCTTCTACATCTTTTGGATATCTATCAAGATTCATCATGTCTGCAAGACCTTTTTGTAATGAAAAGATCTCTTCCATTCTATCCATGATCAGAGTTTTGGTGCTGTATTCTTTAACTTTTCAGAAGTTGATCATCTTTTGATATTGCCTTACTCTATTTTCTATTTTGAATTTAGATAGTGCAAGAAGGCCGTCAACTCCGTATCTTTCTACTGCAAAGGAACCAAGAACGTTGCCATATACTACTGCTTTTTTTATTTCAGAGAGGTTGGTGCTCCTTTTGTTTGCCAGATAACCAATCATGGCGCCTGCAAATGAGTCGCCTGCTCCCGTTGGGTCGACTATGTCTTCAAGCGAAAATGCAACAGAGGGGAAGATAACATCATCAAAGAACAGCAAAGAGCCATGTTCACCTTTTTTGATGATGACGTATCTTGCACCCCATTCCATTATTCTTTTTGCACACTTGATTAGATTGTGCTCCTTTGTGAGAAGCTTTGCTTCTTCGTCATTTATGACGATGCCGTCTACTGCCTTTATCATCTTGATCACAGATTGCCGCTTGGTGGCAATCCAGTATTCTATGGTATCGCACATAGAAAACCTGACTTTGTCGAATTCCTTGATGAGCGAGGCGTTTTGATCTGGATCATTGTTTGCTAGGTAGACAAACTCTGATTTTCTGTATTCGTCTGGAACATGGGGTTTAAAGTCGGCAAGGACATTCAGTTCTGTTTTGTTTGTGGTTCTCTTGGTGAGGGCATCATCATAGCTCCCATCGTACCGGAACGTCTTGCCTTTCTTTGTGACAAGACCTTGTAAATCAAGATGGTTTTGCAGGATCTCGTGATATTTTTTTGGAAAGTCGGTACCAACTACTGCGATGAGCCCAGTCTTGACAAAAAAGCTTGCAGAGATTCCTGCAAAGGTTGCTGCTCCGCCAAGTACATCTTTGAGGATTTTAGTTGGTGTTCTGATGGTATCTAGTGCAGTTGATCCGAAAACTGTAAGCATTATCTGCAAAGCTATGCGTCGTGTATAAATTCTCTAGTTTGTTCTTGAGTTGGATAGTATGTAAATGGAACTTCAATTGACGTAAACAAGAGTTGGTATTTTGTAACACCAGATATCTTTACTTGCGCGTTATCTGAATCTGCGCTGTGTTCTTTGAGCCACAAACCACTAGTTGTTGCTTTCCCAAGTGCTGGCAACATGAATGGATCGAGTGTTCCCTGACCTAATGCATCGTCATCTGCCAATATTGTAAATTCCGTATTGCCTGCAGTGAGCATTAGAAGTGACGGATTGTGGAACTGGAGTTGTAGGTTGTACAAAGAGCCTTTTTCTGATTTTTCTATCAATTCGCTGTCTGTGATTATTGCGCTTATCTGCGTTGCAGACGCGTATTGTGTGTATCCGAACACCACAATGCCTATTATGGCTGCTATTACTGCGATTATCTTTTTGCCCACGCTTGGTAATTAAAATTGGCTTTTTGTGGTACTGTGCGAAAAATTTTCTGATAATATGTGTAATAATTTTGATCCGTCCTTTAAGCTACTTTAAGCTAGTAGGATAAATCGAAACTCACACATTTTTAGTGTGATTGGCAAAGATCAGACTTAGATTCGGAGAAAACGAAGTAGAGATCGAGTCGAGAGACTTTTACATAGACAACGACACTGTAGCTGAGGTTATCTCAGAACTTGCAGCAAAGCTTGGCGAGAACAAGGCAAAGGTAGTCCATGAAGTGATCTCACCAGATCCGTCAGAATCAATCAAGCAGACATATCAGCAGAATCTAGATTATTTGAGAATTTTAAATGACGCCGAAGTTCATGAGCCAGAGTTTTCTGCACCTATTCCTATTTCTGCAGACGAAGTGCCCTCCAAGATCGAGATCCTAGAGCGAGATGCATTCTTCTCCAGTCCCCGAACCGTTTCTGAGACGGTTGAAAGAATGCGTGAATATGGCTGGCTCGCAAGCCCGCTTGATGTCTCAAAGGCATTAGCGAGGATGGCTTTTCATAGGGAGCTTGCAAAAAACTCTCAAGAAAACAGGACTTGGTACTACAAACAGGTTCTTAACTAATAGTTACATTTCTGGCAAGTTTCAAATATTGTGCCGTCTAGGTGATCAAAGTGTGCATTGCATTTTTTGCATGTATGATGCATGTCAAAATAACCATCTGCTTCGAGCTGTCCCACCTGAAAAGACTCTAGTTCTGTGCTCTTGCACCTGATGCAGTGGCAGCCGCAATCACACTTCACAGAAAATGCCATATGCTGCTGTAATTTAATTCAAAATCGGAACTCCAAATTATATACCATGCATACAAAGCAATTCTGTTGCCCAAAAACCGTGTCATCCCCCTTGAGATAGATGATCATTACAAGTTGTTTGGCAAGGAGCCATGGGAAGTCGATTACGGCGAAAAGTGTCCTGTATGTAATGTGAGAATAGACGAATACGGTTTTTGTTCTTGTGGTTCTAGCGGCGACTAAATTTACCGAATTTTGCTGCCAAGATCATTGCAATACCGAGAACCAACACTCCCATGAGGGGAAATTCTGGTACTGCTGAGACTCCAACAATTTCTATTGTGCCTTTCTGTGTTGGTTTGAAGTTGAGCCAAATATTGGTTCCATCTGAGAAGAATTCGCTTTTGTGAATTTTTTCTCCATTCAAGAACACCTCGTATGGGTTCCAGAGCAGTTCCAGAGGTATGATCAGTGTGACGTACTCGTCTGTTTCCGTTACTTCGAAGCTGAGTGATTTTGCTGGCTGGTCGAATTTGATCTGGGGGATTTCTGCTTGTGAGATTACTGTGAGATCGAATTTTTTGTCTTTCCACTGGATCTGTTTTGTGGTCTGTGTAGTTGCCAATTCGTATTCGAGTTTGACTTGGCAGCCGTGGCAGCTTATTCCTTTTTGATCGACAAAGCGCAGTGGATTCTCGTTTAAGAAGACCAGCTTGACCTGCTCGGGAAGATAGAACTGCGTGGTTGCCAAATATAGATAGTTCCACGTCCACATGTCGTCCTTTTGCGTCACTGCGCCGGCCAGATCATAGTCGACAAACACCTTGTTGTTTGTTGGGAAGATGAGTAGGCCGTACCTCTCGGTGCCTGTTTCTGCATATTGTGGCGAACCACCATCCTCATCTGTTACCTGCAGATTTGTAAAGTCGTCTCTGATCAGGTTCAGCTGTCTTGATTGTTTGCTTGGCTCAATAACGTGTGTTACGTGTGCGTCACCGTTTTCACTAATTGTGACTTTGACTATCTGTACTGCTGGAGTCCCAAAAGAAATCTCTTGGGCAAATGTAGTGAGAGGTATTGCGAGCAGTGTGAGAATTGTTATGCCTAGTATGATTTTTTGCAATCTCTCACCTATTCAGAAATTGAGACTTTGAGCATCTTGACCTCATCTAGCGGGCAGTCATTTCTATCTCTGGGCTGGTTGACTATGGTGTCTGCCACTTCGATTCCCTCGATTACTTCACCAAATACGGTGTACTGCCTGTCAAGGAATGGACTGTCGGTAGTGACTATGAAGAACTGTGAGCCTGCGCTGTTTGGATCCATGGCTCTTGCCATAGAGACTATACCTCGAAGGTGCGATTTTGGATTAAATTCTGCCTTGATTGTATAGCCTGGACCGCCGAACCCCCACTTTGACTTGTCTGCGGTCTTTGTGTTTGGGTCTCCACCCTGTATCATAAATCCAGGGATAACTCTATGGAATAGTGTACCGTCGTAAAATCCGTTTTGCGCCAGCTTGACAAAGTTTCTGACAGTCTCTGGCGCTATGTCCGGCAGTAATTTAAATACGATTTTGCCAAATTTGGTCTCGATTGTTGCTGTGGTCAATTACAGCCTAAACCGCCTCTTGCCATAAGAGTCTTGCTATTAAATTATTTTGAAAGTATTTTGTAATTATTTCAAATTTTTGTTTTTGATAAGCTGCAAAAGTTTTTCGAAATCTGTTTACACATTTTGAGGATCGTTACCTCATGACATATTATAATAATTTTTTGTGGAGCATAAAGAACAACAATGTTTTTTGAAAAAGTTATAGTCTTATATAGAACGAGAAAAATTACAAGTTGTGAATCGCACAAATCAGAGCACCGTCATTAAACAAGCAATCAATTCTTATCTTGAAAAAGGGCTAACTGACAAACAAGACATTTACAGCAAAGTTGTCGAGGAGCTGGGAGTTCCAAGACCAACAGTGCGAAGAGTTGCACGCGATCTCAGAAATGAATTGCTGGCAAAGATTAAGATTTTACAGTCTGAAAGCCCACAGGCAGATTCATCTGCAAGACAAGAAGACGAATAAACTTCGTTTATCTTTTCTTTTATTCTCACCACCAAAAAACAGCATTAACGTTATATTCGACTTTTTTTGGCTTAAGATATGGGATATCTGCGCAACCACCTAGCAACGGTTGTTGTTGGTTGTTTTGCGGTATTTTTGACCGGCATGTACTTTTACATGCCACCTGTATTGAATTCTTTGCTTCTTGTCTCAGCTGGCGTGACTTGGTTTTTGGTGTTTATTTGTTGGATCGCACAAAAGAGCGCCGATTACGTAAGCAAACACAGCCATACACACGAACACACCGAAAAAAAAAGCTTGATTAGTGCAACGATGCACTCACAAGGAACGCAGACCGCAAGCGAATTGGCAAAGCTTCGTGATGTGTTTACCGCAGAGCTGAACGACATAAAAGACGAAGTGAGGCTAAAAGACGACGAGATAAGCAAACTAAAGCAGCAGATCGCAAATTTGGAGACTCAGGTGCAGATCGAGGCACTTAAAGCAGAGTTGGCTAATCTTAAGGCGTTAGCGGCAAAGGAACGCACAAGAAGAAAAAAAGACTAACTGCAGTGCTTGCAGCCGCAACCTTTATGGTTTTGTTTGCAACTTGGGCAGCTCACCGTTCCACCAAAATGACATTTACAATCACAGTTATTGTTTAAATGATCTTCAGCCACGATATAGATAATTACTACGTCATCTTAATATTTGACTGTAAGGCGACTTCACTTAATGCTACAAAAGATAATAGTTGCGGCCATAGTTTTTGCAGTTGTAACTTCAATCAATTATGCATATGCCGAAACCACTATCATTCCATTGGATGCATCAACGGGCCTTGAAAAAACTATAGTTCCCTTTTCTGCACCAAAAAACAACAAGCTTCCATGGGGTTTTGTTGAAGGAAAGATTGCAAATCACGTAGAGGGATATCCCGTAATAATTCAGATCTTCAAAAATGGTGAGCCAGTTCACTTTGCCCAAACTGATGTCAAAGAAGACGGTACGTATGAATACAAGTTTAGAGTCAGAGATGTAACCAATGGTAAGGTAACAAGAATCTTTGAAGGTGACTACATAGTAAAGATATTCAAAGTAGTTTACATCGACAGAGACTCTACTTCGATCTAGAAGCAAGTCGGATAGTCTCATCAACCATTTCTTTTAGTCTTGTTTTCGCATTTTCATCAATGATTGCGCCATCTTTTAACATATCCGCTGTCATAAAGACAGCTTTTGGGTTTGTTACTACTCTAAAGTAGCTCATGAGCTGTGTGAGGAGGGTCTGCACGTCAATGAATCCTATGTTGCCTGATGCCATGATTGCAAGGCCCGCAGTTTTTCCCTCCGTGTTTTTGTAGTTGATGAATTCAAAGAGGTTTTTGAGTGCTGCACTGAAAAATGAGTTGTAAATTGGGGTTCCAACAAGCCAGACATCCGCTTCCGTGATGTCTTTTGTTGCCTGTATGGTGCTCTGGCTATAGTTTTCGTTTGGGCCGCGGTAGTAGTCTATGCCACCATCAGAGAGATTAACAAATTTTGTATCGGCGTTTTTTGATTTTGCGTATTCGTAAACAAACTTCATCATTATCTGCGTGTTTGCTGCCTTTCTTGGACTGCCAGAGATTACAACTATTTTCACATGTCTTGTCTACATGTATTGTATTTAAATTGAAAAAGCTGAAATTTCGTACAGATAAAGCGGGCTTGGAGGGCTTCGATCCCTCGACCTGCAACTTAGGAGGCTGCCGCGCTATCCATGTTGCGCGTCAAAATTGACTCTGCGCTACAAGCCCTTGAAAAATTCAACAAGTGTTCATTTAAAAGGGTAATCGAGATTGCTTCGAATCAGCTCGTAGATCTGATTCCAGTCCGGAATGTTTTCTGTACGGCCCCATTTTTCAAAATATACTACATCCTTTAACTCAAGTCTGGGAAGCCATTTAGCAGTCTCTAGGTCTGGCTTTTCTGCAAACTCTTCCACATGTCCAAGACACAAGTACGCTACAGGAACGATGTATTCTGGGAGCTCAAGCACCTGACGTAGTGTCTCGTTTGAAAGAATGCTCACCCAACCTACTCCGATCTCTTCAGATCGTGCAGCAAGCCACAGGTTCTGTACTGCACAGCAGACACTGTATATTCCGGTTTCTGGGATGCTGGAGCGACCAATTACAAAGGGGCCAAATCTGCTGGGATCATAAGTAACACATATGTTGACATCCGATTCTAGGATTCCCTCCAGTTTTAGTGAGAGGTATTTTGTCTTTTTTGGTTCGTCTACTTGGGTTGAGGAACGCTCTCTTTCTTTTGCAAAAGAGTCTTTGACTTTTTCTTTGGTTTTTTTGTCGCGGATCAAAATAAAGTTCCATGGTTGTGAAAATCCAACTGATGGGGCATGGTGTGCTGCATTCAGTATTCTTGCCAGCACATCATCAGATATGGGATTGGGTTTGAAGTGTGATCTGACATCTCTTCTTGTGTAAATTGCCTTGTATAATCCAGATTTTTCTTGGCTTGAGAATTCGGTCATTTTACTCTAAATTGAGCAGACCAAGATTAATAATGTAGAGTTCAAGTCTTGTACGTTACTGGGCCGGTAGTCTAGTTGGTTAGGATACCGCCTCGACACGGCGGTGATCGAGAGTTCGAATCTCTCTCGGCCCACCTTTTATTCACCAGATTTCACTTTATTGTGATATTTCAAACTCTTTTTCCACCAGACTCCAAGCTGATTCTACAACCATCTTGCCTTTTGCACTGAATTTGACTGGTTGTTCGCCTACGATGGCTTGGTATGCATCAGAGTTTGCGTCAGTATGGATCAGTTGGAATGTGGTTGGCAGGGCAATCTCAGCGCCTGGGTAGAATGCTGCACGGCCAGGTAGTGGGATATCCTCAGTCGAATACTGGCCTTTACCAAGAGAAGTACCATCAGCAAACAGCTCATAATCTATGAGAGACACTGTAAATGTTTTCTCCCCAGGATTTTTCACAAGAAAATCTACTTCAAGATTTGCACGACCTTCTATGCTGTTTACACTTTGAACCGTTACATCGGCCAACTCGATTTCTGCCATCGCAAGCTGTGGGTTATCAAGGCTTGCGTACCATGTAATACCACCAAGCAACGCTAAGAGTCCAGCTATTGCGATGTAGAGTATGCCTTTTCCCTGACTGATCAATTATCTGTACGCAAATTTCACAACTAAAAAACGTTCTTTCAGACAAGATAATATTTGAACACAGATGCGATCATTTGATGGCACTGGAGCAAGCACTCATCACGTGGGTTCATCTTATAAGCTCAGCTATCTGGGTTGGAGGTTCGCTGTTTATTGCGGTTGTATTTGCCCCCATACTAAAGACAATGTCTCCCTCCATAGAAGAAAGACTGCAGATCATGATCAAGGTGGGAAGAAGATTCAACAAGATTGCAATTCCATCACTTGTGATTTTAATTGGGACTGGAATCTACAATGCTCATCAGGTTTTGATGCGACCTGATTTTTTGATTTCGACAGGATACGGCGTGATACTCATCATCAAGATGATTCTTGTCGTAGCGCTGCTTGTTTCATTTGCGATTCATGTAAGGATCATCAGAAGGGATGTCGAACAAAAGATAATGGAAAAACATCTTACGGAGACACAGATCTTAAAGCTTCGAAAAAAGATCATAGTGGTTGGCGAAATTACAGTTGTTCTTTCTGTAGCTGTATTGTTCTTTGCTGCCTTACTAGATACCGGCGTCTGAGCCTTCGATTCTTACCTCAAAGCCACCCTCGATTTTGCCTACGCCGTATTTACAACCAGTAATCTTTGATGTAATGTAGAGATTCGTTTCTAAATGTTTTGATATTCTTCGCACGGTGAAAACTGAGAGTCCCTTTGTGAGACTTAGTGGAGTTACCAACATGTCTGATAGGTTTACATCTACGGCAAGCGAGTTAACAAAATTTGTTGTTGCATTTTTGCCAAATTCAGATTTGTTGTCAAGCAACTCATCGGCACCTACTATGGAATCAGAATCAAGCGAGTAAATTAGCACAGATGCGCCACTGTTTAGTGTGTCTTGTTGGGTGATTTCCGCTTGTACTGAAAATTGATTTTTTTCCAATGTGCTTTTGATCGTCTTAAGTGACTCTGTGATCTTGGTTTCTGACAGCCTTGAGTAGTTACACAGTATCTTTGCTTTTCTTTGGGTTCTTTTTGTTAAGGAGATTGGTTTTGTCTTTTGTGCTGGTTGTACAACCAAATCCACTAGGCCGCCACCTTTTGGATAGTAACCGCGTTTTTTTATGTCAATTGAAAAGTCTATTCCAATCCTAGCGTATGCTTCAGCTAGGACGTATTTTGTGTAGTTTGATGTTGGACTCCATGGGACATCGGTTCCTCCCGTAATTGAGAGTTCCAGCTTCTTGTTTGCAAGAGATACTGCAGGGATCAGTGCCTGTAAGATGAGAGGGATACTGCCTGCGGTTCCAACATTTTCTTTGAGTCGCACGTCTTCTATTTTGCCAGGCAAAAACTTCAGAGATGTAGAACCCACATGCATACCTTCGACTTGTGCTTTGCAGATTTTTGCAAGAAGTTTGACTGTTACCAGATGGCTCGGTTTTAGGCCTGGCGGCTTTCTGCTGTATCTGATATTTTCTATTTGAATAGGTTTTCTAGTTATGCAAGAAAGTGTTAGTGCACTACGAAGTATCTGCCCGCCTCCTTCTCCAAACGAGCCGTCGATTTTTAGTGCGTCCATGTTGTAATTTCACAACAATTGTTTAGTTTTTAAATCAACTGTGAAAACAAAAAACATGCGCGGTCTCCTTATTGGTAGATTTCAACCATTCCACATAGGACACCTCTCAGCAGTAACATTTGCCTTGCAAAATGTAGAAACTCTCATTATTGGAATTGGAAGCTCTAACCGCTTCAATGAAAAAAGAAACCCATTTACGGCAGATGAAAGAAAGGAGATGATCCTCTCATCACTTGATGAAGAAACAAAAAACAAGATCGAGATTTACTACATTCCAGATGTTGACGATCATGAGAAATGGACATACCATGTGGATTCGATCGTACCAAAATATGATGTGGTGTTTTCAAATGATGATTTTACACACAAACTATTCAAAAAACGAGGAATCAGAGTTGTCTCCGTACCACTAACACAGAGGGATATTCTCTCTGGAACCGAGATCCGAGCTAAAATTGAAAGCGATCAAGACTGGAGTGATTTTGTACCGGAAGGAACTCGGAAGGTTTTGCTAAAAATAAATGCGAAAGAGAGATTGAAGAACTGTAGTTATAAATAAAGCCACCAAAACAGTCCTTCAGGCGAAATTATTTGGAATACCTAGTCATGCTACCGGGGCCAACCAATGTCCCAGAAAGAGTAATGCGGGCTATGATCACCCCGATGATAAACCACAGAAGTGACGATTTTGTTGAACTGTATGAAGACGCCGTGGAAAAAACAAAACAAGTTTTTCAAAGCAACGGCGAAGCAGTGCTTCTTTCGGCATCTGGAACAGGTGCTGTTGAAGCAAGCGTTGTTAATCTAATTAAAAAAGGAGACAAGGTCATAATCCCTACCAACGGTGAGTTCAGCGGAAGGCTTGCACAGATGCTAGAATGGGCCGGTGCAAATGTCGTAAGACTAGAAACACCTCCTGGCCAGAATGCAACTTTTGAACAAGTAAAGGAAGCTTTCGATAATAACAAAGATGTAAAGGCATTCTATTGTGTTTGGAATGAGACATCCACTGGAACCATGATAAAATATCTGGACAAAGTAAAAGACCTGACTTCGAGAAATGACGCGTACTACGTAGTCGACGGAGTATCCATAGTGGGTGGAGAGGAATTAAAAATGGACAAGTGGGGAATAGACGTAGCTATGACCGGCGCTCAAAAGGCTTTTGCGGCACCGCCTGGAATATCCCCTATAGTAGTCAACGAACGCGCTAAGAAATACATGAATGAGAATCCGCCAAAGACGATGTACTTCAATTTAGCAAGATACTTCAAGTATTACGAAGAATCAAAGCATACGCCATTTACACCTGCATTGCCACTTTTGTATGCCTACAGAGAAGCAATGAACGTCATATTAGAAGAAGGACTTGACAACAGAATAAAGAGACACAGAATTTGCTCCAATGCACTTTATTCCGGATTGAGTGTGTTGGGCCTAACACCATTTGCAAAAGAAGATTCACGCTCTACCGTAGTTGTTGCATTAAATTATCTGCAAGGCCTCGAAGACAAGACGTTTAGAAACACTCTGGCTGAAAAGTTCCGAGTTCTTGTTGCCGGAGGTTTTGGTAATTTGAAGGGAAAGGTCTTCCGAGTTGGATGTATGGGTGAAGTACACAGATACCACGTAATGAGGACAATTTCTGCAATCGGTTCAACACTTGAGATGATGGGCTACAAGACAAACTCGATGGACGCGCTCAAAACTGCAGAAGACAAACTCAAAATCCTCTAAATTAATATTAGGAATTTCTGGGACGGATCGCGTTGACTTTCAATAAAGGTTCATTGATCTTAATAGACTACACTGCAAAAGTAAAAGACACAAACGAGGTCTTTGAGACCACAATTGCAGAAGAGGCAAAAAAGCATAACCTATACCAAGAAAACATCAAGTATCAACCAAAACTAGTCTCAGTTGGCGAGTCTTGGGTCATCAAAGGACTTGACGAGGCACTGGTTAATGCAAAACCGGGAGACAAACTCACAGTGGATGTGACTCCAGACAAGGGTTTTGGTGAGCGCGACCCAGGCAAGGTAAGAATGATTCCTCTCCGGAAGCTGGGCGAGGATGCAGAAAAGGTATCAGTCGGAGACACCATCGAAGTCGACCAGCGGACAGGAGTCGTCAGATTCGTTGGCTCCGGAAGGGTGCAAGTTGACTTCAACCACAGATTTGCAGGAAAGACAATCGTCTACGATGTAAATGTTATCAAGGCCTTGGAAACAAACGAGGACAAGATAGCTGCCATACTGAAGCGGCACATGCCTGTTGAGGATTCCAAGATAGTATCAAAATTAAACGGAAACACACTCGATGTTATAATACCTGAAGATATTTTTGCCGCAGAGGGCTTGCGTGTAATCAAATATTTCATCCAGTCAGACATCTTCAAATTTGTTCCTACTTTGGACAAGATCAACTTTATTGAGACATATTCTAACAAAAAGTCTGAAAAGCCAAAAGAGACAAAATTACAACAATAAGGCAGAGCAACATCATCAAAATTTAAGAGCCCCCCTTAGATCGTTGAATTGTTGTCAGCGATTACGGTGATCGGGGGAAAGATGTCAGAAGGTTTGGCAAGAAAGCTTGCAAGAAAGCTAAAAGCCAGTTATGTTTCATCTGAGCTACGAGTTTTCCCAGATGGTGAAAGTAAGATAACGATTTCTGCAAAACCAAGAAGTGGAAAGATCATAGTTGTAAGCTCGACTTACCCACCTGTTGATTCAAATCTCATGCAGACGCTTTCACTCGTTTCAAAAGCAAAAGAGTTTTCAAGACAGGTGATCTGTGTCGTCCCATACATGGGTTACGCAAGACAGGACCGGGAGTTTTTACCAGGTGAGGTGGTAACGCTGTCAGTCATTGCAAAGCTCCTCGAGGCTGCAGGAGCGTCAAAAGTCATAGTAGTTGACATCCACAGTAAGCTCGGTCTAAAGCATTTTCGTATTCCAATTATCAATGTTTCTGCAGTAAGTGAGCTTGCAAGATATTTCAGAAAGATGAGTCTCAAGGAACCGTTGGTTATTTCGCCTGATTCAGGTGGTGCCGTCCGGGCAAAAGAGTTTGCAAGGTTTTTTGGTACATCTTTTATCTCACTACAAAAGCAGAGGGATAGAAAGACAGGCAATGTAGAAATTAAAACTGCTAACTTGAATCAGATCAAAGGACGCGATTTGATCCTAGTAGATGATATGATCAGTACTGGAGGCAGTATAATCAAGGCTACTGAGTTTCTAAAAAAGCAGAGATGTGGAAGAGTGTTTGTAGCGTGTACACATGCGCTTTTGATTGATAATGCTGAAAAGAAGATCAGAAAGGCAGGTGTCTTGAAGATTGTGTCTGCGAATACAATTCCCGGCCGCACCTCTGTGGTTGACGTGTCTGGAGTAATTGCGAAGGCAGTATAGATGCCAGAGAGTTTTTTCATTGTTTCAAAAGAATATCCTGAGCTTGCAGTAGACGAAGTTGTGACTTTGGCAAAAATGTATGACCGATTTTCTAAGATCAAGGTTGTTTCAAATCTAATCATCATACAGAGTGCCACGCGGTGGGAAAAGATTGCTCGAAGAGCCACCTTTGTAAAAACTGCAGGCCAACTTATCAGGAAAATGTCAAACGTGTTTTTCGATGAAAAAAACTATTCACTTCTTTTTGGTGCCAAATCGTTTATGTGTAAAGCAATCAACCTATCAGAAAAGCAGGTAGATGTGCCAGAAATAGAGCGTTCACTTGGCAGCATGGTCTCCACATTCTGTAATGCAAAAGTGTCGCTAGAAGATCCTGACGTGATAATTTATCTTATTTTTACGGATGATGAAAATTTCTTTGGTTTTTCCACAAAAATGCAAACCCCCCTACGCCCAAAGAAGATGGCCAAGTATCACCATGAACTCGATTGGAAGCTGACACGGGCCATGATCAATTTAGCAAAGATAGACGACGATGAAACAGTGTGTGATCCTTTTTGCGGTACGGGAAGCACGCTTTTGGAAGCAAGCTCCATGGGAATCAAGTCAGTCGGTATTGATTTTGACAAAAAGATGTGCCAGATAGCAAAAAGAAATCTAAAGGAAAATGGTTTTGACGACACAAACATCTTCAACGAAAATTACGACTACATGTTGCAGTTAAAGCCTGAGTTTGATGGTATTGTGACTGACTTGCCATACGGGACTGCCTCCAAAATCTCCGAACCTCCGGAAAAACTTGTACAGAATTTTGTTTCAAAGATTCCGCGGAAGGCAAAATACGCTATCATGTGTAAAAAGGGCTTGGAGAGGAACCTCAAGATAAAACCAACAAAGAAATATGAAATCTACAGGCACAAGAGTCTAACACGGGTGATTTTGGTCAAATGAAGTTAGTGTTCTTGGGAACTTCTGCTGCGCAGCCTACTGAACATCGGGCAATGTCGTGCATCTGTCTTGAAAAGGAAGGTGAGATTCTCATGTTTGATGCAGGAGAAGGAGCACAGGTATCGTATCTCAAAGCTGGCCTTGGCTGGAACAAAAAGATGAAGATCTTTGTTACTCACCTTCACGGTGACCATTGTATAGGGATTTTGGGACTTTTGCAGACAATGACGCTACAACACAGGGTCGAACCAATTGAGATTTACGGTCCAGATGGTATAGAAGAGTTCATTGGAGAGAATATCAGGATTTTGAATTTTGGCCTCTCGTTTCCTGTAATGATTTCTGCCATAAAACCAGGACTGGTTTGTGAGGAAAAATCATACTTCATGTATGCAGAGGAGGCCGAACATTCTGTGTCTGCATATTCATTTTTGTTTGTAGAAAAGGACAAGCCTGGCAAATTCGATGTAGAGCGGGCAAAGAGTCTTGGTATTCCCGAGGGCAGCTTGTGGCATGATCTTCAGCTAGGTAAAGAGATCAAAGTAGGAGATAAAACGATTAGACCATCCGATGTGTTGGGCCAAAAACGTCCAGGCAGGAAGATTGGTATTTCTGGAGATACTAGGCCAACAAAAAAACTTGAAGAGTTTTTCAAAGATTGTGATTATCTTACGTTTGATTGTACTTTTTCTGACAAGCTAAAAGACAAGGCGTTGGAATCTTATCACACTACTGCAAAAGAAGCTGCAAACCTGGCAAAGAATGCAAATGTTGCAAATCTGATCCTTACGCATTTTTCTGCAAGATACAAAGATGAAGCGGAGTTATTGCAAGAAGCAAGGCAGATACATGGTTCCGTCGTTGCCGCAAAAGATCTTCTGGAAATAGAGATCAGGTAAGATGTTTGAGTCCCTTGCAAGGCAGATAAAAGATGCGCAGAAGATAGTCTTTGTTACTGGCGCAGGCATATCGCAGGAAAGCGGTATTCCTACTTTTAGGGGTAAAGATGGCTACTGGAGAAAGTATGACCCCATGCAGCTTGCTACAATAGACGCATTCTATGAAAACCCGAAGCTTGTTTGGGAGTGGTATGAGGATCGGCGAAGAAACATACTGGCTGCGCAGCCAAACAAAGGTCATTATGCTATTGCGGAACTTGCCAAGTACAAGGATGTAGTTGTATTAACACAGAATATCGATGGATTACATCAACGTGCAGGTAGCAAAAGTGTCTACGAGTTGCACGGCAGCATAATTAGGATAAAGTGTACAGTGTGTGATTACAAAGACGACATCACCACAAGTTTTGATGTTCTCCCTCCAAAATGCAGATGTGGTAGCATGTTGAGGCCAGATGTTGTCTGGTTTGGTGAACCTCTGCCTCAGGATGTTTGGAGTGGGGCAATCAGGCATGCACAAAATTGTGACGTGATGGTAATTGCGGGCACCTCGCTTGTTGTCTCACCTGCAAACTATCTACCAGTATATGCAAAGCAGAATGGTGCTGTGCTAGTCGAAGTAAATCCGGAAAGGACTGTCATGTCTTCTGAAATGGATTTGTCAGTAAGGGAGACATCGGCTAATGCATTGCCTAAGCTTGTTTCGCTTCTTTGAATTATTTTGTAAAGACACCGTAAATTGTGGTGTCATTATTTCCTTGTGGATTGAATACGGAAGATGTCACTGTGCCATATTCTGCGTGTTCGACTATCATTTCCACCATATAGGGGCTTGATGAGATATCGTTTACACTGGTGTCAAATTTTGATGCAAAAAATTCGCCAGAAAAGAGCTGTTTTTCTGAATTCCTCAGGGTGACTGTGACTTTGAGTGTCTTGCCAGATGTGTCTTCATAGTTTATTGAAACTGTGTTGTCTTGATTCTTTGTTGTCACAAGCTTGAGGGTATCAAATACTTGAGTTTGTTGTACTGGTTCTACAGATATTGTCTGTTGATTTGTAAGCGGATCCGTTATTTGTGTGATTTGAACCGATTTGTGTTTCTCATATTCGCAGTTTGGTATCGTGATGGTATGTGTTAGCTCCTTTACTCCGTTTATCGTCTTTGCCATTTTGGGAACAGAGATCTTGCATGTATTTGTGCTATCATCTTTTTCATACACTTGCCCATAAAAGATCTCCTGAGCTGGAGGTCCAGCTATTTTTTCTTGGATTTTGTCAATCGGATTTAGTTTTTCTGGGCTTGGGGTTATCTGGTCTATTTTGTCTTCTACTTTATCTATTGTGTTATCAATCTCGTTGCTTACACGTTTAACCGTAGTGTCTTTTAGAGCTCCGATATCTTCTGCGACTGCCTCAATTTTTGGATGCCCAGAGAAAAGGCTGCTTAACTGTGGATACAGTATTGCACCTCCTATAATTATGATGGCACCTATGATGGCAAGCTTTAGTATCAACTTAGTATGATTTTGTAAAAATCATAAAAGAACGAAAATTCATTCTAGCTGAGCAAATAAGAAAAAAAGCTGACTAGTCCTCCGACGTTAACCATTCTATTACGCGTTCGATGTTTTTTGAGCGTATTATAATTTTGATTGGTCCCATTGGTGATTCATTTGCATGCTCACATAGGACAATAGAGTTGACAAATGCTGCCTGCTTGTTTAGATAAAACCATGTCTCGTTACCCTCTAAGTTGTTGTTTAGGAACCTCCAGTAGACACGGCCTGAGGTATGATTTTGAATTGATTGATGTATTTTAGAGAGCGATTCAATTTGGTTTGAGGTTGCCTTAATTGAATTTTCGGCGAACTTGAATTCAACATCATCAAGTACGTTTGAAATTAGCTGTTGTATTTTTTGCGGATCCTCAGATGGATTTACCTCGCAGTATGCTTCTATTTTGCAATCAATATCTGGAATCATGTAAGCCACTTTTTGATTATGTTATACGCCGTTTCAATTAACTGGTCTATGGTGAGGTTGTTGTTTGAGATCGTCTCATCTGCAAGTGCAATAGATGTACTAATGCCTACGCTTATCTCTCTGTTGTCACGCTCGTCAAACATTTTTCGATCTTGAGGGTCATCAGATCTCTTTCGTGCACTAAGGAAGTTAAAACGTGTGTCAGTCGATGCATGAATCGACAAAAGCTTCACAGTTGCAATTTTTTTTAGGACTTCGATTTCTGCGTTTGAACGGACTCCATCAATGACTACTACGTCAGACTTTGAATTCAGTATTTGATCTTTGATGAGTTCTGCAACTGCACCACGTCCGTTTTTTTCCCGAAGCTCAAGCATGAGTTTTCCGAGATTTTGACTTGTGGGCTCTAGGTTTCTTTTTTTTGCTTCTGCGCGAACTGCGTCTCCCATGTTGATGCTAGTGAATCCCTTTTTTTGCAGTCCTGCAGCTATGGTAGATTTACCAGCGCCCGGCATTCCAGTAAGACAGACAATCAGTTTTGGCAATCATGTTTGATTTTTGTGTCTATTCTATGAAGTTACCGGAATGCATTAAAAAGCCGAAAACTGATTTTTGTAATGCGAACGTTTGTTGCCGTAGAGATAACTGAAGAATCGGTCATAGATTTGATAAAAAAACTCCAGTCGTCGCTTAAGATTGCTGCAAAGCCAGTAGAGGCCCAAAACATGCATTTTACATTGTTGTTTTTGGGAGAGATATCCCAAGATATGTCACAAAAAGTTCTTGCCCAGCTGAAAACAGTAGAGTTTTCTTCATTTGAGATCGGCTTTGAGGGAATAGGTGCATTTCCTAAACCGAAATTTCCTCGTGTCATATGGATTGGAATTGATGATGAGGGAGCAAAGCACCTTGTGGATCTTGCAAAAAAAGTAGAAGACAAGCTTGCTGCATTAGGTTTCAAGCCAGACAAGCCGTTTAAACCACACGCCACGATATTTAGAGTTAAAAACAAAGTCGGAGACATCACGTCTGAGTTGTCAAAGTTTGCTGGCATCAAGTTTGGAACACAAAAAGTATCTCAGATTAAATTCAAACAAAGCGTTCTTACCCCAACAGGACCTATTTATTCCGATTTAGGAGTGATCAGTGCAAGATGAGCAAGATTCTAAAACAGGCAGAAAAACTTGTCACACCTTCTGAAAAACTACAAAAACAAAAAGATGCCATAGTTGAAAGAGTCGTCAAACTTGTGCAAAAGCAGATTGTGAACTATCCCCAGATAACCGGAATAGAGATAGTTGGTTCTTATGCAAAAGGGACGTGGTTGCCTCAAAAGGCAGACGTAGACATCTTCATCAGGTTCCGCATTGATGTATCAGAAAGAGATTTTGTGGAATTGGCAAAAAATATTGGTTTTGCGGCACTCAAGAATTTTGGCCCCTATGTAAGATATGCTGAGCATCCATTCGTTGAAGCACAGGTGGGCAATACAAAGGTGAATCTTGTTCCTTGCTATGATGTGGAACAGGGGAACTGGAAGAGTTCTGCCGACAGATCACCTTTCCACACCCGCTATATGATCAAGTCACTTTCAGGACAGATGAAAAATGAAGTAAGACTTCTCAAGGCATTTTTGAAAGCAGGCGGCATCTACGGTGCAGAGATAGCAAAGCAGGGGTTTTCAGGTTATGTATCAGAGGTACTTGTTCTTAACTTTGGTTCTTTTGAAGGCGTCATCAAAGCAATTGCTGAATTAAAACGAGGACGGGTAATTGGTAAAACGACAAAAACCTTCGATACACCAATAGTCATAATTGATCCGATTGATGAGAACCGAAACCTAGGTGCTGCTATATCAATTGAGAATGTGGGCAAGTTTGTACTTGCGGCGCGTGCATTTCTTAAAAGGCCTTCTCTGTCGTTTTTCAAAAAGAAAAAAACTCGGATAAAATCAAAAACTGCACTCAGTAATGTGATTGTGATTTCGTTTAGGTACAGCCCAAGAAGCCCTGATATAATATGGGGTCAGCTAAAAAGAGCTGCAACATCGCTTGCAACGCAGATAGAGCAAGAAGGGTTTTCAGTACTAAGAAAATCCGTAGTAATTTCTGATAACAATGCGGCATCTTTGCTTTTCTTATTGAGATCTATTAGGCTTGATCACCATCAGGTAAGAGTGGGGCCTGATTTTTTCACAGCAGAGCATGTGGAAAAGTTTGTCAGGTCAAATAAGAAAAAAAGCATCACCATGTGGATAAGCGAGGAAGGCAAGATCCATTCACTGCAAAAAAGAATTCATGTAGATGCGGTTTCATTTGTAAAGAGTTTAATAAAAAAGAACTTGGAAAGGGCTGGAATCCCCCAAGGCCTCAGAGACGATATTAGAAAATTCAAGATCACTTTAGGCAACAAATCGACAAGCAAATCAATTAAAGAGGCCGCCTTGGAGCTGGTCTCAACGGATGAGACAATTTTTTCCAGTTGACAGCTTATCTGATGAATCATACTCTTTGATCCTTGGATATCCCAAGGCGACAAGATCCCAACTCAAATCAAGGCTCAAAGAACTCAAATTGCTTGGTGTGCAGAGCATCTCGTATAGTGGGCCAATGCAAATTGGTAAACAAAACGTCCTTGGTAAAGGATACACGGGCATAGTAGTTTTGGCAAAACTGGGCTCAAAAAAAGTTGCACTCAAGATTCGCCGAACAGATTCGCCGCGGCCTACTATGGATGGGGAAGCAGCTCTTCTTGCAGCTGCAAATAAGGCAGGCGTTGGACCACAGATTCTCAAAAACAGCAAGAATTTTGTAGTAATGGAATACTTGGATGGTAAAAAAATCGTCGAGTGGATATCAGAATTGAAAGGTAGGGGTAGTGCAGCCAAGTTAAAAAAAGTGATAAAAAAAATTCTTGAAGATTGTTATAGTTTGGACAGAGCTGGCCTAGATCATGGGGAATTGAGCAACATCACAAAACACGTCATTGTTGGGAGGTCAGTCAAAATAATTGATTTTGAGAGCTCAAGTCTTGAAAGGAAGGTCTCAAACGTGACATCGGCAACGCAGGCAATCTTCATTGGATCAGGCCTCGCAAAGATGGTGGATCGAATCTATAAAGTACCACCAAAACAGAAGATAATTTCTGCACTGAGAGAATACAAACAGAGCAGATCTCAGGATAGTTTTGAGAAAGTTCTAGAGGTGCTAAGACTCGGTGTCAAATGAGGCAATAAAGTTTCTTCGCAAAGACGCAAAGCTTGCAAAGATAATTGACGCCGTTGGCAAATACAAGATAAATCTAGTACGAGACCCCTACGAGTCTCTAGTGGAGGCGATCATAACACAACAGCTTTCAGGAAAAGCGGCTGAATCGATCTCAAAAAGGTTCAGGAAGATGTACGGTGGATTTCCGAAACCAAGAGAGGTAGTAAAAACGCCACATTCAAAGCTTAGAAAAGTTGGATTGTCTGACATGAAAGTGACTTACATAAAAGATCTTTCAAAAAAAATAGAATCAAACGACCTTAGACTCGACTCACTAAAAGATATGAATGATGAAGAAGTAATTGAACACCTATCTCAGGTAAAGGGCATAGGCAGGTGGACTGCAGAGATGTTTCTTATTTTTTCTCTTGGAAGATTGGATGTTCTACCAGTTGGAGATTTGGGTTTGAGAAAAGGTGTACAGAAGCTCTATTCTCTTTCTGAGCTGCCACAAAAAGACCAAATAGAAAGATTGGCTGAAAAGTGGAGACCGTACAGAACTGTGGCTACATGGTACATTTGGAAAGGCCTCAGTCAGTTTGACAAAATTGGATGAATTGTAAGAACCTTTTATACAGATAAGCTACGTCATAGATCCTGTCTTGCAGATAATTCTATTTAGTTTGCTTGTTGTTTCAGTGATTTTTGGATTACAGTATGCAGACGCACAACAGACTGAGATTCCAAATTACCTAAAAAATAAGATCAAGTTGTGGACACTTGACAAGATGTCAGACGAAAGTTTTGTAAATACCTTGAATGAGCTTGGTCAGCGCGGCCTTCTCAAAATAAAACAGACTACGTTGCAAAATGCGTACAATCTGCCAGAATATGGCAAAACCACTTTTGTTAAGATCACAGGACGGGTAAACGACTACGGGATGACCAGCCCCGTTTCTTTGATAATTATTGCGCCTGATGGACTAAGGACGGAATACACCGTTCCCGTTCTTCAGGCTGGGGCATATTCTATCTTAATACCGCTATACTTTTCCTCAACTCCTGGGATCTATAAAGTAGTTGCGTATCATAATGGAAAAGAGCTTCCCGAGACATTTTTTTACGCAAAAAGAGACACCAAAATTCCATCTTGGGTAAAAAATTCTTCAAGGCTGTGGATCGATGGAAAGACCTCGGGAAGAGATTTTCTTTTTGCAATGCAGTATTTGCTGGATCAAAAAATAATCAAGTTAGAGTCAGTTGCATCAAAGCCAAGAACAGATCTTGACGTAGCTGTGAATGGCCACAAGGCGGTCAGACGTGGAACCAGTCAAGACATCACTGTATACGTAAGTAATGCCGCAGGTGCAGTTGAAGGAGCTACTGTATCTGTCAGAGTTGAAGATTACGGTGAGGATATTTTAGAAGAGTTTGAAGGCATTACTAACTCCGATGGCATGTACAACATATCTTGGGAGATCAGCAAGGACTTGGATGATATTAAGACATTCCTTGTGTTCGTCGACGTTACTGACGGGGTTTCCTCAAAGACGAAGTTGTTTTCTTTTCAAGTATACTGTCTTTGTGGAGAGCCAAACTGTAGGTGTCGTAACTAAACAGAATATAGAGTTCATAAGAAAGTTCTATGAGTTTTTCAAAAAGGGGACATGCAGTATTTACAGATGTGTGATGACGATATTGGGTGGGTTGTTACGGAGGATATGCCATGTGGAGGAGTGTGCTAGGTAAAAGAGCAATCTTTGAAGATTATTTTCCAAAGCTTTTCAACTTTGCTGAGTTTCATGCGATAACAGCAGTTTTTGACTCCGGTGACACCGTTGTGGTAACTGGGAGATATGAAATAATACAGACAAAATGATTGCGGTACCTTTTGCACATCTTATAGAAAATAACTTGATAACAAAGTTCAGACAGTACACGGACACACTAAAAATCAAACGGATTCTTTAATTAATGGACGTGAGGCTTAAGGCCAACAACGGTTGTTGTTTGGCGACAACCTCGAACGCCTGACTATCTTTTTCTCACACAAGTATTATGCGGTGTGTTGTTCAATTTACACACACCCCGAAGAAATCAATCTACTTGAATTTGCATTTGAATTCTACAATCTCGACGTTTTTTTCGTCTATGTTTGGTGTTACTGTGGGTTTGAAGTTTGGTTGATCCTCTGGTGCTTTTTCGAATTCTACAGCATCTGCATCGGCTGCTGCAAAAAAGGAGACAATCAGTAAGGCTATCAATGTCAGTTGTATTTTCATGTGTGTAGTTTACAGGCTGGTAATTAAAGGAGGCTGGAAATATCTGTCAGATCATGGTTCCAATTAGGAATGTAAGTGGGACCGGTGGGATTTGAACCCACGACCTCTAGCACCCCAGGCTAGCATCATAGCCAAACTAGACGACGGCCCCTCATATGGTGGGAAAATCGTGAAATTATTAAATCGTGGGATGTATAGAGAGCCGTTGAAGATCTGCTCGATTTGTCACAAGATTTCTGGAACCGATGACGACCACACTGACTGCAAAGAGAAGCTTAGAATAGAAATGGAAGCAGAGGATTTTAAAAAAAACATTCCAGAAAAATTAGACATGGCAAAAAATTCAAGCGACTTGCAACCTGATCTCAAAGCACTGTTAGATCACATCTCAAAAGAAAAGAAAAAAGACTCATAACCATTTTTGCAATCTTTCTTGCTCAAAGACCTCTTTTTCCTGCATGTGTTCTTCTGCAGGTTTGTCTAGTCGAGTTATCGGATGTGGTTGTGCAAACATATCAACATAAACATAACCTGCTGTGTTTCCCATCTCCACAAAGCACCCGCCTCTGCCTTCAAAGACTGTGCTAGTTTGTTGCTTTTTGATTTGTGCAATTATGTCTTGAGCTACTGCAATACCTTCACCTTCAGCAAAAATTCCGGCCTTTGGTACCGCTAGCTTGTCTGTGACCATCATATTTGTCACATCCCCTATTGCGTAAACACCGTCGAATGGCGTCTTGCAGTCACGCTTTACTGAAATGAACTGGCCTTGCGGGGCAAGCCCTGCATCGTGGATCACTTTTGGTGCTTTGTGTGGTGGGACTGCGATCAGCAAGTCGAATTTTTCTTCTCTGCCATCTTCAAACTTGATTGTTCCCGGTTCGACAGAGATCGCTTTGCAGTTGCCGTGGAATGTGATCTTTTCTGATTCCAGAATGTCTAATAGTTGCTTGCTTACTTCGGGGCCTGCAGCTGGTAGTGTAGTTGGGGTTAAACTGTAAAAGTTGACACAGATCGAGTCGCGTACTCCAAGATCCTTTAACATGGAGTTGATGATAAGTGCTGCTTCAAACGGAGCAGGTGGACACTTGTATGGAATACCAGTTATGGCAAATGCAAGGCGGCCTGACTTGATTTGTAGTATTTTTTGGCGAATCTTGGGAACATCTTCAATGTCGTACAGAATCATCCCATTTTCTTTAAGACCTGGGATCTTTTGTGGGTCGAGTTCTACTCCCAGTGCAATGATCAGATAGTCATAGTAAAAATCCCTGCTTGTAGTCTTGACTTTTTTCTTATGGGGATCAATTGCAATTACTTGTTCGTTAACAAACTCGATGCCTTTTTTTGTCAGCGATTGTAGTGGTCTTTTTGAAGTCTCAAACTGCCTTGTGCCCTTTATGATCCACAGTTTCACCAAGTCCATCATAAAGTAGTCTTTTTTGTCGATGATTGTTATCTTGACATCGTCTGGTAGATTGGCCCTAAGCTCGTTTGCTGCTGCAAGACCACCAAATCCGCCACCTAGGATGAGAATTTGTTGCAATTTAGCGTTCTTGTGTTGTTGGCCTAATTAGAATCTCATTTACGTTGACATGTGGTGGCGATTCAACGGCGTATACTATTGCGTTTGCAATGTCTTCGGATCTCAGGGATTCCATCTTTTTTGACATTTCTACAAACGACTTGAGTGATTCGTCTGTTATTGTGTTTGTAAGCTCCGTTGCAACAACTCCTGGTTCAATGCAGGTAACGCGGATGTTTGCTCGCTGGCTGAACTCTTGTCTTAAGCCCTCACTAAGTGCAGTAACGGCATGCTTTGTTGCACAGTATACAGAGCCGGCTGGAAAGACAATACGTCCTGCAACAGACGAGATGTTCACTATATGACCTGATTTCTTTGCAAGCATGTGAGGAATAGCTGCAGCTGTGCAATACAAAACACCTTTTATGTTGACGTCAATCATCTGATCCCATTCATTTACTTTGAGATTTTTGAAGAAGCTCAGGGGCATCAAGCCGGCATTGTTTACTAGGATATCTACTGTGCTCCATTTTTTTACCACTGCGTCGATAAATGCATCACAGTCAGATTTTTTTGTGACGTCTAGTTTTTGAGCCAGAACTTCGCCGCCGTTTTTTGCTATCTTGTTTTTGAGCTCTTCAAGCTTGTCTGTGCGCCTAGCACCGATTGCTACTTTGGCACCTGCCTTTGAGAGCGCTTCAGCTGTGGCATGACCTATGCCACTACTTGCACCCGTAATTATGGCTACTTTGCCGTTGAGCATTACGGTTTCTGATTTGAAAGTGGTTTTATGTTTTTGCTAACAGTTTAACGATTTATTACGGGTGAAAATACAATCCAATTAGTGAAAATAGTAGATTGCACGTACTGCGGCAACAAAACTGATCTTCCTTTTGAATGCAATTATTGCAAAGATCAGTTTTGTTCGGAACATAGGCTACCAGAAGAGCACCGTTGTGTCAAGCTCACATCGATTCGAGCAAAGCGATTCGGAGAAAAAAAGGTAATTCGGCGACAAGAGAGCGGTTTTTTGGGCAAAGTGTTCGGCAAATTCAAGAACTAGTAGACTGATTTGCCGGGCTTTATT
Source organism: Candidatus Nitrosotenuis sp. (assembly GCA_038890395.1). GTDB lineage: Archaea > Thermoproteota > Nitrososphaeria > Nitrososphaerales > Nitrosopumilaceae > Nitrosotenuis. The sequence continues at coordinate 70,829 of JAWAFK010000001.1, read as the reverse complement.
TTTGAAAGTCTTGCTTGATAAAACAGTGCAATAGCCAGCGCTACAAGCACTAGTGATGTAAGCCAGTGTGCAGTAATTAGAGTGACGTATGCAACTGCAAATCCTATGGAGACTACTCCCTGTGCACAAAGTTTGAGCCAGCTTGCAAGTTTGATTGCACGGCTGATTAGCTCCACGATAAAAAGCGCCGCTACGGGGTATATCGTAAGCAAAAGGAAGTCAATTACGTCCACATCTAGGTGTGACATCTTTTTTCATTGTATTTGGTAGACTAATTTATTCTTGGAGATTCAGCTTTACTGTGATGTTTTTTGAGATTAGTGCTTGGGCGTTTTCATTTGGTATTGTGGCTACGTCCTCTGCCTTAAAGGGACCGTATTTTGTAAAATCCGCCCCAACAAACTGATCAAAGTCTCTCAGAAAGCGGACGGTAATTGGTTTTACCTTGTGTTTTTTGGAGACCGACTCGAGAAGCTTAGTTCTGCCATTTAGCGTAGCAGAGAGAATCATCTCCTTTCTTTCTAGTAGATCCTGTTGGGATTCTAGGATGTATTTTTCCTCATCAAGGAGGTTTGTAAAGTCCATATCGCTTTGACTTTTTTCTATTCGCGTTTTGAGGAGAAGTGAAGTTATTTGGGTTATAAGCTCAATCAGCCTGTTTTTTATCTTGTTTTCTATACCGTCGTAGCCTTCGCTTTTTAGCTTACCAAGATACTCTGAAAGCGACGTGTAAAATGCCCTGTCTATTTCTTGGACTTGGTCATTTTCAATTTCTCGGACTAGAACCGCATACAACGAATTTAGATCAATTTTTTTTGTTTCCGACATCAAAGCTCCTTGTCCTGATCTGTTAGGATGTCAGAGATTGATAATTCTTGCTTTGTGTGGGGGAGTGACAGATCTCGATGGATCCCAACTGCCAAAAATGAACATTAATCCTTAAATGCTGGGATTTTTCGTGTAAACATGAAGGTACTGATTTGCCATACAAAGTAATTCACGGTGAAACAACTCAAATCAAATATTCTCCTGACGAGGTATTTGCAAAAATAAAACACGAGAACATAAGATTCATCGATCTACAGTTTTCCAGCCTGCCGGGGAGGTATCACCACACCACCATTTCAGCTGCGACCTTTACACCGGATCAAATGCAGGACGGCCTACCAAAGCTTGATGGCTCCTCGATTGTAGGATTTACAAGTGTTGATGACTCGGATTTGGTACTCAAGCCAGACCCAAACACATTTGCAATCATACCATGGATGACTGAGAAAAAGACTGCCAGACTCATTTGCGACATATACTGGGGCCGCGGTCGTGGGCGCCTTGAGCGAGACCCAAGAGGCATAGCACAAAAGGCAGAAGAATATCTAAAAACGCAGGGATTTGATTTTAGTTATTGGGGCCCAGAAGTAGAGTTTTTTGTATTTGACAAAGTGCAATGGGATGTCCTTACTCCTTACAAAGGTCAATCATATTCTATAGAGTCCAAGGAAGCACCATGGAACCAAGAAGGAACTGGATATCCAATGGGCTTACAAGAAGGATATTACCCAAGTACGCCTTCTGACACGCTAACTGAATTTAGGAACGAATGCGTCGATGTACTAAACGAGTATTTTGGGATTTTGTGTGATAACCATCACCACGAAGTAGCGACAGCTGGGCAATGTGAGATAGACATCAAATATGATTACCTAACAAACGCAGCGGATGGCGCTCAGACTTACAAATATGTGGCAAGAAACATAGCTCAAAAGTTTGGCAAGGTTGCCACCATGATGCCAAAACCAATTTCGATGGATGCGGGCTCCGGCATGCACACAAACGTTAGTTTGTGGAAGAACGGTAAAAATGCCTTTTTTGACAAAGATTCCAAAGATGAGATAAGTCAAACGGCCCGTTACTTTTGTGGTGGCATTATGAGTCATGCAAGGGCATTGTGTGCAATCACCAACCCAACTACCAACTCATATCACAGGTTGGTTCCAGGTTATGAAGCCCCTGTCTATATAGCATGGAGTCCAAGCAACAGATCCGCTGCAATAAGAGTTCCGGAACATTTTAGGGGCGAAAAATATTCTTATTTGAAGAGATTTGAGTACAGAGCGCCAGATCCATCGTCAAATCCTTACTTGGTGTTTTCGGCAGTTCTTGCAGCAGGCCTTGATGGAATAAAAAAGAAGATAGAGCCAGGCGACCCAATACTTGAAGACATTTACAAAATGACGAAAGAGGAACGCGTAAAACGCGGAATCAAGACGGTTCCTGCCAACCTTGGAGAGGCACTAGATGAGCTTGAAAGTGACCGCAAGTTCCTCAATCCGATCTTCTCTAACGATGTAATTGACAAATTGATTGAGCTTGGAAGAAAGGATCATCGTGAGATTTCAATTAGGCCTCACCCACATGAGTTCTACTTGTATTTTGACGTCTAAGCTAGCGGTCTGCCTGTAAGTTGTAGTATATAGAAAAGCGAAACTGCAATCAGACCGAATCCGATTCCTAGGTATACGCCTCTCTTTTTGTCTGATGTGGATGCTTTGTAAACCAAAATGGCACCTGCAAGTCCTACAAAGAGGATTATGATTCCTATAATGGTATAGTCGAGTGTGCCCCCTTGGACGAAGGGATAGAAAATGCCAGATAAGAGCGCAAAAAATGCTACGATGTAGCCGTACTTGATTCCATTGAGGATCTTAGTTGCCCCACTCAATGATTTTTGTAAAAATTGTTAGCAAATAAACGTTTGATGTGGCAGGCTACATCTCGCCCATGCCCATGTCGCCCATGCCGCCCATTCCTGGCATGCCGCCCATACCTCCCATTCCTCCCATGCCGGGCATTCCGCCTTCTGGGCCTCCTGGTGGTGCTGCGGATTTAGCAATTGCGATAACATCATCTATTCGCAGGATCATGCATGCTGCTTCAGTTGCGGCAGAAACAATTTGGTTTTTGACTGCTAGTGGTTCTATGATGTCACTTGTTTTCATGTTACCTACCTTGCTTTTCATGACATCTATGCCTGTCCATTTTTCTCCCTTTAGCTGTTTTGAGCGAAGATTGGTTAACGTGTCAATTGGATCCATTCCTGCGTTTTCCGAAAGTGTGAGTGGTATTGATTCAAGCGCGTCAGCGAATTTTTCTGCTGCTAGCTGCTCGCGGCCTTCGAGTGATTTTGCCCAGCTTCGAAGCTTGGTGGCAGCATATGTCTCCGGTGCACCACCACCTGCAACAATTGAGGGGTTTTCCATAACATCTTTTACAACCATGATTGCATCGTGGACTGATCTTTCCACTTCATCGACGACTCGTTGCGATCCACCTCTAAGAAGAAGCGTCACAGATTTTGGATTCTTGCAACCTTCAATAAAGACCCATCTGTCTTCTTCGATCTTTCTTTCTTCGACTAGTTGTGCAGAGCCGAGATCTTTTTCAAAGAGGTCATCTAAGTTTGTGACGATTCTTGCTCCTGTTGCTTTTGCAAGCTTTGCCATGTCGCTTTCTTTTACTCGTCTTACTGAGAGAATTCCTGCTTTAGCTAGATAATGTTGTGCCATGTCATCGATTCCCTTTTGACATAAAAGCACGTTTGCGCCAGAGGCAACAACTTTGTCCACCATGTTCTTTAACATTCGGTTTTCTTCGTCAAGAAAAGTCTTCATTTGTTGTGGGTTTGAGATGTTGATTTTTGCATCAAACTCGGTTTTATCAATTTCAAGCGCAGTGTTAATTAAAGCAATTTTTGCTTCAGTGATCTTCTTTGGCATTCCGCTGTGAACCACTTCTTTGTCCAGGACAATACCCTCAACAAGAATTGAGTCTTTCATCGAACCACCTGCCTTCTTTTCTACTTTGACGTCGTCTTGATCTACTGTGAACTTGCCTGTCTCTTTTTCTGCAACAGCAACTACCGCTTTTACAATGAGTTCAGCCAAGTGTTCTGATTCCTTTCTCACCAGTTTTGTTTGCATGGATGTTTTTGCAATTTTGAGTAGAATTGATTTGTCGCTTGCAGAAACTTCCTCCGCGATTTCTTTTAGATAGTGTAATGCTTTCTTTGAAGCCTTTCTGTACCCATCTACAATTATTGTTGGATGTACATCTTGGTTCAAAAGAGACTCGGCGTTTTCCAAGAGAGACCCTGCTAAAACAACTGCAGATGTAGTACCATCCCCGACTTCGGTGTCTGTGGTCTTTGAGATCTCAACTAGCATCTTTGCTGCTGGGTGTTGGACATCTATTTCTTTGAGAATTGTTGCTCCGTCGTTTGTAATAGTAACATCACCTAGTGTGTCAACTAGCATTTTGTCCATGCCGCGGGGACCGAGGCTTGTGTGCACTATTTCTGCAATTATTTTGGCCGCCGCGATGTTGTTTTTCTGTGCTTCACGGCCCTTGCTTTCTGTTGCACCCTCTTTGAGCAAGACTACAGGTAGCGTGCCTTTTGGTCCCTGAATACTCATAACGAAGGGAATTTTTCTTTTCCCTTTTTATACTTTGCAAATTTTTAGGGGTGTCATACTACGACAAGCAAAATGCGATCTTTTTTGAAATATTGTTTTAAATTGGGACAAAAAACTGTGAAAACATGGCTAAATCTACATACAAAAACTCGTACAAAAAAATTCTAGCGGATTTAGTCAAGCACAACGAGTGGTTTGAAAACTCGATTCCTCTAATTGCAAGTGAAAATGTCCCAAGTCCCGCTGTCCGCGAGGCGTTGCTTTCAGATTTTGGTAATAGATATGCAGAAGGCTGGCCTGGCGAGCGTGTTTATGCCGGCTGTATCTATATTGATGAAGTAGAGATTCAATGCATGGAATTGGCAAAAAAGCTCTACAAAGCTGAGTTTGCAGATGTAAGGCCGATTTCAGGCGTAGTGGCAAATTTGGCAGTATATTCAGCTTTTACAAATCCTGGTGATGTCATGATTGCTCCATCCATACCTGCTGGCGGTCACATATCTCATGGTAAAAAGGAGCATTCCGGCACGGCAGGCCTTGTGCATGGACTAGATGTTGAATTTTATCCGTTTGATGCAGACGAGATGACAATAGATGTGGACAAGACAAAGCAGAAGATAGATGAGCTCAAAAAAACAAACCGCCTTCCTAAGATGGCAATGTTTGGTGGGTCGCTATTTTTGTTTCCGCATCCAGTAAAGGAATTATCAGATTTTTTGAAAAGCCACAACATACACATCAATTATGATGCTGCCCATGTTGCAGGCCTCATCGCGGGCGGCCAGTTCCAAGACCCATTAAGAGAGGGAGCCGACACCATGACTATGAGCACACATAAGACATTGTTTGGTCCGCAGGGTGGTCTCGTACTGGCGTATGAAAAATATGGTGAGGCGATAAAGAAAGCAACTTTCCCAGGCCTTACTTCGAGTCATCACATCCATCACATGGCGGCAAAGGCAATCACCTTTGCCGAGGCCTTGGAGTTTGGCAGAGATTATGCAAAGCAGGTGATTAAAAATGCGAAAGCACTTGCAGTTGCACTAAGTGAGAAAGGCTTCAAAGTACTTGGTGAAAAACGTGGATTCACTCAATCACACCAGATAGCAGTTAATGTTTTGGATTATTCTGATGGTGGCAAAGTCGAGGCCGACCTTGAAAAAGCAAACATAATTGTCAACAGGCAGCTGATCCCAGGAGACATCAAGGCTGGACGAAATTATTTCCATCCGGGTGGCATAAGGCTTGGGGTCTCTGAGATAACAAGACTAGGCATGAAAGAATCCGAGATGAAAGAAATTGCAGAGTACATAAAAAAAGTAGTAATTGATAAAAATGACCCAAAGAAGCTTGCGGCCAAAGTCAAGTCATTCAGAAAAGATTATCAGAAGGTGTGGTATTGTTTTGACAACAAGCTTGGCGCTTACGAGTACGTAAAGCTGCGCTAGTTATAGTCTGTCAGAAGCAGCTGGTCGCCCTTTCTTTTCCCAAATACTAGGTCTATTTCGTCTGCGAGTGTGGCTATTCGTCCTTTGATGTATGGACCAACTTCATATTTTTCAACCAGTCTTTTTGCAAGTCGTAGATATTTTTCAATGGAGGGACGTGTAATTGTCTGTATCAATCCGTTTCCACAGATGCAATGCTGGAGCAATGGTGTTCGCCTGTATTTTCTGCCGCATGATGTGCATCTGAACTTCTGTCTGCCGTATGCGCGCAAATTTCCGATTATATCCGGCACTAAATGGGTAGTAATGACGTTTGTGACGATCTCGTTTGCGTCTACTGCGTTTATCAGTTCGGCATTTTTTATCTGCATGTCAAACTTGTCCAGCATCGAACCAAGAGTCGAGTATGCACTACGCGACCTTGACGTAGTGAGTGTTGTGGTGGAATGTGTAAAGTAATATCCGTAAAACTGTGACTCTGTCTCAAGTCGTGATTTTATGATCTCAACGCATGATACGTCGGAGGCCTTTTTTCTCTGTAGTGTGTTCTCAAAGAATTCGAGTGGTAACTTCTTTGTCACTTCAAAGTTATGAGCTTGTGGTTGTGATTCGTGCGGTAGGACTATAGGTTGGATCAAAAGTGGTGCATCCATGAGGCCGCCAATTTTGTCTGAGAGGAACTGTCTTGAAAAATTCAATAATGCATCCATGAGTAACATTATAGAATCGGCATCGCCGTCTGCATCTCGTCGTTTTGCTGAATGCCAGTTTGGAGTTGCAAAGCAGACATGTGTGTCAGTATACCCAATAATTCTACCCACAATTCCCACAGAGGTATGTGGGGCAAGGCCGATAACTAGGTGACCTATGAGCTCGTCTGTATTTTTAACATTGTAAAAAGATGTCTTGCCGTAGAACTTTTCGAGTTCGGCATCGATATACTTGCAGACCTGCACCAGGTATTTGGCACTCTCATAAGGGATTATTACGTCCTGCATCTTGATTTCAAGAAGCTGGTCTTGGTTGGTTAGGGGTTTTCCGTCTATATCATGTGTGTAGCCAAGCTTGTAAAGCTTTTCAATTGATGTACCAATCCAAGCCGGTTTGAAATGAGTTAGTGGGGAGTTTGTTGCATCGAATCGTACCGTTCCATCTTTGAAGACTGTAAGATCATAGTATTGTCTGATGAGGCCTTTTTCCAGTGGTTCTGCAATTCTGTCCTGATTGATGAGCTCCATTACTCCTTTGAACGGTTCTTGAACCCTGATTCCTGTACGTTGCTGTGCAATAATTATTCTGTCTTTGAGTGGGAATGGTTTGAATGAGTGTGTCGGTGCCTTTTTTTTGCATTTTTGGCAAAAGTTGGAATTAAGTGTGGACCTGCAGAGCGGACAGATGTATTCGGTTGTGGTTTTGTTGTCACATTTTTGGCATTTGATGCTAACTGACGGTTCGTTGCAGTTTTTGCAGACCCTGTTGTAGATATTACAGTAAAAGTCTGAAGCTGAGCTCGCTTTGAGTAGATCGCGCATGCTACCTCCCTTGTCTCCTACTGGAAACAGTGTGTGGACTGGAGGTTTCATGAGTCGCGGTGCCGCCTTTTCTGGCCTTCCTATTCTCACTCCTACCGAAGTAGAGAATTTGGGCCTAATAGGAATGCCAGTTGATTTTGCAATGGTTTGCGGGACAGATTCGTCAAGCTTTATTGGGTTTGAAAACAAGAGTTGGTAGAAGATCTGGGATTCTTCTGAGCTCAGCATCAATTCTTCACCTAAGACTTGGTGTGGCACCCCAAGTTTTTCCAAAATAGGTTTGATTGTTTTTTGGTATTTGATTGTGAATTGCTCGATTGTGGTTGGGTGGAGAAGTTGGTCTAGCTCTTGTGTTGTTATTTGTTCCCAGTAAAACAGATATTTTGGGTGCAGTGGGATTTGGAAATTTAACGAAAGCTCAAGTGCCTCATCAAGGGATGGTGTCTTGTTGGTAAATTCTTCTAATTCTGGGTATTTTTTGGCTTTTTGTGCGAGCTCTTCTGCCCAGAACTCCTCTACATATCCTGATGGAATCAGTTGTGCGTTATTTTCCAGAAAATCGCCAAATGAGATCAATATATCACCAAGGTAGAGTATTTTTTCAATGTCGGCTTTGATTCTGATGCCGTGTTCTACATCTCGGATTTTAACTACATCACCATTTTTGAGCCGCACTATTGGAGTTTCAATAGAGTCAACAAAGGCAACCGTTGCTCCTTTTCCAGGAACATCAAGTTTTATCTGGGTACCCACAGCAATTGTGTGATTAAGTATCTCGGCTACAACCGGATGGATTCCAACTGACGCAAAGCCGGTGTTGCACGCTCTTCCGTATCTGAGCCTAAAACCACCAAGCCGATTTGGTGTTGATAGAACTGATCTGCCTGCTATGACCTCCTTGAGCCTTTTTGCGGCCGAGTCTTCCTCATCGCCTTTTTGAATGCCTCCTTTTAGCTGGTTTAACCACTCCCATCCATCGAGTTGGTACAACTCGATTCTTTTGAGCAGTTTTTTTGCGCGTCCTATTAGGCCGTCATTTAATACTCGAAGCGCACCACCTCGCACGCGATCGGTTTTGATCCTGACCATGTTTTTGTGGTTCACGACCTCGTTAGGATCTGTATCGACTCCATCTAGCTCGACTGGTAGATTCGAGATTACAGTCACAATGTCTTCGTCTTGGACGTGATATTGGAAATTCCCTATGTCTCTTTCATAGACTCTTAACTCTTCAACAAACCTCCCTGTTTCGTCATCAAAGGAATTTGCTTGGTATTTTGAGAGGCCTGCTACCTTTCTGACGTGATCCGCAATAAGCATCGTTACTGCAGACTCGGTTCCTCCAGCCGATCGCATTGGACCGGCGATTGATACAGAAAGATAATCCGAATTATCCTTGTTTTTCTTTATTGTCACGCTGGAGATTCCTTGCAGTGGCGCGATAGTGACACCTTCAGTGACTATTGCCAAGCCGACCCTTACTGCGTTGTCCAGTTTTTCCTCCAACGGAGTCTCAGGTGGGTGGTATTTCCCAAGAGCTATGTCTTTTGAGAGTTCGAGTGCGGCTAGCTCTTTCCCTTTGGTTTTGAGCAGCTGTCTGAGTTGTTCTGCAATATCAATATCATGCATCTTTGCAACGCGATCCGCAAGATCGAATGCGATTTTCGGCTCAATTATTCCAGAAGAATCGACGAGTGTCGACTTGGCCTCTGCGGCCTTTTCAAAAATTCGATAGGTCTGCTCGGAGAGTTGAGAGTAATAGTTTAGATAATAATCAGGCATTGCTACACCCTTGATGCGGGAGATTGCCGTATTTTCCGACATGTTATTTCCTTAGACTCTTGATGCTATTTGCTATTTCGGCTAGTTTCTTTAGGCTGTCTTTTTCTTGCTCAAGCATGGTTCCAATTACTAGAGCGTCGGCTCCAGCTTTTACAAGTTCCTTGGCGGTACCAGAGTCACGAATTCCGCCTCCTACCATTAAAAAGCCGTTGTAGACTTTTCTGACTGCCTGAACCATTTTGGGGCGGACGCTCTGCTTTGCGCCAGAGCCTGCTTCTAGATAGACAAACCTCATTCCAAGGAATTGTGCTGCCAAGGCATAAGCTGCCGCGATTCCGGCTTTTTCAAATGGGATGCCTCTTGCAGAACCCACAAACCAAGCGGTTGTTCCTTCCCCGATTATGATATATGCTGTGGGTAGCGGCTCTAGACCAAATTTGAGGACGTTTGGGGCGCCCAATGCTTGTGCTTGGGTAATATAGTATGGATTTTCCGAGTTTAATAACGAGCTAAACAAAATAGCGTCTGCATTTGGTACGACACCAGTTACATTCCCCGGAAATAGAATTATTGGAATTTTTACAGATTTCTTTAGAGTTTTTACAACTTGGGTCATTTCTAACTGGTCGGTTGCTGAGGAACCGCCCACAAGTATGGCTGCAGCACCTAATCTTTCTACGTTTTTTGCAAGTTTGACAGCTTCTGTCAGCTTTGAGACCTCAGAATCAATCAGGATAAAGAGTAGTGGTGATTTTTTTCGTCTCGCAGTTAGGTATTGTTCTACTTTTACCATGAGTGTGGTTTACATAAACTGTTTTAAAGTTTAATTGGGATGTGGTATACAAATTTGTATAGCTATGGTAGAGTTCAGTGATTCTAATTTTAATAATATTATGAGACGAATTATAAAAAAATCATTATTTACTGAAAGACAAATTCAAATTATTCTAAATCGGAAAAATCTCTCTGAATTTGATTTTGGGATCTCAAAAGGCGCTTATTTCAGGCAAGTGGCACAGTCTCGCGATAAGTTGATGAGCTTCTACTATACCATAGTCTTGCTTCGCAGTCTTGGTATTCTGCTTCCAGATGATATTGATGTGATATCTAGGCTTGCCGAGCAGGTGTCTGTGATAAAAGACAGTGATGTTTTTCCAGAAAGGGAGGAACAAGTGCTAAATGTCATTGACAAACTGGTGCGTCAGGCATCTGGAATGTGATACATCACGACCATCAAACACTCGAGTTTCTAATGGTGTGATTATGGATGACATTATCAATGATGTAAAATGTGAAATTATGTTGGCCTATCACAATAAATCACATCGGTTTTGTTGTTAGTGTGATGATAATAGAGATCCCCGACCCACAGGTGATTGCAAGTGTGATAATTGCCTTTGTTGTGGGCGTCTTTGGTATGGTTATTTACAATAAAATTAAGGCCTTTTCGAGTCAAAAAGCCTCTGATCCTGCCTACCTGTCACGCTTAGAATACTATGAAAGACAACTAATAGATATGAAAATACGCCTCGATGCATTAGGTTTGGAGGAAAAAGAGGTTCCAAGGGAGATTATGGCTGCACCAGAGTCAATTTTGGAGAAAAAGGTCGAAATTGAGCCCAAAAGAAAGGATTTTGAGCCCAAAAAAGAGCCTGAAAAGCCTGTCCAAAAGCAAAGAATGCCGAATATGGACTTTAATGGTGTAGCAGAACACGTATTGGGATTAATCACGATGCGTGAGATGACGTCACGTGACATCCAGGTCACAATAGGGCGAAGCAGAGAGCATACTTCAAGACTTATGAAGAGACTTTTTGAGGAGGGTTTGGTGGAAAGAAACACTAAGACAAAACCCTTTACTTACAGGATTACAGAAAAAGGCAAGGCCAGAGTTGGAAGCCTCGAAAAGACCATTCCCGCATGATTTTCTAGGTTGATTCTATTATTTTGAGTACTTTTTTGCTATATTTTTATTGATTTTTGTATAATTTTAATTTATTATGAAAGTCTAAATATCTTGAATTAATAATTTAATATATGCTATCAGATAATGAAGAATTGGTAAAGATCACAGCTGTAGGCACAATATCTATACCAAAACAATTCAGGCAATATTTGGGTATTCAGAAAGGTGATTATGTAAAGTTAAGTCTACAAGGAGACTTGTTGGTTCTAAAGAGGGCGACAATATCTTAATTCGTTCTTTGTTGGATTTTGGCTAGTTGATATACCCATTCTCTACCATTACGGAGACGGTTTATCCTTCCTTTAGTGTTAAAGCGTGCCAAATAGGTCGAAATTATGCTCAGTTTGATGGGTTCGTTGAATTCATCCTCATATTTTTCTAGGAGTTCGTTTGAGGTAAAACTGCCCATCTGGAAATATTTATCCACAATATGCCATATTTTCGCTCCTACTGAATCCAGTTGTGGAGAGTCTTCCTGATCTTCTATGTTCATGAGGTTCATTAATTCAAATATTTTGAGGATTTTGTCTCTAGTGATATTTCCTTCTATGTTAAAGTTGTATTTTGCACCATCAGAGTCCTCAAGGTCTATTCGTATCCTTTTTCTAGCCATTGTGATCGATCGTGATAACAGGTTAACAATTGAACAGATCCGCTCAGAATTGTTAACTAAGAGAGTTGTTAACATTGACTGCGTAGCCCACGCTTGGTTGAGTTTGTCAAATTAACAATGCCGTTTCCCCTTCCTCTCTACAATCTATTAATTTCGTGCCTAGAGTGGAAATATAGGGGTTAAAATCACACTATTAACAGTGTTAATGAGCAACTTCACGCCTAGACTGGAAATAAAGGGGTTAAAACTTGCTTTCTTCCACCCACCTTAACATCATATTAACTAATTGTGAACAGGTAATCTCCCACCCCACATCTTCACCTAGAGACACACCTATCCTTCCACTCTTTCTTTTTTCAAAAATTTTTCAAAATGAGTATGAATGATAGAGTTCTATCATGATTAAGTCAAAGAATGATTGGAAATTATGGTGTCTCTCTATTTTATAATGAGGGGTGTGTGATCATAAATAATGAGAAAAATTAGTAAGGAAAAACACACAACTGCTTTGAAAGAGAAGATTAAAGAATTAGAATCACAAGGTTGGCGGGTAGTCGACCTACAAGGCAAGTCACCTGATGCAATAGCCATAAAAGACGGAAAAATTGTCGCAATTGAGATATTAAGAAAGATCAAAACCGAAAGAAAAAACCCAGATTTAATAAAAAAGAAAGGCAAATTCAAATGGAGTTTTGCCGGTGGTTTTACACTTGCTAGCAAAAGGTCAAATTATGATATGTTTGATGATGTTATCTTTGGTTTTTACAAATAGGGTGACGTAATGACTCAAGACGACCCAGTTGACAAATTATTAGAAAACGCGATCAAAGGAACCACTTTATTCAAAAACCGACAGGTTCTACAAACAAAATTCGAACCTGAAACAATCCTACATAGGGATCAGGAGCTTGCCAAGATTACTCAAGCTCTCTTACCCATATTGAAAAAAGCCAGACCATCAAACCTTCTAATTTACGGCAAGCCTGGAACTGGAAAAACATTGGTCGTCTCAAGAGTACTCTCAAAAATAGAAAAACGAGTCAAAGACAGCGAATTCCCAATAAAACTATTCTATGCTAATGCCAAAGACGAAACAACCATTTACGGTTTGTTGGTGAATTTGGGCTCAAAACTAGGCCTAGAACTTCCAACCACAGGACTTTCCATAAGCATAGTATTCACAAAGATCATAAACACCATAAAGGAGAACACCATAAACGCCATCTTTGTAATCGACGAAATAGACTATCTGGCGGAACTGGCCTCCAAAACAGGCAAGGACATACTTTACAATCTTACTAGAGCAAACGAGAGACTAAAGGTTGGAGGCTCCCTAACACTGATTGGAATTTCAAACCAACTCAACTTTAAAGAAAAACTAGATCCACGAGTCATTAGCAGTCTGAGTGAGGAGGAGATTGTTTTTACAAACTACTCCGTGGATCAAATAAAAGAAATACTCTCAGACAGAATCAAAGAAGCTTTTATGACCAACACAGTAGAACCAGCAGCACTTAACCTCTGTGCCGCAATGGCAGGGCAAGAACACGGTGACGCAAGAAGGGCAATCGACCTTCTGCGGGTAGCGGGGGAACTGGCAGAAAGAGAGCAAGCAACAACAGTAACCGAAGATCACATAAGACGAGCTGCACAAAAAATGGAAGAGGACAAAGAGATCACGGCACTAAACGCATATCCACTGCATGAAAAATTACTCATTGTAGCAGTAATGCGAACCAATGGTGGTACGACGGGCGAGGTTTATCATGCATACAAAGAGTTATGCAAAACTATCCGACAAAAAGAGATCACACAAAGGAGGGCTACACAGATTCTCAGCGACATAGAGCTTTCAGGCCTCATCACTGGAAAAATAATTCATCAAGGTATGCATGGGAGAACAAAGAAATTCAATCTGACAGTTCAACCAGAGACCGTAAAAAAAGCGTTCCAAAACGACATAATTTTGGCAGATGTTTTGTAATTTTATTGTGTAAAGTCTTTGGTGTAGACCTTAAACGTTTTCAAATTAACTAGAACTGCCACACCACAAGTAGGCACAATTCCAACACCCGCCTGAAACGGCGTCTGTTTTTGCCAAGCCCCAGAATTCACAAGCAAGACGTTCTTGTACAAATCAAGTTCCACATAATGAACGTGGCCTGTGTGAAATATGTCTGGGACGTCATCAATTACCAGATGATCCTCTAACTCGGGCGCCATTGGCGTCTGGGCCCCATAAATGGGGCTTAGGTGCCTTGCCTTTAGGAGGTACTGCATTACTTTGGCAGGATGATCATAACTAAGCCCAGGCGTAGTCTTTACAATATCGTCGACGCTCTGTCCATGAAATATGAGAACCTTGACACCATTTAACGAGATCATTGCTGGGTTGCCGATCATAAAGAAGTTCTTTCGCCCCCACAAATCAGGATTGTATTTTGGAGGCATCGCTGGCTGTGGTAGCGCCCGTCTTCCAGGATCGTGATTCCCAGGGGAGATGAAGACCTTAATGTGTTTTGGAATTTTGTTTAGAATCTCAAAGACCAATCGTAACTGTTCAGCAGAATCAAGGGCAACCAATTCCTTGTCCTGATTTGGGTAGATGCCTATTCCATCCACCACATCACCCCCTATCACCAAAAACCTGACTTTGCGGGCTATGGGATCGGGGCTAGACAACCAAGAAATCAATTCCAAAAACTCTTTTTCCATAAAGAACTTACTACCAACATGCAGATCCGAGACAAACAAAGCATACGTCTCGGTTCTTGAACGGTTTGCTGCATGATCCGGAATGTCTGGGAGTATGATGTCTTTGACAATAAATCCACCATTTTTGCTTGCAACTATTTTCAGCATCACGAACTGATCCATTAGCAACATGGCTGCTGTTTTTTGGAGATCTTCATCTATTACAATTGTCTCAATTGAACCGGTTGGATCATCAATAGTCACCCTTGTGACATTACGGTCTGTTCTTCGTTCAGAAACTAGTCCGCAAACATATACTTCGTCTTTTGATTTGATGGTTATTACTGTAGATACTGGCTTGAGCATTTTTGCTTCAGGACGGTCTGACATTATTTTTTTAAGTTTTGTGTACCTGCTTGTAAAAAGCGCAGTAAAGCCCTCCACTCCTTCCGATGAAGCTATCTTTGCAGTAGGATCAAATAAGATCTCATGATGGTCATCAAGCTCCTCATCTTCCTTTATACCAAGAAACGATTCTAGATCCTTTTGCGAGATCAGATAGAGCCGCTGCTTTTCTTTTTCCCTAACTACCTGCTTGATTATGCGCTCAAGCTCCTCTACGTCAACCTGTTCAAGCAGTTTCAGGGCGTCTGGATGAATTTGAAAGCCTCGATTTAAAGCAAAATCTAACACTGCGCCCAAATCTCTTATCATAACAAACTTCCAACAAATTACGATTTAATTAAATCTCCGCAAATGCAACAGCTCAAATACTCAACACAAAAACTGCCAATATTGAAAAAGAGAATAATATTCTTCTTTGTATTTCTGGCCGTTTTTTCTGCGACTTTTTCTCTTGGAGCTCAAATGGAGGTTCCAGAAGAAGAAGCCAAGATATTTCTTGACGAATTTAACAAGCTTCTCGAAGCTCTTCGGGGAGAAAATTTTGGCATAGAGATCTTTTTACACAACACACAGATTGCCTTACCAATGTTCGTGCCTGGATTTGGCGTGGGGTGGGGAATATTTTCTGCATTCTCTACTGGTTTTGCTTTTGCAGCATTAGCTACAACTGAGCCACTTTTGGCACAAATTCCACCAATTGCAATGATCTTTGCAACGCCATTCGGGCTGATGGAGCTTGCAGCGTACTCTATTGCCATGTCACGAAGTTTCATACTGGCTGTCGCACTCTTCAAAAAACTCCCAATTTTGCCGCAGTGGAAACACCTTGCGATAGAGATTGGCATTGTTGTAGCCTTGTTACTTGGAGGAGGCATAATTGAGGCTTATATGATTGAGACTTTCTCTGGCTCAGACATGCTTCGGAGATAAACATTAAATGAGAAAATTTACTGGCTTTGACAAAAATAATTCATTCGCAAATTATAAACAAAATCAACTCTTGGTTATATTATGAAATATGTGCTGTTTTTAGCCGCAATCTTGCTAGGTGCAGGTTGGCTTTTATCTGAGGACGCCAACGCTCAGCTTGCTACAAACAAAGCATTCTCACTTTCCGGCAGTGGTTTTGCGACAACAAAGACACAGATCTCCGACACAAACATTGATCTTCTGTTTCTTACCACAAAGACAAAAACTACTGCAGGTTTTGACTTGCAAAGCGGCATGATTGTAATTGATGATGTGGAGCTCACCCTTTCAGATCTTAATGGCATCATAATGGCCGACGGTAGAATCTTTAGGGCCACTTCAACCGCATCGGACTCTACAAACGAGTTTAGTGTAAGGATTTTAGGCAGACTAGTTGACAAAACAGCTACTGAGTCCATTTACACCATTAGCGGCACCATAATTGATGTTAACAAACCCACAACGAAGCTTATCTACACTGCGAAAATCTCAGAGATATCAACACAACAAGCTCAGCCCACCACCAAGTCCACCACCAAGCCCACCACTACCATAAAGATTCTAAAAGGTGCCGCAACACCGGCTGAGAGAACTTACAAAGACCAAATAGGTGGATTTAGCTTCAAGTATTTTTCTGAAGACAGAATCACAATACCGCCGGGCAGTACGCTGACTTTTGTAAATGAGGATACAGTATCCCACAGTCTCAAAAGTGGCACGGCAAACTATGTCTCACGGCACAAGACGTTCACTCCAGATGATAAGATCTCTAGTGGAGAGATACTTCCTGGCAAGTCTTGGAGTGTTACATTTACCGAGCCGGGATTTTACAGGCTGTTTGATGAGAACTATCAGTGGATGGACATGACGATATTTGTTATCGATTCCTCAAAAATTCAAAAAACGAAAACACCACTGAACTAGTCTTCAAAATTAGCATAGGACTCTAATTTGGATTGATTGATCACCATTACTGAAAGATCAGAAAACTCTTTACCTTCCAAATCCTTTACAGTTCCTACGAACTCTGTTTCTTTATCAGTGGTAAGGAACTCAAATACGTGCACCTTCAATGTAGATGTATCAAATCCATTTGTTTTTAGGTAAGCCGCAATCTCTGACTGCATAAAATGTTTTTTAGGTTCATTTGGCCACGGCCTTGGAACCAATATCACACTCAAACCATCAAGCAGAGCTTTTTGCAGCTCGAGTTTTTTGTCTTCGATTGGAGTGGTTACATGCATAGTAATTACCTTGGACTTGTCTAGTGGAACTCTTGCCTTTGCTGCAGCTATCTGAATCGAAGATATACCAGGTATGATCTCAACGTCTCCGAAGATCTCAATTAGTCTGTCAACTACCTCGGACTCAGAAAAATTAACATCGCCCGTGAACGGGATTAATAGATTTTTGTCCCCCAAAGTTTTTGCAACTTTTTGATAAACCTCTTCTTGATTCTTCATAGTTACTTCATAAACTTCTTTTCCCTCAAGGAAAGGCTCAATTGTGTTTAGTGTGTACTTGTAACCAATTATGAGATCAGAGCTGTGTATGGCTTCTTTTACAATATCAGTAATATATTTACTCGATCCAGGGCCTACACCGACTGCGTACACTTTTCCCAATTTACTTTGCAATCCTATTTTTAATGTATGTGACTACTGGCGTCCAATCCACTCTGAGAAATTTTACGGCATCCTTGATGGGATAACTTACCCAATCTCTCACAATCGATAACTGAAAGATTTTTTCTTTTTGGGGAGTTTTGAGCTTCAATATTAAAACGGTGCCCCACGCTTTTTCCTGTGTTTCTACCTCAACTACCTGATCAAATGAATACTCTTCATTTTTTTCATTTTCCAAGTCAACCATCAAATCTTTTTCATCATAACCATCATGTGTGAGCATGGTGTTACTTGATTTCATTAAGGTAAGGATCTGCCTTTGAACTGCCGCCTTCCACCATCTCGGATTTGCTTCAGTTTTTGTCACAAACATGAGGTGCTTGTTAGTAAGAAAGAACATACACTCTCGCCCTTTTGAAAATAACTTTTTTTCTTCCTTCCACACAGAAAGCAAATGAGTTTGAATCTTTTCTGTTTCATCCATATCTAGCCAATATGTTGACTTGTTAAAAACTAATTCAATTAGCTTTTATTTAAGACCAAAAAAGAAACCGCATTGAAAATTATTATAATTGTATTCGCATTTATTTTTGCCAACCTGATAGCGCATGGCACTCCGGTTTTTGCCGAAACAGAAATCTCAGATAAAGTGGTTGTATTACACACACAATCAGGAGATATGGTAATAGAATTATTTCCAGCCGATGCGCCAAGGACAGTAGAAAACTTTCTGAACTTGACCGAACGTGGCTTTTATGACAGAACTGTCTTTCATAGAGTGATCAAGGACTTTATGATTCAAGGTGGAGATCCAAAGACAAAACCTGGCGGCTACCAGAAACTTGAGGAGTGGGGAACTGGTGACGCAGGATACACAATACCAGGCGAATTCAACACAATCAAACACAAACGTGGAATAGTATCGATGGCAAGAGGTGCAGATCCAGACAGCGCAAGCTCGCAATTCTTTATTGTTCATCAGGATTCACTACACTTGGATCGAAATTATGCAGTATTTGGGCGCCTTGCGACAGCTGCAAGCTATGAAACGCTAGATAAAATTGCAAATTTGGAAACTGGAAAAGAAAACACCAACGACATTCCATATCAGTGGGGAGAAGGTGAAATTCTCAAGGCGGAAGTAAAGAAGCGCTCAGAAATAACTGATTTGCTTGATCAGGGAGAGCCAGAACGCGTAGCTGAAACACTAGACCAATCACCACAACCATACAGCAATGCAAAATTCGGATTTTCGTTTGAAGCACCACGAGGATGGTTTGTTCAAGAACCACAAAAGAGAACACCTGAGACGCCAGATGTCGTAGTTGTAGGCCCGAGAGTGGGTGGATTCACGCCGGCCATTTCAGTTTCAGTAAAAGAAACAAAAGGAGCTTCACTTGCTGATCATGTCGCAGAAATCAAAAAATCAATACAAAAGGCACTAGATGCAGGCATTCTTACAATCCTAAACGAAGAAACCACCACCATCAATGGTCATGAAGCATTCATCAGGGATGCAACAGGCAGATTCAACATGACTTCGGGAACAATAGATATGAAATTCAAAGAGATTGTCCTAAAAGGGCCAACCAAATTCTATATTCTTACTTACACAAACACTGAAAACAACTTTGAGGCGGGCCTACCAAAATTTGAGAAGGTGGTAAACACGTTCAAAATTGAAAATGTCGGGGAGATAGTCGATGTTCCAGCAGACAAAAACAAAGGCGGTTGTTTAATTGCAACTGCAACGTTTGGCACAGAGCTTGCTCCCCAAATCCAGCTACTAAGAGAGATACGAGATAATGTGGTATTCTCAACAACCTCTGGCGCTTCATTTATGAACACCTTCAATAGCTTCTACTATTCGTTTTCACCCACGGTGGCAGATTGGGAAAGACAAAATCCGGCCCTCAAAGAGATAGTAAAAGTAGCCTTGATGCCCATGCTCACCACACTGTCCATACTCAATTACGTCGAAATTGACTCAGAATCAGAAATGCTGGGCTACGGAGTCGGTATAATTTTGCTGAATGTGGGACTGTATCTTGTAACACCAGCAATCATAATTGCAAAATTGAACAAAAAACTTAGTGCAGGAACCTAGGCAGCTTCTTTACCACATGAGCTAGTGATATTCTGCCTGGACCCATGGTGATAATTGTCAGATTTGCAGCAAGTAGGATCAGATCGATCTCAAAGCCTCGCTCACCAGTCAAGCTGGCCGCGTCTTTTACATGAAATATTGCGCCAAGCATGATTATGGACAAAAGCGAAGACGAGATGCGGTTTAGAACACCAATTAACAACAAGATCCCAGGTACCGTTTCAGCGAGGGCAATTGGGATCTGCATCTCTGCTGGCAGGCCTTGGCTTGACAAAAAACCGACAAAACCTGCGTTGAATTTGCCAGCCCCGTGAACTATGAAAATAACACCCACGGCGAGTCTGATTCCTAGATGTGTAATATCGTTAAATTTTGACTCTCTAATGCCTGCATCCAATATAATATCAATTAAATGTGATACAATTAAAATCTATTTCTCCTAATCCGTACAAGTTGTCGAATTCAAAATCTATATCAATAGAATACAAAAAGAGATTAATCAAAACTTGGAATGAGGTTGCACCACGTTATCACAAAAAATGGACAAAACACAAGATGGGCCCATTTCAGAGTACAACTAAGCTTGTCCTCGCAGCACAATTACGACTAGGTCACAGAGTTCTTGACTTAGCTTGTGGCACAGGAATTGTCACAAATGAAATACTCTCAAAAATTGGACATGAAGGCCACATAGTCGGAGTTGACAGCTCAATATCTGCAATAAAAATAGCAAAAAGATGGTTAAATGGTAATTCGAATGTAGACTTCGTTATAGCTGATGTAGAAAACCTACACTTTAATGAACAGTTTGACGTAGTGACATGCCAATACGCATTATTCTTTTTTCCCAATGCCGAGCAGGTGCTTCAAAACATAAAACACTGCTTAAAGAGAGGTGGTAACCTTGCAATCGCCGTACACGGTGCGCGAGATTCTGTTCCATATTTTAGCAGCATCATTGACGTTGCGACAAAATTTATTCCAGATTACCTTCCACCAGGCGCCCCAGATCTGGATAGATTTGGAACAAAATCACACCTAAGAAAGGTAGTGCACAATGCAGGTTTTACGAACATCAAAATAAACGAATTTGTATTCTCATACAGTCCAGGAACCTTTGCGCAGTACTGGTCTGACTACCTCAAATACCTAACAAAACCACTCAAAGAAAAAATAAACAAACTAACACCAGCTCAGAAAAACCAGATGCGAAAACAAGTAAAAGAAAAAACCCAACCTTACACAAAAAATGAAAAAATAATTTTTCCTTGGAAGGTATTAGTTCTGCGTGCGACAAAGCCCTGACAAAAATTGTTGGGCTTCCAATGAAAACCATTGGAAGCACATACCAACAAATGACTCCACTTACATCTATGTTATTATGAATTGTAATTAGGCTTGAGTGTGTATGAAATGAACAACACGCGATTGTCACAAAGCAACATGAGCCTAGATGACGATCAACTCTTTTGTAAATTTGTGCAAGATTTCTGGTCGATCCTTTACTATGACAGAATCCTCGATTCTGACTCCGAATTTTTTTGGGATGTAAATGCCAGGTTCTACAGTAATGGCCATGTTTTTTTTCAAGTTTGCACCACTTTTTTGGCTGATGGTTGGCAATTCATGTACCTCAAGTCCTATCCCATGGCCTGTAGAATGAATAAAGTACTTGCCATAACTTTTTTTGTTGATATAATTTCTACACGCATCATCAACTGACTTGCACGATGAATTCGGTTTCACAGCTTTGAGGCCAAGCTCTTGAGACTCTCTTACAATATCGTATACTTGTTTTGCTTGTTTGCTTACAGAGCCTAAGCCAAATGTGCGTGTTGCATCGCTTACATATCCCTCATACCGTAATGTGAGGTCTACTACAATCAGATCACCGTCTTTGAACTTTCTATCAGTCACTTGCGCATGTGGCAACGCGCCATTTTGGCCGCCGGCGATAATTAAAGGGTTCAAAGTCGACCTATATCCGGTACTAAACATACGATGCTCCATGGCAAATGCCATCAAGATTGTTTGAAGCTCCGACTCTCGCAATCCACGCCGTATCTTATTTAAACAAAGCTCATACATCTCGTCAATTATTGCTGATGCCTTTCTGAGCACTGCGACTTCCCTTGCATCCTTTATCTCTCTTGCCCGATAGAACGGCTCAGTTGAATGTAGCAATCTTGGCATCAACTTTTTTAATGCCTGCATAGTCACATAGCTTTGACAGTCTGTGCAGACCTTCTTTTTCTTTAACTTGCTAGCCACAGTAGAAATCATCCCAATTCCACGTTCTGCTGGAATAACTGTACAGTCCACAGATTCTTCTTTTGCCCTGCTCACCTCAAGCTCAGGTGCAATTATTGTGGCATCTCCACCTTCCAAGACTCCAACAGCTTCTCCCCAGAAACCAGTAGTGTAAAACAAATTCTCAGGCTCAAAACAAACTATCGCATCGCAGTCTAATTGTTGTGCATGTCTTAGCAGATTCTTTCGTCGTAGCTTCATGCGTGGACTGGGCTTTGTTTGAATTTATTATTTGTTCCATACTCTACACTGTTAAGTTTGTATAGTGGAGTCAGGACTTTTGCAATGTTGGAGGAAAAAAGAAAAGTAGTTGCATTGCTCTCTGGCGGCTTGGACAGCCAATTAGCTGTAAAAATGATACAAAAGCAGGGTTTTGAAGTATCTGCCGTTGCGATCAAGACACCATTTTGTGATTTCGACTGCGGCCGTGGATGTGGATTCGAAATAAGAGAAAGAGCCGACGCGCTGGGAGTAAAACTCAAGACAGTCTATCTTGGCGACGAATACATTGAGATGTTAAAAAACCCAAAACACGGGTTTGGTTCCGGCATGAATCCATGTATTGACTGCAGAGCCATGATGTTCAAAGCTGCAAAAAAACACATGGAGGAAATAGGTGCTGAATTCATAATTTCCGGTGAGGTTCTAGGACAAAGACCGATGAGCCAGCACGGCCCAGCACTCAAAACAATTGAAAAAGAATCTGAACTTGAAGGTTACATAGTCAGACCCCTGTCGGGCGCATTACTTCCAAAAACAATTCCAGAAGAAAATGGCCTGATAAAACGAGAACAGCTTGGAATGATTCGAGGCCGTACAAGAAAACCACAACTACAATTAGCAAAAGAATTTGGAATCGAAAATCCACCAAATGCAGGAGGTGGATGTCTTCTTACTGATCCTGCATTTGCAACCAGAGCAAAAGATCTTTTCAAACACACTGATACTCCTACAACAAACGATATTGATCTACTTAAAATCGCAAGACACTTTAGATTGGATGAAAAAACAAAACTCATAGTTGGAAGAAACAAAGACGAAAATGAAATGATAAAATCGTTGGCCCTTCCAGATGACGTAATATTCTATGCAAAAGACCATGTAGGCCCCGTTGCATTATTGCGAGGCAAAAACATAGAGACACACAAACAACTCTGTGCAGCAATAACTTTGCGATACTCCGATGCCCCAAAACAACAAGAGGGTACAATCATAGTAGAAGAAAATGGAGGCACCACGAAATCAGAAATCACAACTGATTCTGCGCAAGAACAAGATTACATAAAATACAGAATTTAGCTTCAAAAACTGTAAACTCATTCGTATTCAATGCGAAAGACTTTTTGAGGGAGTAAGCTGCAACTTAGTTAGATGCAAAAACAAGAAAACCCTACATACCTCAAGGCCATAACAATTCGAGACCCAAGCGATATACATTCAATCAAAGACGACATGAAAAAGAACATGATATTGATTTTGAGGGTGACGCCGCTTGCACAAAAAGATGTAGAGCAGCTTCGAAAACTTGTAGAGGAACTATATGCTCAAGCAAAGAATTTCAACGCAGACATTGCAAGACTGGGAGAAGAAAGAATTATTGTCACACCGCCCGGTGTAAAGATCTGGAAGCCAGAGTATGATCTGAAATAATATTAAAATAAAGCGCATCATTTCTACGCCTCATTAATATCAAATAATTTTCGCTAATTTGCAAAATGCAAAATATTCAGGTAATAGTTTCTATATTTGCAGTGTTTTTGTCATCTCAAGTATCTGCATTTGCTGATGACGAACCACAAAAAATTCTTACACAATGCGAAAAGATATTTCCTGATCTAGAAAAACTTGGCAAAGCAAAGTTTGAGCAACGTTACCTCCACTTCACACATCTCCGTAGCTGTTACATGTTGTATAACGACCCAACATGGTATTCAACTGCTGAAGATCGCATGCAAAGACTAACTGAATTACTTGTAAAGCCGCAGTTAACCATCCCAATAAGGGATAGGTTTGTCCAGAGTGAAAGCATACCACAATGGATCAAAGACGACGCCACGCGTTGGCACCAAGGAAAAGAAAAGAATAACATCTTTTCTTATGGTATAAGATACATGATAAATTCAAAGATGCTGTACTCACCGATCAGTGTTTTTGATCCGCAAAACTGCGATCCTTACTCGATTTGCATTTCAAAAAATGATTATCTAAAATATACAGTTAAGGACAACCAAATCGACGACACCATTACCCAAACTCACATCTTTGGAGATACAGGCGACTCCATTACGGTAAGCATCATAGAAATATCCAAAACTGGCAGGAAGACGGATCTGCTCAGAATACAAAATGACGGTCTGATAAAGGGCGATCAGAAAAAATACTATCAATTTGTGCACAAAATACCTTTAGAGATCGGCACAAAAGTATCTTCAATTCACGACCTTGTAATCACCAACCAGATCCTTTATTCATTCAAAGATGTAAAAAGGGAGGCATTCTTGGCATGGGATCCAACAAAACAATATCATGAAGTAATAGACAAACAGACTGGCGTAGTGCTTTATGCAAAACAAGAAAACAGGATC
The DNA here is from genome assembly GCA_038890395.1 of Candidatus Nitrosotenuis sp. Lineage (GTDB taxonomy): Archaea > Thermoproteota > Nitrososphaeria > Nitrososphaerales > Nitrosopumilaceae > Nitrosotenuis. Next base: position 46,324 of record JAWAFK010000001.1, on the reverse strand, counting down.
CTCAAGTCAGACTGGTCTGCAAAACTAGTGGATACCAACGTCTTTACAAAAGAGATCAAAATAAAATACGAAGACATGAGGATACCGTCTTGGTTTAGGTCCACGGTAAAGTGGTGGACAGAGGGAAAAATCTCCGATAAAGAGTATCTGGCAAGCATCAGCTATTTGCTTAAGAATAACATCATGCAGATTTAGCTTAAAAGAGCCTGATTGCTTCTTGGACTTGGGGATAATGGGCTGGAATCCTAAACATCCTACGAATATTTAGCGCCAAATTCTCACACTTTCTTCGTTCGCCGTGATTTACAAGCACGCGCCTCAGCTTTGGTCGCAATTTATGCACAAATGACAATAACTGGTTGTAGTCGCTATGACCAGAAAATCCATCAAGTTTTACAATGGAACAGTTAATGTTGACTACTTCGACTTTACCTTCTTTGCCCATGAGTGATACCTGTTTTGCTCCATCCAAAACTCGGCGTCCAAGAGTGCCGTTGACTTGGTATGAAACAAAGATTATGCGGTTCTTATCGCTAGGTGCAATATTTCTAAAGTATTCTAGGACTGGACCACCTTCTAGCATACCTGATGTTGCCAAAATGATGCATGGAGTTCCGTCCCGCAGTGGTTCCTCTCTTGCATCAGAATGTTCTATGTTTGTAAAATATTCTGAATCAAATGGGTTGTCGTCTGTTTCAAGAATCTTTTGTCTAAGTTCTCTTGAAAGATATTCTGGGAAGGCCTCGTGGATCGCACTTGCTTCCGCAATCATTCCCTCCATGAATACTGGCGCCTCGACCATCTGGCCTGCTTTCATATAATGATCAATTACCATCATTATCTCTTGGGCGCGTCCTACTGCTGGAATCGGGATGAGGACTTTGCCACCGTCGACAAGAGTGTTGTTTACCGCGTTAATGAAAGCGGATTCTACTTCTTGTCTTGTTGGTTGTATATCTTCCCTTGCACCATAAGTGCTCTCAATCAAAAGGGTCTCCACTCTTGGATAATTCCATGAGGCGCTCTCAAACAAAATACTTTTTCCAAATTTAATGTCTCCAGTGTAAACAAAATTATGGTCACCATTTCCGATGTGGAAGTGGCATGTCGCAGATCCAAGTATGTGTCCTGCATTTGAAAACACTAGTTTAATGTCTGGCGCAATATCTGTGACGGTGCCGTACGGAATGGTTATGGTCTGTCTCATTATTTGTTTGACATCTCTTTCGGCGTACAGTGGGGCACGGCCTTGAGCTGCAGCCACTTTGACTGCATCAAGCTGAATCAAATTCATCATAGGAAGTGTAGGTTCAGTACAATAGATGGGACCTTTGTATCCGTACTTGCACAAAACCGGTAGAAATCCTGTATGATCTAAATGCGCATGGCCAATTACAACAGCATCTATTTCATCAAGTGTTACGTTAGCCCAATCAAGTCTTGGGAATGCTTCAGCGGGAGTCCTTGCACCTGGATTGACACCACAATCGATAAGAATCTTGCTTTCTGGCGTGACAAGCAACATGCTTGAGCGACCCACTTGACCAAAACCTCCAAGTGTCAAAAGCGAGACTTCGGATTTTTGCGCAAGTCGTGGTCGGAATATGCTCTCACCAATCTGTTTGAGGTGTTTTGCTCTCTCTGTTGCGGAAACTTTGAGATTGTAGTTTATGGCCTGGATGGTGCTAGATGGGCTAGTCGTCGCCTTTCTTATACGGAGGCGCCAACCTGTAGTCTCTGTAAGTTGAGCTATGTTGAATGCAGGGTTGTTGTGCAAAAGCCAAGGCCTTTTTACTTCTAATGAGACCTCGCCTGTAGCAGTATCGAAAAAAGTTCCTCCAAGTTCAGCATCCTTTGGCAACACTTCTGCCAATATCTTTCGTGCATCCCCTTCTGACTTTCTAATGGACTCTTCAGTTCTTACGACAATCCTTTTTTTGATGATGTTGACAAGATCTGAAATTATCTCGTTATGTTCCATCAGGTAGAGGGGGGACTTGGTGTAAAGAGCAATCCTCGGGCCTTCGTAATCTATTTTTGTAACTTGTGCTTCCTTTGGAATACTCTGCAGTATGGTTGCCATTATATTTTGGGCTGGTGACTGCGTCTCCTTTTCTTGTTGTCTTTTTTGCATTAAATCACTACAAAGCTATGATGGCTTTCTTTTGCTCTTTTGTCAAGAGTCGGAATCCATCTTTATCAATAATTGCAACATTGATTCCGTCCCCGGTTCCAATGTTTCTTACTATTGCGGCTTTTACTGCACGCAAAGCGATGATTTTGGCCTCCTCGACTTTAAGGTTCTCTCGGTATTCATCTTCTAGGACACCGTATGCCACAGGTGAACCACTCCCCGTTGTGACGTATTTCTTTTCTTCGACGGAACCAAACATGTCAACGTTTACCAGTGCTGGGCCGTCCTTGTCATAACCCCCAATCAAGATATCTGCAATGAAGGGATAGCCCCTGTTCTGGTGGAACAAAAGCGAACACAACCTTGCCAAGGATCTTATCGGAATGTTCTCGTTTTTTTGGACTTTGTGTATGTTTGCGTGGTATCTCAGCACATCGGTAATGTTCTGTGCGTCTGCAACACCTCCTGCCATCGTCATGCCTGCATGATTGGCGATCTTTTGAATCTTCATGGTGTTATTGTTTGCAATAAAGTAACCTGCACTTGCACGCATATCAGCACACAGGACGACGCCGTCGCTGACCTTGATACCTACAGTGGTCGTTCCATGTAGAATCTTCTCTTCTACGTTATTAGCTGACAAGAAAATACTCCTAGATGCTCTGCAATGGTTTCTCCCCTTTTAAATAACTTTTTGTTGGAGGGCAAATTGATAAGGCGTAGCCCCAACAACTACGTAATGCGAAATACTCCCTCGCACACGATGGAGCTTCCGCGCCTCATTGTGATCGGAGAAAAAAACATCGACCAGATCGGAAGCTTTCTACGTTCTCTAAGTGAGCCAAAAAAAGTCTCAGTCATTGCAGGAAATCACGTACAAAGAATAGTGAAAACAAAATTTCAGAAATCTCTTTCCGCATCAAAAATACGTTCCGTCTGGCACACTCCAAAAGGTAATGACGAAAGATCCATACACCAAGTACAAAACGAGGTAAAAAAGGACAAAAGTGACCTCATAATAGGAATTGGAGGCGGGCGGTCAGTGGATGTCGCAAAGATGCTTGCATTCAAACTTGGAAAACCATTTGTAAGTGTACCAACTGCAGCATCCCACGATGGAATTGCAAGTCCCTTTGTATCGGTTCGTGGTGAAAAACCCCACTCAATTGTTGCTACGGCACCACTTGGTGTCTTTGTGGACATAGATATAATCAAGAAAGCACCAAAGAAGCTCCTGGCAAGCGGGTGCGGTGATCTAGTAGCAAAAATAACTGCGGTAAAGGACTGGGAGATAGGCAGGGACAGAACAGGCGAGTACTTTGGAAGGTACTCTGCAAACCTTGCGTCGATGAGTGCAAAGATCCTCCTTGAGGCAACAGAAAAAAAGAAACTTCCCGACATAAGAGAGATAGTCGAGGCACTCATCAGCGCTGGCGTGGCGTCATGTATTGCGGGAAGCAGCAGACCGTGCTCTGGATCAGAACATCTATTTTCTCACGCACTGGACAAGATTGCACCGCACATAGGATTACATGGAGAAAAATGCGGTATAGGCGCCATTCTGATGGCAAAACTACAGGGACAGGATTGGAGAAAAATTGCAAAGACACTCAAAAATGTGGGGGCGCCCACCACTGCAAAGCAGATAGGCCTCAAGCCAGAAGTGCTTGCTAAGGCGCTGGTCATAGCACAGTCACTAAGGCCTGAAAGGTATACCATACTAAAAGAAGTTCAGATGACGAGGAAAAAAGCACTAGATCTTGCAAGGACTACTGGTGTCATCTGATCTGAGAAATACGTAGAAATCATCCATACAAAAGATACGCGGGCGTTAAATACAAAAAATTCATTTTTGATATCATGACGACAACAGCTTGGAAATGCTACAGATGCGATCTGACGTTTAAGGAAGAGGCTATAGCAGAACTTCACAAAAATATATGCAACCACCAATCTAGACAGATCAGAATCGCAGTTGCATAAAACACAAAATGAATTAGACTGCGTATCCAATATGATACATGCGGTGCAAAAATATCCAAGCCGGATGCTTTCATGACCTTAACTTGCATGAGGGAGGCGGAGCATGCCTTGTCAAGGGATGCAAGTGTACTAGTTTTTGTAAAACTTAGACTGGTGATGTGCTGTTGGTGATGAGCAGTGAAGCCTGAGCCAACAGATTCAGAAATGGCTCACCAAAGAGTAAGTTCACTATGCGTTCTGAGAACTTGTCTAGAACGTGAGCCGTTGCGTCTGTAAGTACGGTGCTTTCTACGATGTCAAATGTCTTGTTGAGCGCTTGGTCTGCAAGCACATCTGAGGGTACTCCCTGGTTCATCTGCGCTACCAGATCGGGAATGAAGCCGTGCACCTCTTGCGGCAGACTCTCACTCATAATCGAAGAGGCACTTGCCTCCGTGGGCTCTCTTATTGCCTCCCTTACCAGATCCTCGAACATTCTGGACGACTACGACTTGGCTTTGTCTTTAACCTCTGCGTATCAAGTATATTAAGCGTCAAAGGCCAATCTGGCACAAAGCCAAAAACCTCATTCCGATGTGGAAAAAACACGCATGAATCATATTCATGAGACAATTATTGACTAATACTATAGGACAAATGATCAGCAAGGGTTTAAGAACCAATCAAAAAAGGAGTAGTGGTGAAAAATGAGTCAAACATTATTTGATTTGTACAACTCGATGCTAAAGACCCTAGTGGACAGACGCAAAGAGCTAATAGAGGAGATCGAGGACATCAATCAACAAATCGTAGAGATAAAGAACGAAGCAAAAGAAAATGGCGTAACACTATCAATCTAGAGAATTAAATTATCACGCACCCAAAACAATCTAAACAAAATGGATCTGGTTTTCTCTGACATTCATGCAGATATCGATGGATTACAAACGATACTTGATATCGCTTTTTCCTCGGATTTTGAAAAAAAATACGGCCCTGTATCAAGAATAATCAATCTAGGTGATGTCTTAGAACGAGGTACAGGCCCAAAAGAAGTCTTGGGCAAACTCAAAGAGCTCTCAAAATCATATCCGATGATCTCGGTAATGGGAAATCACGACGAAGGCTTCCTCTACAAGCGGTTTCTCAGTGGCAGCTCGTACGCGAGCATACGGGCCCACGAGCTGCTAGAAGAAGAGGATCTAGAGTTTTTCAAACAGAATAAGGACGGAACGTATGGTACACAGTTTGTAGTTGACAACAAGAACAAACTCTTATGTGTACACGGAGGTCCAATAAATCCAGAAAAAATACTTAAAAACGGCGGCGATCCATGGTTGTACCAAAGAACTTGGCAACGTCTATCACAGGAGGGATTAGAGTTTTACAGCTATTATGGATACCACTACAGACCTGACTCTGCATTCAGGGAGGCCAAGGCCCACTTTGACAATTTCGTCATACTTTGCGGCCACCAACACGAAGAAGCAGCACTTATACAACAAGACAACCAAATCACAAACATCTGGTCATTCAAGTACCAAACAGAAAAGAACTCGTCTTACACGCTACGCAAACACGAGTTCCCAATACAAAAAGATGCAAACTACCTCATTCGTCTTGGACTTGGTGGTCCGCAAGGACACCACAGTGGAGGGTTTGCTACACCTCATTTCGGCATAATCCAGCATGACCCAAGAAAAGTAGTGCTGTTCAGCGTCGAAAATCAGTAAATTAAAATCAATTACGTTCTAGACTCAAATTGTGAAGGCAATAGTTCTTGGCGGCTCAAAGGGAATTGGCAAGGCAATAGCAAATTCACTTTCCTCCATAGGTTGTGACGTGGTTACTACCTCCACTAAAGACATAGACACATCAAGTCTACCCAGCGTCAAAAGATTCATCAAAAAACACAGACAAACAGACATCTTGGTTCTAAACACTGGAGGACCACCACCAAAAAAATTTAACGACGTCACAGAAAAAGAATGGCAAAAGTATCACAACCAGTTATTCCTGTCATTTTGCATTTTACTCAAAAACCTCAAGGTACGGGACGGCGGTTACATTTTTTTAATAACTTCGGGTGTCATAAAAGAGCCAAACCCGCGACTGGTAATATCCAGCGCTTACAGACTCGCATTTACCGCAGTATTCAAGCTTGCAAGTAAGGATCTTGCTGCAAGAAAAGTAAGCTGTGTAAACATCGCACCTGGCCTCATTAACACAGATCGACTCAGGGATCTTGGCAACACAAAGGAGCTCGCAAAATCCTTACCGATGAGGAGACTGGGCGAGCCACGAGAAATTGGAGATTTTGTTAAATCAATAGTGGAAAATAAGATCAAATACCTCTCTGGCGTTACAATCAACTTTGATGGTGCAAATTCCAACTTTGTGCTCTAAAGAGAACCGATAATAATCTCTAAAACTCAAAAAAGAAACAATGGTAACATGCCACAAGTGTTTTGAAGAAAAACATGATCAGTGCATGGGAAAAGCAGGAATGATGAAGTGCTCCTGCGATACCTGTTCAAAGTCATGAGCGCCACAGAGATTCTAAGACAAGACCATCTTAAGATAAAGAGGCTCGAAAAGCTGATCGACAAATGCTACAAGGAATTGTACGCAGGTAAAGACATCCCTCTATCAGACATTGAGAAAATCAATTATGTAATCTCGGAATTTCTGGATTCGATTCATTATTCACGTGAGGAAGATTCGTACTTCGCGTGCGTGGCAAGCTACGACAAACTAAAAGATGAAATCAGAAAATTCATGATAGAACACGAATTCAGCAGAAGAATTGCAAAAAACATAGCCAAGTACCTTCAAGACTGGAAGGACGGAAAGGACGCAAGAGAGCAGGTGGCAAGATACTTGAGAACGTATGTCATATACCTTGGCGACCACCTCAACAAAGAAGAAGAGTTTTTCAAAAAAGCACAAAACGAAATTCTCTCCCAAGAAGAAGAAAAAGAAATGTACGAACAGTTTCAGGCTGTCATGGCAGTATCGACAAAGATCGAGACCGTCCTAAAACAAATAGAGTACCTAGAACAACAAGAATGGTATCATTCGTAAAGTCTTTAAGAACTCTAAATTTGAGATAAAACTGAAAATGGCATTTGTAGTGTGGATGACAGGACTTCCGTGCTCTGGAAAGACGACGATAATCCGCGCAATGCAAAAATACGTTCCAAATCTGGCCATTCTTGATGGCGATGAGCTCAGAGAATGGCTGTCGCCAAAAGACTTTTCAAAAGAAGGCAGAATCGAGCACAACAAGAGAGTTGCCCACCTTGCAAAACTCCTCCTAAAACACAATGTACCGTGCGGTGTATCACTTGTCAGCCCATTTATCGTAAACAGGGAAGATGCAAGAAAGATAGTCGCAGACAACAAGCGGTTCTTCGAAGTCTATGTCAAATGCTCACTGCAGGAATGTGAAACAAGGGACGTCAAGGGAATGTACAAAAAGGCACGCAACAATGAGATCAAAAACTTTACCGGTGTAAGCGACCCTTACGAGGCTCCACAAAATCCTGACTTGGTGCTAGACACAGAAAAAGAATCACTAGATCAAAGTGTCAAAAATCTACTGAACTTTCTAAAATCCAAAAACGTCCTTAACGGTATTGCTTAATTATTTGCTCGTGAACCAGGCCGTTTGTAACAAGCAGGCCGTTCTCGTGGTTTAGCTTTTCGGTATTATAGAAAACATCGTTGCCTAGCATGTCAGTCATCATGCCTCCCGCTTCTGTCACCAAGCAATAAGAGGCGCATGTATCCCACTGCTTTATCTTACTTGATGTCGTGAGGTATATCTCTGCTTGGCCCATGCAGATCTCAGCAACCTTTAGCGAGCTTCCACGGCTCTCAAAGCTTAAGACTCCAAGTTTTTTGAATAACATTTTTTCCTGCTCTGAGAGGTGGAATCTGCTTCCAACAGCCCTGCATTTTGCCAGCTCGTCTGTCTTGCTTACTGCCAGTTTACTCCAAACACTGTTCTCAAGCATGTATGCACCACTTCCTTTTTGTGCCAAAAACAAAGTGTTGGTAGTAGGCCTACAGATCACACCGAGAATCGGCTTATTGCGTTCTACTAATCCTATCATAATGGTAAATTCTCCTGTCTTGTTTACAAAATCACTTGTACCATCAAGTGGGTCTATGATCCAGATCTTGTCATGATCAAGGCGCGATTTTGTATCTGTATCTTCTTCTGATAAAACGGGCAGGCCTGAAGGTGAAAGTATTTTTTTTATTATCTCGTTGCTTTCAAGATCAGCTTTGGTTATTGGCGAGTCATCGTATTTGAATGAGGAGGTAAATTCTTTGCTGTATATTTGCATGACTGTGTTGCTTGCTTTTGATGCTGCTTCAATTGCAAGTATTGTCTCTTCAAGAGGCTTTGAAAATGGAGGTTCTGGTTGCATTATGTCGTAAGCTCTGGTTTTATCGTCCAAACTATAGCAAGCACAATAAACGGAATTGAGATCAATCCAATTATCTGTAACAAAATCATGAGCTGTGGCATCGCTTCTTGAGGAGTTGCCCAAAGCCAAGGAAGTGGCAATGATATCACAAACCAGATCGTTGCCAGCAGCGCAATCGTCTTGACGCGTTTCTTTCTTCTTGATTCCACACTCTGACTCACAAGTGGGATTTTAAATTGATTTGGAAAGCTACTTTGATGATTCGCCGCCGTCCAGTGCCAAAACTGAACCTGTGACCCAAGAAGATTCATCCGAGGCAAAATACAAAGCTGCCTTTGCTACGTCGTCTACTGTACCGAATCTGCCAATTGGATATGCGAAATTCATCATCTCCCTTAATGCAGGAGTTGCAAGGAACTCTGCAGTCATATCGGTCTCAACGACGCCGGGACAGATACAGTTTGCTCTTATCTTGAACTTTGCATATTCTATTGCAAGGCATTTTGTAAGTAGAACTAGGCCAGCCTTTGATGCCGAGTATGCGTCTGCGTTAAAATCCTGATACGCCTTGAGGCCGGCAGTAGATGCTATGTTTATTATGACACCACCGTTTTTTTGGAGATGTGGGATCGCTGCTTTTGTAAAGCGGAACTGCCCAGTGAGGTTTATGTCCATTACCTCGTTCCATTCAGATTCTGAGATCTCATGGAGCGGTTTTATTTTTGGAAATATGCCTGCGTTGTTTACAAGAATATCCAGCCTGCCAAACTTTTGGACAGTCTTTTTGACTACGGATTGAACGTCATCATATCTCCTAATGTCCGCCGGTACCGCAAAGACTCGAAGCTCTTTTGCAGCACTTTCCAACCTAGTTTGGTCCCTTGCAGTAATTGCAACCAAAGCTCCCTCCTTTGCAAAAAGCGCAGCTATTGCTTTTCCGATCCCACGACTTGCACCAGTCACTAGAGCTACTTTGTTTGCAAGCCTCATGGACTGTTTTTGGCAGTATTCGTAATATTGGTTTTGAAAAATCACTCACAAGATTTTTGATTATATGTAGTTCTTTATTGTAAAAATCTACACTAAATCTTAAATAAGATAAATTCCTATAAAAATCAATGCGAAAGGACATAAATCCTATCGACTGAGGACGCGTGGCCCAGTAGAATAGTTAGGTGGTCCATGAACGCATTGGCGTTTGGGAGTGAGAGGTGTTCTCTCAACGTTCTACGCTTGGGGCCACGCCCACCTATTATTCAATTAGATAAACAGAAACGGGACCGAGTATATTTCCATGTGGATTGATAACTATCTGGAGTTCCTGATCCTCTGGAACCTCGATTGTGTCTCGACCCAAATACTCCCAAGTATAATATGTCGAAATGGCTGTTTCATGGGGCGTTCCCTGCAGCCTGAAATCCTCAGCAAATGAAAAGGTTGGCCCCTTTAGTGCAATGGACAGAGTCTGGGGACTGTCGCCATTTGGAACAAACCTGAACTGGTATGTACCTTTTTTTATCACAAAGGTATCTGCAAAAACCCCATCTTGGTAAAGCTTGGGATCGGCAAGTCTTACGTGGTAAATCTCTTGTCGTTGGTTTTTTTCCGATGGTGCAGAAACTAGGACTGCAAGAGCACCTATGGTTATGACAAGAGCAAGTAGTGTTGCCAGCTTTTTATTCATTATACAAATTAAGAATTTTACAAACAAAAAAGGGTTTAGAGTTTTAGTGCTTCTTTGAGACCTTTGTACCTATTTCGAATTGTAACTTCGGTTACGCCTGCTGCTTGAGCGATGTCTTTTTGCGTCTTGTTTTCGCCAAGCATCACACAAGCCAAATACAAGGCTGCGGCAGCAAGCCCCATGGGGTCTTTTCCTGCAGAAACTTCGATTCTGCTTGCCTCCTTTAGAAACTCAAGTGCCTTTCTCTTTGTCTTTTCGCTCAGGTCAGCTATGCTTGCAATTCTTGCGACTCCTTTGATGGGATCGACTACTGGCATTTTCAGATCCAGTTCTCTGAGAAGCAATCTGTAACATCTTGCAACGTCCTTTCGTTTAATATTGATTCCGTTTGCAACGTCGGTAAGAGTTCTCGGCGTTTCGGTGTTTCTGCATGCCGCATACAAGGCCGCAGCCACTAATCCTGGAATCGAACGTCCTCTGACAAGACCTTTATCAAGTGCCTTTCTGTAGATGTACGCAGTCTTTTCGATTACTGCGTCAGAAAGCGCAAGCTTGTCTTTGAGCCTGTCGAGCTCGCTAAACGCCTGCCTAAAGTTCCTGTCCACTGGCTCGTGAACTTGACTACGAGAGTCCCAAGTCCTCAATCGCTCAATAGTGCTCTTCATTGAGGAAGTGAGCGGCTTGCCTGATGCGTCTTTGTCTGCTTGGCCAATTATGGTTGCAAGTCCCATGTCGTGCATTGCCAACGAAGTAGGTGTTCCAGTTCGAGTCCTGTTTTCACCTTCTTCTTTTGAAAATGAACGCCATTCTGGGCCTTCTTCTTCTACTCTTTCGGTTGCAACAAACCCACATGTGTTACAAAACATCTCACCAGTACTTCCATCTGTCAACATTGATCCTTTTGCGCAACGTGGACAGCGGTCGGTGCTTCGTTGAGTTTGTGTCATAAGGTGAAATCCATCTTTTGATTCTCTATATAAACATTTATCAAAATTTATCTATTATAACGTAATTTTTGAGGCTAGCCGTTGTGTTTTGGTGCAGATGATGACGAGTTGCAGCACCTAGGATTCTGATCACAATGTTCCTGATTTTTGTAGAAAAACAAAACTCGGGAAAAATTTTCAGCCAATCTTTTTTTCCAAACAAAATTCCAATTCACAAATTCTAAAACCAAATTGCAATTCTTTCAGTAAATTCTTTTGGATTTTTTGTCGAGAATGTTTTGCCTAAAATCTGTCGTAAAATTTTATCTTGCCAGCTCTTGAGATTCAATAAACGATAGCCTTATATAGTATTGGTTTGAGGGACTACTATAAAAATGGAAAAGTGTCCATTGTGCGGTGAACAAGTTACGTCCACACACGGCGTACATGTTCATATCAAAAAAATCCACCCCCAAAGCATCCTAGCGCAATAAACTAGTGCGATTTTGTTTTTTATTTTCTATATGTTCGCTAGGGTATTCCATCTTTTGGTGAAATCTATTTCACACCTTTTAATTTCAATAAACTTCAGAAAACCAGCCATGACAAACTTCCAAAAGTCATGGTCCAGACCGCCAACACCGAGCATATCTGAGAAGATCAACGACGTAGTCAAACCAAAGGGCGCCCTAAAACCAAGAATTGAGCATGCTGTGAGGAACCTTCACAACCAGATCTCAAAACTTGATGGAATGCTTAACAAACTAAAGCAAAGAGACGAAAAGCTGTTCCAGAGAATAGTTGCGGCAACCCAGAAACACGACATTCACTCAAGCAAGGTTCTAGCAAACGAACTAGCCGAGGTCCGCAAGGTCTCAAAGATGCTAGGCAACGCAAGAACTGCACTGGAGCAAATAGAACTAAGACTTACCACATTCCACGACCTAGGAGACACAGTAGTAACGATTGCACCAACAATCGGACTGATGCGAAGTCTGAAATCCTCACTTGGCAAGTTCATGCCAGAGGCAGACAGAGAACTAGGCATGATGACGGAGATGCTAAACGGCCTCATGATGGAGTCATTCCAAGGCGAGTCCGCGTTTGGCATGGATCAGTCACTCAACGAGGAATCAGAAAAGATCCTAGAAGAGGCAGCAGCTGTCGCGGAAACGAGTGTAGGAGACAAATTCCCCTCTATGCCTGTCAGCACAAAATCTGCATCCTCAACAAGATACCTCTAAAGTATCTCCCCATTTTCTTATTATCACAATTCCACTAGAGACGCTATACCTTTGGCCTTGATTCTTTGATGCTTTTTACCTTATTTTCTTCGCCTTCAACTATGCTGTCTATGTTGGCAAGTTTGTTGCGTAGGCTGCTTATAAGGGCGCCAACCTCGTCGGCCTCTTTTTCTACTTGAGCCCTTTTATTGGAGAGCTCTCGAATTCCGCGGTTTTCCTCTTCGATGTATTCGCTTACTTTGGCAAGCTTTTCTTTTAGGTTTTTGATGTCCACGGATTCATCCTCTATTTCCTTTTCAAGCCTAGTTCGCTTGTCCTTGAGATTCTTTATCATGAGGCCTACGTAGTCTATTGCTTCTTCTAGCTTGGCACGTTTATTCATAAGCTCGCCAATACCAATGTCAGATGGGGTCTTGGGCTGTTCCGCTACGTGTTCCGCTGTGGATTGGAGTCTTTCCTCCTCCATAACGCCTGCATTGGATTCTGGTTCACTCTTCTTGAATTTTTCAAACATGTTACCACGGATTGAGACCTATACTGATTGATGCCTAATAAAGTTAGGGCAGATCCTTGCCACCATGGGTGTGGAAGGAATGTTTGTTTTGTCTCCCGCGCCAGATTCTGGTGTTTTTTGCCGTTTCAAAGACCTGAAACGGGCGTTCCGCTATGTGTTCCGCTTTGAAGTTTCAAAATGTCCCTAATGAATCCTGCCCACTATACTATGAGCATGTCAAAACAACAATACCGCTCAGAAATGGGCATAATGGGAGATATCTTGAATGTGACAATGGAGGGAGGAAGACAAGGAGCCATCGTCTCTGCAATCTCCAGACGAGCAAACCTTTCGCACTATGCCGTAATAGAAAAATGCGAAAAACTCTCAAATGCAGGCTTGGTCCAGTCCGTCAGAACCGACAAGAACCGACTTTATACGATAACCGAAAAAGGCATCGAGTTTGTCCAAGAATTCCGCAAGTTCCAATCCATCCTAGATTCACTAAATTTAAGGTATTAACCATGAAAAACCAAGCGGCAGTACTCTGTAACTTACAGGACGTTCCAGACGTAGAAGGAATGCTTTTTGTAAGGATTACAGATATCCTCAATAGAATGCTAAAAGCGCCCCTCATAGCGATAGGAATACTCCTAACGGTAGTGCTGCCTGCTCAACATTCTTTTGCCCAGTCGCGCAGTCTGGACTTTACCATATATCCAGATGGCACAACCCACATCTCGCAGGAAACTCTGGCCGATCCGCAAGAGCCGGAGATAACAATTCAGCTTTTCGGAACCGCTATTGACAACTTTGTGGCACAAGACGAAAACGGCATATTGTTGTCGTATAATATTGACAAAAAGGAGGCCACCATCCAGACTTTTGGTGCCGGCGTAGTTTCTGTTGATTATGATAGTTATGATCTAGTCTCAAAGAGGGGCAAGATATGGACCTTTGAAGTTAACTCACCATTTTCTTACTCACTTGTCATGCCGGAGGACACCGTAATTGTAGGAATGACCAACTTCCCAGAATTGGTAGAGACAATAGACAACAGACAGAAACTGCTTCTTCCAAAGGGAGAAAACCAAGTGGATTACTTTTTTGGGGTATCGGGTCCTGCACAATCGGCCTCAAACACAATAGACAGATCCAGGGTCTTCATTGAGCAGCTAAACAGTCAAGGAATCGAAACACCCAAGGCGCAAGCAAAACTAGATGAAGCAGTCTTGTTCTTTGAGAGCAAAAAATATGACGACGCAGAAAGATCTGCACTAGAAGCGCAAAGAATTGCAGCTGAGGAACAATCATCTGAAAACTCTACGTCGGCCTCAAACACCATCTTCCAATCGCTTGGCAGCAACGTCGTAACTATAGCTACATCCATTGCTGCAATAGGAGGCGCAATTACTACCATTACCTTGATTGCAAAGAGGACCAAGAGTGCGGTCAAAAAGACGATCGAGCCACTCCTCGACAAAGAAGACAGGCCTGAAGAAGATGTAAGACTGGACGAGGTTGAAACACCCCAGATGCGGGAAGATGACAAGCAACTCGTAGCCTTTTTGGAACAAAACGGGGGTCAAGCCTTTGAGCGTGATCTGCGAAAAAAATTCCTCTTGCCACGCACGACCATGTGGAGGGCAGTCAAACGTCTAGAAAGGCAAGGTATTATTGAGATAGAAAAAAAGGAGTTCCAAAACTTGGTAAAACTGAAGAGAAAACCGGAGGAAGTACAATGAAAACAATTCTTGCGTTTGCATTGATGGCACTTGTGTTGAGCACAGCTGTTGGCACGCCTATGGTGTTCGCAAATGCCAAACTAGACTCACTTGTCAACCTTGCAACCCAAGCAAGATCCCAAGTCAAGCTTCAACTTGACAGAACCCAGAATGTATCAGATGAGACAAGAAATCTATACGAGCAGGGGAACCAGGAAACCGAGTTGTTGATAGCAGCCGCAAAGCAGGGAAACATGGAGGAATCAAAGCAGCACTTTTTGGCTGCAATGAAGATCTTCAGGCAGATCACACAAACATTCTCAGACTCGGCGCAACCCATGACATCCCTCAAACCAACTCCGGCCCAAGCTCCACCGGTGCCAGAATTTGATTATAGAAACGCCCTACACAGGATCGAAAATACGGTCAATATGCTAAAGTCAAGCGCTGCCAAGAATAATCTTCCTGTTGACTTTACACGAATTGACGGCCTAATCCAGACTTCCAAGACAAGCATGGAAAGCGGCGACACGGCAACACTGGAGAAGACCTATGGCGAGCTAAAAACCGCAATATCGGAAATGCAGAAAACAATAAGAGATCTAATCACACAGCGCTCAAACGACAGAGCTAGGCTGTTTGTAAGCAGCTACATAGCTAAGATCGATTCGATACTTGCACAGGCAAAGGAGCTGAATCTATCTGACGAAGATATCGCCAAACTTACCAAGGTAAGAGAAGAGCTTGCTTCTACTAGCGATCCAAACCAGATAATCATCAAAATAAAGCGATATTCCATTACCATAAGTACTGAGCCTGCAAACCTTCTGGAAAAACAGACGCGGGCGGCCCAGGAAAAAGCTATACCTGAAGAGGCACGCCAAGAAGAGCCGCCAAAGACCGCCGATACGGGAGTCAGCCAAAAAGACGCAAGAAACCAAAGAATGGCAGATGAGATAACGCAACTGGAAAATAGAATGACACAAATCCAGCCATACGTAGATGAGTCAATCAAACCCAAATTCACGAGGGCAGAATCACTTTTATCGAAGCTCAAAAATCAAGAGTTCACAAATGTCTCCGATTACAACAAAACTGTAAAGATGGTAGACATGTTGCTTGACCAAATGGAGCGATACATCAAATCTTTACAGGACAACAACTCACCACGTGACACAGGCGAACAATCAAATCAGGTCGCCGACTCTGAAGCAAAGCGTCCACAAAAAAAGGACAAATAAATTCACAAAACTTCATATAGATTTTCTAAATCAGCAAAACTGAATGGCTTCTAAGCAGATCAGCGTGGGCGTTGGCATCCCAATGATTCTAGTCGGCGCATTAATGGCTTTTCTGTGGGCTCCAACAAACACCGAGTTCTTTGAGACAATAGAATTTGTAGGAGGACTGATTGGGATCTTAGGCGTCATATTTTTCGTAGCCGGCCTCTTGTACGCAAAAGAACCCGTCTTGTCGTAAACACAATTATACCAACTCAAGGAAGATCGTCTGCTTGAAAGTAAAACTCTTTGAGATATTCACTTCAATTGAGGGAGAAGGAGTTTTGTATGGCACAAAGACACTCTTTGTACGGCTTGCGGGGTGTCCCTTCAAGTGTTTTTACTGCGACACAAAGGAAGCACTACCTCTTGAATCTGGCACAGAGTATGAAATTGGCAAGGCCTGCGAGCTTATACAGAGCCATCTAAAAGACAAAACCTACAAGGTAAACTTTACAGGCGGAGATCCACTGATTCAGGCAGAAGCGGTTGCAGAGCTTGCAAAATTTGTACAATCAAAAAATATCCCAACATATCTGGAATCGTCGTGCTTTGATGCAAAGAAATTCGAGCAAGTGTTACCATACATAGATTTTGTCAAAATAGAGCTAAAGACGCCCGATTCGGAGTTCGTTGATACAAAACATTATTCTACGCTTTTGGAAAATGCATTGCAGTGCCTCAAGACAGCAATCAAGACAAAAAAATCTACCTACATCAAAATAGTAGTGAGTTCAAAAACACAAGCAAACGATTTTGAGAATCTGGTTAAAAGGATCTTCAAAATAGCTAATCCTATAGATCTTAAGGGTTTTATAATACAGCCCACCTACGGAATATCAGAACCAAATTTGGAAAAACTTTTGAGTTTTTATGATATCGCATACCAATTTTACAGTGAGGTGCGTGTGGTACCACAACTCCACAAACTGATGGGAGCACCATAATGAACAAAGAAAGAGTAAAGAAACTAGTACGTGAGCTAATTATTGAACTAGGCGAAGACCCAACAAGAGAAGGACTACGCGATACGCCGGACAGAATTGCGGACATGTATGAAGAGATCTTTTCTGGGTACGATTCTGATTCGGAACTATCGGTTCAATTTTCAGAAGACTCTGACGCCGTCATTGTAAAGGACATCAACTTTTACTCCATGTGTGAGCACCACATGCTCCCGTTCTTTGGCAAAATAAGCATAGCATACCTTCCGAACGGCAGAGTCTTTGGAGTATCAAAACTCGTCAGGCTTGTGGAAAAATATGCCAAACGTCTACAAATCCAAGAAAGACTCACAAAAGACATCGCAGACGAACTGTACTCGCAAGGAGTCAAGGGGGTAATCGTGATATCTGAAGCAGAGCATTTCTGCATGAAGATGCGAGGAGTCAAAAACGACGCAACAATGACTTCTGCTGCATACCGCGGAATATACGAAAGAAAGGAAAACCGCGAAGACATTGTTGCGATGATCCGCAACACAAGATCATCTATCCTCTGAAAAAATTAAATAGTAACACAGTCGGCTAGCTTTTCATGGGAGTTCACAACAATGTCCACATTCCAAAGGAATCATGGCCTCACTTTACATGGCTTGCAATCGAGTTCTTCATAGTGATGGCAATCGCAGCCCTAAGCTCAAGGGAAATAGTCAAAGTTGTTGCAAAAGACATGGATCCTACAATGCAGAACTGGATCTTTTTTGGTGTAATTGGCGCAATCTACCTTGCTTGGTATATTGGCATAAGGTGGATGATCTTCAAAAAGAAGATACTTGAAAGCCGCTGGTAGTCTAGCTTAGATACTTTGTCTTGTCACTGATTTTTGCTTTTGCGAACGCGATCTTGCGGTTGTTGCACGACTCACACTTTCCACAATGATGTCTTAAGTTAGAGTAACAGCTCCATGTCTTGAAGATCTTGTCTCCAAACTTTGCATAGCCGACTTTGAGAAGCGTACTTTTTGAAATTCCGGCAGAATACGGAGTCCAAACTTTTACCTTGCTTCTCAGGCCACGTCGTATTCCATCTATTTCGGCCTCGTTTAACGCAGACTCGATTCTTCTTGAAAAAGCGGGCCTGCAATCGGGATACTTGGAGTCGTCGGTATGTGCGCCATAGGCAACAAGTGAGGCTTTGAGTGAAAACGCCCAAGCAGTTGCTATGCTCAAAAAGACCGCGTTTCTAATCGGAACCACTATGGAATAGTCGAATTTTGATGGAAGATTCTTTTTTGCATCTGTGAGTACGTTTGTCTTGCTGTAAAGCGACTTCATAAAATCAATTGGAATTATTTTGTGCTCTTTTAGCTTCAGTACCCTGCCCACGAGTCTTGCGGCTTCAAGTTCGCGGGCGGCCCTTTGGCCATACGAAAAGGTGATGCCGTAAAGGTCGTATTTTGAGCTGAGGTATGCACCAAGGCATAACGAGTCCAACCCTCCACTGAGGATCACTACAGCTCTTTTCAATTTTTGATCTTCGTCCCATCTGCCGGCTTACAAATGATTATGGTGCAATCCGTTTTTGCGGATGCAAAGCCAGACCTCATTGCGCCAGCTATTTTTTTCAATTTTGATTTCTTTGTGGCAAACGCAATTACCGACGGTCCAGCCCCGCTGATGGTGACGCCAAGCGCTCCTGCTCTGAGTGCGTTCTTTTTTACCGCAGAAAATCCTGGGATGAGGTGTTCTCTTGCAGGCTCGATAATTACGTCCCTAATGGATCTTCCAATTAATACGCTGTCTTTTTTTGTAAAACCTGCAACAATTGCAGCTGCGTTTGAGAGATTTGTTACTGCATCAACAAGTTTTACCTGCTTTGGTACTACACTCCTTGAAACTGCGGTCTTTTTTGGCGGGACTAGTAATTTTGGAATTGCAACGCAGAGTCTGAGGTCTGCAGGAGGCGAGATCCTAATTACATCCAAGGGGTCTGTCCTAACTATTACAAACCCTCCAAGCACAGAGGCAGATACGTTATCATAGTGGACAGTGCCTGCACTTGCTCTCTCCCCGATTGCGGCGCATTCCACTAGTGTGTTTGCATCAAGGTTCAGCTTGTACAGTCTGTTAAAAGCAACTGCGGTTGCAGCAGCAGAGGCCGCACTGCTTCCCATGCCAAAACCTGCAGGGACTCCTTTTTTGATCCTAATTTGCAGACCGCCCTTTACTTTGAATTTTTTTTTCATGTGTTGTGCCACAAGGCCAGCAGTGTTTTTGTTCGGCGACGTGGGGATCTGATCCGAAGTAATTACGGTAATTCCCCTGTCTTTCTTTGTCAGCGTTACTTCATCAAAGAAAGCATCAAGTGCAAGGCCGAATACATCAAAACCTGGGCCTAGATTTGCAGTAGAGGACGGTGCCTTGGCAGTAACTGACATCAATCTTCTATCTCTTCACCTAAGTTAAGAATTCTGCTTAAAGCGGCTTCCAGATTTATCAGTCCCTCTCCACTTGCATTAGAAATAGGAATGAGGCCTTGTGCAAACCCTGCCAAATTCAAGCTGCGCAAAAGATTCACAGTCAGCACGTAACCTTCCCCATCTGACTCGGCAGAGACTGCGGCTTCAAGAGTCTTGAGGTTCGTGGTCCATCGCAGAATCTCAGATATCTTGTCTGCTATGAGGTCTGTTTTTGTGAGCACGTTAATTGTTGGCAGACCCAGTCTGAGTCGAATGGATGTTGCCAACAACGCCATTGAGACAAAATTTATCGCCGTCGTCACAAGCACACCATCATACAAAAAAAGAGTCACCTTTTGTTCGGCGGTAAAATTGTTGACAAAATAAGGGCCACTTGTCCTGTATGCAAAAAGCTCGATCTGTCCAGGTGTGTCAACTATTAGATAGTCTGGGTTTACGTTGTCTGCTTCTTGTTGGATCTCGTCGATCTTTGAAGCAATTAGGTCGTTTGTCATCATCAGTGCACCGTTTGGGCCAAGGTCGTACTGCTTCATGATTGACACAATGTCTACAAAATCTCTAATATCTATGTCAGGAGTGTAAGGCAGCGAGATTATTCCAGGATCAAGATTCAGAAGAGCTGCAAAGGCACCGTTTCTTGTATAATATTCGTGAATTTTTGAGCTAAGCAATGATTTACCAGAACCTGCGGTGCCTGCGACAAAGATAACTTTCAATTTCTGATGCTTACTTGTAGATAGCTTATATTTGATTCAGTTAGGGAACTTCTAAAATGAATTGGAGGATAGTAGCTTTTCTGGCAAGTCTTGTGCCTTTTGTAATAATTGCAATTCAGTTCAAGGTAAAACCAGAAGACATCTTTGCAGTCGGAATAATCAACTTCCTTGCGGCCTTTGCGGCTATGATGTGTAAGCTGTTTTTGCAAGGAGTAAAATTCTATTACATAATTAACAGATTCAACGGCTCACTTGAAACCCTCTGGAGGACGATCTTTGTTAGAATAGGCTCCGAGTTTGTCACTATGACTACACCAATGTTTGTTGGCGGCGAAGTTGTCAGGATATACTGGATGAACAAAAGGGGTATGTCTACTGCCAAGGCTTCCTGGGTCGGCATATTTGAAATCGTCACAGAGGTGCTTGCAGCTGGATTTCTCTCCATTACGGCAGGCATAGTTGCCATCTTGAGCGGTTATACTGTGATCGGCACGATCGTGTTAGCTACGGCAACACCAATCGTGGGGATGTGGCTAGGACTCTTTTTGATATCTGCAAAAAAAATATTCCAAGTTCCAAAGTGGATATCTGATCTAATCATCAAGTTTCGAAAGGAAAAGGGAATTCATTATTTAGAAAAGACAAACCAGTGGATGACTGACATCTGCACTATGAGCAGAGAAAACCTCCGCTCAAAGGATGCAAAAAAGGCGTTTGTGATAAGCACATTAATTTCGCTTGTCTCTTGGCTTGTGTTTGGAATTTCTTTTATGCTGATCTCTTCAGGAACACAACATGCAGTAAATGCACTCGAGTCGATTTTTGCGGTAATGGGAGGAAACGCAATAGGGAACCTCCCGGTTACTGTTGGCGGATCAGGACTCACAGAGTTTGGGGTGTGGGCGTACCTAAACCACTTGAGCGACTTTAAGCTGGAACTTCCAAAAAACAGCGTAGATTGGAACACCATCATCGCATGGAGAATAGCTACGTACCAGCTACCTATCCCAATTGCGTGGTTCTTGCTGATGAAAATGGCACTTAGAAAATATACAAAACCACAATAGAAACTCACTTATTTTTAGCTGAACTCAAGCAAAGACATGTCACTCAAAGACAAAGTTGTAGTCATAACTGGAGCCTCAAGCGGGATAGGTGCAGCATCTGCGAGCGAGTTTGCAAAAAAGGGAGCAAAACTTGCATTGGTGGCACGAACAAAACAAAAACTCGACGAAGTACGAGAGTATCTTGGCAAATCAGCAATGGCAATCGTGTGTCAATGTGATGTTTCGCAAAAATCCCAAGTCAAAAATATGGCAGAAGAGGTGCTGAACAAATTTGGCACCATAGACATTCTTGTCAACAATGCAGGCTTTGCAATTTATGGGAAGGTTTCCGATCTGTCAATTGAGCAAATCGAATCACAGATGGCTACAAATTATCTTGGAATGGTATACTGCACAAAACACTTTCTTCCAAAAATGCTTGAAAAAAATTCGGGTCACATTGTAAATGTCGCATCGGTTGCGGCCTCGTTCGGCCTGCCTGGTATTGCATCGTATTGTGCATCCAAGTTTGCAATGCTTGGATTTTCGGAGGGACTGCGACACGAGCTATATGGTACCAAAGTAGGGGTAACCGTGGTCAGCCCAATAATGGTGAAGACGAATTTTTTTGATCATCCGTCTTTTGCTAAGATGCCAAAGTACTCCCCCGCCGCACTCGATGCAAGGAGAGTGGCAAGAGCAGTAGTGTCAGCATCTACATCATCAAGATTCGAGATAATCGTGCCTTCGGTTGTAAGAGCAGCAGTGTGGGCAAAGCATACATTTCCCTTCATCATAAATCCAATAATCGATAGTGCGTTTAGGAAACAGCTTGAAAAATAGTTACTCGGCTTCGTCTGAGCTTGTTTCATCTGAGGCAACATCGAGCAGTTCCATTTTTTTTAGCTCGAATTGGTAGATTGCATCCATGTCGATCTCTTTTTCTTTTTTGAGAAATTCTGCGATTTTTTTGTCAAGTGGGGCCTTTAGGACATCAAAGGCAAACTCGTATACAACACCCCGTTGGCAGTCAGAAGGATTGATGCTCTTTGGAAGATCCATTGTAACGATGTGTCGGCCGTCGGCTACCTGCTCGTAGAGGTGGGCATCGATTTTTTTGTCGTCTTCGTATACTTCTAAAATGTAACCAGTTCGCGTAGTTGTTTCAGGATTTTCAAATTTGGCATTTTTTATCCCGTCTAAAACCCAGTCTGGGAGCTCGTCCTTTTTTTTCACCATAGGGCACCAGTCCTATTTTTTGTCTTTTTTGCTTTTTTGCCACCAATCAAGATAGTCGTACTGCTTGTCTTCTCTTGTTGGATTTCTTTTGTTGATCTTTTCACGAATATCTCCTACCTGTTCTCTGGTAGCATAAAGACCACATCTTTTACAGATATAGTGTTTCGTTACGGGATCAAACTTCATTGGAACTTCAATCTCTTCAATGACTTTTTGGATGCTCTCTTGGCTTCCGCTGGCAGCCTGTCGCTCAATTGCTGCCTTTCGCTCTTTTGCTACGCATTCAGGGCAACTAACCAATGACTATGTCAAAAAAATTTTCCATAAAAGCGTTGCCAATGATCTGGTACGCGGATTATGTCGTCATCCCTTTCGGTCAGTTCGCCCATCGAAATACCGCGTACCAGACACTCTGAAGTTGCAAAAAATGGTATTATCTCTTTGTCTTGGAATCAAGCATCTCGGCTGCAAGCTTGGCAGTAGTCTTTGCGCCGTCTGAGACAAAGTTCTGCTGAAACTGCTGGATTGCCTTTTGGAATCTGTGGTAGTTGTTTTTCAGCTGGAAAATGGCAGCTATGACTTGTTTTTTGTTGTTGGCCTCGATGCCCAATCCGTGCTTCTGCGCCCACCGGATCTGGTTTGTCTGTTCATCGTAGACTGGGATTCCGATTATGGGCTTTCCTTTGATTCCAATTATTTCGCCCATAACCGTATGTGAGCCATTTACTACTGCGTACTTGCAGTGTTCAAGGGCGACTTCTTTTTGCTGCTCTGAGAGAAAGCCGACATCGATTTGAATCCAATCCACCTTCCTTTCATAGGCCTCAGAAATAGAGTAAGTTTTGCCGTCTCTTGCTAACACCCTGTCTATTGAAGGATCTTGGGTCGCATGCGAAATCACTCTTTTTTCGTCTTTCATTTCGTCTGCGTGGAAGACTTCTTCGTATTTCCGCCCCGTCACCTCGTTTGTCGATTTGTTTCCTGTGCGCATCCAGTAACCAAAATCGTCTTGCTCCAAAAGCCTTTCAAGATCTGTTTTGTCGTTCCACACTTGGTTTTTTTTGGAAGCAAAGTGACCGGCATACACTATTTTGTCTTTGAGCTTTTCTGGGAAATTCAAGTTATATTCGCAAAGAGTGTAAGGTGGAGGTGAATCTGCCACCACTATCTTGGTTGCCTTGGCAATCTGTTTTGCAATAAAACAAACTCCAGGATAAAAGTAAAACCTAGACTTCCACAGCTTTGGCATAAACTGGTTGGTAACAAAAATTGAATCGATCCCCCTATTTTTTGCTAATACGTTCGGCCCCATATCGCCGTCGTTTATTACAAGGTCGAATCCAATCGAGTCGAAGAGCTCGGCCTCTTTTTTTAGATAGCTTCTCACTTGGTTTATGAGAGGAGGATTGCCGCGTACGGGCAACGCAAAGTTCAACATGGACAAAAAGATGCTTGGGCCATAATTGCCGTCAATTGGGGTCGGCATCATAATTTTGTGCACATTTTGTTTTTTGTCTTGGAATTTTTTTACTAGTTTTTCGTAGATCTCATCCTTACTGGCATAATGAATCTCGTATTCGTCTTTGAGGTAGTTTGGCAGCTCGTCATTTAGGGACATCATTCTGGAATAGTGCCCGTTTCCCCACGAATAGATGAACTGGCCTATCTTCTTCACAAATTCACATCAAAAACAGCCAGCATAAATTTTCAATGCTTGAGGGCATCTAAGATGTCGTGTATGTTATTTGGTCCAAGTTTGACTGTGACAGTCTGTCTTGATTTGATTGCTTCGTTGACTAGCTTTGAAGCATCCAGATCCGTTCTGACAAACTTGGCAAAGCCGAGTCTTTCGATTCGATGTAAGTATTTGCCAAGGCCTATCTCTTTTGCAGTAAAAAGAATTTCGTCACCGATTCCTGAGAGTGGTATCCAAGGTACAAGTTTGTTCTCAGTAACAATCTGCAGGTTTTTCTCAATAAACCAGATTGGAAATGCCAGCGGAGAGAGTGGGAGGGAAACTCGATGTATCTTGTGTTGTTTTGCAACAAAACAGGCAATCTCTGATGCAGCAATGATCCTAAGCTGAAATAATTTTGGCGTGTCTTTGATACGAAGTGTAAAAAAATCCAAGCTGACTTGAGGGGTAAGTACCCGTGGCAGAATTCTGTTTACAATCTTGACTATCTCAAGGAGATTTGTTTCATTAGTGTAACACACAGAAATTTTGACATCAAAACCCTGCTTGATCGATTCAAGGCACGAAATTGCGGATAGCTCGTCGTAAATACAACAGATGATTTTTTGATTCTGGGAGTTGTAGGGAATGCCGCCGTGCCCCTTGTCGGTGAAAATTGAAATGTATGCGTTCTTTTTTGTCAAATAACAGTAGACCAGCTTGTCGTGTTTTTCTTCGGTTCCAGGTTTGCAATCCATGCCTACTAGCTTGTCTATGAGTGATGCAGTTGCTGCTACTTCGACATCCTTTGGTAGATATCCTGTTGAATGGCCCTCAACTTTGACAAAAAACTGCTCTCCTCGCAAAAGCAAGCTGGTTCCAACTTTCACAATAGCAGATACGACCGAGTCGAACTTGTTTTCGGCGCGTCTTGCTATTGCGACGCGTTCGATTCCAAATAGTATATTGATTGCAGATGAAGCAAAGACTGGATCATTTGCCTCAATTACTACAAGCTCGTCGTCTCTAGCTATCTTGGAAAACTGTTGATTTTGAATTCTTAGAATTTTTTTGATATTATCTCTGAGGGCTGCCTGCTTATTTTTAGCAAAAATTGAAGGGAAAACAACTACATAGGAGCCTTCAGTCATTTTTCTTACTTGTGTACAGCTGTTTAAATTTTGAATGATTGCGGACAGCACGTAATAATTATAAAACAAACTCAGACCACAATCTGGTGTGGCAAAGTTCACACAAGACGAAATTGACAAAGTTAATGCTAAACTAAAGACACCTGAGGATGCCCTCAAGTGGGCGTATGATACTTTTGGTGACAAAATTGCAAAAGCTTCAAGCTTTGGAGCAGAAGACAGCGTAGTCACAGACATAATAATGAAGGTAAATCCAAAGGCCAGATTTTTCACACTGGATACTGGCAGACTCAATCAAGAGACATACGATGTTATGGATCAAATTGCAAAAAAATACAACATCAAATTCGAAGTGATGTTTCCTGACGCAATCGAAGTTCAGGAGATGGTACACACAAAAGGGATCAACTTGTTTTACGAAAGCGTCGAGAACAGAAAGTTGTGCTGTGAGATACGAAAGGTTCACCCACTAAACAAGATACTCTCCACGCTTGACGCTTGGATTACAGGCCTAAGGCGTGATCAAAACGAAAACAGATCAAAAGCAGCGATGGTAGAAATCGACAACCTACATGGAGGCATAATCAAAGTAAACCCGATAATTGACTGGAGCTGGAATCAAATTATGGCATACATCAAAGAACACAAACTGCCATACAACAAGCTACTTGACAAAGGATACACCAGCATCGGCTGTGAACCATGTACTAGGGCTATCAAGCTAGGCGAGGATCTCAGAGCAGGCCGTTGGTGGTGGGAGTCTGACACACACAAGGAATGTGGTCTCCACATGGACCATACAAAAAGATGACTGCATATGGTGGTGTTATCAGACCTCATGGCGGCAGGCTGATAAACAAAATAACGCAGAAAAACCCAACAGGAACATTTTCAATTACGATCAGCGAAGACTTGGCAAATGATGTAGAAAACATAGCTGACGGTATATTTAGCCCGCTTGAAGGATTTTTGGGGCAGCAGGACTTTGAATCTGTAGTCTCAAAAGGCAGGCTTGCAAGCGATTTGGCGTGGACGATCCCAATCGTTTTTGACGTGGACAAGGAGACTGCAGCAAAAGCAAAGCAGGCAGGCGATGTCTTACTTCGAAGTGAATCAAACGGGGAATGCGCCATACTGCATGTAGAGGAGGCTTACACATTCGACAAGAAAAAAACGGCCCAAGCAGTTTATGACACAACCGATGAGAACCATCCCGGTGTTGCAAAGACTTTTTCAATGAAGGAATATCTTCTTGGCGGAAAAATAGATTACATCAAAAGACCAAAGGACGATCCAATAAGAAAATACAGAATGACGCCGGCCCAGACAAGAAAGGCGTTTTCCGATGTAGGTTGGAAGACAATCGTTGCTTTCCAGACAAGAAACCCTCCACATGTGGCACACGAAATGTTGCAAAAAGAGTCACTTATTGCACACGACGGCGTCTTTGTGAACCCATTGATTGGCAAAAAAAAGCCAGGTGATTTCATAGACGAAGTTATTTTGGAATCATACCTAGCAATGATCGAAAATTATTATCCACAAAACAGGTGTAAGCTTGCCACGCTTCACACTGAAATGAGGTATGCAGGCCCAAAAGAGGCAATACACCACGCCATAATGAGACAAAACTATGGCTGCACAAACATCATAATAGGTAGAGACCACGCCGGAGTTGGGAAATATTATTCTCCTTTTGCAGCGCAAGAGATATTCTCACAATATCCGGATCTTGACATAAAACCGGTCTTTTTTCCAGCGTTATACTACTGCAGAAAATGCCTCACATTCACACATGAGAGAGCGTGTCCTCATAATTCAGAGTTCCACGAACAGATAAGTGGAACCAAGCTTCGCGCATTAATTGAGGAGGGCAAGTCACCATCCGAATTTATCATGAGGCCAGAAGTAGTCAAGGTAATCATGTCGCACAAAAAACCATTCGTAGAATAGGTATGAAGTTCTTACTTTTGATGGCAGTTGTTGCGTTTACTCCGGCGTTTGGTCAAGAGTTCACAAACCCTTCGCTTGTGTTGCAGCACGTAGACATTGCTCCAACTGATTTCAACAAAGTAGAATCGGAGATAGTCATAGTACCGTTTGAAAAGACACATGCAGGAAGCTGGCAGATAACAATTCAAAACAACTTGCTTTATGGAAACCCAAAAGGCAACGCCGTACTCAGACTGTACGACGCAAATATCAGCGACAAATTTCTTGAAATAGGAATGGGCAGCCCACCTGAGCGAAAATTCTGGGTTGCAATCAACTTGCCAGATCAAGGATACGTTCCGGCAACACGGCTTGACAAGGATGGCTGGTACGACAACTCAAAGATAATTGCAGCACACAGCGATGCACAAGGAGTATCGATTAGCAACGGCAAAAGAATAGTTGTGAGCAACTTTAATTTGCAAGACTTTGTGGTTGGAAGCTATGCAGTATATGGAATGACAGATGAAACAGATCCACCTGCGATAAATTCCGGAAGCTTCAACATGGAGATTCTTTCCGGAGATGTTTCAAAAAACCCTCTACATTATTATCCGTTTTATGTAACTGGCGCAGTCGGTGCAATAATTGGAATACTGCTGATACTCAAGAAACGCTCCTAGTTTTGTAGTAGTTGCAGAATTTTTTTATCTTGCATACATGACACATTGGCGAAACAGGCTTGCAGATGTTTTGGCCATACATGACGAACGTGTCGTTGATCTGAAGCCAGTATTTCTGTGGAATCTTCCTCATTAGCTCAAATTCTGTCTCCTCTGGAGTCTTGGTCTTGACTAGGCCGAGCCTGTTTGAGATCCTGTGCACATGAATATCTACTGGGATTGCAGGCTTTTCAAAGGCGTAAACTAGTACGCAGTTTGCCGTCTTGCGTCCCACACCTGGAAGGCCCACAAGCATGTCTAAATTGTCTGGAACCATGTCTCCATACTTGGAGTGGATTATCTTTGCTACGTCGATTATTCTCTTTGATTTTACGCGGTAGAATCCAATTGGCTTGATTATCTTCTCTACATCTTTTACTTTGGCAGTAGCAAGAGATTTTGGAGTTTTGTACTTTGAAAATAATTCTTTGACTACTTTGGTTGTGTTTTCATCTTTTGTTCTTGCAGACAGAATCGTTCCAATCAATATTGCAAAGGGATCCCCTTGCTCTACATCGTGCAGCTGCCGCAGTGCAGTCATCCTAGGGGGCTTCACCTCGCTCATAGTCTGAATCATGCCACGCAGAATCTTTTCCATCTTACTTTGAGAATCAACCATTCAATAATAAGCTAAAGCTCGCCAAGATATTATAGTGCAGAATCGCATCACTAGATGTGGAACTTACAAAAGAAGAAGAGCTTGCACTAAATGGAGAATATGGTGAAACTCTTCAGACTGCATACAGAATTCTCGTAGCAACAGGAGAGGCCACAAATGCGCAAAAGCTCATTCCAATAAACTGGGCGCATCTATCTGGCGTCAACTACAACACCATTGGAGATGCGGGAGAAGAATTTCTCTCAAAGCTGAGTCAGTCCGCCAAAGTAAAGGTGATGACTACAGTAAATCCAATGGGTTTTGATTTTGATTCCGTCTCAAAATATAATCTATCGGCGGACTTTATAAAAAAGCAGCAAAGCATCAAGGATTCCTATCTACAAATGGGGGTGACTCCGTCGTTTTCTTGCATCCCATATGAGATATTTGATTTGCCAAAAAAAGGCACCCAAGTGTCTTTTGCGGAAAGCAACGCAGCGATCTATGCAAACTCGATTGGCAATCTCAAAACAAACAAGGAAAGCGCGTTTTCAGCTTTGGCAAGCGCACTGACAGGCAAAAGCCCGTACTCGGATCTCAGGATGGATGACACACCAAATCTCACCATACGAATGAATATCCAAAACCCAGACGAGCTTACCTTTGGAATGCTTGGGTTCTTTGCCGGTAAAATAGCTGACAACTCTGTTGGAATCTCCGGAATATCAAAAATGGACAAGCGAAGCTGCAAGTCGTTGTGTGGCGGCATGGGGACATCTGGAAGGTGTGGCAAGTTTCTCTTAGAGGATGTTCCGGATTCGGAGAAGGTGGATTTTGACAAAAAAGAGATGCAAAATGTTTACGACGAGCTTAACACATCGGACAAAGGTGACATCATAACCCTTGGTAGTCCACAGTTGGGACTTGAAGAGATAGCGGATCTCTCATTAATGCTGAATGGAAGGTCGTTTAAGAAGAGGTGTATGGTATTTTGCCCAAGAGCGGTTCGTGACCAGGCACGAAAGCTTGGATACACTAACGAGCTGGAGCGAGCAGGCTGCGAGATTCTCACAGATTGCTGTACATGTCTTACGCCACTGATTTGTCCAAGCGACATAGATTCGGTTACAACAAACAGTATCAAAGGCGCATATTATCTGAAAAATTCTAACAAAGTAAGTGTCAATCTAAAACCACTCTCAAAGATAATCCAAGAAGAGACAAAATGATACTCAAGGTAATAGTTAGGGGCAAGGCAAGTGGCTCGGTTCTTAAAACAGAGATGCCAATCAATTTTCTTGGCTCTGTTGACAAAAAAACAGGAGTCATAAATGACGACAAACACGACTTGACAGGCAGATCGTTAAAAGGTACAATCCTTGTTTTTCCACACGGTGTGGGAAGTAGTGTGGGCGCATACACAATTTATTCACTCAAATCAAATAAGACAGCACCTACTGCGATGATCTGCAAAAAAGTAGATCTCACTGTGGCCTCAGGCTGTGCTCTTGCCAATATACCACTTGTGATTGTAGATGAGCTGGAATATGACAAGATACAAAACGGAACACAGCTTACTGTGGACACAGAAGCAGGTACAATCCTATAACGTTATACGTACTACATTGCCGTTTGGATGTTCTTCTTTGAAGATGATCCCCTCAAATGTAAAGATCTGAGTGTCTTTTTCCATCCAGCAGTCCGGCGGAAGGCCAGCTTTTTGGCATGTGTAGTCAAGGAATTCTTTCTCGTTCCATCCGTATTCTTTTGGAACTTGGGGCAAAAGCAAGCCGGAGTGGTAGCCATGCTTGATGAGCAGACCGTCTCTGCCGATTTTGATTTTTGATGGAATTTGCAGCGGTTCATCTACTTTGAGTTTCTGTGGTGGTGTGAGCACTGTGACCTCAAAAGTAATTTTGTCAAGCTCGGATTCTTTTACTGGAAGAAAACGAGGATCTTGCGTGGCAGCAGCAATTGCAGCATCTGGGAGGGCTTGGCTGATTTTTCTTGGGAGGGTAAAGCCTATGCAGCCGCGTAGCTCATCTACAAGATTTAGAGTCACAAATATTCCTGATTCGAAATCAAGCTTTTTCTTTGATTTTTCATCCAGTTCGAGTCTGCGGCCGTTTTTGACAAACTCGGTTACTACCTTTCTTGCAGTATGGACAAGAAATGCGCCGTCTTCGTCTGAAATGTTATAGCTGCTCATTTATTTCTGCGATAAGTCTTTCCAAGTTTCTAATATGAGTTCCTTCCCAGTAAATGTGGTTGCAGCCTTGACAAATCCAAAACTCATCTACGTTCTGGGATATCTTTGGCGGGATTCTTTCACCTATCAGAGTTTTTTGTATGCTACGTAGGATGCCGTTGCAGCTAGGACATCGTGCATTTGATGCGCCGAACTGATATTTTTTGATGCCTAGCTTTTTTGCAATTTCTACCAACTGTTCTTTTTCAGTTGGAGAAACAACCTCGATTGAGTGGATATCGTGCTTTTTTGCCTTGTTTGCCAATTGTGTATCTTTGGTGATTATGATCCGGTCATCTTTTCTTGCTACAACTAAGAGATCTTCATCTTCAATATCTGCTGAGTAACTGCAATCAAAACCTAACATCCGGAGTTTTTTTGCCACTGTGCCAAGCATCGAGTCTACTGCAAGCTTATCTTGGTTCATTTTTTGTCAGTCCCAGATCAGTGATGTGGCTTTCGCCAGCGGGCAGGACTCGCACAAAATCATCAATTGAGAACTGTTTTGCTATATCCTCGTTCAGCTTTATGAATTCGACTCTGAGTCTTTTTGCAGTCTCTGTCATATCGTTTCCACCAGGCTCAATTACTGCATAGCATATACAGTGTTTCTTTACTGGTTCAGGGGGACCACACATGAGCATATGGTGATCGTCTCGGTATAGTATGCCTACCCCAAGCTTCAGAGTCGTAGCTTTGACAAAATTTTTCTGGCCTTCCAAAACAAACGAGCCCTTTGCAAGGAATTGGCCACTCGGTGCCCCTTTCTTGACCTGTTCTGGGTTCACCCAGTATGCACTGAGTCCATACATTGCTTCGCGCCAAGCCCGACTAAAGCAGACTGTTGCCTGTGCTACTTCATTTATGGAGTCAAATGGTATGGATTCTGGCACATCCTTTAATATGAAAAACGGTGAACCAAATATCTCTGCATGAAAGACTTTGTCTGATTTTGTAAGCTGTTTTCTGATTATCGCAGAATTTGATGAAGAGTCCCTCCCACCTATTGCCAAGAGGCCGTCTGATGTGTAAAACCACCTGTATCTTTCAAACCATTCTTTTTTCTTAAACTCTGTAAAATGTACAACATTCTTTGTTGTCTCTGATTGTGATTTTAGTTTCGCAAGCTCTTTTTGATTTTTCAGCTTTAGTGATTGAATAGAGTTTATTGCGGCTAACTGGCGCTTTGACTCGTCAAAAAGTGTGGATGCGATGGCAGGAATGGAAGAATCCTCTCTGATCTGGATCTTCTCGTTGTCGATTTTCAGAAATGACATTCCTCTCTCCCTTACGAGCTCGACATTCTGAGACTTTAGCTTCTCAGATGCAAGAGAATCAGTTATGGAGGTTACTCCACTCGATGTCACAGAAAAAAGAAACTTTGCTAAATGGGATATCTTTTCGGCCCTTTCTCTTACCTGTTGTACTGCCTTGTCCTGTTCGTCTATTCTGCTTTGAAGGTCGGCTATCTTCTTATCAAGTGAGCTTGTCTGGGTTGCTTTACCTCTCTCCAGGAGAATCTTGGAAAATGCCTTGTCCAGTCCTTCCATGAAGCTTGGAACCTTCTCAAACTCTGTTTCTTGGGTCTCTATCATGACAGGGTACACCTCGAGGCCGTCCTGCGTTTTGACAATTATCGATTCATGATTTCCATTGATGATGTTACCTACAAGTGATTTCGTTGACAGGACTATACTTTTGATCTGATCAGCTGTTAGCGAATTTGCAGGAGAATCAAAATTAATTTTTGCTTGACGAAGTATCTCTTCTGCATATTTTGCAGGCAGTCCAAACGTTCTTCCAAACCAGCGCACTATTGGAGTGGATATCGATTCCAGCTCATCAAAGTTTTTCTCATCAATATCTAATACGTTAAGACCTTTTTGTGGGGGTGGGACGTATGTTGCACCAACCCGAAGCTCTCTATGTCTTACTTGAATCGAGTGCAGCAAGGCCAAGATCTTAAGGTCATTGTTGCAAAGCAGAATGTTACCGTCTCCAAAAAATTCGCAGACCAGAACAAACTCCTTATCAAAACCTGCAAATCTTAGATATGCGATTCGCTCAACACCAATCTGCTCTACTTTGACGAGTTTGAGTCGCAAGAGGTTATCTCGGAGTCGTTTAACCAATTTGTTCTCCTGAATCTGGTCAATTTTTATCCCAGTGAACCACATGCCAATTGACGACACTACCAAAAACAAATCGGGCTTTTCTGGATGATGGAGCTTGACTAAAATGCTGTCTTGATTTATCGAGTAAATGTTGTTTACATAGTATCCTTGCGTTGTTTTTGATATCTGGTCTACAAGGAAGGTAAGCTCTATTCCAGCTAGTGCCATGAGGACTCATCAAGAATCTAAAATATACTCTTACTGATGACACACATGCGACCAAACATTTTAAACCAGTCACAATAGAGTCAACCTAGAAATTTCATTGAAGCACCCAAAGAAGAAAAAGACACCAGATCCAGACGACCCCAAAAAAAACGATCAGCCAAAAACAGAACCAGTAGACAATCAGGACGAACTAGCTAGAAGAAAAAAACTACTGGATAGACTGTTTTGGATTAGAGTAGGACTCGCTGCAATAGCTGGCGTCATGGCGACCTTCTTGTTTGAATCAATTGAGGGAGAAGAAAGAAGATGGGCTTCAATTGGTTTTATGATTGCAGTTTTCATAGGTTCGGCAATAATCGGTAAAGGAATGAAGATAGGTCTGCCACCATCTGACAGAAAAAAAATCGTCACTACTGGAATTGGTAGCTACGTGTTTCTCTATTTGTTCATGTGGATACTCTCGTATACTCTGGTTCACCACTCAGACACGGGGATCAACCCCTTAAACCCAATGTAGCATCATGTGGAAATACAAAACACCAGGAATTCCAGACGAATATTTTGAGAGAACAGAACAAGTGCCGATAACAAAAGAAGAGGTACGAGTAATCCAGCTGAGCAAGGCAAGGCTTGCAGAAGGAAACACGATTTTGGATATTGGCTGCGGAAGCGGCTCCATAACTGTGGAAGCGGCACTACAGATAGGAAATCAAGGCAAAGTATATGCAGTGGACTTTGATCCAAGCGCAGTTGAGCTTACCAAAAAAAATCTAGAAAAATTTGGAATCTCAAACGCTGAGCTGATTTTAGGTGACGCCAAGCAAAAAATACCAAACCTGCCGCAGGCAGATGCAATATTTGTAGGAGGCACCGGTGGAGACACAAAAGACATAGTCAAGCTTTGTCATCAGAAACTCAAATCAGGCGGAAGAATAGTGGTTGGAACTATTTTGATTGAAACACTTCATGCCGTACTGGATGTAATGAATGATCTTGACTTCAAAGAAGTAGATATTACACAAATTACCATCTCAAAGAGCAGGAAAACGTCTACTGGGACGATGATGCTTGCAAGAAACCCAGTCACTGTAATTTCTGCAACAAAAAGATAGACAATCGCTTTTAACTGGGAATTTTTGATCCAAAACATGCACGAGCTTGTCTGTGTCGGATGCGGACCAGGTGATCCGGAACTACTAACGGTAAAGGCAGTCAAGGCAATCCAGAGTGCCCAAATAATTGCGTGTCCGACGGCAAAGGAGGGCAAACCAAGCATAGCACTATCTGTGGTGGAATCGCTAATTAACAAAACAAGGCCGGAAATAGTAAATCTGGTCTTTCCAATGGTAAAGGACAAAGATACGCTGGAATCAACATGGGAAAAAAATACCAAGATTCTTGCACAAAAAGTGCTTGAGGGAAAAAAAGTAGTCTATCTTACGGTAGGTGATCCGTACCTTTACAGCACATGGATATACCTGCACCGTGAATTACAGACAAAATACCCAGAGATCAAAATTTCTGTGATTCCTGGAATAGTTTCGATGTTTACATTTGCATCAAAGGTCGGGATCAGCTTGGCAGAAGGGGCAGAAACAATGGCAGTTATACCGTCATGTTATGATCTGTCCAGAGTCAAAGAGACTGCAAAGAACTGTGATACCATGATATTTCTCAAAGACGGCAGATATTTTGATCAGGTAATCAAGCTGCTCAAAGAAGCCGGCTTTTCAGATGATTCAATCTTTGCTATAGGCCAAGATCTAGGGACACCAAATGAAATAGTGCGCAAGATGAGGCTTGGCGACGTAAATGAAAATACAATGACTACGAAATATTTTTCGATAATGGTGGTCAAGCGTGTCTAAGGTCTACTTTGTTGGCTGCGGTCCAGGAGATCCTGACCTGATCACAATCAAGGCAAAAAAATTATTGCAAAAAGCAGATGTGGTGGTGTATTCTGGTTCCTTGATTCCTCCCCAAATACTCAAAATATGCAAAAAGGCAAAGATGCACGACGCATCAGGCCTAGTAAGAGAAGAAATTTTTGACATCCTAAAAACAAATGCGCAAAAAAACAAACTCGTCATACGGCTCCACGACGGTGATCCTGCTATTTATGGTGCAATAAGGGAGCAAACAGACAATCTGCAAAAAGAAGGAATAGAATGCGAAGTAGTCCCAGGCGTGACTTCGTTTTTGGCGTCTTCTGCGGCACTTGGATTGCAGCTCACACTGCCTGGGGTTACTCAGACCATCATAATCACCCGTGCAGAAAAAAGAACCAAGGTGCCAGAGCAGGAACGCATCTCAGAGCTTGCCAAGCACAAAGCCACCATGATATTCTATCTGAGCGTACACCTCTTACCAGATATAGTAAAGGAGGCACTCAAGGGAGGATACATAAGTTCTACCCCTGCCGCAGTGGTGTACAAGGCAAGCTGGCCGGATCAAAAAGTAATCACTGGCACCTTACGGGACATAGTCAAAAAAGTATGGGCAGAAAAGATAACTAGGACTGCCATAGTGATGATCGGGGACGTAATTCAGCCCAAGTCATATGAATATTCGAAATTATATGACAAGACGTTTAGTCATGGGTATAGAAAGGCAAAGAAAATACAATAATGCTCAAATAAAATAAAAAAAGGTGATGTGGTTATGGGTTCGATAGTGAACCTGTCGTTCCGCCAATGTTTATTGTCCATTGCACTGTGAGTGAGTCACCGTTATTCATGGTGATTGGACTAAATGTCTGTCTTGAGAACATTGAGCCGGATGCAATAGACGTATGGTTAAACAGACCTGATTCTGTT
This sequence comes from Candidatus Nitrosotenuis sp., assembly GCA_038890395.1. Taxonomy (GTDB): domain Archaea; phylum Thermoproteota; class Nitrososphaeria; order Nitrososphaerales; family Nitrosopumilaceae; genus Nitrosotenuis. The sequence continues at coordinate 10,533 of JAWAFK010000001.1, read as the reverse complement.
ACCGTTTGTGCATTTGATTGGCTGCTTGTGAATGTCTTTGTAAGCAGTACAGATGCTGACGAGCCTGTAGCGCCAGTTGAGTTTGTCATTGTTACTGTAGCTACTCCTCTTTGTAGACTTGGTACTCCTTTTGTTGAGCTGTATTCGTTGCCAAGTGATGTGTTTGTACCGTTAAGGGCTGTAGTATAGTTGCCAATTGCTATGTATCTGAATCCGTCTGTGTTTGCACCTGTACAAACGCCGGTTCCGACAGTGTTACCTCCCAGTGCACCAAACAACATCTTTGCGGCACAGTTCTCACCGTTGTTGACAATTATGTTGTCTGTTTGTCTGTATGCTTTGATGTTGCCTTCAGAGTCTGCTAGTGTTGTTACCACATGTCCTGTGATTAGTCCTGTTGCTGCTGCACTTGTTTGAGCATCGTTTTTAATTCCAGTTATGCCAAAAATAGTAGAACTAAACAATCCCGCTACAACTACCAGTGCAACGCCAATGACTAGTGTCGTTGTATTTAATTTCATTAAAGAACGGATCTTTTTGCGCTATATAGCGATTATGGAATTTTTTTGAACAAAAGGGTGCCAAAGTGGCATTTTAAAATCTGGCAGGCTCGTGACTTTTAACCAAAAATATATCCCGATCTACACAAAGATTATTGTGCTCAAAGCCATCATATTTGTTTTAATTGCATTTTGTGGTATCGGCAACGTGTATGCGTTTGAACCAATTCCTATTACAATTTCGCATACCATGAATAATGTAGTCTTTGACGGAAAATGGACACACGAGTTTGAATGGAAAGCATCAAGTCTTATCACATATAAATATGAAAACGCCACAGAGATTGTTTTGAGAACTGCACATCAAGAGAACTTTGTCTATGTTTTTTTAGATTCGATAACTGATTACCATCCAAATTTAAACGACCACGCCATAATTTGTTTTGATACGCACAACAATAAATCAGAAATGACTGACAGCAACGATTATTGTTTTGAGACATATCTTAATGCCGAAGAAAGTTTTGTCTACCAAGGAGACAATGAATCAGATATTGGTTTTAGTAAGATCGAAAAACCACAAGGATTTATTGCAAAAAGTACTATATCAGATATGAATGATAGGTATACACCTGTACCACATCCAAGCTTTGAATTCAGAGTTCCAACGGAACTAATTGGACGTCAAAGCGTGTACGGTTTTTATTTTAGCGTATACGATGACTATGCAAGAAAAACCTATACCTACCCACAAAACGCAGACTCGCAAAATTTTGTTGCTATGCCTTCTAAATGGGGAGAAATATACTCGCCAGACAAATCGCTTCCAGAATTTGAGCTACCAACACTCGCACTAATTGTATCGCTCACATCACTCGTATTTTTTTCTCAAATAAAACGCAGACCCACTTAGAAATTTTGGACTCTAAGTCAATCTCACATCTAAACAACAAGATAGTCAGATGTAAAAAATGTCCTAGACTTGTGTCGTATATTAGGAAAATATCTTCTGAAAAAGTAAAAAGATACAAAAATGAAAAATATTGGGGACTGCCTTTAAGCGGATTTGGAGATCCTAACGCCCAACTTCTCATCATAGGGCTAGCACCTGCAGCACATGGAGGAAATAGAACAGGCAGAATGTTCACAGGAGACAGCTCAGGAGATTGGGTAGCAAAAGTGTTGTTCGATAATGGGTTTGCAACAAAACCTACAAGCAAATATCAGAACGATGGATTTAGTCTCATTAATGCATACATTACAGCAGCAGTAAAATGTGCGCCCCCCGATAACAAACCTACTCAAGCAGAAATCAACACTTGTTCTAGTTATCTCCAACAAGAATTATCTCTGCTAAAAAATGTCCGAGTCATAATCTGCCTTGGCAAGATAGCATTTGATGCTTTAAAAAACATCCTCAAAATAAAGAATCAGAAATTTTTTCATGGTAAGCAGTTTCTTTATGAAAACAAGATAATCTTTTGTAGCTACCATCCAAGCAGGCAAAACACTCAGACGGGACGACTTAGTTGGGATCAGTGGACCGCGGTTTTTCATCAGGCCAAGTCTATTATAACCCAAAATCACTAATTATACTCCCATGAAAAGATTGTTTCTGTTAATGATTAATACCAAAACAGAACAAATCTTGCTACAAAATGACAAAATACACTCAAACAGCGCCTTGCAGGAGTCTTGCAACTGAAAAACTAATCTAGATGGCGGAAACTCTACTGTTGAACCGTCTTCTAATCGCAAATAGATAAACAGATAATCATCATACAGGATGTCGCCATTCAACGTGCATTCTTTAATGGCTAATAACAACTTTGAGTTAAGTTGTCTTTTCATTTTGAATTAACATTTAGTTTGATAAATCATACAAAAACTGTGAACAATTTTTTCATCATGTTGTATAGGTAAAATCAATCACAAATTTTAATAAACAAAAAGAATCTTTCGTCTTCCAAGTTCTTATTCGTAAGTTGAAGAGCTTGATTGGGACGAAAGTCCTGAAGGAGAGGGAACTGATGGGAATCGTTCCCCAATTTGCTGTTCTGCAACAGCAGACGCTTCCTGCAAAATCTTGTCTGTTTCCTCACTTGAAATGTCAGAGTCAACACTGAATGCATCGCCCGCTAATGAATCCATCATGAGGCCACCCAATGTCTGAGTCATTGCGTTTAGTTCCGCATCAGCTTCTGGCATGAATCGGCCAAGCGATGATCTCAAACCTTTCATGGTTGACATTGCCGGACCAATTGCTACCATGGCGTCTCCAAGATCGTGTATGGTAGTCAAACGTAATTGAACTTGTTCTAATGCCATTCTTGCATTGCTAAGCATCTTTGTTACTTTGCGTATCTCAGCTAGTTCGTTTGACAACACACGACTTGCATTTGTGTCATGTTGTTGCATTGCAGCTACGATTCTTTTGAAAAGTTGAGCATCACGTTCATGTAATTTGTTTAGCATTGAATCCATTTTTGATATCTGCAACTGTAGTTTGTTTACTGCAGTCTGAATTCTTGGTTTCAATGCACCCTGTGGTTTTACAGAATCTTTGATTTTGTCTGTAAAACTCGTAGTGTCTTGATGTGCCCAATTCTTCTCGAAGCTGGTCATGCGCAACCATTTAGAATTTGATTCTTAATTCACATAGTGCATTATAATCAACTGATGAGTAAATTTAGCTGACAAGATGTAAATTCCAAAGGAGATGTATTAGAGGTAATGAGTAAAATAGCTGTATTTGATTCTGGTCTTGGATCATTATCAATCATTAAAGCAATTCAACAACGTACAAAAACAGAAATTGTGTATTTGGCAGATCAAAAAAATTATCCGTATGGAAAAAAATCTAAAGGTGAGCTTAAAAAAATAATAAAAAAAACGATTAGAAACCTGCAAAAAAAATTTAACCCCAAATTGATAATTGTAGGTTCTAACACACCATCCATTCTGTTTTCAGAAATATTTGCTAAGAATGATAGAGTGATCGGGGTGTTCCCCCCCTTACTAGAAGCACAACGATTAACAAAAACTAATTCCGTTGCTATGTTAGTTACTCATTTAGTTGCAAATAGTCATGCATTGTCCAACTTTATAAAAAAGCACACAATAAAACGAAAAATAAAATTTGTAATAATTGATGCAAGTGAACTTGTGGATCTTGTTGAAAGTGGAAAATTCATTACCGAAAAAAATTTCTGTAGTAAAAAAATAATCTCAATCCTACAACACAAATTTATAACAAATAATGTTGATGTTGTCACGTTATCGAGTACTCATCTGCCATTTTTACTTCCTTTACTGCAAAAAATATTTCCAAATATTACATTCTTAGATCCTGCGAACACAGTAGCAGATCAAATTGCTAATCATAAAGCATTCTCTCCATCGAAAAAAAATTCATTAAAAATTTTTAGCACTGGAAATACAAAAACACTACAAACACAGCTCCGTAATATCAAAATAAGAATGGCTGTTCAACAAATCGATATCTAACATTCATTACGATGTCTGAATCACAATCTAAATTTTATTTCTTGGTTGCTTTCAAAATCAATTTTAGGAAACATTTCAAACGTTTTAGTGACAATAATGTGTAAACCAGTTTGGTACCATTATTGTCACAAGGTGCCAAAGTGGCATTGGTTTTTTTCCAAAATTTCCTCATTGCTTATCTGATTTTTTCAGATAACCATCTTATTGAATAACACAAAACAAGACGATTATGGAAGTACACAATATAGTATAGCTGTACGGCAAATTGTAAGATCAGCTCAACTTCCGTATCTCTCAAGTTGGAAATTTCTATCGAGGTAGATAATTTTGCAAAGTGTCAAAGTAATTTCATTATCGTTAATTTTTGCCTTGATGGTATCGTCATTTATCACCACATATGGTGATACTGTAACAAAAAACTACAAACATGAAACAACACCAACATTCATTGGAAAGATCACCGATCCTAAATTAACAAAAGATTTCACAATATCTCTAGATGAGAAAAAAATACAACATAGAAATCAAGAAGTAACAATAACTTTAACAAAACAGCCAAGAGTTGAATATGCTAACAGAGTTCACATAACAGAAGATGTTAATGTATCCAACGACGACGGATCTGACAACCAACTATATCTGTTGAAACATAATCCAACCCAAGCTATACTTGAAAGAATTTTTAACAACCGAAAATTCAATTTCGACAAAATAGTTGGCTTGTTGTCATCCGACAATACAATAACAACACTATACCATGACATCACTAGATCACTGGGAGATGAAACAGGTGATCTCCAAGCTGGTGACTTTGCCGAAATCTCGTTAGATATTGGTAACGCCGTTAACATTAGATCTGATAATGATCTACTTCAACTCCAACCAATCATCAACACAATATCAACTGAGTCAATCTACGATGATTTGTATGATCAGATAACACCTGTAGTTGTATGGCTTGAACAACAATCTACAACATATGTTTTCATTTTTGCCACGGCGGCCTTCTACATTATCGTAAGATCTGAAGCTCCAAAAATAAAACTTGAGAATTATACCAAAACTCTATCATTTGTTTTTATTTTTATCTTAATCTCATCAATTGTCACAACACCATTATCGATTTCATCGTCTTATTACGCTCATGCTGAAACTGAAGATGCCGAAACAGATGATGACATATTGCAGGACCCACCAAGTGGTACTGTTGATTCTAATAGTGCCGATTTTATTAATAACAACACAAGCATTGACGACTTTGATGAAATTCCACTCTCATCAATCATTAATTCTACATTGTTTACCTCAGTGGACATTCAAACTAATTCCACTTTCATTAAGTCAGAAGAACAAGGTGTGGTAACAACTCCGCCTGTCAACTCCGCCATCTCAGCCACACCTTCGAATCCAACCAACCCAATCCACCTAATCCAGTCGCTCATAGAGAGCCTAACGATGACTAGCAGCACAACTCCGCCTGTCAACTCCGCCATCTCAGCCACACCTGCTAACCCAACGACCATTCCAAATGCGACAAAATCATGGAGTGCCAATACTACAACAACCGACTCACTCGTGGGAAACGCATTCGTAAATCAGACAGGAATCATACTAAACGGCGGTTTCATCAAAGCAGCAGACAATACGAACCAGACCTCAAGCATTACCGTCGCAGCTTGGATAAGGCCGGAATATGCGTCAGGCGCGTCCGTATTCACTATACTCTCCAAAGACAAATCCTTTGAGCTCACACTAAATAACATAGTCAATCCTCCACAGATTGCCACGTTTTCAGTCTTTGATGGTATAAAGTGGCACAATATACAGACTAGCACAAAGATAAGCCAAAACTGGTCTCACATAGCAGCCACATTTAATGGAACAGACATCACAATTTATGTAAATGGCACCATCTCAAATACTGCAAAAACAACTCCGGCTATCATAGTTGATGCCAAAGGCGACATACAAGGCACCACACCACAAATATCGTTAAAATACGCTGATGTTGTAGTCGGAGCAGCACTAGACTCAAGAACGGTTGATACAGCACAAAGAGCGTTCTCAGGAAGCCTCGATGAAGTGGGAATCTACTACGAGTATCTCACAGCAGAGCAGGTATTGGCGCTGTATAACAAAACACTACCATCGATTCTGATCAAATCCGTGCCTATAACACCAATCGAAATAGAACTACCACAAATCAACCTGCTCAATCAGACAAACGTAAACGGTACCCTCAATACCAATGCTACACAATACATCGTAATTCCAAAGATCAATCACACAAACCAGATAACCATCTCTGCATGGGTTGATCCAGAATACAACAATCTTTCAGATGAATTGACAGTTATCTCAAAAGATAGGTCATTCGTTTTATCAATAAATAATGTAATAGATCCAAAACACACAGCTACATTCACAGTATTTGACGGAATACGTTGGACAGAAATTCAAGGAACAAATAAGGTGGAAAGCCTAACCCACCTAGCAGCTGTAATCAATGGTACAAACATCTTGCTGTATGTGAACGGCACACTACAAGCAAGAAAAACATTAACAGAACAATTTACTGTCTCAAAAGGTGAACTTGTAACCAATTCTGTGACAACTATCAACTCTGTCACCGATGTAGTGATTGGTGCGTACATTTCTACTTTCAGAAAAGATTCACAACTCTCAAACAAATTCTCCGGAACAATCAATGACGCAATAATCTACAACCGTGCATTAACAGAAACGGAGATTAAGAAATTATTTACAGCACAGATACCGGAAACCCAACACATACCGTTATTTTCAGAAAACGTTTTGTCGTTTACTGATAATGTTACATTAACATTAATTCCAAGGGTATCCGTTGACAGTACTGGCTACATTTTCGCAGAAAGTGCATTTGGAATCACCGATTCTGTTGAGACAACGATCAACAGTGTTATTGATCAGATACAACACGCAGAGAGCCTAGGTATAGCCGACCATGTAGAGCTATTCCAAAGCACTTTGTTAGCAAACAACAAAACAGTTACGTCCAGACTCGGTATGATAGATAACGTCACCATTTCCAAGTCTTCGCTAATATCAAAAGATCCAAACATTGTATTCGAAGAAAGGGGTAAGGACTATTACAAAGTAGAATTTGCGAACGGAACAGGAAAAGCCACGTTTGGCCTCCCCGAATGGATATTTGATCCTGAGATAAATGAATACAAAGAACACATCATTACTGAAACCGATAGCGAGATAATCTATGACTCGATGCAGATTCCATTTGTATTTAACAAAAATGACTGTTCACTACGTATCTATGAAAAAGGTAGAATCAATTCCGAACTTCCTGTAGCAATAGGAAAGAAATACTGGAAGCTGATGGAGACACAGGTAAGCTCAGATCAGTGGAGAGAATCAACATTAAACAATAATACATGCAAAGTGGAAAAATTTGAAAATACTACTGGATTCTTTATCAACGCATTACGGGAAAACAGTGATGGGAGATTTCTGGTTACCTATGGCAAAAAGATAGATCAACCACTTGAATCGTTTTTGTATTTCACCAATATGAATGAAAATAAAACAAATACCAAATTCGGATTTGTCCAAGAACTAGAAAATATTGAAACGGATGAGGCAGATCTAGGTGATCAAATCATTGTGTCACGACCTGAAACAGTACAGAAACTAATTACTAAAAAATTCACAAATATTTCAGAATTTTTGTCTAAAGTAAAAGAACTCAAGCAAAACGAAAAAATCAACAAAAAGAAATCCGAGTTAATATCGGAAGCTGTGTTCTATAAGAAAATCAACAAAGAATCACTCGTAGTAGATTTCTCAAAGGCATCAAAAGAATTCTCCAATATGAAAATTGAAAACACAAATGGCAGACTTGCAACCACGCTTGAGTTCCTTAATATCGAACGACCACTCAATGTAGGTGAAACTGCATTTTTGGATCCAACGGTCACATTTAACAACAACAGATTCTTAGAAGTACATGCAGCTGGAACAGGTACCACTTGTCCTACACCAAGCAATATAGCTAATTTATCAGAGGCTCAGGTAGGAATATCTAGAACTAACAATAACTTTGGTTGCAAAAGGGCTACAACCCAATACGACATTAGCTCAATCTCAAGTGATAACAGAAAAATAGTAACTAATGTCACAACATCGTTTACCACTGCAACCTTTACAGCAGCACCACGAACATGCGAAGTCCGACAAATGCAACTAAAGCCATCAAGCATAGTTAACGATGCTCCAGGCAGACAAAATCTGTGGAATGATATAGGAAACGGAACTACCTACGCAGATAACATAACATGTTTTGCAACTTCTGGCGGTCCAATCAATCTTGGCTCTGGGGCAATATCTGATGTACAAAGTGCAATAGATGTTAGCCAAAACTGGTTTGCGCTTGGCTGGAAGCTTACTGATGAATCGAGACCCACATCCAACCCTGCGCAGAGATACACCCAATTTAACGCCATATCAATTACTGTAACTTACATCTTCAAATCAAGCCTAACAGAAAAACTAGGAATCAAGGACTCGATATCATTCACAAAGAGTCTAACAAAGCAGCTCTCAGAAAACCTTGGAATAAAAGACACCACTCTTGTCACTAAGAAAATAACTAAGGGGCTCTCAGAAAACCTTGGAATAAAAGACACTATTGTGACCATTAAAGTACAAAAACTGAGTGAAAAATTAGGCATTCATGATACAATTACTGTAAAAAAGACCGGAGTGTCACTCTCAGAAAGACTAGGGTTTGCAGATACGATACAGTTTACAAGAACTGCTGGCGATCAGCTGCTTTCAGAAAAACTCGGCATGAGTGATACGTTGCTTGTAGGCAAATTCAACTTGAAGCAATTAACAGAAAAACTCGGCTTATCAGCTACGGCTCAAACAATAAAAGTACAGTCTGTCGCAGAAAAATTTGGACTCAAAGATACTGTCACAGCTAAAAGATTCCCAGGTATAGAATTTAACACACAGAATGGATGCACCATTATACCATCCGGCCAGACAACAAAGACACTAACGGCAGGAACTGATTATGTTGCACCGCAAGGAGAGGCATTCATACGAATAGTTGACACAAGACTGCAAGGATTGGGAAGAACTTCTGGGGGTGGAACCCAAAACGCTGATAGGGTTACAGCGTATTTGAGCGATCCTGATTTTGCTGGAGGCTCCATAACATTCACAAGGATAAGCAATGCTGCAGTTAATGATAGAATATGCTGGCAGATAATTGATTATCAAGGTCACCCAGATAATGCAAACTCCATCAAAGTCAGAAAAGTTGGCACAGTAACATACGGAGCAACTGCCACTACTGTTGATACCTCAACAATATCTGGAATTACAAACGATAACAAAGTGGTTGTCTTTATCACAGGACAAAGCAATGTTGACGCAGGAACAAGCAGATGGAGTACCGCACAAAGTACTGCTGAATGGATTGGCGCATCAGATATTGCTAGATTTACCAGAGGCGTTGCAGACAGTAAGGCAAACTCTCTTAGCTATGCAGTAGTTGAATTCACTGGAGATAACTGGTCGGTGCAGAGAGTGGCTCATACCTTTTCATCAACTGCAGTAGAAGAGGAAACAATAACAAGTGTGGGTTCAACGGAAAGAGCATTCTTCCACTACCAACACAGATCTTCTATTACTTCAACTGGTCTTGATGAGGCAGGAGCCGAAGTGTACTTTAGCTCTCCTACCAAAATTGCATTCGATCTTGAAAACACTGCAAGCCCTGCTAGTTCGATATCAGGAGTAGCTTGGGTGGTATCAAACAGTCAGACCGGCTCTGACGCAATGATAGTGCAACATCTAAGTGGTACACGAACTAGTACTGGCTCTGAAGAGTTTACACAAAATATCTCCATAAATACGGTAAGAAGCACGAGCACTACTTCAATCATGGGTGAAAACGCGCGCAGTACAGGAACTGGTACCGGATTCCCAAGGGGAACAATAGCTTTCAACCTAACTTCAACTAATAATGTAGTGTTGATTACTTCGGAGTCTGACCCGACTCAAAATTATAGATTCCAGGTAGTCCAGTGGCCAACTAAACCAGCAAAAACACATTTCGTTGCATTGACTGAGAATCTAGGAATTAAGGATGCCGTAACTACAACCACAGTTAAAACTAGAGCATTAAATGAAAAACTTGGTATTACAGACGTTGTTACTCCACGGATAACAAGAATCAGTTTAACTGAAAAATTAGGTCTAGTTGATACCATATCTCTTACAGCCACAAAAACAAAATCACTCACAGAGAACCTCGGACTTGCAGATAACATCCAAACTTTCCTTACACGTACAAGATCCAATACGGAAAGCCTCGGTCTAGTTGATACCATATCTCTTACAGCCACAAAAACAAAATCACTCACAGAGAACCTCGGAATCACAGACAACACAGCCAAGACATCCACCAAGTCGCTCACAGAGAACCTCGGAATCACAGACAACACCGCACGCAGCTTCACCA